>DEKA01000018.1:0-17496 GCA_002353635.1 Lachnospiraceae bacterium UBA2734
GCTGAACAAAATGTGCGGGGAGCCCGCGGAAGTCAGCCACAGAGCGCGAGAACAGAGATTGTGGCTGAACAAAAGGCCGTGCAGTACGGCTGAAGCCATTGCTTTCAGGAATTTGGGAATATGGGAGAAATGGAAGGCATGGGCATAGGATCTGTCAACAGATTGGAGGACCTCTGATGAGTGACAATAAGAAGGCGCCGCAGGCACTGGAGGGCAAAAAACCGAAGGCACTGGGAAGCAAAAAGCCGCAGGCACTGGAAAAAGCCGTGGCGTTTTTGAAAAACTACGACGGCCCGGATGTGCGGATCATGGAAGTCTGCGGCACGCATACACATGAGATTTTCCGCCAGGGCGTCCGGAACATGTTATCGCCCCGGATTCATATGATCTCGGGGCCGGGATGTCCTGTGTGCGTGACGGATGTCGGCTTTATTGACGAGGCAGTGTGGCTTGCGCAGGAGAAGGGCTGCACAATATTGACATTCGGCGATCTTGTCCGCGTACCGGGAACATCCATGTCCCTGCAGCTCGCCCGCGCAAAGGGCGCCCGCGTGAAGACGGTCTATTCGCCGCAGGATGCAGAAGATTACGCCCGCGAGCATCAGGATGAGGAGTGCGTATTCCTTTCCGTGGGATTTGAGACGACGACGCCGGGCTCTTGCATTGCACTTCGCAAGGCGCGGGAGGATGGCATCACAAACTTCAGTCTCTTGACGGCGAACAAGACGATGCCGGCGGCATATATGGCCATGAAGGATTCGACGGACCTCTTTCTCTATCCGGGTCATGTGCATGCGATTACAGGCCTCTCCGTGCCGGAGCAGCTCGCCAAAGACGGACTGGCATCCGGCGTCTGCGCTGGCTTTACCGCGCGCGAGCTGGTGACTGCAATCGCAATCGGCGTGAAGAAATTCAACGAGGGAAAGCCCTTCTTTGTGAATGCTTATCCCAGAGTCGTGAAGGAAGAGGGACAGCCCGCCGCACGCGAGCTGGTCAACAGCGTGATGGAGCCGTGCGACGCGTTGTGGCGCGGCATCGGCATGATTGAAAACTCCGGCATGCGCCTGCGCGCAGAATACCGCGACATGGACGCGCGGTATAAGTACCAGATTCCGAAGATGGAGGGCAGAGCCAATCCCGCCTGTCAGTGCGGGAGAGTCCTTACGGGAGCGATCACACCGAGGGAGTGCCCGCTGTTCGGAAAAGTCTGTACGCCGGAGCATCCGGTGGGCGCCTGCATGGTGTCCTCGGAAGGTGCCTGCAGCGCCTTCTATCTGTACGGGACGGAGACGCCGGAAGAATAAACCCCGAGATTGAGGTTAGCGAATCGATGCGCAGCAGTACGCACGGGACATCCTCTGCGCGACGCCCTTGATACCGTAAAAGACGCGGAATGGAGATACCGGAGGAATGACCCGCGCGTCAGAATATTCAGGAGTGATAGATATGAACGATACTGTAACACTTGCGCACGGCGCCGGCGGCAAACAGACCGCGGAGCTGATCAGCAGAGTTTTCAAAGAGCATTTTAATAACCCATATTTCACGGCGGACGACGCATCCGTCCTTCCCGCACCGACAGGAAAGATTGCCATGACGACAGATGGCTTTATCGTATCGCCGGCCTTTTTCCCCGGCGGCAACATCGGCAAGCTCTCCGTCTGCGGCACGGTGAATGATCTCACCTGCATGGGCGCAAAGCCCCTGTATATGACCTGTGCCTTCGTCATCGAGGAGGGCTTTGCCATGGCTGACCTCGAGAAGATCGCAGCCGCTATGGAAGAGACAGCCAAAGAGGTCGGCGTCGTCATCGTGGCCGGCGACACGAAGGTTGCCGGCAGAGGACAGGTCGATGGGTGTTTTATCACGACGACAGGCGTGGGCCAGGTGATGGACGGCATCCAGACCTCCGGGCGATTTGCGGCCCCCGGCGATGCCGTCATCGTGACCGGCGATATCGGCCGTCACGGCACAGCCATTCTCCTTGCCCGCGACGAATACGGAATAGAAGCGGACGTAAAGACAGACTGTGCACCGCTCTGGAATCCCATCCATGCGCTTCTCACCGAGGTGCCGGATGTGCACGTTATCCGGGACGCAACGAGAGGCGGTGTCGGCACAGTCCTCTATGAAATCGCAAAGGAAGCCGGCGTCGGCATCGCAATTGAGCGGGAGAAAATTCCGGTGACAGAGGGCGTCCTCGGCGTCACGGGCATGCTGGGCCTCGAGCCGCTCTATCTCGCCTGCGAGGGAACTATGGTTGTTTTCGTGCCGATGGAGCACGCACAGAAGGCGATCGACGTCCTGCGGCAGCAGGCTCACACACACGGTGCCGCCGTCATCGGACAGGTCCAGGCTGAAAATAAGGGCCGCGTCATCATACAGACACAGCTCGGTGCAAGGACTTTCCTGCCGGAACCTGGAAACGAGCTGCTGCCGAGGATCTGCTGATCCTATTGGCAAAACCGCCTGCGCGGATTTCGCCTCAGTTAGAGAGGCAGAGTGCGGAGGAGGGCCCGTGCGTTTCTGCGAGCTTAAGGTTAGCGAATCGATGCACAGCAGTACGCACGGGACATCCTCCGTGCGATGCCCTTGGTGCCGCAAAGAACGCGGCACGGGAAGGAAAGCATATGGAGCAGACATCAAGAGTGGCGGCGATGTCCATCATCATCGAAAATCCGGACGCTGTGGAGGAAGTCAACAAAATCCTGCACGAGGGCCGGGAGTATATCATCGGCCGGATGGGCGTTCCCTACCGCCAGAAGAATGTGAACATCATCACGATTGTGCTCGATGCGCCGCAGCCCGTCACTTCCGGGATTTCAGGCAGGATCGGCAAACTTCCGGGCGTCTTTGTCAAGACAGTCTATTCAAATGTTTAAGGGTGATTGAAATGCTGATTCCGCTCGTTCCGCAAGGCGGTGAACATGACAATGTCATAAAAATAAAAGATGCGAAGGCGGGAAAAACCTTCCCCTGGCGCCTCGAGTACAACTGCCCGGTACATGAACACTGGAACATCGTACACACGGGTATGCTCATTCCGGAGTGCCGGCAGGTCTACATCTGCCCGGACAACTGCCTGCGCGGCGTCATCATGACAGCGCAGGAGATGGGCGCGTTGGACCGCATCTCCTCGGTCATGCCGGATGAGCGGGAGATCAGCGGCGGGAGCCTTGAGGCGATTACGATTGAGGGCGTCACAGACGTTCTGCACAAGGTGAAAAAGCGCCCCCGCGCCGTGCAGCTCTTTCCGGTCTGCACACATCATCTGCTGGGCTGCGATATGCGCTACATCGAAGACGAGATCGAGAAGAGGTTTCCGGACATCGACTTCATGGAGTGCTTCATGGATCCCGTCTGTCAGAAGCTCACGACGACGCCGGAGCAGAGGCAGCGCTTTCAGATGATGAAGGTGCTGGCCGATCACCCGCAGGACGAAGATCTCTCCAGTGTCACCATGTTGGGCGAGAATCTGCGCGTGCAGGAGAGCGATCTCACACAGCTCCTTGCGCAGGAAGGACTGGAACTGCGGCAGGTCCAGGACTGCAGAACATATGATGAGTACCTTTCTCTAGGGGCTTCTTTTCTGTGGCTGACAAGGTCGCCTCTCTCAGCCTATGGCCTGAAGAAGGCCGCAGATCTTGCGGGCAGGAGAAGCCTGTATATGCCGGCGGCGATCCGGGCGGATGAGATTGAGGCACAGGAGAAGGCCCTCCTTGAACAGGTTTACCTCGCACGCGGAATGAAGGAAGAGGAGGCTGCCGGGAGAGCAGCGGAGCGCGCGGCAGTTGTCAGAGAAAAGGAAGAGGAGAGAACGCAGGAGCTCTGCAGAGAGACACTTCATGCCGTCGGAGATCTGCCGGTTTATCTCGATTATGTGGGCATTCCAAGGCCTCTTGGCTTCGCGAGGTTTCTCCTTGAACATGGATTTCGTGTGCAGAGGGTGATTGCGGACGGGATCAGCCCCGAAGAGGCAGAGGATCTTTCTTTCGTTCAGGCCCATTACCCCGATCTTGAGGTAATGTCGTCGCAGGCCCCGGCCTCTCTCTATGAGAGGGAGCGGATGAACATCCGGGAGAAGATGCTGGCTATCGGGCCGAAGGCGGCTTATTTTACCGGGAGCCCTTATTTTGTCAACGTGATCGAGCAGGACGGCGCCACGGGATTTCTTGGTGTTCAGCATATCCTGCGGCTCATGCAGCAGGCGGTTCTGCAGCCAAAGAACAATGAGATTGTGACGGGCAAGGGCTTAGGGCTGCCGGGGGTGTGGGAGGTGAGCAGATGAGAGAGACCTACCGGGTTCTGCCCGTCTATGCGGGAGATGTCTCCGGCATCGCGGGCGCCCTGTATGAGCTGGGCGGTATGACGGTGATCCATGACCCGTCCGGCTGCAATTCGACGTACAACACGCACGACGAGCTGCGCTGGTACAAGGAGCCCTCGGCGATTTTTATTTCCGGACTGAATATGCGGGATGCCGTCCTTGGAAACGATAAGAAGTTCATTGACGACACGCTCGAGGCTGCCGCCTCTCTTCCGCAAAAGCCCGCCTTCATTGCACTGTGCAACTCACCGCTCCCGTGGCTGAACGGGACAGATTTTCACGCGCTTTCGCGGATCATTGAAAATAAGAGCGGAATCCCCACCTTTTATGTGTCCTCGAACGGCTGCCGCGATTATGCGGAGGGCGCGGGGAGAGCATTTCTCTCGCTCCTTGAGAAGTTTGACGGTGAGCTGCGGGAGAAAGCGGCAGGGCACCAGTCCGTGAGAGCGGCCGGGAAGAATATCACCGTAAACGTCATCGGTATGATGCCTCTTGATTTTGCTCATCCGGAGAGCCTGCGTTCTCTTAAAGAGAGAATGGCGAAAAACGGCTTTGCCATACAGAGCGTCTTCGCGCAGACAGACGGCACCAGTGAGGATCTTCTCGCGGATATTCTCTCTTCTTCAGCGGCGGATGTCTCTCTCGTCCTCTCGACTTCCGGCATCCCCGCGGCGCAGTATCTGAAGGCACATTACGGCGTGCCGTTTGTGGTGGGTGTGCCGCTCGAGGAAGATGATCCGGTGTTTGAACAGCTGCGGAGGGCTGCTGCGGGACTGAATTATGAGGCCTGTCTGTATACGGCGGGAAAGGACAACATGCCGACCATCCATTCTCAAGGAGCTTCGGATTGTGCGCACACAGCGGACAATAAAAACCGCCCGGAGAATGGTCAGACGGATACCGCATCACAGTGTATCGCCGTTCTCTCCGAGCCTGTCCTTGCGGGATCACTTGCTTCTCTCCTTGAGAGAAGGACCGGCAGAAAAGTCCTTGTGATCAACCCGCTGGAGGGACGCGTGTGGAATGGACATGAAACTAGAGCCCACAGCAGCAGACGCCTTGCATCTGAGAAAAAAGCCGCTCTGGCCGATCCGCTGCCTGAGGATCGCACACGGCAGGCTGCAGGCAGATCGGCAGGTACTTTTGATGACAGTATCCAGATCCTCCGGCCGGGAGATCTCTCCCTCTTCGGCGAGGAGGAGATGGAGGGGGGAATCGCGGCGGCCGGCGTGCGTGAGATTTACTGCGATCCGATGTATGCGGAGATATTTTCAGAAGGGATTACGCTCCGGCCGATGCCGACGCTGGCACTGTCCGGGAGGGTATACAGGAACACGTTCATCAATTATTTTGACACCGCAAGTGTGGAGGCGTTAATCAGCCATGAACATGAATGAGACACCGTCTTCGGAGAGAGTACAGATCGGATTTTTCGGCAGAAGAAATGCAGGCAAATCGAGCGTGATCAACCGCCTGACGGGGCAGAGCCTGACCATCGTCTCCGACATTCCGGGAACGACGACGGATCCGGTGCGCAAGGCAATGGAGATCCACGGACTCGGCCCCTGTGTGATCATCGATACGGCCGGTATTGATGACGTCGGTGAGCTGGGCGCCCTCCGCGTCGAGAAAACAAGAGCCGTCATGGACCGCATCGACGTTGCCGTGCTCGTTGTCGGCGACGGACAGATCCGCGAGCAGGACCAGGAGATACTGGATCATTTCCATAAGAGCGGCGTTCCGGTCATTCTGTGCTGGAACCGACAGGATGTGGCCGTGCCGGAGAACATGCCCGCCGGTTCGGTTCTGATCTCCGCAAAGACCGGATTCGGGTTTGATGCTCTGGTGGAGCGCATCACCAAGGTTGCCACGGCGAAGATCAAGACGGCCGGCATCATGGAGGGCCTTATTGAAGAGGGCAATACCTTCATTCTTGTCATTCCGATGGACGCCGAGGCGCCGAAGGGCCGCATCATCCTTCCGCAGCAGATGGTGCTGCACGAAATTCTTCTGCACCATGGAAAGGCTGTGGTCTGTCAGCCGGAGGAGCTCTCCGCAGCCCTCTCTGAAAATCCCGGCACCAGGCTTGTGATCACTGACTCGCAGGCCTTCTACAGGATCAAGGACATCGTGCCGGAGGAGGTGCCGCTCACCTCTTTCTCGATCCTTCTCTCAAGATACCGCGGCTGTCTCCACAGTGCCGTGGACAGTGTAAAAACAATTGACGCCCTGCAGGATGGCGACCGCGTCCTCGTCTCCGAGGGCTGCACGCACAAGAGAATCTGCGGCGACATCGGCTCCGTGAAAATACCTGCGCTCCTCAAAAAATATACCGGCAAGGAGCTCTCCATCGCCCTCTCTTCCGGCAGCACATTTTCAGATGACCTTACGCCCTGTCGTCTTGTTATCCACTGCGGCGGGTGCGTTCTGAACGACCGCGAGATGCAGACGAGACAGGCTCTCGCGGCCTCCATGGGCGTGCCGATGACGAATTATGGCATCGCGATTTCGTACATGAGAGGGATCCTCTGGAGATCCATCCGGTGCCTGCCGGAGTACAGGAACCGGGAAGGGATTTAACAGGCGGGAGGCTTTATTTTCCATACAAAGCCCTGCGATTGGCAGATCACCCGTGAAAGAGGACACATAAGGACAGACGTATGCAGAACCGTAACAATATCAACCGAATAGATGCGCTGCGGGCGGATACGACGCTCCCTGCGGAGGATCTGCGCGCTCTCCTTCTCTCGATGACGCAAGAGGACGAGGAGTACCTGTACCGGAACGCGCGGGAAGTGCGGGAGCAGTACTACGGGAAAGATGTCTATCTGCGCGGGTTGATCGAGTTTTCCAGCTACTGCAGAAATGACTGCTACTACTGCGGGATCCGAAGGAGCAATGAGAAGGCGCAGCGCTATCACCTGACAAAGGCGCAGATTCTGGAGTGCACGGATACGGGGTATGCTCTGGGGTTTCGCACATTCGTGCTGCAGAGCGGGGAGGACCTCTCCTACAGCACGGAGGAGATCTGCGATATTGTGCGGGCGATCAGAGCGCAGCACCCGGACTGCGCGGTCACGCTCTCCATCGGAGAGAAGACGAGGGCGGAGTATGAGGCGTATTACGACGCCGGCGCGCAGAGATACCTTCTGCGGCAGGAGACGTCCAATCCCGGGCATTATGGAAAATTACACCCTCCGGAGCTTTCCATCGAAAACCGCAAGAGGTGTCTGCAGGATCTGAAGGAGATCGGCTATCAGGTCGGCTGCGGCATCATGGTGGGTTCACCCTGGCAGACTCCTGACAATGTGATCGAAGACCTCTGTTACATGAAGGCACTGCAGCCGCAGATGATCGGTATCGGGCCTTTCATCCACCACAAGGACACGCCTTTTCGCAATATGCCGGACGGAACGCTCACGGACACTATTCATCTGCTGGGAATTCTGCGGCTGATGTTTCCGGATGTCCTGCTGCCGGCGACGACGGCACTCGGAACAATCCACCCGTTGGGGCGTGAGAAGGGAATTCTTGCCGGCGCCAATGTCGTGATGCCGAACCTTTCGCCTAAAGGCGTGAGGGCCAAATATATGCTCTACGACGGTAAGATCTGCACCGGAGATGAAGCGGCGGAGTGCCGCAGATGCATGGAGAGAAGGATTGAGAGCACGGGGTATCACGTCGTTGTGTCTAGGGGGGATCACCCAAATTTCAGATAGTTGTTAATTATGGTGACGAAGAGAATTAAAATATACGGCATCGTGCAGGGCGTGGGCTTCCGTCCGACGCTCGCACGGCTTGCCGCAGAGACAGGTGTTGCGGGCACTGTGTGCAATAAGGGCTCCTTCGTGGAAGTTATTGCGCAGGGAGAAGGGCAGCAGGTGCAGGACTTCGTCCGCTTCATCGGGGAGAGGGCGCCGGAGCGCGCCGTCATCCTGAAGATGGATGTGAAGGACTGCGGAGCAGAGGAGCAGCTGCGGTATTCTGATTTTCAGATCATCGGGAGTGCTAAAAAGAAGGGGGAGATCTTTGTCTCTCCGGACATCGCTCTTTGCGACACGTGCAGGGCGGAGCTCCTTGATTCCTCGAACAGACGCTATCTTCATCCCTTCATCAACTGTACGTCGTGCGGACCGCGCCTGACGATTCTCGAGAGTCTGCCGTATGACAGAGAGCGCACTTCAATGAAAATGTTTCCCATGTGCCCTGCCTGCCACAAGGAATACACGACACCGTCTTCGAGGCGCTATGACGCACAGCCCGTCTGCTGCAGCGACTGCGGTCCTGAGGTGTATCTCATCGGAAGGACGGAGAGAGGAAGAGCTGCCATCCTGGAGACACGCCGCGTTCTCAAGGAGGGCGGCATCGCCGCTGTGAAGGGCATCGGCGGCTTTCATCTCTGCTGCGACGCATCCAATACAGAGGCAGTCCTGCGGCTTCGCCGGCTGAAGAGGCGCCCGGTGAAGCCGTTTGCGGTTATGTGCAGGGACCTGGAGACTGTCCGCGAGGAGTGTGATCTGACAGCGGAGCAGGAGAAGATCGTGACCGGGCACCAGAAGCCCATCCTCCTTTTGAACAGAAGGAATGGAAGAATTTCGTCTGCCGTCGCGCCGGGCAATCCGAAGATTGGTGTGATGCTGCCGTATGCGCCGGTGCAGGTGCTTCTCTTCCAGTACGACGATGGGCTGGAGATGCCGCCCGTGCTGGTCATGACGAGTGGGAATGTGAGCGGCGCGCCGATCTGCAGAAACGATGAGGAGGCGGTGGCGGAGCTGTTCGGGTTCGCGGATATTTTCCTGTCACATAATCGGAAGATTCTGATCCGGTGCGATGATTCGGTTATGGATTTTTGCCGGAATAAGCCGTACATGATCCGCAGGTCCAGGGGATATGCGCCGCTTCCGTACATGATGTCGGATCCACGAAAGGAGATAGTTCCGGACAGGAATGTCCTTGCCATCGGCGGAGAGCTGAAGAACACATTCTGCATCGGAAAGGGAAATCTCTTTTATCCTTCTTCGTATATCGGGGATCTCGCGGATGTGCGCAGTGCGGATGCCCTGCGGGAGACAATCGGTCGCTTCGAGACGCTTTTGGAGATGAAGCCGGATCGGATGGTCTGTGACCTGCATCCGGGGTATGTTTCCACGCAGATCGCGCAGGAGATGGCAGAGGCGGAGAAGGTTCCGCTCCTGTCTGTGCAGCACCACTATGCCCATATTCTCTCGTGCATGGCGGAGAACGACTGGATGGATCCGGTGATCGGCTTTTCTTATGATGGAACGGGATACGGTACGGACGGGACGATCTGGGGAGGCGAGGTTCTGCTGGCTGATGTGCACGGCTTTCGGCGCCTCGGGAGCATCGCGCCGTTTCTGCATGTCGGCGGGGACCCCGCATCCCGCCAGGGGTGGCGGATTGCTTGCTCGATGATCTGTGATCTGTTCGGGGAGAAGGCTTGTTCAGGTAAACATGAGAAAGATGATCCTGCAGGAGATGTCATGACCGCCCTGGGCCTCTGCACTGAAAAAGAGGCAAAGGTGATGGCGGCCATGCATGACAGACGTCTTAATGCTGTGGAATCCACCAGCTGCGGTCGTCTTTTTGATGCGGTGAGTGCGATTCTCGGGGTGCGCAGGGGATCCACCTTTGAGGGAGAAGCCTCTACTTCACTGATGTTCCTGGCGATGGAATATAAGAAAGAGCATGGGGAGAGTGGGATCCGGCAGACTCAGTCTCTCAGAAAAAGTGATGACCGATGGATTCTCCCCACAGATGAATTGGTAAAAGATATCATAGTGCGCAGACTCGGGGGAGAAGATGCTGGAAGGCTCGCTCTTTATTTTCATGAGGCACTGGCGCAGATGAGTGCAGAGCTGATGGATGCACTTTTGGCGAAGGACGCTTCACGGCCACGGATAGCCGCGCTCTCGGGGGGATGTTTTCAGAACACACTTCTGACAGAACTCCTTGCTGAGAAGCTGGAGGCGAGGGGACTTCGTGTACTTCTTCATCATCTGGTGCCACCCAATGACGGCGGGATTGCCCTGGGAGCGGCACTGTATGGGAGCTGCCATAAAGATTGATGGGATACAGCCTGGAGAGAGGGAAAAATGCTCTCTCCAAGCTGTTATTTCAAAAGTTCAAATAAAAAAACTATTTACCTTTGCTGGTAAGCAGCCGGATTCAAACTGCCTTCCCTGCCGCTACATCCTTTGCATAGAATCTGTCGTAGCGAAGTCCGGAGATGTCGCACACGGGATCCTCGTCGGTGACGAGCTGGGAGATCACGGTGCCGACGCCGGGAGCAATGCCAAAGCCGTGGCCTGTGAAGCCGCAGGCGAGGATGAGACCGGGCACCTCATCGACCTTATCGATGATCGGCACGCCGTCGGACATATTGTCGGACCAGCCGGCCCAGGACCTCACGATCTTCGCATCGCGCAGCTGCGGCACATAGCGGATGATGCCTCTGCAGATGCAGGGTACTGTATCGCTGTAGTTCACGGGCGTTCCGTTGTCCTTCTTGTACATCTCAAAACCTGTGGATCCGCCGAAGACGAAGGAGCCGTGGTTTGTCTGGTGTCCGTAGAAATCTGCCTCTGCTGTGCCTAGCATCTGATTGAACATAGGGGGCTCCGCTTCTGTCACAAGGCACTCGATGAGCTTGCTGATCATCGGGATGTCGATGCCGATGGTGCCGGCGATCTTTCTGGAAGCAAAGCCTGCCGCCAGCACAATGGAATCACCCTCATAGACGTCGTCCTGTGTGACGACCGCTCTTGCCTTGCCGCGGATCTTCTTGATCTCTGTGACGTCCTGTCCGGTGATGAAGGTCACGCCGAGCTTTCTCGCTGCCATGTAGTAGGCGAGGGTTGCTTTCAGAGGGTTTGCGTGGCCGTCTGTCGGGCACCAGCTGGCGCCGATGACTTCATCAGAGAGATAAGGGTTGATTTCCTTCACTTCGTCAGCATCGATCATGCGGACGTCAAGTCCTACGGCCGATGCCTTGTCGGCGAGCTTCTTCAGTGTCTCCAGGTGCTTCGGTGTCTTGCCAAGACGAAGGTTTCCGTCCTGATGGTATTCTACGTCGTACCCGAGCTCCTCGGAGAGATGGGGCCAGAGGTTCTTGATGCCGTACATAGCGATCGGAATCTCTCTGGGATCTCTGCCGGACTGCCGGACACCGCCGCCGTTTCTGCTCGATCCGCCGTTGCCGATGATGTCCGACTTCTCAAGGACAATGACCTTCAGTCCCTTCTTTGCAAGATAGTAGGCACTGGCACTGCCGATAATGCCTGCGCCGATCACGATTACGTCTGCTGTCATCATAAGTCAGTGTCCTCCGTCTCCTTGGCAAAAACATGCATCTCAACCGGTCTCATAGGCGATCTCGAGGTTGCGGGCTCGAGGAGGGCAGGAGAGACCTTCAGCTCCCTTGCGACAATTCCCTTGACGAGCTTTGCGCAGGTCTGTCCCTGGCAAAGGCCCATGCCGCAGCGAAGATATCTTCTGATCTCCGCGATTGTCCAGAGGCCCTCGTGTACGGCCTTTCTGATCTCACCCTTTGTGACTTCCTCGCACCGGCACACGATCATGTCGTCGTCCGGCTGCGGAATAAATTCTCCGATATCTCTTGATCTGTTGCTCAGTTCGTTCATGACAGCCTCCTTATGCCTGTGCCGCTGCTTTGAAAAATCTTGCCTTCATCGCGAATTCAGCGGGAACGCTGATGGTCAGAAGGTTCGTTCCGTCAAATGCCTTGGAGGAGCGCACTCTTGTGACTTCTGCATCGCACAGAGGCTGACCGTCTCTGCCAAGTGCCGTGCCCTTCATGCCTGTCTCCGGAAGCGGAAGGAACTCGTAGGGAAGCGTGATCTCTGCCTTTCGATCGCCTGCGTCCTCATTCACCAGGAAAATAGCCTGGCCGGGACATGACGCAACGCACATGCCGCAGTTGATGCAGTCCGCTGTTTCATCCACAGCGGGGAGAGCCGTGATGTGCGATCCGATCTTGATGCAGTGCCTGGTGCAGGCATCCTGGCAGGGGTTGCAGGGAATGTTCTGCGTACACTCGATGACGGGATGAACACCCTTCTTGTGTGTTACGCCGGGGAATCTTTCGATCTCGGAATCGAGCACATAGCCCTTATGCAGGAGGTTCGTCGAAATCGGAATGCCTTCCTCTGTCTCCTTGATGTCCTTGCCTCTGTTCTTCGGTGCGAACATGCCTTCGCGAAGGGAACCAAGAGATGCCTTGAGCTTCGCCAGGATCTCTTCCTTTTCTTCCTTCGTGATGTAGCCCAGATACTCAGCGGCCACAGCACCGGACATTCTGCCCTCGATCATTGCGGAGCTGGCCTCCTCAATGCCGGACACATCGCCTGCACTGAAAATACCGGGAACAGAAGTCTCACCGTATTCTCCAATAATCGGCACCTGGCCGCCTCTCTTCGGATTGTCCTCCATCTTGCAGCCCGCCATCTTAAGAAGCTGTGACATAGGAGAGAGACCAACGGCCACGCAGATTGTATCCACATCGAAGTGCTTGTCTGTGCCGGGGATGAACTGGAAGTGATTGTCCACCTCTGCAATCGTGACGCCGGTCACGTGATCCGTGCCCTCGGCCTTCTTGATCGTGTGGGAGAGATAGAACGGAACGCCTGTGCGCGCAACCTTTGCGGCATGTACGCCGTAGCCGCCGATCTTGGGAGCTGCATCGACGAGTGCAACGACCTGGCAGCCTGCCTGCAGGAGCTGGTAGCTGACGACAAGTCCTACGTTGCCGCTGCCCAGCATCAGGATTCTCTCGCCCGGCTTTACGCCGTAGAGGTTCATCAGGGTCTGTGCCGCGCCGGCGCCCATGACGCCGGGGAGTGTCCAGCCGTCGAAGAGCACCATATTTTCAGCGGCACCGGTTGCAATGATGATGGCATCGCCCTTGAAGTGATGTACCTCATCGCCCATGCGGACGACCACTTCACGGTCCTGGTAGAGACCTGCAACGGTCGCATTGAGCTCCACCTTTACGCCTGCGTCATCAGCCTCCTTAAGGAGCTGCTCGCCGATGTGGAAGCCTCTGATTTTTGCCTTGTGCTCCTTGGAGCCGAAGAACTTATGGATCTGCTTGAAGAGCTGTCCGCCGGGCCTTGCATTTTCATCGAAAACAACGACCTTCATGCCGTGCTTAGCCGCTTCAATGGCTGCGGAGAGTCCCGAGGGGCCGGCGCCAACAACGATCAGATCAAATCTTTCTATCTTCATCTTCTCTATTCCTCTTCATATGATTGTCCAGCGCCCATCGGAAATCCGGATCGTCCGGATGAGAAGTCTGACTGCCAAAGATGGGGCTGACAATTACATCGTCCTGATTGAAATCGTTCCGCGCATCGCTCACTGCTGATCGAACGGCTTGTCGCTCACGCCGTACTGCGTGCGGACATCCATTCCTTCTGCCAGGGGTGTCATACATGTGCGGACATTCGGCTCGCCGTCGACAACCATGACACAGTCCGTGCATCTTCCGATCGCACAGAAGATTCCTCTGGGCTTGTGCTGCTTGAGCGTGTAGCGGTGTACCATCACGCCGTTGGCCTTGAGCGCCGCCGCGATGGGCTCGCCCTCGAAGCCCTTCATCTCCTTCCCGTCGTAGTGGAAAGTGACGATCTTCTTGTTCTCATTCTGACATCCGAGGATCGGGTGCTGTGCTATTCTTCCTGCCATAGAGTGCTCCTTTCAGCAAAAGTGACTGAACGGTCGTCGTGCATCCGGATCTTCAGATACACGAAAAGGCGCCGCACTCCTTCGAAATGCGACGCCTTTGTCTTTGCTTTTTGTTTTGTTGAATTGCCTGTATGCTAAAACCTTCGGAAAATGAATGATTGTATTTTCCGGAACAGTTGTGCGGGAGCACAATTTCTGCACGCTTTTTCCACTATGCATTTATACGCCGCGGCCGTAAATCGATTCCTGCTGTTAAAACTTCATCCGGGATCACTTCAAATCAGGAACACTGACATAGCGGGCGCGGTCCGTGTAGTGCTCCTTCGTGATCAGCTCTTTGTAGCGCCCGGGCGTCATGCCGATGAACCTTCTGAAGTCCCGCACGCACTGCGGCTGGTCGTAGTAGCCGAGGTCAATCGCCCAGTCTGCCGTCTTCTCCTCGTAGCCGTAGTTCAGGAACTCAATTGCCCGCTGAAAGCGGAGAATGCTGCAGAATGTCTTCGGCGAAATGCCCATTTCCTCCATAAAAATGCGGCGGATGTAGCGCTCCGAATATTCTGTCTCCGCCGCAAGGCCGCTGATGCGCACCTGCCCGTCCGACGCGTAGATCCGGCTGCAGACATCCTGAAAGAGGGCCTCTTTGCCATACGGTGCGGGAGGCTTCTGCGCCTGCAGGAGCTTCGTGTACGCCGACAAAAAGACATGAATCCGCCCGGCGAAATCCTTCTGCGAAGCGAGAGGCCGGAGATCGACGCCGGACCCCGGCGGCACTGCCTCTTCGATCGGAATGCGCTTCTCTGTCAGGTCGCGTATGCGCAGAGACACGCCTGCGGGCCTGGTTCCCGGCATGAAGCGCACACCAAAAACATCCTCCGCCTCCGGCAGCAGGTCATGCGTATAGGAGAGCCTGGTTCCGGAGAGGAACGCATCCATCTCCCCGTCTTTTCCATAACTGAAAACAGCATCGATGCACGCATCCGGAATCGTGCCAAGCGCCCGGCCCTTGTCTTTAGTGAGCATATAAAAATGAGAGATCCCCATCTTCCGACAGGCCGCCTGCACGAAGGAGCGGCTCTCCAGCACAAAGAAGGGCTGCGTGGCGCGCAGCTTATCCTTTTTCCAGTTTTTGTTCGCTCTTTCCATCACTGACAATGCTTCCTCACGGAATGCAGAATGGTTCCGATTTATACAATAATTGCCTGCCCAGATTTTATAGCATTTCCATCAAACAAACAACACCGTAGACAAAGACGTCGCAGGCGGCTGGCTTAGCCGTGTGCGGCGTCTTTCTTTTTTTACACGGGACTATGAGCGAAGGCGCGCAGCGCCGCAGCGAATTTGCACCGCTCGTAAAGAACAATATTCAGGAGGCAATGACATGAGCGAATATCCGGCAATTGATTTTCTGTTTCTGAATGAACAGGACATGATCAAGGCAGGCGTAACAGATATGCCCGCATGCGTAGACGCCATGGAGGAAGTGCTGAAGCTCCTCGGCAAGGGCGATTTCATGATGGGCGGCGAGAACCACTATTCTCACGGCACCAAGCTCGCGTTCCCGGATGAGTCTCCTTTCCCGGAAATGCCCTCCGGCAAGGGCGAGGATCGAAGATTCCTTGCCATGCCCGCTTACCTCGGCGCACCTTTTGACAATGCAGGCGTGAAGTGGTACGGCTCCAACATGGAGAACAAGAAAAAGGGTCTTCCCCGCTCCATTCTGATGTTTATTCTGACCGATAAGGACACAGGTGCTCCGAAGGCATTCATGTCTGCGAACCTCCTCAGTGCTTACAGAACCGGTGCTGTATCCGGTGCAGGCCTTCGCTATCTGGCAAGAAAGGGATCCAAGGTTGCCGGCATCTATGGCCCCGGTGTCATCGGCAAGACGACTTTTGAAGCCATCATGGATGCCTGCCCCACAATTGAGACCGTCAAGGTAAAGGGCAGAAGCCAGAGAGGTATCGATTCCTTCACAGCATTTGCAAAGGAGAAGTTCCCGGCTGTCAAGGTTGAGGTTGTAGATACACTCGAAGCTATGGTGAGAGACACCGATGTGATGGCTTTCTGTGCAACCAGCGGACATGACCTCAGCAAGTATCCTCACATTGAGAAGGAATGGGTGAAGAAGGGCGCAACCATTGCCTGCCCCGGCGGCGCTGAGTTCGACAAGGACTTCCTCGTCAATGACTGCCGTCTTGCTGTGGATGCCCTTGGTCTCTATCACGCATGGGCAACAGAGTTCCCTTATCCCACATACGGCTCCGTCACCATCGTCGGCACGAAGTTCATGGATCTCGAGCACGAGGGAAGAATCACGGACGCTGACATCACCGATATGGGCCAGGTTCTTCTGGGCAAGCAGGAAGCCAGAAAGAATGACGACGAGATCATCGTCTACTCCGTCGGCGGCATGCCCGTTGAGGATGTTGCCTGGGCTACGGTCTGCCTGAAGAAGGCAAAGGAGCTCGGCGTCGGCACCCCCCTTCATCTGTGGGATAAGCCTGCCATGTACTGATTTTCAGCACAACATATCGATCAGCAACGAGGCTGAGAAAGGATTTCCATCCTTTCCCGGCCTTACTTTGTTTTCAAAGGAAAATAACCACCAGCCGGCAGGCTGATGCCGAATCACCCAGCAGCACACTTCCTGAAAGGAGTCATTCCATGAAACATCTGGTAGTCACGATCGGCTGCGAATACGGCGCCGGCGGCCCACAGATCGGTAAGATGCTCGCGAAGACCCTTCATTTCGAGTTCTACGACAGAGACCTTGTGGACAGTGTCGTCGCAAAGCTCGGTGTGGAGAAGGATCTCGTGGAGAAGGCAGATGTGAAGAAAAACGTGCCTTATGCTTTCGACACCACACTTGGCCCCAGATACGCGAACCTCACAAACCGCGTCATTTCTGCGCAGTTCCAGGTCATCCACGATATGGCGGAGAAGTCCTCCTGCGTCATCATCGGCCGTAGCAGCAACTATATTCTGCAGGACCGCGATGATGTGCTGAATGTTTTCATTTATGCGCCAAAGGAAGTCCGCATCAATTCCATTATGGAGCAGATGCATGTGAACCGCAAAAAGGCGGAGGAGCTCATCGACTACAATGACGAGCAGCTCCATTCCCGTCATAAATATATTACCGGCACATACCGGGGCGACCGGAAAGAGAGACATATCATGATGGACAGCAGCTTACTCGGCTGGGAAAAGACTGCACAGGCGCTGCTCATGATGATCGAGATGCTCGAAGAGAAGGCAGGGTGAAAAGTTTGAATGCGATCGCTGATGCGATCGCATTCAAACACGAATTGGTGCCGCTGTGCGGCCCCAATTTCGATGATCCCATCGGCGAAACCGCCGTCGCGGATTTTGCCTCGGGGTGCTGATGCACCGGCTGCCGCATTCGGCGAAACCGCCTCCGCGGATTTCGCCTCAGCGAGGAATAA
>DEKA01000018.1:17511-17675 GCA_002353635.1 Lachnospiraceae bacterium UBA2734
GCCATGATCGGCTGGGGCTGGGTGGTACAGAGCGGCGACTGGATTGAGAGAGCCGGTGTCATCGGCGCTATGCTGGGCTTCCTTCTCGGCGGCGTCATGATCTTCTTTATCGGCTTAACCTACGCAGAGCTGACGCCCGCGATGCCGGAGTGCGGCGGCGAGCA
>DEKA01000042.1:0-26268 GCA_002353635.1 Lachnospiraceae bacterium UBA2734
GTATTCGGTTTTGAAGGCACGTATAATGTATGAGAAGATACGAGCACTGCAGCATAGATGCTGTGGTGCTCTTTTTCTTTCTGATTTACAACGACATTGGTACCAATTGTGCTTTATTTTGAAAATGAATACTGCTATAGATACAGACTAACTGCAAGGTCGATCTGACTTGCGTCTTAACTAATGAAGAAGATTCTTCGCTACACACTGACAACTAAAGATCTGGACACAACGGCCGGCGGACTTGTCAATCTTGTTCTGAGAAACTGTGTGAGGGTTACTGGGCATGAAATCTCAGCTGCAAAATTCACGCCTGACGGCATCACCTGTGACGGGCAGTTGATCCATGTCTCAGAACGCATGCAGCCAGGACAGACTCTGCAGGTGATACTGCCGGAGGATCCGGAGAAGTCACCAATGATTCCCGTGAAGCCTCCTGAAGACTGCCCGCTGGATATTCTTTATGAGGATGAGGATATTATTGCCCTGAATAAGCCGGCAGGCGTCGTCGTTCATCCATCTCCCGGCCACTACAAGGATACAATGGCTAACTATGTCTCCTATTACTGTGAGATGAAGGGAGAGCCGTGTATCTGCAGAATTGCGGGCCGCCTGGACAGAGAGACCTCCGGCGTGCTGATCTTTGCCAAAAATCGCGCATCTTCCGCACGATTGGCGAGACAAAGACAGGAAGGAACTTTTGTGCGCACGTACCTTGCCGTCGTTGAGGGAATTCTCCCGGAAGAAGAGGCTATCCTTCAAGGGGCTATGGCGCAGGTTCCAGGGCTTCTCATGAAAAGAAAAATGACAAAGGCCCCAGATGGAAAAAAGGCGATCACCCATTACCGTGTCCTGGGGGCAGAGCCATTCATCGATTGGGTGAGAAGTGCACCGCAGGCATATTTATATTACAGACTGAGATCAGCTGACGTGCCAGAGAGTGGAACGTTCGGCAGATCGTTATTTTCAATGGACGGGCGTGAGGGGACAGCGGATGCGGGGGCAGACCATGACGGCCGCATAGGACTCCCTGACACTGTCTCGCTTGTGCAGCTTCATATCGATACGGGCCGGACACATCAGATTCGTCTCCACATGGCCAGCATCGGGCATCCTCTTGTCTGCGATCTGATCTATGGCAGCTGTGCGCCGGAACCAAAACATATGCAGGAAGAGCGCGGCGGTCAGGGCTTTGCCTTGAATCAAGAGCGCGGCGATCAAAACGCTGAACAGTATGCAGCAAGGCGCTGCAGGGCTCTCCTTCATGCAGAATGTGTTCATTTTGTACAACCCTTTACAGGAAAACCTGTCTATGTGAGGGCACCTGTACCAAAGGATTTTGGCAGTTTTGCTGATTGACACTTCTATTGTATACAATCTATAATAGCCAAGTTGTGTATTATGCGTGTCTTTCCATACCGGACACAAGTGCGCTGTATCGGAACAAAGACTTCTCTGCCATATGTTTACCATGCGGAGTCGTTAGCGTCATATACTTTTCATGAGAAGTCGTCGGCATGGATATGCTTTTTCTTATTCGACAGTCACAGCAGTCAACAGTTCCGGTGAAACACACAGTATACAGCCAACTATCAGTAAAGAGAGGACAGAAAATTGGGTAAGTACATCGTCAAGAGAGTCATTCTGGCTGTCATCACCATGTTTCTGATCTGCTTCATCACATTCTTTGCCATGAACGCCATCCCCGGCGGACCGTTCAACGGTGAGAAGGCCAAGTCAGAAGCGGTCATGCAGGTGCTCAATGCCAGATACGGATTGGATCAGCCTGTCGGCGTGCAGTTCATCAACTATATGAAGAATCTGCTGCACGGCGATTTCGGCGTATCTCTGAAGACAGGAAGAGAGATCAGCGTGACCATCGCCACACGTTTTGCGGTCTCCGCAAAGCTCGGAATTATGGCCATCATCGTCGCACTGATACTGGGTATTGTGCTCGGTGCCGTCGCGGCGCTCAACCGCAACAAGTGGCCTGATCATATTATCATCTTCTTCGTCACACTCTTTACGGCTATGCCTTCCTTTGTCGCGGCATCGTTCCTTCTCCTTATTTTCTGTATTCAGCTGCGGCTCGTACCTGTGTGGTCGACAACCAGTCCCAGTTATATTCTGCCGGTCATCGCACTTTCTCTTTCGCCCATGGCCTACATCACACGTCTGACAAAGACCTCCATGCTGGATGTTCTCGGACAGGATTACATCCGCACTGCAAAGGCCAAGGGCGTCAAGCCTGTGAAGGTAATCTTTGTGCATGCTCTGCGAAATGCGCTGATTCCGGTCATCACTTATGTTGGACCTCTCACGGCTTCCATTCTGACAGGATCCCTTGTTGTTGAGAATATTTTCACGATCGGAGGCCTTGGTTCCCAGTTCGTGGATTCGATTACAAACCGAGACTACACGATGATTATGGGCGTGACCATCTTCCTTGCCATGATTATGGTCATCATGAACCTGATCAGTGATCTTCTGTACAAGCTGGTTGATCCCCGCATCAAGTTTGATTAAGGCAGCAGAAAGGAATGCGCGAATGGCACCGAATATGAATATTCCTGCACCTGAAAAGAATAAGTTCAGTCTGCATATAGATCCCAAGTTATTTGAAAAAGCTACCGACGAGGAAAAGAGACAGCAGGATGTCATGGCCGAGTCCACGACGTTCTTCAAGGACGGCATGAGGAGACTCATGAAGAATCCGCTCGCAGTCATGTCCATGATCATTCTGGTCCTGGTCATTCTGGTGATGATCTTTGCACCGATGATTGTTCCCTACAGCTATGATGAGATCATCACTGTAGAAGGCGTGCGCGACAAGGGCGCCGCAAACCTCGCTCCGTTTGCCTACTCCGCAAAGGAGATGGCGTACATGGCCAAGTACCATGTGAGAATCTTCCCGCACATCTTTGGAACAGATGAGCTGTGCCGCGACTACTTCATCCGTGTCGTGTACGGCATGCGCGTCTCCTTCATGGTCGGCGTCTTCGCGAGCATCATGGTGCTCATCATCGGTANNGCAATTTCCGGTTACATGGGCGGAAAGGTCGACCTCATCATGATGAGAATCGTCGACATCATCTACTCCCTGCCGGATATCCTGATCATGATTCTGCTGTCCGTTGTGTTCAAGGAGACGGTGGATTTCTCTAAAGTGCCCATCATCGGCAAGCTCGGCACCAACATGGTTTCCATGTTCATCGTGTTCGGCCTTCTCTACTGGGTCGGCATGGCAAGACTGGTAAGAGGACAGATCCTCACGATCAAGGAGAATGAGTACGTCCTGGCGGCGAAGTCCATGGGCGCCTCCTCCGCGCGGATCATCAGAAAACATATCCTGCCTAACTGCCTCTCCGTGATCATCATCACGACGGCGCAGGAGATTCCGTCAGCGATTTTCACAGAATCTTATATGTCCTTTATCGGACTGGGTGTTGCGCTTCCCATGCCCTCCCTTGGCTCTCTGGCCAATGCGGCGCGCTCAGGTATGCAGTCTTATCCCTGGAAGCTGGTGTTCCCTGCAGTTGCCATTGTCCTCATCGTTCTGGCGTTCAACCTGATCGGCGATGCGATGCGCGATGCCTTTGATCCCAAGCTCAAGCAGTGAGGCGTTAATAATGACAGAAATGAATACAGAACAGATGAAGAATGCTGATCAACAGTCAGTTGATGAAAAGGTGAAGCACAACGAGGAGGACGCCATTCTCTCCGTGCGCGATCTCCACACTTCGTTCTTTACGGAGGCTGGAGAGGTGCAGGCAGTGAACGGCGTGTCCTTTAATCTCGGGCGCGGCAAGATTCTTGGCGTCGTGGGAGAGTCCGGCTCCGGCAAGTCCGTGACGGCTTATTCCATCATGCAGATCCTTGCGGACACAGGAAAGGTGACAAAGGGACAGATTCTTTATAAGGGAAGAGATGTCCTGAAGTTCAGCAAAAAGGAGATGGAGGAGTTCCGGGGAGATAAGTGCTCCATTATTTTCCAGGATCCTATGACATCTCTGAATCCTACATTTACGGTTGGCTGGCAGCTGCGTGAGGCGCTGCGGCTCCACACGCAGTACAAGACGAAGGATGCGGCCAACAAGCGCGCCGTCGAACTGCTCGAGATGGTCGGCGTCAATGACCCTGCATCGAGAATCAAACAGTACCCGTTTGAGCTCTCAGGCGGCATGCGGCAGCGCGTCATGATCGCCATGGCACTTGCCTGTGAGCCGGATATTCTGATCGCCGATGAGCCGACAACGGCCCTCGATGTGACCATTCAGGCGCAGATCCTGGAGCTGATGAAAGATCTGCAGAAGAAGATCGGCATGGCGATCATCATCGTGACGCATGACCTCGGCGTCATTGCATCTATGTGCGATGAGATTATCGTCATGTACGGCGGAAGAGTCTGTGAGAGAGGGACGGCGGACGATATTTTCTACAGACCGTGTCACGAGTATACTAAAGGACTCCTTCGTTCAATCCCGAATGTGAACAACATGAAGGAGAAGCTCATCCCGATCGGCGGCACGCCCATCAATATGCTGGCTATGCCGAAAGGCTGTGCATTCTGTCCCCGGTGTGAGAATGCGCTCAAGATCTGTCTGACGCAGCAGCCGGAGGAGATGGAGATGCCCGACGGACACTATGCGTCTTGCTGGCTGAATGTGAAGAAACAGTACGAGGAGGCAAACGCAAATGGCTGAAGAGAAAAAGAAGAGCGATTACCTCGTTGAGGTACATGATTTAAAGGAATATTTTCCCGTGCGGACGGGATTTGTAAAGACGATTCCCCTGAAGGCTGTGGACGGCGTCTCGTTCAACATCAAGGCGGGCGAGACACTGGGTCTGGTAGGAGAGTCGGGCTGCGGCAAGACGACGGTCGGCAGAACCCTTCTTCGTCTGTATGAGCCGACGGGGGGCGAGTTTTATTTTGACGGAGAGCTCGTCACGGACAAGAACATCCATTCCCTCAGAAAACAGATGCAGATGGTGTTCCAGGATCCCTACTCATCGCTGAATCCCCGCATGACAGTAGAGGATATCATCGGAGAGCCTCTGGATATCCATCACCTGTATGCGAACAAGAAGGAGAGACATGACAAGATCATGGATCTCATGCAGCTGGTTGGCCTGAACGCCGAGCACGCGACACGCTATGCGCACGAGTTCTCCGGCGGCCAGAGACAGAGAATCGGCATTGCGAGAGCGCTTGCGGTAAATCCCAGATTCATCGTCTGTGATGAGCCTGTGTCCGCTCTTGATGTGTCCATTCAGGCGCAGGTCATCAACATGTTCGAGGAACTGCAGGACAAACTGGGTGTCGCTTATCTCTTCATCGCACATGATCTGCTGGTTGTTCATCACATCTCCGACCGCATTGCGGTGATGTATCTCGGCAGAATCGTGGAGACAGCGGATGCGGATGAGCTCAACAGCCATCCGATTCATCCTTATACACTATCTCTCTTGTCTGCCATTCCGATTCCGGATCCGAAGACGGCGAGAGCTTCGAAGAGAATCATACTGAAGGGAGAGATTCCTTCACCTCTTCATATGCCCTCCGGCTGTGCATTCCGCACGAGATGTCCGTATGCGACAGAGCGGTGCGCCGCGGAGGCACCTCAGCTGACAGACCGCGGAAACGGCCACATGGTGGCGTGCTGGGAGAAGTAACGAGGTGTGCTAAACATTTATACCGCATTGCAGTACAACTGCACTGTGGTATACTAATAAGGTCTTTACGCAGAACGCGGAGACAATAACGGAGATTATCCGTAATCTATAAGGAGGAGTACTATGAAAAAGAAGGCTCTTGCACTTGTGCTGGCTTCCGTCATGGCCGGCAGTCTGCTGACAGCCTGCGGTGATGCTTCAGCACCTGTTGCGACAAGCGGCACATCCGCAGAGGCGACAACAGAGGCCGGTGAGGCTTCCACAGAGGCTGCTGCAGGTTCCACAGAGGCAGCACAGACTGTTGCCACCAATGCAGACGGCATCGAGGACTGGGTGACAAAGGTCGGCCTCAAGGCGAAGGACGGCGAGGAGCAGGCTCCTGACTGGAGTGAGTACGACAAGCTCGTCTCTGAGATCAGAAAGGATCAGGATCTCGAGGACCGCGAGGCGAAGCTCCATCAGGCAGAGGATATGCTGATGGCTACCGGCGCCGTAGTTCCGATCTACTACTACAACGATCTGTATCTGGAGAAGGAAGGCTGGTCCGGCGATTACGCAACTGTATACGGAACCAAGTACTTCATGTATGCAAAGAAGGACGGCAAGAATGCGGACGTCATGAAGATCAACCTCGCATCCGAGCCTGATCACCTTGATCCTTCCCTCAACACCACAGTTGACGGCGCAGCATTGGCTGCCAACAGCTTCGTTGGCCTGTATACATACAACGATAAGGGCGAGACAGAGCCCGCTCTTGCAGACGGCGAGCCTGAGGTCTCCGATGACGGCCTCACCTACACCATCCACATGAAGAAGGATCTGAAGTGGTCCGACGGCTCTACGCTCAATGCCAACGATATCGTTTATTCCTGGAAGAGAGCAGCTGATCCGAAGACAGCTTCCGATTACTCCTATCTCTTCGCAGTATTTGATGGCTACGGAGACGGCACAAATCCGAACCTCAATGTAAGCGCACCTGATGACAACACTGTTACCTTCAAGCTTCAGGCTCCCTGCCCTTACATCATGGATCTGCTCTCCTTCCCTGTTTTCATGCCGCTCAACAAGGCATGCGTTGAGGCATCCAACAAGGACGGCACCACACCCGGTGCATGGGCTAATGAGGCCGGCTTCGTCACAGACGGCGCTTACACGCTCAAGTCCTGGAAGCACAACGAGTCCATGGTTTACGTAAAGAACCCGAACTTCTACAACGCAGACAAGGTATCTGTTGATGAGCTCGATTTCATGCTCTCCGCAGATGATACTGCAATCCTGGCTGCCTACAAGTCCGGCGATCTGGACTATGCAGATACCGTTCCGAACGGAGAGATTCAGAACCTGAAGAACGAGCCTGACTTCCATGTCATCGACAACCTCGGCACATATTATGTAGGCTTCAACGTGAAGTCCGATATGTTCAAGGGCAAGACTGTTGACCAGGCAGCTGCTATGCGCCGCGCAATCAGTCTCCTGATCGATCGTCAGTACATCGTTGACACTGTCGGCCAGACAGAGCAGAAGGTTGCTACTTCCTTCATTCCTGTCGGCATGAGCGACGGCCACGGCGGAGAGTTCAAGAAGAACGATGACGCTTATACATATCCTGTAGATGACGGCTATTATCAGGACCTGTCCGTTGCAGGCGATGCCAATACAGAAGAGGCAAAGAAGCTCCTCGAGTACGCCGGCTACAAGTTCGACGACTCCGGAATGCTCTCCTCTGACACTCCTCTGCACATCAACTACCTGACCAATGAGGGCACGGCACACGAGGGTGTTGCACAGGCCATCCAGCAGGATCTGGCAGCGATCGGCATCTCCATGGATATCTCCGTTGAGGATTGGCAGACATTCATCAATGACCGCAAGAGCGGCAACTTTGATGTAGCCCGTGAGGGATGGCTGGCTGATTACAACGATCCGATCAACATGATCGAGATGTTTGAGACGGCTTCCGGCAACAATGATATGCAGCTGGGCAAGTAATTCCCGGTTCTGCTATCGGTTAATAATACTGAAGGGGACTCCGCGAAAGCGGGGTCCCTTTCTCTGTGTCTTAAATACCGCTTGGACAGGACAGGAGTACCCTCTGCCGAGGCTCTCTGCAAAAAGTTCGCTCATTCATGAGCAGGGTTCCCTTCGGCACGCTCCGACATAATACCGCTTGGTCAGGACAGGAGTGCCCTCGGCCCGCTCCCGCTACATTGACTTTCGTCACGTTACTAAGCTCGTGAGGGACCTCGCTAAGTAACGACGAAGTCAAAGTGCACTCGGGCACTTCCTGTCCTGGCCTGCGCTGGATTGTTTTCTCCTTAAGTGGTTCAACGTTAGCAGTTGCTTCTTACAGGTCAATTATGAGCGTACTCGGGACAAAAATAGGTAATTATAGTACAATAGTAGGAAATGAGACGTGAATTACTGACAGGAGGAGTAAATTGGCGGAGAAGGGACAGACGAACAATGGGAAGGATATGACGGTGGGAAGGCCGGCGAAGCTGATCTTTCTGTTCGCGGTGCCTCTGATGCTCGGCAATATGTTCCAGCAGATTTATACGCTGGTGGATGCGCTGATCGTCAGCAGGCTCATCGGTGTGAATGCGCTGGCGGCTGTGGGGTCGGGAGACTGGTACACCTACATGATTCTGGTGCTGGTGCAGGCGGCGGCGCAGGGCTTTTCCATCAAGGTGGCACAGTATTACGGGGCCGGAGATTACGACCGGATGCGGAATGTGTTCGCAAGATCTGTGCGCCTCAGTATCCTGATCACGATTGTTCTGTTCCTTGCGGCGGAGGGCGCCATCCCGTTTGTGCTGCATTTCCTCAACACGCCGTCTGCGATCCGGTATGACGCGGCGCTGTATATCCGGACGCTATTCCTGGGCATTCCGTTTATGATGCTCTACAACATGACGGCGAGTATGCTGCGCGCAGTGGGGGACTCAAGATCACCCCTTGTCGGCATTGCCATCGCCTCCGCCGGCAACATAGTGCTGGATCTTCTCTTTGTTGCGGTCTTTCACTGGGGACTCTTCGGCGCTGCCTTTGCGACGGCGCTCTCGGAGCTCTCCTCCGGACTCTTTTGCCTTTGGGCTCTTCGGCGAATCCCGATCCTGCGCATTCACAGGAAGGATTTCAGGGGAAGCGCTGAAATGGATGTGCGTCTCCTGCAGCTGGCCATGCCGCTGGTCCTGTCCAACATGCTGATCTGCATTGGCGGCCTTATTGTTGCCTCCGTTGAAAATACATTCGGTGTTGAATATGTGGCCGGCTATACGGCGACGAACAAATTGTATTCTGTTCTCGAGATGGCGGCCATCTCATACGGCTTCGCCATGGTGACCTATGTGGGGCAGAATTACGGCGCGGGGGATGCTGCCAGAATCCGCAGGGGCTACAGGGATGCGGTCATCATTGCACTTGCAACTTCGGCATTGATCACGGCAGTATGCCTTTTTGCCGGTAAGGACATTATCTCTCTTTTTATTACGGATACGGAGAAAAATGCATCGGCCTTTTATGTGGCCAGTCTTTATCTGAAGATTCTCAGCATTCCGCTCTCTGTTCTATATATTCTGCATGTGACGAGGAATACGCTGACGGGATTGGGCGATACGCTCTCCCCCATGATCTCTGGGTTTGTGGAGTTTGTCATCAGGGCGGTCATGGCGATTGCGGTCACGAAGGTGATCGGCAGCATCTCGATCATGCTGGCGGAGCCGTTCTCCTGGGCAGGGGCAGATGTTGTCCTTATCTTTGCGCTTACGAGACAGCGGAGGAGATTAAAGAGGCTGGAGGAGAGAAGAGCCGGCCGATAAGAAGAACACCGGAAGCAAGTTTTGGCTTGTTCCCGGTGTTTTCATTTACATTGAGCTCTTCGATATTTAACGCATATCTTACGAAGCTGAAAATTATATTAAGGTTCAATTTAGTTTTGATTGTTACCATGCTATCCAGTTAATGATGTTTCTGATTCAGGTGGAGACTGGAAAATGGCAGATGGGATCACAATCGGGACAATAGAAAACGTCCTCGGCACAGAGTTGGCGGAAGCAGACAGCACAGAAAATACAGGTGCCATGACTTCTGCAGACGACGCAGAGAAGAAATCCGGCGCTCTGACCGCAGCAGAAGAGACAGCGGACAACAGTGCACTGGCCGCTTCAGATGCTGACGAAAAGAAAGAGCCGGCACCTGCGCAGAGCGGCGGAAAGCCCCCGAAGAAAAAGAAGAAGGACAAGGATTCTTTCAGGCCCAAAAAGAAGAAAAAGTGGATCAAGTGGGCGATCCTGCTCATCATCGCTGCGCTGATCGGCGGATATGTCTACAAGCGGATGAAGAGCAGTAGCAAGGTGGAGTACAAAGAGGATACCGCAACGAAGCGCGATATCACAGAGTCTCTCTCCTTCACCGGCACGATTGAAGCAGTCAGCTCCCAGTCCGTTATGTCAGCGGTCTCCGGCGCCAAGGTCACCGAGGTCGATGTCAAGGAAGGTGATACCGTCAAAAAAGGCGATACCATTGCCAGGCTCGATACCTCTGATGTAGAGGAGTCTATTAAGGAAAAACAGGCCAGCATCAACTCCTCTGCGACCAACAATAAACTGAGTGTTGAAGCTGCACAGCAGAACTACGACAACCTTAAGTCCAACATCGATAACGGACTCGATTCCTCCGAACAGCAGGCACAGAGCAGCGTAGACAGCGCATTTGCAGAGCTCGTCAGTGCACAGCAGGCCTACAACAATGAGGTTTCGCTCAACAACGAACAGCTCAGCTCCACCATTCTGAACGCCATTCAGTCCGTACAGAGTGCCTACCAGCAGCTGCAGGCTAAGGAACTCTCCGCTGATCAGGCACAGGATGCCTTAAGTCATGCGGAGGATGAGTACGAGGACAAGAACGGCGACACTGATGACTTTGATTCCTTCGAGTATGATCAGCAGATCGACTCCGCACAGCTGAGTGAGGATCAGGCCAGGCAGAACTACGAGACCGCACAGACCAACTATGAGGCGGCCAAGCAGAATGAGGAAAACAGCCTGACCCAGCTCTACGACAAGCTCATTCAGGCACAGAACAGCTACCTGAGCGCCATTGACAGCTACAACAGCACAGTCAACTCCAACCAGCAGAAGCTCGAGAGCTATAAGCTGCAGATCGAGCAGGCAAAGGCGAATGGCGATAACACCGTCAATGAGCTGCAGCTGGATAAGCTGGAGGAGTCCCTCGACGATTACGTCATCACAGCACCGATCAGCGGCGAAATCACTTCTCTCGATGTATCCGTTGGAGACATCACACAGGTCTCCTCAACAACGAGCCTTGCCACGATCACGAACTATGACAAGATGAAAGTCAGCATCTCCGTCAGCGAGTACGACATCAGCAATCTTAAGGTTGGCGATACAGTGACTGTACATGTCGATGCGCTCGACAAAGATTACAAGGGTACAGTCAGCTCCATCGACATGGTCGGCTCCAACAGCAGCAGCATCGCATACTTCAATGCAGAGGTCGAATTCGTTCCCGACAGCGACGTACTGGTTGGCATGACAGCAGAGGTGGACCAGACCGTCACAGATGCCAAGGATGCTGTGACCGTTCTCAGTGATTCCATTATGACGGCGAATGACGGCTCCTCCTATGTATATACAGAGGACAGCAGCAACCCTGGCACATATAAGCAGACGAAAGTGACGCTTGGTTCAACCGACGGCACATACACGGAGATCAAGTCCGGCCTTAAAGAGGGCGAGAAGATCTACTACACCATCGCTACTGTAGACAGCACAGATTCTTCCTCCGGCCTGTTCGGCAGTCTCTTCGGAGGCAGCGGTGGCGGAATGCAAGGTGGAGGCGGAATGCCTGGCGGCGGAGGCGGCGGCAATCCCGGCGGAGGTCAATAATCCTGACAGCCCGCTTTAGCAGAATATTGGCTTCCCGCTATTATATGCAGCTTAAAAAGCGACTTTTGCGGGAAGCCATTACTGACCGTCAGTTATCCTCAGTTTTACCCGTTTATGGCCGTGCGGAATGCTCTCCCGAGAGAGCTTCGTTAAGAGCGAACGAGGGAGAGCATTCTGCACGAGCCAACTTTTAAGAGCATTCCGCACGGACCACTCCAGGAAAGGAACAGCCTTGTCACAAGAAGAAATCCTCGTCATGCATGACATCTGCAAGGACTACGTCATGGGCGGCGAGACACTCCATGTACTAAAGAACATAGATCTGACCGTCAATCAGGGCGAATATCTCGCCATCCTTGGACCCTCAGGATCAGGCAAATCAACATTGATGAACATCATCGGCTGTCTCGATGTACCGACAAGCGGCGAGTACTGGCTGCACGGCAAACGAATAGCCGGCATGGACGAGACGGAGCTCTCCCACATAAGAGGTTCGGAGATCGGCTTTATTTTCCAGTCGTATTACCTTCTGCAGAAGCAGACGGCAGCTGAAAATGTGGAGCTCCCGCTTCTGTATGCAAATGTTCCGGACAGACAGAGAAAGGCCCGTGTTCGGGAGGTTATGGATCTGGTCGGTCTCTCTGACAAGATGTACCACTATCCGAACCAGCTCTCCGGCGGCCAGCAGCAGAGAGTCGCGATCGCGAGGGCGGTTGCCAATCATCCTTCTATCCTTCTGGCTGATGAGCCCACCGGCGCCCTGGATCAGCGCACTGGCGAGCAGGTGATGCGCCTCTTCCATGAGCTCAATGATGAGGGCAACACCATCATCATGATCACGCATGACTCCAAGATTGCTGCGCATGCCAGGAGAATCGTGAAGATCCTCGACGGTGTGATCAGTGAAGGCGTGCTGGCAGATGCGTGAGCGTTTGAAACGCAGGCTGATGCCGAGCAACTGTTCCCCGCGCTCTCTGCAGTATTCGCGGCAGAGCAGGAGATCGATGGCGCGCCAAAGCGAAGTTTCTGCATTCTGGTTCAGAGGTTAAAGAAATGATCACTGTTTTCAATCGAATTTCGGAAAAGAGGCGATGCCCATGAAGAGCATAACGATTATCCGGCAGAGCATCAGTATGGCTCTCTCGAATATCAAGAGCAACAAAATGCGCTCATTTCTGACTATGCTGGGCATTGTCATCGGCGTCGCTTCTGTCATCGGCCTCATCACCATTGTGCAGAGTGTCACGGGCTCCGTTATGGACCAGTTTGAATCGCTGGGTGCCGGGACGCTCACGATCAATGCGCAGGGAACAGTCCTGCATCACGGCCTTACCGACAATGATATCGCTAAAATCAAAGCGGTGGACGGCGTAGATGCTGTCTCTCCCTCAGCATCCACCAGCGGAACAGCCGTCTACAACAACACAGTTGCAGATGCGGTGACGATTCAGGGAAAGGACGCGGTTTATTTTCAGCACAACGACGACACGATTCAGAGCGGGCGGTACTTCAACGCGGCGGAGATGACGGGTGAGACGAATGTCGCCATCGTGGACACGGATTTTATCAGCAATGTCCTGGGCGGCACAAGTGCTCTGGGCACGAAGTTCATTCTGAACGGTTATACATACAAGGTGATCGGCATCAAGACGAATGATTCGTCTGTGTCGAGCTCAAGCTCCAGCAGCGACAACGACGGTACGGTCATTATTCCTTATAAGAATGTGCTGAAAATGTCAGTTGCAAAGAACGTCAGCACATTGGAAGTCTACTACTCAGACGATGTGGATTCGGATGAACTCCAGACGCGCCTCGAGAGCGTCCTGAAGGAAATCTATGAGGTGACGGATGACAACGAGGACGAGGCCTTCTCGATTATGAATATGGAGTCACTCATGAGTACCATGAGCTCCATCGAGACGATGCTCTCCACGATGCTCGGCGGCATTGCTTCCATCGCCCTTCTCGTCGGCGGCATCGGCATCATGAACATGATGCTTGTCTCCGTCTCCGAGAGAACAAAGGAAATCGGCCTTCGGAAGGCTCTCGGCGCTGAGCCGTCGAGAATCCAGATGCAGTTTCTGATCGAGTCGATTACGCTCTCTCTTATGGGTGGTTTTATCGGCATCGTCCTTGGACTTGTGATCGCTGCGATTGGTGCGAACCTGCTGGATACAACCTTCAAGGTATCCTACGGTGCAATCCTTTTGGGTGCCGGGTTCTCGGCTGGCGTCGGTATTATTTTCGGCTGGATGCCCGCGAAGAGAGCAAGTGCGCTGAACCCGATCGATGCGCTGCGCAGTGAGTAACCAATTTATACATCAGGACGGATAGATGCAGAAAATCATGCCTTGTAAAACAGGCGATCCATCCGCCGGTCATATGACGTTATGTGGAAGACGTCAGGTAGTAATACAGGCAGGTTTGCATACCTGCGGGAGAAGATCATGAAAACAAGATGCTGCAGAAAATGGATCACAGGAAGCGCCGCCCTTCTTCTGGCGGCAGGCATCACGGCGGGGACGTTCGCGGGGAGCGGCCTGACCGCCCACGCAGCCGCTGCCTATGACAGCAAGTGGACGCAGACTTATACGATGGAGGAGCTCCTCATGCCGGCGCTGGCTAAGAACACGGATGCAAAGGGCGTCTATGAGCAGCTCAGGCAGGCGCTTCGTTTTAAGACAATCTACCCCGGCAATATTCTGGACATATGGGAGAAGGGCGCGAAAATTCCCGCAGATGCAGCCAGGCTCCTGGCGGACGACGGACTCATCACATCCTACGTCTATAAGATGATCTCCGGGCAGGCACTGGAGGCATCGGATTTCAGCGATGTCTTTGATGCTGCGTACTACTACGGCGCAAACCCGGACCTTGCGGCAGCAGGCGTGCCTTATGATGAGCAGACGCTCTTCCTGGATTTCCTCGAGAACGGCATGGCGGCAGGCAGGAACGCCAGCGCGGAGTTCAATCTCAGCTGCTACAAGAAGAATTACCCGTCTCTCGTGAAGGCCTTCGGCGACAACAACGCCAATTACTACATGCACTACATGCTCTTTGGCAAGGCCATGGGGCAGGTGGCGGATAAGCTGCTGAAATGATGGAACGCGATAGTATCAAATCTTGAAGCGTAGAAAATTTAATAATGCCTTAAAGACCCAAAGCCTTTTTTGTGAGTATTTTTAGTTACAGATGACAATAGTTCAACCTAAACTAAAAATATGCTCACAGAGAAGGCTTTTATTATCTTTGCTCTGATAGAATATGAGAATTTATCTTTTAGAGTTGTATTATTTTATCAATAGGACTAGGATAATTGACGCAATTTCAGGATTTCATGTTTTACCGGAGTTAGTCCGGAATGCAGGGAAGCAGGCGGGACGCCTGCTTTATTCGTCAGATATACATTATCATCCGTATTGAGCTGAAACCTGCTATGCACGAAGAGGAGAAGGTATGAGAAAGAACAAACTGTTGTGTAAAGTGCTTGCGCTCACGCTGTCCGCTTCCTTTGCGCTTTCGTCTGCATCGCCCTCGTTGGCGATGACAGTCTTTGCAGAGGACAATACGGAGCAGGCGTCAGCAGAGGAGAGCATTCCTGAACCTGCAGCTTCTGAGGAGGACAGCAGTAGTGATGCTGCTTCGGAGAGCGGAAATGCAGCTTCTGAGGAGGACAGCAGTAGTGATGTTGCTTCGGAGAGCGGAAATGAAACTTCGTCTGCAGCTGAAGACAAGAACGACGAAAATTCTGCAGATTCCGCATCTTCTGCAGACAGTGCTGCCAGTGATCATTCTGCATCCTCTGCGTCAGATGGAAGCAGTTCGGACAATGAATCTACAGACAGAAGCAATACCGGTGTCAGTGAACGCGGTGATCAGGACAAGAATGGTGCACATGATAATTTTTTTGAGGGCGCGGACGATGGCTCGTCAGATGCCGATCAGGACAAAACCGAACCGGAGAAAGACGCTGATGCAGACACAGCAAACGGTGCGAAGGCCAATTCTTTTGAGGACGATTCAACAGAAGCACTGACAAAAGACACAGATGCCTCTACGGAAGTTTCTAAAGAAGCATCGACAAAAGATGACGCAGCGGCAGACGACAGCCGGCAGGATACAGATATCAATCTGGAAGAGAATAAAGACGGTGTGGATGTGAAGGCTGTCTGTTCCGCAGGTACTTTCAGCGAGGATACCGATGTCAGCGAACTGCAGCTGCACGTCGATAAGCTCAGCCTCGATCAGGACAAAAAACTTGCCATCGAGGAGAGCATTCAAGAGGAGGAAAATGACAACAGTCTCACTGTCAACAATGCATATGGAGCAGATATCTATTTTACCGCAGGGAACAGTGATGATCATGTGCAGCCTGAAAAGGGCCAGAGCGTAAAAGTCAGTATTAAGTTTGAGGATGAAAACATTCAGGAAGGTAATTATACCTATTTCATCCTGCACGATGACGATGAACTGGATGTTATCGATTCTGACTTTGAGGACGGATGGCATGTATTTGAAGCGTCCTCATTCAGCGACTATTACGCAGCTGAAGTAAAGAGTGCCGCGTATACAGACCGTGATGTCGAGAAACTGAAGGGTGAGATCGACAGCTTTGAATTCACAGCAGATGATCTTGAGGATTCAAATGATAAAGATTCTGCTTTCATGCGCGACAAGGAATTGTTTAATACAAAGCATGAGATTATTTATGCAAGAGGCTCTGGTGAGGAGGATGCCTGGTCGGAGTATCAGCATTTTGCACATGCGCTCTCAAAAGATGATCTGTCCAAATTTGAGGAGGAGGTCGGTAAGGATAAAATTCAAAAGCTGACCGCCCTTCATTACCTCTTTACAGCAGACGAGCTTCCGATTACCAGCGGAACCTTTGACAAGGATGAAGTATCTGATGGAGAGAAACTCTACAGCATCAAGGATGACACGAGACAGCACTTCGGCGTCACCGTTTCGGATGCTTATTTTGGCAGCGGCGATCTCACACTGACGGCAAAACTGACAGATCATTCTCTTGGGCTTGCGTTTGCTGGCAATCTTGCAGATGATCTGAATGCACAGAAGGGCCTGAGTGGTGCACAGATCTCTGATAATGACAAGACCGTACAGTTCAAACTCAGCGGCCAGCTCAAGGAGCAGGTGCTGACCTCCCTTGGTACCGTATATGTGCCGATCACAGATGCGCAGGCAGAAAACGTTTTTCAGAATGGCTACAAGTCTGCACAGGTGATTTTCACTTTGAAAAATGCGGACGGGTATATTATTGCGAGAAATGATGACTATCTTCTGAAGCCTGCCAGCTACACAGACATCAGCAAGATAAAGATCAGGCACAATGAGACCAACAGCACAACTTGGGAAAACGATAAAGACCACAACACGAATGGTGAGTGGACGATTTATGCGGACTCCTTTCTGGATAATGATGTATGGGGCGATGCCTATGAGCGATACAATCTCGACCAGAAAGATGCCATGAGAGTATATCTCCCAATAGCAGGACATGATAAGACGCCTCTGTTCAAGGTCAATGAGATCAGAATTTACGCACCAAAATCAGCTGACGGCACAAATCCTTTCAGACTGGCAGGCATCAGCAACAGAGCATGCTATGACGGATGGCCGGCGCTTCAGGGACCTAACTTTACGGATCTGAATGACGGCAAGACAGACTTTTATTTCGGCAGTTATTTTACTTCCGAGGACAATTATGCCATCCACAATGACAAAGACGGCAAGGGAGATTATTACCTCTTTGTTCCTGCAAAAGGGAAAACAATTTACAACAACAGCATAGAGAAACCTTCTTCAGACGGTACAGTAAACGGCTACAAGATGTTCTGGGGGTACCTCAACTGGAAGGTAAAATTCGGAAAATATAAAACCAATGATGTGAACATTACTACGCTCGAAGGCAATACGGATTTTACGGCGTCCAATGCTGTTGTTTCCGTCACGACGGACAGCAAGGAGGAACTGTCAGAGAGCAGTGATACCACCGGTATGAAATTTCATACCGCTGATGCCAAACTGGTCGATAACTTTCAGTATATACCGAATGAGAAATATAACAAAAACGGCAAGGAAGAAAAGTGCGCAGAGTTTATTCCGGGCGCGCAGTATTTCAATCAGGTTCTGATGACACTGTATAATCCTTATAAGAATAACGGAGAGACTTCGACTGATGGTAGCAACGAGGAGACTTATACCTTCCCTTATGAGATTCAGCCCACGGCATGGCATTTTCAGATGGGGGCGTACAGCAGCCTTGAAGACAACGCCCTGGATGTAACTATTCAGAAGGCGGACGGTCAGGAAATACCTGTGACGTATCCTGCGGTTTCACCAGGACAATCAATCAGTTTCAAACAAGCGTTGGAAGATGCTGGTGAAGGTGCACGTGTAAGTTCCGTAACGGTGCATTGGAAGAGTGTGCGGTTTGAAAAGACAACGGGAAGTTTCGACTACAGCATCACGGACAAGAAGGAGAATGGCGATTCTTTCAATGAAGGTGATACACTGCAGATCGGATATTCTGGGAAGTGTCTGAAAGGGCTTTCTGAGAAGGAACCGAAACGATGGTCCAATAAAACAGAGGGTAACGATAACTATTTTTATCTCCGCTATGGCGAGAAGAAATGCTGGTGGCTGGTTACAGAAGCTAAAGGCTACCAGAAGTACAATGTTCAGAATCTGGATGACCAGGAGATTGTCATCTGTCCCGGCGTGAGATTGAAGGGGTACGGCGTCAATACCAGTGTAGATACAATTAAGCATCCTGTGATCAATCTCTGGATGACGACGGAGCAGAAATCGGATGTGAAGGGGCAGGATGTGCCCACCAGCATGATCTCCGGGAAGATGACGCTGACAAAGCATATGGCCGGCTGGAAGTTTGTTTACTCTGTCTATGATACAGAGACGAAGAAGGAGAGAGAAGACAAATATAATGTGCCGGATAATCTTACGGGCGATTATCAGCTGACCCGTGAGGTGCTGGGCCTTGGAGAGCATGAATACTTCACTTCTCTGAAGGCTGAATATGATGGAAATTATACGGTAGAGCCGGATGAAAAGAATAAATATCTGGACGAATGCAATGATCCAAAGGGTAAATATGATATTTCTTATCTGATCAAGGATATCTACTGCATCAAGAAGTCGCACGGCCTGAAGAATGGAGAAAGAGTATCTACTATTCCTTATGATCTTAGCTTCGGTCCCGGCCCGAAGATCAGATTCTATGCGAACCTTTCTCACGACGGCGACTGCGACAGAAATCACAGCAGTAAGCCCGAGACTGGACACGATTACGGAATATGGTCGGATCCGTCCTATATGGTTTTTGCAGATTATCATTATACAATCGGTGAGGGAGAGTTCAGTGTGCCGGAAGCCACGAAGTCCCTCATGCAGGATTCCACGGGAGAGTTTACACTTGATCTGCCGCTCTCTCTCAGAGCTTCCGGTTATCATGGCTATGCCCTTCTGAAGGGGGACAGCAAGGACAAAATCCCCGATGGGTATGATCCGGCATTCACACCGCTGGATGTTCCGGAGACTCTCTATGTGGAACTGACAGATGATCAGTTCGATGTGGATTACAGCAATGAGGCCTTCCAGAAATCCCTTGCTGAGCATGGAATGACGAAGGATGATGTCAGTATCGTCACGGTTTCCGGAAAGAAATTTTTGAAAATGACGACGGGCAGCAGGATCCGAAAGGTCTCCAAGGTCTATACGCAGGGTACTGTCACCAACGACAACCAGTTCACGATTGCGCTGAAGGCGTGGGAAGGGGCAAAGCCCGGCGACCATCATCCGTTCGGCGAGGTTTATTACGACATTTCGGATCTCCTTACCAAATATAAGGAGGCCGGTGACAGCAATGGGTATACAACAGAAGAGTTCACCAATGCTGTGGCCGATGCTCTGGGACTGAAGCAGGATCATGATACAGTCACTAATCGTCTGTTCAAGGCGGACATGTCCGGCGTCACTGTCAACGTGACGAGAAGCACAACGACAAAGGTAGAGGAACATCCAGGCCTCAACGATCAGATTCTGGAGGGTAATTCTCTGGATTTCTGGCCGGACGAGTCCGAGCAGGTGTGCGGATCCACGACGGTAAAGGCGCCGAAGGACGAACTTTACAATTACACGACCATTACAATGCTGCCGAGAAAGGGAAGTACGTTATCCCACAAGGCCATTGTAGATGGACACACAAAGACAGCCGAGGTGACGAACGACTACAGCATTTACCTCACTGGTCCTGTGAAGACGAAGAGGCAGAATCTGTCGGATAATGCGACAGTGACCTATTCGTATTCTAAGGACGGCGTAAATTACGTTTCTGCTGAGCAGATCAATGCACAGGGCGGCGGCGCTGTAGGCGCATCGGTAAAGAATGCAGTCAGACATGTGGCTGCCTTCGTCCATGCGGCGCCTGCCATGACAAAGAAGACAGACGATGCAAATGCAGCGAAGTGGGCACAGTATCGCTACATTAAGACGGTTATTTCCGTTGCCAATATGGGCGATACAATCGAGACAATTTATCCGCTCTCCTCAGATAAGAAGACATCGCTTGGCGAACAGCACGCTTATGTTGGCGGCACCTGGGAATACACGGATGAGGAGAACAATGCCCATAAGATTGTAGACGGCATTATGCAGGACGGTGATTACTGCCAGCATGACTATACGATTGACGGTGTGACCTGGCGGGATGACAACGAAAACGGAATCAAGGACAATGGCGAGCAGCCGGCTAAGGATGCGGCACTGCAGGTGCTCAGTCCCGACCAGAATGTAAAAATCGACAATTATGGGGATTCCAATGATAAGGAGCTGGCAGCAGATGCAGTCATTGATCAGGTATCTGTCGACGAAAATGGTTCCTTTACTGGCAAGACATATCTGGAGGATGCTGACCAGTCTGTTGTGGTTGATCTGTCCAAGGCAGCAGAGCAGTACGCAGCAACAAAGAAGACAGACAAAGATTTGCAGGAGGATGGCACAGACTCTGACCTCGAGAGAACTTCGATGAGGGCGGCTCTGCCTGCGCCCGCACATCAGGGAATTCATAACTTTGGCGCCGGACTCATTGCCCTGCCCAAGGTTACGGCAAATGATGTGAAGGTCAACGTTGAAAATGGAAGTGACAATATCATGGCGTCAGCAGTCAATTACAATGCATCGCTGCCCAGGCCTAACCATCCTTCCGTACAGTATAAAGAGCCGGATGATTTGCTCGTCAGCCTGGACGGGAATGGAAATGTATCTTCTCTGAAGAAGGGAACCGGTGTCCAGACTCTGTCAAAGTGTGTATATGCATCGGATACGCTTGCAGGAACAAAAGATGCCGTAGATGCAGATACCGTTTATACAAAGGATCTGAAGGCTATTGTATTTGCAACAGTCTCCTATGATGCGAACGGAGGAAAGCTTGGCAGCGGCGCAATGCCGACGGATGACGGAGAATATTATCCGAGCGATGACGCAGCTACAGATCTGGTGAACGTGCAGAATGCTGATCTTTCAGCAGCCAGGGACGGATATAAATTCTATGGCTGGAGTGAGAACAAGAATGCTTCCTATAAGGATGCAGACAGTCTGATCGCTCCCGGGACGGCTCTTCATACGGGAAGCAGAACGAGCAACATCGTTCTCTATGCCGTATACGGGCCGGATAAGACATCGGAGGATGTACCTTCTGACACACCTTCCAATGATTCGACTGTCACTCCCGCACCGACAGATACACCTTCAGGCACACATCACCATCATCACGGTGGAAGCGGACAGTCCGGTACTGCGGCATCAGCGACCGGGATGGCCGGCAGTGCTGCGCAACAGGTACAGACAACTGTGCCGCAGGCAGTGGCGTCAGCAGACAGGCCGGTAACTGGTGATCAGAATACAGCAGCCCTTGCTGCATCAAGAACTCAGAACGATGCTGCCGGAAGTAAAAACGGTGTACGGACAGGAGATGACATGAATATGTATCTGTGGGGCGGTTTTAGTGCTGCAGCTGCAGTTCTCCTTGCTGTATGGGCAGTACGCAGAAGGAGCCGGAGTAGCAGCAGGTAATTCTTTCAAATCACCCAACAGTAATATGTAGTTATAAGATGATGGCAGTCTTGTGGCGTAAAACCGCAGGACGAATAAAACATTCGCTGAAAAGGAGGACAGTGATTTCACTGTCCTCCTTTTTTATATGTGTTCAGCACCCAGTCTCGAATTGTTCCTGAATACGTCACAATTCGAGATGAGGGGCGGCCAGAGACGCTCCGCATCTTGGCCGCCCCTCAAAAAGCCGGAATTTCCGTCTGGCAAGCAAGCTTCCCATCCGGACTTTCCGGCTTTTTGGGGACGCTGAACAATTACAAATTTTACATTCTGATTTTTCAGTAAATGCGTTGTTTTTCAAGTTTGATCGTGTTAATGTGAACGTTGGCCCTTTAGTTTTGCACACGGAAAAGAAAGGAGGCGGCCCATGGCGGAAGAGAAGAATATAAGTGTTGATAACAAGAAAGAAGAGCCGGAATTTTCCAAAGAAATCCTGGCCCTCATCCGCAGCAACAAGTCACCGAAGGTACTGGCAGATGAATTGCAGGACTACCACGCGAACGATCTCGCGACAGTCCTGCCTGTACTCAGTCCTAAGGAACGAAGTATGGTCTACCGTCTCCTCGGTACAGATGACCTCGCAGAGGTCATGGAGTACGCGGACGAGGATGCGGCGGCCTATCTCGATGAAATGGATCCCAGAAAGGCAGCAGATGTCCTCTCCCACATGGAGACGGATCAGGCCGTCGATCTTCTGAAAACAACGACCTCCCCGAAGAAGCAGGCCTGGATCGAGCTCATGGATCCCGAGACAAGAAAGACAATCCAGTCCCTCGCAACATACAGTGAGGATGTCATCGCGAGCCGCATGACGACGAACTACGTCACGCTGCAGAGCAATATGACGATTCAGGAGGCCATGAAGAGCCTCATTGATCAGGCGGCGGTGCACGATAATATCTCCGTCATCTACGTGCTCGACGACAAAGGCGTGTATTACGGCGCCGTTGATCTGAAAGAGCTGATCATTGCAAGGCGCGACACGAAGCTCGAGGATGTCATCACCACCAATTATCCGTATGTCTATGCGGACGAGAAAATTGATGACTGTCTGGAAAAACTGAAGGAATATTCCGAGGAATCCATTCCTGTCCTGTCGGATTCGAATGAGATCCTGGGCGTCATCACCGCACAGGACGTCACCGAGGTTGTCGATGACGAAATGGGCGAGGATTACGCAAAACTCGGCGGTCTGTCCGCGGAAGAGGATCTGAATGAACCAGTGAAGCAGAGTGTGAGAAAGAGACTCCCCTGGCTGATTCTGCTCCTGTTCCTGGGCATGCTGGTATCGAGCGTTGTAGGCATGTTTGAGACAATTGTCGCGCAGCTGACCATCCTCATGAGCTTCCAGTCCATGATTCTGGATATGGCCGGCAACGTCGGCACACAGTCCCTCGCCGTGACCATCCGTGTACTGATGGATGAAAAGCTCACGGTCCACGATAAGGTTCACCTCATCCTCAAGGAGATGACAGTCGGCGGTATGAACGGTCTTCTTCTGGCGGTGCTCGCCTTCGTCGCGATCGGCGTGTACTGCCTTGTATTCAAACATCAGCCGGTCGGCGCATCGTTTGCAATCTCTGGATGCATCGGCCTGTCGCTGATCGTTGCCATGGTGATCTCGAGCTTTGTCGGCACAGCAGTTCCCATGTTCTTCAAGAAGGTGGGCGTCGACCCTGCAGCGGCCTCCGGTCCCCTCATCACGACCGTGACCGATATGATCGGTGTCGTTTCCTATTACGGACTGGCTTCGATCGTTCTGATCGGGATCCTGCATCTGGCGTGAAGCGCCTTATAATTGACAGTATTATCTGATCTGCCGGTGCCTGAACATATCGGACGCCGGCAGATTCTTTGTAATTGTTCAGCACCCTCTCGAAGAATTGCGCCGTTTTTGGAGCAGTTCGGGATTCGGTGCCAAACGGATACGATTTCGAATGAGTATGAAAAAAGTAGATTTTGACAACGGCCGCATTGTGCAGAACATCTGCCAGACGGCATTCCCAATGCTCGTCGCACAGGTCCTGAGTCTTTTGTACAACATTGTGGACCGGATCTATATAGGCCGAATTCCGGGGAGCGGGACGGAAGCACTCGGTGCGGTCGGTCTTTGTTTTCCCGTCATCATCCTGATCACGGGCTTCACGAACATGTTCGGCATGGGCGGATCGCCTCTCTTCGCGATGGAGCTCGGCAGAGGCAATAAAAAGAAGGCGGCGGAGATTCTGAACACGGCGCTGCGCCTTCTTGTCCTGACGGCCATTATGATAATTGCAGCCGGCGAACTGTTTTGTACGCCTATGCTGAGACTCTTTGGCGCAACGGAGAATGAGCTTGTCTTCTCCGCGCCGTACCTTCGGATTTATCTGCTCGGTACAGTTTTCTCAATGGTCGGCACAGGCATGAATCCCTACATCAACGCCATGGGATATTCCGCCATCGGCATGATGACAGTCACCGTCGGTGCAGGTGCAAATCTTGTTCTGGATCCGCTGTTCATCTTTGTGTTCGGCATGGGCGTACAGGGCGCGGCCATCGCCACGGTAATCTCGCAGGGCCTCGCTATGTGGTTTTCCCTGCACTTTTTCATGAGTGCCCGCAATGAATACAGACTGCAGGCCGGCTGTGCACTGCCTTACGCGGGGGAGATCTCAAGCCTTGGCACAGCACCCTTCATCATGCAGGTGACCAACTCTCTCGTTTCGATCGCCTGCAACAGTGTCCTGATGCAGTTCGGCGGTTCCATGTATGTGTCTGTCATGACCATTGTGTCGTCCGTGCGGCAGATCCTTGATACACCTGTCATGGCCATCACGGAGGGCACATCGCCCATCATCAGCTACAACTACGGCGCAAAGCGCCCTGCCAACGTGAAAAAGGCTGTGTATGTCATGATGGCTCTGGCCCTGCCGTATACGTTTGTCATGTGGCTTTTGGTGCTCCTTATTCCCTCCGTTTTCATCGGCATCTTCAGTCAGGATGCAGCACTCGAGGCACCGGCGGTTCCGGCACTTCGGATCTATTTCGCGGCGTTCATCTTCCAGTCGCTCCAGTACAGCGGGCAGACGGTCTTCAAGGCGCTCAATAAAAAGAAGAGGGCGATCTTCTTTAGTCTCTTCCGCAAAGTCATTCTCGTCGTGCCGCTCACCTATATGCTGCCTTATCTGTTCGGCATGGGGACGGACGGCGTCTTTACAGCAGAGCCCATCTCCAATGTAGTCGGGGGCCTCGCCTGCTTCGTCACGATGCTGCTCACGATCTGGCCGGAGCTGCGCAGGATGGAATCCTGCTCCTGAATTTCGCTTACTTCTGTCCTGTCCAAGAGTACTGGTATTAATGACTTCTCCTTTTTAAAGTGCTATCATGTTTACGTAACATTAACATTTGTGCGCGATGTACGGACAACGTATGCGCATATGTACGTGAGAGGGGAAGAAACAAATGAAAATTGTAAAGATTCTGAAGGGGATCGCAAAACGCTACAACAGCGTCAGCCTGATTCTTCGCATTGTCTGCGGACTTATTGCCGGCACCGTTCTTGGATTGGCACTGCCCGGCTGGGCGTGGATCGGCACTCTGGGAGATCTGTTCACCGGAGCCCTGAAGGCCATCGCACCGATTCTGGTCTTTGTGCTCGTCATGAGCGCACTGGCACAGAACAGCTCAAAGCTCGATGCCAGATTCGGTCTCGTCATCTGGCTGTATATGCTGACGACATTCCTCGCTGCATTCTTCGCGGTCGTGAACAGCTTCCTGTTCCCGGTCAGGCTCACCTTGGCTGAGGCGGCAACGGCGGACACTGTTCCGCAGGGCATCGGCGAAGTGATGCACAACCTGCTGATGAACTGTGTGTCGAACCCGGTGGCCTCTTTGGCCAACGCCAACTATATCGGCATCCTTTTCTGGGCGGTTATGCTGGGCCTTGCCATGAAGGGCATCGCATCAGACAGCACAAAGGTTTTCCTGTCCAACCTCGCCGATGCGGTCTCCCAGGGCGTTCGCTGGATCATCAATCTTGCGCCGTTCGGCATTGCCGGCCTGGTATTCACGAATGTATCGGGCAACGGTCTTGCCATCTTCACGGAGTACGGCAAACTTCTTGTGCTCCTGGTCGGCACGATGCTCATCGTATCTCTGGTTGTGGATCCGTTCGTTATTTTCATTACGCTGAAGAAAAATCCTTATCCGCTTGTCTGGAGGTGTCTGAAAACATCTGCGGTCACGGCCTTCTTCACCAGATCCTCTGCAGCGAATATTCCGGTCAATATGGGACTTTGTGAGAAGCTCGGCCTCGACCGGGACTTCTACTCCGTATCCATTCCTCTTGGTTCTACCATCAACATGGACGGCGCAGCCGTGACGATCGCTATCATGACACTGGCCTGTGCGCACACGATGGGCATCTCCGTCGATTTTCCTTCGGCAATGGTTCTGTGCATTCTCTCCACACTGGGCGCGTGCGGCGCATCCGGTGTGGCCGGCGGATCACTTCTTCTGATCCCCATGGCCTGCTCCATGTTCGGCATCAGCAATGACATCG
>DEKA01000042.1:26280-42065 GCA_002353635.1 Lachnospiraceae bacterium UBA2734
TTCATCATCGGCGTCGTTCAGGATTCTGTCGAGACGGCGCTCAACTCCTCGGGTGATGCTGAATTCACGGCAACCGCTGAGTACCGCCAGTGGGAGAAGGACGGCAAGGATCTGCCGTACTTCCTTGGCGGCACGAGAAAACTCGATATCTGAACATACATTTGATCTCGCTGTTATTATCTCGGGAAGGCTCTCTTAGGAGGGACTTCCCGTTTTCTATCTGTAAGAGTACGCTTGACCGGGACAGGAGTGCCCTCAGCCCGCTCCCGCTTCCTGAATGAGCGTACTGACAGTGTTTTAGTTCTTCTGTAATCGGTTGCAGGCACATAGTTTTTCGACTAAAATGATACTGATTTGTCTCATGCCTTTCGACGCCCAAAAGTCATCGAAAGAGCAGAAGACACAGCCTGGCAGACACCTTATTTTCACGAAACTGGATCCTGTGCAAAGACCAGTACAGGAATGGAGAGCTGATTATGAACAATCTTGAGGAGCACCTGCAGTCTGTATCGTACCCCGGAAGGGGCATCACCATCGGCAGATCGGTCGACGGCAAAAAGGGAGTGATCGCCTACTTCATCATGGGCAGGAGCGTCAACAGCCGCAACCGCGTCTTCGTTGAGGACGGAGAGGGCATCCGCACGCAGGCATTTGACCCCTCAAAAATGTCGGATCCGAGCCTGATCATCTACGCGCCGGTCCGTGTACTAGGCAACAAGACCATCGTCACCAATGGAGACCAGACAGATACTATCTATGAGGGGATGGATCGCCAGGAGACGTTCGAGCAGTCTCTAAGAAAGCGCACATTTGAGCCGGACGAGCCGAACTACACACCCAGAATCTCCGGCGTTCTTCATATCGAGCAGACCTTCAATTACGCCATGTCCATCATCAAGAGCGACCAGGGCGATCCCTCCGAGGTGCTGCGCTTTATGTACGCCTATGAGCATCCGAAGGCAGGCGAGGGACACTTCATCAGCACATACAAGGGCGACGGGAATCCGCTTCCTTCCTACGAAGGCGAGCCGCTGACACTGCACTTCGATGAGGCATTTACTGCGGATATCGACACTTTTACGGACAGGATCTGGAAGGCACTCAATGCAGACAATAAGGTCTCTCTGTTCACAAGATTCATTGATCTGCAGAGCGGGACTTATGAATCCAGAATTGTGAACCGCAATCAGTAAAACTGCCGTCCGCAGCAGGATGGCTATGCTAACCGGTTTGAATAGGAGTGGAGTGCTGCTGTCAGAGGCAGCAGATGCGCATTAGCGAGGGAGGAATCTGCGATGAATTCGATGGAGCTTAAGTATGGCTGCAATCCGAACCAGAAGCCCGCGAGGGTTTTCATGGAGGATGGATCTGATCTGCCGGTAACGGTCCTGAACGGGCGTCCCGGCTACATTAACCTTTTGGACGCACTGAACGGCTGGCAGCTCGTGACAGAGCTGAAGAGAGCAACAGGAAAGCCCGCAGCCACTTCCTTCAAGCACGTCAGCCCTGCGGGCGCTGCAATCGGACTGCCCCTCAGCGACGTGGAGAAGAAGATGTACTGGATCGAGGAAGAAGGGGAGCTCTCGGCGCTCGCCTGTGCCTTTGCAAGGGCCAGAGGAGCGGACCGCATGTCCTCCTTCGGCGACTTCATCGCGCTCTCTGATCCGGTGGATGTATGCACAGCAAAGATCATCAAGCATGAGGTCTCGGACGGCATCATTGCACCCGGATACGATCCGGAGGCACTTGATATTCTGAAGGCCAAGAAGAGGGGAAGCTACTGCATTCTGCAGATTGACCCCGCTTATAAGCCCGCAGCACTCGAGAGGAAGCAAGTGTTCGGCATCACCTTCGAGCAGGGGCACAACAACAGTGTCATCGATGCGGATCTTTTCAAGAATATCGTGACAAAGAACAAGGATCTTCCTGCGTGGGCAGTGGATGACATGGCGATCTCCATGATCACCCTCAAGTACACGCAGTCCAATTCCGTCTGCTACGTCAAGGGCGGACAGGCAATCGGTATCGGCGCAGGCCAGCAGTCCCGCATTCACTGCACGAGACTTGCCGGGCAGAAGGCCGACAACTGGTGGCTGCGCCATGCACCGCAGGTGCTGGATCTTCCATTTAAGGAAGAGGGACTTACGAGAAACGACCGCGACAATGCAATTGATCTCTACATCGGCGATGAGTACGAGGATGTGCTCGCGGACGGCAAGTGGCAGAAGCTCTTTACAAGGAAGCCGGATGTCTTCACGGCAGAGGACAAGAAGGCCTGGATTGCTAAGAATACCGACGTTGTTCTTGGCTCCGATGCCTTCTTCCCGTTTGCTGACAACATTGAGCGCGCAGCGAGAAGCGGCGTACATTACGTTGCAGAGCCCGGCGGATCCAAGAGGGATGATCTCGTGATCGCAGCGGCGGACGCACACAATATGGTGATGGCATTTACAGGTCTTCGCCTGTTCCACCATTGATGAAGAAAGGTTTTATTGCATGAGAATCGGCACAGGTTATGATGTGCACAAGTTAGTGGATGGCAGGAAGTGTATCATCGGGGGAGTGGATATCCCCTATGAGAAGGGACTTCTTGGGCATTCGGACGCAGATGTTCTTCTGCATGCCGTGATGGATGCGCTTCTTGGCGCAGCTGCTCTTGGCGACATCGGCAAATGGTTCCCCGACACGGATCCGGAATGGGAGGGCGCAGATTCAGTGAAGCTCCTCGTCAGAGTCGGCGACATTCTCGAGGAACATCATTACCTTGTGGAGAATATTGATGCCACCGTCATTGCCCAGGCACCAAAGATGCGCCCATATATTGATCAGATGCGGAAGAACATCGCAGATGCTCTGCATCTCGATGTCTCTCAGGTCAGCGTGAAGGCGACGACGGAGGAGCATCTGGGCTTTACAGGCAGAGGAGAGGGCATCAGTGCACAGGCTGTGTGTCTTCTGACGACGCCTATGGATGCGTATTCGCAGCAGGTTGGCGGCAGCGCCGGCGGCTGCGGCGGCTGTCCCATGCACAGGGCATGAGAGAGAAGTGTATTGTTCCGGCTCTGGCAGTGCGGGGCGGAAATCTACTCTTTGGCGGCAGATTTATGAGAAGGAACCTTTAGCTGTTTTCAGTTCTGAAGAGAGTGACAGGGCTCACAGATACAATATTGGCAGTACAGATAACAAGAGGCAGCAGAATGCAGATTTTCAACACAGAGACAAGACGGCTTGAGGAGTTTGTGCCCATCACACCGGGCGAAGTGAGAATGTATGTGTGCGGGCCGACCGTCTACAACCTCATTCATATCGGCAATGCAAGGCCGATGATCGTTTTTGACACGGTGAGAAGGTATTTTGAGTACAAGGGATACAAGGTGAACTATGTATCCAACTTCACCGATGTGGATGACAAGATCATCAAAAAGGCCAATGAGGAGGGCGTATCCTGCAGCGAGATCTCTGAGCGGTATATCCGCGAGTGCAAGAAGGATATGGCGGATCTGAACGTGAAGCCCGCGACAACGCACCCGCAGGCGACAAAAGAGATCCCCGGCATGATCGAGATGATTCAGGAACTGATTGACCGCGGCTTTGCCTATGTCGTGGATGATGGAACGGTGTACTTCTCGGTGAAGAAGGACCCTGACTACGGCAAGCTCTCTCATAAGAATCTGGATGATCTCCAGTTCAACATGAGAGGCATCGCGGTATCCGGCGAGGACCAGAAGAGAGACCCTCTTGACTTCGTGCTGTGGAAGCCGAAGAAGGAAGGGGAGCCCTACTGGGATTCTCCGTGGTGCAAGGGAAGACCCGGCTGGCACATCGAGTGCTCTGTCATGAGCAGAAAATACCTCGGGGATACCATCGACATCCACGCGGGCGGAGAGGATCTCGTTTTCCCGCATCATGAGAACGAGATCGCACAGTCTGAGTGCGCAAACGGCAAACCGTTTGTGCATTACTGGATGCACAACGCATTTCTGAACATCGACAACCACAAGATGTCCAAGTCCCTCGGCAATTTCAAGACGGTGCGTGAGATCGATGCCAAGTATGATCCGCAGGTGCTGCGTTTTCTCATGCTGAGTGCGCATTACAGAAGTCCTCTGAATTTCTCCGCAGACCTGATGGAGTCGGCAAAGGCCTCCTATGAGCGAATGGTGACCTGCGCGCAGAACCTGGATTTCCGCATCGGGAATGCGGAGGCGAAGGAGCTATCCGCGGACGAAAAGGAACTTCTGCAGAAGGCGGACGGAAGCCGTGCGGCCTTCGAGAAGGCGATGGACGACGACTTCAATACAGCAGATGCGCTGGCGGCAGTATTCGATCTGGTGCGCTTTATCAACAGCAATATGCCGGAGGGCTCTTCGAGGGCTTATCTCGAGGGCCTGAAGAAGGAGCTCGTCACACTCACGGATGTTCTGGGGCTTATTGTTGAGCGGGCTCCGCAGGCGGATGAGGACGAGACGGCCTGGATTCAGGAGAAGATCGATGAGCGGCAGGCAGCCAGGAAGTCAAGAGATTTCGCAAAGGCAGACAGCATCCGCGACGAGCTGAAGGACAAAGGCATTATCCTCGAGGACACTAAAGAGGGCGTTAAATGGCACAAGGCCTGAAAGAGGAGGGCTTCCGCAAACTGGTTCTGGAAGCCTTTCCGCAGAAGGATGTGGATATAAGGACCTATTCTCCGCTGGCACTGGCATTTCTTGGGGATGCTGTCTATTCCCTGATCGCAAGGACGATGGCGGTCTCGAAAGGAAACCGGCAGGCGGAAAAGCTCCATAATGAGACAAAGCATCTGGTCTCTGCACATGCCCAGGCCATGATCGGCGATGCCATTCAGGATCTCCTCACAGAGGAAGAAATCCGGATTTACAAGCGGGGACATAATTCGAATCCTTACCATCACGCAAAGAACCAGTCGCTTGACGATTATCTGAAGGCGACGGCACTAGAGACATTGTGCGGGTACCTTTATCTGCAGGATAAGACGGATCGGTTTCTGGAATTAATGAAGGAAGGAATCCAAAGAACGCAGACCGGAGAAGAGAAGAACGCTTAAGTGCAGGTCAATGTCCGTAGTGGAATTGCCTGTGCAGCAGGCAGCAATTAACGGTAAAAAGAATAAGAAAGAATAATGGAAAAGAAAATATCAATCAAAAAAATGCAGGAACACAGACAGGCTGCCCGTGAAGAGCAGAGAAAGGGACCGCAGGATAAGAAAAAGCGCAGCGGTGCCTTTGGCGCGCAGGGCGCTTTCCGCGGCCAGAAGGCGAAGAAGAATGCGGGAGCCGGCATAGAGGAGCGCATCACAGAAGCGGGTGCGGCAATCCGTGAGCGGACGGAGAAGGCTCTTCGCGCAAAGGAAGGCCGCCGAAAGAATGACAGAGAGCCCTTCTCAAGAGAGAGAGGAGAGCGGGCAGAACGAAAAGAGCGCACCGGACGGTTCGAAAAGAAAGAGAGAACGGAGAGAGCAGAGAGGACAGAACAGACTGATTTTTCCTTCAATTCGGAGCAGACCGGTGCAGATGAGAGCCGGATCGAGGGAAGAAACGCCGTGACAGAGGCATTTCGTTCCGGCAGGACGGTTGACCGCCTCTATGTGTTGGAAGGCTGTCAGGACGGCGCCGTTCTGACCATCAAGAGGATGGCGGCCAAGGCCGGCACGCCGATCAAGTATCTCTCCAGACAGCGCCTGGACCAGATGTCTGCAACGGGGAGCCATCAGGGCGTCATCGCCGTTCTCGCCGCCTATCACTATGCGGAGATGGAGGATCTCTTCGCACGGGCCAGGGAGCGCGGGGAAGATCCCTTCTTCATCATTCTGGACAATATTGAGGATCCGCACAATCTCGGCGCCATCATCAGAACCGCCAATGTGGCAGGTGCGCATGGCGTTATTATTCCAAAGGACAGAGCGTGCGGGCTGACCGCTGTAGTCGCCAAGGCATCTGCGGGTGCTATCAACTATACGCCTGTCGTAAAGGTTACGAATATTGCTTCCACCATCGAAGAATTGAAGGAGAGAGGTCTCTGGTTTGTCTGTGCAGATATGGATGGCACACCGATGACGAGACTGAACCTGACGGGACCCATAGGACTTGTGATCGGCGCAGAGGGGAACGGTGTCTCCAGACTGGTCAGGGAGAGGTGCGATACCATTGCATCCATTCCCATGCGGGGTGAGATCAATTCTCTCAACGCCTCTGTTGCAGCGGGTGTTCTCATGTACGAGATTGTCCGACAGAGACTGGGATGAGTATCCATTCATGGAAGAGAGCGGCAAAGATCGCCGCAGGAGCGGCAGTCGTGCTCGCCGTGTGTGCCGGCATCCGTCTGGTGACCGATAAAAGTCAGGATGAGACAAATCTTGAAAAGATTCTGCTCGGCCGCCGCAGCAGGACTTATACACAGGAGATGGCCGGAAAGGACCTCTATCAGGCTTTTCTTGCGGCATCCTCCGATGCGAAAACGTCGAGCGCTTCCACAGAAGATACGGAGGCCTCAACGGAATCCGGAGAAGAGACTGGGAAGGCATCTGCGGCCGATTCGGACAGCACCAAACCTGTGAAAATGACGGCTGGCGCTGCGGACATCACTGCCAGGAAGTCCGGCGCAGCCTGGGAGGATAAGAGCGGTAAAGGTGAGAGCAGCCCTGTAAAAGACAAAATCACGGCGGATGACCATTATTCGGACTGCAGCATAACCTTCGACTGGTGGGGCGGGGAGAGCCGCGCACAGATCACGCAGAAGGCGATCAGCCAGTTCGAGAATCAATACCCGGGCATCAACGTTCTGTATACCTACGGAAAGAAAACCGGATGGACCGCACAGAAGAAAAAGGATACTGAATCCGGAATGAGCGCCGACGTGCAGCAGGCACAGCCTTCATGGAATGAGGAAATGGACGGCGCCGCGAACTATATGGATCTGCGGGAAGCGGATGCCCTTCTTGATCTGTCCTCCTATAATCCATACATTCTGCAGGCGGTGCAGACGGAAGGAGGACGCCAGAGTGCTCTTCCGTGGACGATGGCTGTCCGGACGTTTATGTGGAACAGCGCACTCTTTGAGAAGGCAGGACTGAAGACACCGGAGAGCTTCGAGGATCTGATGGCGGCTGGTCCTGTTTTCCATGAAAAGCTGGGCGAAGGCTGCTATCCTCTTGCACTGACGGAGAGCGACCGGCTTGCCCTCATCGAGCTGTATCTTGAGGCACTGACAGGCAGAGAAATATATGACCGGGATGGTCACCTTCAGGTCACAGAAGAGGAAGTGCAGAAAGCCGCCTCGTGGATGAGGGAACTGGAAGACCAGTATGTGATTCCAAAGCTCGCTGACATGGAAGCACTGAAGAATACAGATTCGGACGGCGCAGAGACTGATGGAGCGAAGGCGGAAACGGACTCCGCAGGAGCAGATGAAACAACGGCCAGTACGGAAGGAGCCACAGAGGATCTGTCTTCGGATTCTTCAGCCGAAGAAGAGACGATTGACAGCGTCAGCAGCTGTGCCGGCTTTGCGGATGGGCATTATGCAGGCTTCTACGACTGGGACACTAATCTGGACCTTTACAAAAATGCACTTGAAGGCAGTGCTCTGTCGTTTGATGGCTTCTCGGCAGGTGCTCCTCTTACGATGAATGGAAGCGACGCGGGCACGGAAGATTTTCAGGTCACAAAGACGCTGGTCATCCGTGCGGATACAGAGCATCCCAAAGAGGCTGCACTCTTTGTACAGTACCTGACGCAGAATTCCGATGCTGTGTGCACGATCGGCATGGAGAGGGATCTGCCTGTTCTGAAGACGGCAGCCGCCGTTTTGTACAAGGACGGAACAATGTCTGAGACGGAGAAGGCAGTTTATGACGGAACAACGGGAGCTGCGCTGTTTTCCTGGAATGAGCGCCTTGACAGCGGCGCCCTGACAGGGACCGGCGGCAGTGCAGCGGTCATTCTGCGCAGCCTCTCTGCAGGAAGGATCAGAGACTGAACAGACGCGTAACTGGATGATTTTGACGAAAGGACAGGAGACAACAATGGGAATGAGCAGGGATTTTGATCTGATAACTTTCGGAGAAGTGATGCTGCGGCTCTCTCCCCGTGGGTATGAGCGCCTCAGCAGCTGCGAGGTTTTTGACAAGAGAGCGGGCGGCTCCGAGCTGAATGTCGCCGCCGGCGCAGCCCTTCTGGGTGTGCGTACGGGCATCATCACTAAGCTTCCTGAAAATGATCTTGGAAAATACATCAAGAATGAGATCCGTTTCGAGGGTGTATCCGATGACTATCTGATCTACGACAAAACCTCGGATGCAAGACTGGGCGTCTATTATTACGAAGCCGGCGCAGCCCCGAGAAAGCCTTCCATCGTCTACGACAGAAAGGGCTCTTCGTTCACCTCGATCCGGCTCGATGAGATTCCGGAGGATGTGTACGGAAAAACCAGAATGTTCCATACAAGCGGGATCTCTCTTGCCCTGTGCAAAGAGACGCGCGATACGGCAGTTGAGCTCATCCGCAGATTCAAGAAGGCCGGTGCACTGATCTCCTTTGACTGCAACTACAGAGCGAATCTCTGGAGCGAGGAGGAGGCCAGAAAGACTATCCTCTCCATCCTTCCTTATGTGGATGTGCTCTTTGTCTCTGAAGAGACATCAAGACGCATGATGCAGAGAACAGGTGAACTGAGGAGCATCATGAAGGAATACACGATGGAATTCCCTATCCAATATGTCTGCACCACACAGCGCACAGTCATCAGCCCGAAGCAGCACGATTTCACCTCTGTGATCTACTCCAGCAAAGACGATACTTATTATACGGAGGAGCCCTATAAAGCCATCGATGTCGTTGACCGTATCGGTTCAGGAGATGCCTATGTGGCCGGTGCTCTCTATGGACTTCTTCGCTACGGCGATGCGCGAAAGGCGCTGGAATACGGCAATGCCACATCCTCTACGAAGAACACGATTCCAGGTGACCTTCCCCAGTCGGATCTTCGGGAGATCGACAGAATCATACGGGGCCACAAAAACGGCAGCACCAGCGAGCTGAACCGCTGAGAGAGGTCTGATGAGAGAGTTCGAAATTCATGATTTTATAGATCTTGGAGGGAAGAATAACGAGGAAGAAGGCAGTGCACGCAGTCTTGCCGAGCGTGCAGTTCCCTTGAAGGGAGCTGAACACGGGCGCTATGCAGAGCTCCTTGTCCTTCGCGATGATTACCGGAAAGAGGCTTCCGGGATCATGACGCTTTATGTATATGAATTCGGCACCCTTCTGACCGAGCTCTTTGCCTGCAGAATCCGCTGCATGAAGATGGAGAGAGGACTCTCCTACTGCACCGGCACGCTGAAGCGGGGAGGTGTTCTTGATCAGCAGCTCCTGCGCTCCTCTATGGAAGAGGGAATGGAAGGACTGAATGCACAGCTCGCCAGGATGCGCAGGGATTCTCTCGCATGCAGGCAGCTTCGCACCGTCCCGGATGCCTGGATCAGCAGGGCCAAGCGCCTTTATCGTCAGATTGCCCGCATGATCCGTCCGGAGATCAATCCGCAGACGCAGAGCCTGGAGGCACTGCAGAGACTGTGGCAGAGGACACAGGATGCCTACCGCACCAACAGTGTCAGCGATCTTGAGAGTATATTATCCGATACAGTCAATTTACTGAGACGTGAAAATATCTACGGCAGGGAAGTGACACTCACTGATCTCCCGCGCAAAATCCGGACAACAGAGGAAGAAATCGACAGAATCGTCACTTCCGCACCGTACACTTATAAAGAGCTTCTCGGCAGCAGACAGAAGATCATAGATAGAAAGGCAGAACTGATCCGCGAGATCGTCATGTACAAGGACAGATGCCGGGAAGAGCAAGGCGAGTTGGAGCACTGGCTGATCAGCCATGGGATTACGGTTTCGTTCCTGCTGCGTCAGGTTGGAGGAGCATGAAGAAGAGACATTCGCTGAAGGTGATCTTTATATTCGCAGCGCTTGCCGTTTTGCTGTTCTTTATCCGTACATCTCCATACAAGAGCGCGGACATGGGCAACTTTGCCGGTGATTCGGATTACAGCTCCGGCAGTGACAGCAGCTGGTCCTCCGGCGGCGGAGGAGGTTACGGCGGCTGGGAGGGCGGCTACAGCTCATCGCCGCATTTCTATGTTGACGGAGGCTCTTCTTCAGACATCGATGCAGGTGATATAGTTGCTTCGATAGTTCTCATTCTTCTGTTCTGGGTGGTTCTGACCGTGCTGTTAAAGATTTTTGGCTTCAATAAAGGAAAGCGCACAGCACCCGCGGCCGGCGCACAGAAGACACCGATTTCATCCCTGAAACCGATGAGCAGCTACAAAGAGCTTGATCCTGCCTTTGATGAGGACAAATTCAAGGCGAAGCTCTCCAACATCTATGTACAGATGCAGAATGCGTGGACCGATAAGAAGATCGAGTCTGTGCGGCCCTATATGACGGATGCACTGTATGCACAGTTTGACCGGCAGCTGAGTGCATTAAAGCAAAGACACCTGACCAACTATGTGGATAAGATCGCCGTTCTTGATGTTTCCCTTGATGGATGGAAGCAGAGCGGAGGAGAGGACCAGATTATTGCAACGATCCGCACGAGAATAACGGACTACACAGTCCAGGACGCTGACGGAAAGATTGTCTCCGGTTCTGCCACGGCAGAGAAGTTCATGACCTATGAGTGGACGCTGTCGAGGACGACGGGAGAGAAGACCGCAGAGAAGGGTGATGTCACGACCATCAGCTGCCCGCACTGCGGTGCACCGGTCAACATCAATGAGACTGCGAAGTGTCCGTATTGCGGCAGCATTCTCACACTGAAGGAACATGGCTTCGTGATCAGTGCAATAAAGGGTATCAGCCAGCGCACAGTTGGCAGATAAGATAGAAGGAGCCGCCTGCAGGCGGCGGAAAGGGTATCTATGACGGTACAGGAGCTGAAGAAACTGGTGGAAGAGAAGGGATATGGAACAGCCCTCTATGACAATGTGAATGGAGAAGCTGTCTATCTCTCAAGGGGAGTGAGAGAGATCTTCTTTGGAAACGGAGATATGCAGGATGTGATCACCTCAGTCCGCAAATTCCAGAATGGAGACTTCGGTGATGCCGCAGCACACGGCAAGAGCGGACAGACCGGGCATGAATACGGAAGATATCAGGTCGGTGCTCTTGCAGGAGAAGACAATGAGGACGACGGTTTGTGGATTCACCGCGATGGTGAAGCGATCATCGTCTATTACAGTTTCGAGAGATAAGAAAATCCGGAGGGGATATGGATTTTCAGGGGTTTTACCGCGGGGATGTTTTTGATGCGTATACTTTTCTGGGGGCGCACACAGAGGATGACGGAACGGTTTTCCGCACTTATGCGCCTGCAGCTAAAGAGATCTCAGTGATCTGCGAGTGCAATGGATGGCAGGAGTTTCCCATGCACCGGATTTATGACGGTCAGTTCTGGGAGTGCAGACTGCAGGGCGCAAAGGCCGGCGAAATGTACAAGTACCGCGTTCATCAGGCAGACGGGCGCGTGCTGGACCGCGCAGATCCCTATGGATTCTATGCGCAGAAGAGACCGGAGTCGGCGTCTGTTATTGTTGATCTGCAGCAGTACACATTTCACGATGCGGAATGGATGGCCGGCAGGAAGGTACCGGCAGGCGCTCCGTTTAATATCTATGAAGTGCATGCGGGCTCGTGGAGACGAAAGAAGGAGTGGATACAGGGAACGGATCCGGCGGATGGATGGCTGAACTATCGTGAACTGGCAGATGCCCTGATTCCATACCTTGTGAAAAACCATTACACGCATGTCGAGCTGATGCCTCTTGCTGAGTACCCTTCCGATGAGTCATGGGGATATCAGGGAACAGGGTTTTACGCGGCGACGTCGCGCTACGGAAGTCCTGACGATCTGAAGTATCTCATTGACCGGTGTCATCAGAGCGGCATCGGTGTTCTGCTGGATGTTGTGATGGTGCATTTCGCCGTCAATGATTACGGCCTGTGGGATTTTGACGGCACACCGCTATACTCGTATCCACATCCGGCAGTCGGCTACAGCGAGTGGGGAAGCTGCAATTTCATCCACTCAAGAGGGGATGTGAGGAGCTTCCTGCAGTCTTCCTGTCTTTTCTGGCTGAAGGAGTATCATTTCGACGGGCTTCGTTTTGATGCGGTTTCGAACCTGATCTTCTGGCAGGGAGATGCGAACAGAGGGGAGAACAAGGATGCCATCGCCTTTCTGCAGCACATGAATGCAGGGCTGAAGAAAAGAGAACCAACCGCTGTTCTGATCGCCGAGGATTCCACTGTCTATGGTAAGACAACGGCACCTGTATCCGCCGGCGGACTGGGCTTCGATTACAAATGGAACATGGGATGGATGAACGATACACTCTCTTTCCTGGAAAAGGACCAGAGGGAGAGAAGAGATGCCTATTCCATGCTGACGCACACGTTCGACTACGCGTTCACAGAGCACTTTGTTCTGCCGATTTCTCACGACGAAGTGGTCCACGGCAAGCACCCTGTGGCGGAGAAAATGAATGGCTTTCCGGCGGACCGCCTCCGTCAGATGCGTATGTTCTATCTCTATATGTATGTCTATCCCGGAGCAAAGCTCGACTTCATGGGAAATGAGCTCGGTGAAGACAGAGAGTGGGACGAGAAAAGAGAACTGGACTGGCGCATTCTCGAGGATCCGCCGCACAGGGATTATGCGGCATTCCGTGCGGCACTGCATGCCTTTTATCAGCAGCACAGCGCACTCTGGGAAGATGACCGGAAAACCGGTTTTTCGTGGATAGACAGAGAGGATGCTCCGGATCTGATCATTGCTTTTGAGCGGCGCAGCAGAAGGGAGAAGCTCCTCTGCCTGTTCAATTTCTCAGATCACGATGAGGAGTATGATCTGCCGGACAGCTTCGCAGGCGAAGAGCTGGAACTTCTCTTTGAGTCCTCGCAGGGACTTCCGGATCCTTCGACACGCGGTACGGTTTTTCTTGGTGCATACAGCGGAAAGGTATACCGTATCGACCGATGAGGCAGTAAGGATCGCTGCAAAACAGATCTGAAAACAAAACGGTACGGCCCGGGGGTTCCGACCTTACTGTATACTTTCANNTGTCCCGCTTCTTCTGTAGTGGTGGTTTTTACAAATGAGTATTGATTATTCAGAAATGATGTCCTGCAGAAGGTAGTGGCTTCTGCAGGCAACAGCCATTTCCGGCGGTCATCAGAGGCAGCATGTCTTGTACGCAGGGGCATACTGCCTTTTCGTACCGCTGACTCATCTGCAGGATGTTGTGGCATATTGTGCAGATGAGTAGGAGGCAAATGAATTACTGCTCAGAACGAACCTTCTTAACGATCTCAGCGGCCTCTCTGACCTTAGCTTCGATTTCGTCGAACTTGCCGGCCTTGATGAGGTCTCCCTTGACCATCCAGGAGCCGCCTGCGCAGAATACCTTGTCAGACTTGAGATAGTCGACAACGTTCTCAGCATTGATGCCGCCTGTAGGCATGATCTTGAGCTTTGTCAGTGCTGCTGTGATGGCCTTGATCTTCTTCAGACCGCCGTTGAGCTCAGCGGGGAAGAACTTCACATGGTCGAGACCCTGTCTCATGCAGCCCATCATCTCGGAAGGAGTAGCAGTGCCGGGGCATACGCAGATGTCCTTCTTCAGGCAGTAATCAACGATAGCCGGATCATAGCCGCAGGATACGATGAACTTAGCGCCTGCAGCGATGGCGCGGTCAACCTGATCTGTCGTCAGAACAGTGCCTGCGCCGACGAGCATATCGGGGAACTCCTTTGCCATGATGCGGATGGACTCCTCAGCGGCATCTGTGCGGAATGTTACCTCAGCAGCCGGAAGACCGCCGTTCATAAGAGCCTGACCAAGCGGCTTGGCATCCTTTGCATCATTGAGAACAACGACGGGAATAATACCAATCTCTGTAAATCTGTCCAGAACAGCCTGAACCTTAGGGGAATTAGCCATAATAACCTCCAGTTTATTTGAAAATATCGATAATTAAGCGGATTATCGGGAAACTCCCACAGCGGTCAATAAATGACTGGAATCAACATCTGCATAACGCTGTGGGAGCTTCCGATAACTCGTGAAGCTTTGCTAACGAATGTTATCGGGGAACCCACACAGCAGTCATTACATAACCGGAAAGGAATTGTCTTCTTCTGCTGTGTGGGCTCCTGATAATCCGCGAAGCGGATTATCTCTTTACACGTGCTCCTGCACCGCCCATCAGTCCCTCAACTTCATCGAGGGAAGCCATGGAAGTATCGCCGGGTGTTGTCATTGCAAGTGCACCGTGAGCTGCGCCATAGTTGACAGCCTTCTCAGGATCCTGATAGGTCATAAGGCCATAGACAAGACCGGATGCGAAGGAATCGCCGCCGCCGACACGGTCCATGATCTCGAGACCGTTGTACTCCTTGGACTGATAGATCTGGCCGTCTGCCCAGCAGATTGCCTTCCAGTCGTTGACAGTAGCTGTCTTAACTGTACGAAGTGTTGTAGCGATCGCCTTGAAGTTCGGATAGATCTCAGCGGCGTGATCGATCATCTTCTTGTAGCCGTCGATGTTGAGCTTCTTCAGGTTCTTGTCCTGTCCCTCGATCTGAAGGCCAAGGCAGGCTGTGAAGTCCTCCTCGTTGCCGATCATGACATCAACGTACTTCGCAATTTCCTTGTTGACTTCCTGGCACTTCTCAAGGCCGCCGATTGCAGACCACATGGAAGGACGGTAGTTGAGATCGTAGGAGACGATTGTGCCGTATTTCTTTGCTGTCTTGATAGCCTCGATGACGGTCTCGCAGGACTGCTCAGAAAGAGCTGCGTAGATGCCGCCTGTGTGGAGCCAGCGAACACCGAGATCACCGAAGATGTGCTCAAAATTCAGATCAGCAGGTGTTGCCTGGGAGATAGCTGTGTTGGCTCTGTCGGAGCATCCAACAGCGCCGCGGACACCAAAGCCTCTCTCGGTGAAGTTCAGACCGTTGCGGCAGATACGGCCGATGCCGTCTGTCTTCTTCCAATAGATGAGAGATGTATCAACACCGCCCTGCTCGATGAAGTCCTTCATGAGCTTGCCGACTTCGTTGTCAGCAAAAGCAGTGATGACAGCTGTGTGCATGCCAAAGCACTTGTGCAGGCCGCGGATGACGTTGTACTCGCCGCCGCCCTCCCATGCGCGGAAAGATCTGGCTGTTCTGATGCGTCCCTCGCCGGGATCAAGACGAAGCATTACCTCGCCCAGAGATACCGCATCAAATGTGCAGTCCTTGCGGTCCTTTAACTGTAAATCCATTCCTGCCCCTTTCTGCATTCACATCGTTGGAATGCCATGCAACTGCTGAAACATCAGTCGGTTTGCATCAATTATCAGATTTTAGAGATTCCGTAATGCGGAACTTATTTTCACAATATGGAATCTTTACGCTAATTATTATATTGGACAGGCTGAATAAGTCAAGAAAAATGAGAGCGATTACACAATGAAAGTTGTACAAAATTTGAGCCCGGCATGTGTCAGATCCATTGAAAACAACCACTCCTTATGCTATTATGTTCCACATAATGAAACTACAACCCAAACTTCCCGGTCTATACAGCCGTTAGCAGTGAATGCTTGCTGAGATTACGTGATCGTACCGGCGAAACCGCCTCTGCGGGGTTCGCCTCAGAGTGCCGAGATGTATACGGCACAGTGAGGAAGTTTGAAAATGACGCCGAT
>DEKA01000042.1:42105-43433 GCA_002353635.1 Lachnospiraceae bacterium UBA2734
CGCCTCAGCGAGGAATAAACATGGACGAAGAATTAAAAGAAAAGAATCCGATTCAGGTAGCAGGAAGAGTCATGGGGGCTCTCGAATTCCTCTCGGATAATGGACCTGCCGGCCTTATGGAGCTCGCTACAGCTCTTCATCTTAATAAATCGACGGCACACAGAGCAGTCAGCTCTCTCGAATATATGGGATATGTCCGTCAGGATCCCTCCAATGGCAAATATTCGGCTACCTTTAAGGTTGTCGAGATGGCCAACCATATCATGGAGAAGATGAATATCATCGATGTCGTACGTCCCCATCTGACAAGGCTGATGGAGAAGACAGGAGAGACTGTACATCTCGTGCGGATGGACGGTGCCGATGTTGTCTATATCGATAAGGTAGAATCTTTTGACCCTTCCATGCGCATGGCCTCCCATATCGGCTTCCGCATGCCCTTTTACCGGTCAGCTGTAGGAAAAGCGCTCGCAGCAAGGATGCCTGCGGCTGAAGTGAAGAAACTCTGGGACCAGTGCACGATTGAGCGCACGACCCCCTATACGATCACGAACTATGAGGACTTTCTCTACAATCTGGAGGAAGTGAGAAGACGCGGCTATGCACTGGACAATGAGGAGAATGAATCAGGCGTCCGCTGCATCGCGGCATCTCTCGATACCGGGCGCAGTGCGGACGGACTCTATGCTTTCAGTATCTCTGTTCCCATTGCCCGCATGGACAATGACAGAATCAGGGAACTCGCGGAATATGTACTGCAGACGAAGAAGGAGATCGNNCCGCGAGTTCCTGCGCGGGTGAGCAGATGAAAGCCGGCATTGCAGATAGAAGGGAGGGTACTATGGCGATCAGCAGAGCATCGGACGTTGATCCGAAGAAAGAGGCAACTGTTCACAGACACAAAACTGAAACCGGAGAGGCTGATGGGAAAAAGTGGGTTCCAACATATGAAATCCAACAGGGAAGCCGTTCGATCACCAGCGCTGAAATGGAAGAGAGAGCTGTAGAGATCTGGGAGACGATGGGACACAGCAAAGGGGAGATCCAGAGCATGGCTTTCTATATCAAACCCGCTGAAAACAGGGTGTACAGCGTGATCAACGGAATTTCCTACAACTTCTTCCTGTTTCCGTAGTCTTCAGTTCCATGTGGAAGATGAATGGGAGAAGGTCCGGAATGAGTCAGCAGAAATGATCTTTGATCTTCCGGAAAATGTTTAGAAATTTTAGGTTCGATTTAGCTTCGCGGTTTATCTTGTAACCATCAGATGAAGGAAATCAATTCATTCCATCTGAATCCGGCCGGCAGGCCTTGTCTGTCGGGAGCAC
>DEKA01000042.1:43438-43658 GCA_002353635.1 Lachnospiraceae bacterium UBA2734
CATAACCGGCCTGCAGCGAGAGCTGCAGGCTCTCCCCTGAAAAATTCGGTTCATGATGAACCGTTTTCATATCTATATCTGATCAAAGGAATCCTTCTTCACGACAAAGTGCGTGAGAAAGGATTTTTGATATTAGTATACCAAAAGAGGAACTTTGCCGTGTTCCTGAAGAGAGGCACAATATTTTTACTCTTATGCGTCAGTTCTGTAGTGTATGGTT
>DEKA01000054.1 GCA_002353635.1 Lachnospiraceae bacterium UBA2734
ATCTCGTACTTGAGCAGCGCGATACGCTCAAGGCCGATGCCGAAGGCAAAGCCGGAGTACTCCTCCGGATCGATTTTGCACATCTCGAGGACATGCGGATGCACCATGCCGCAGCCAAGGATCTCGATCCATCCCTCATTCTTGCAGAAACTGCAGCCCTTGCCGCCGCACTTGAAGCAGCTGATGTCCATCTCTGCAGACGGCTCTGTGAACGGGAAGTGGTGCGGACGGAAGCGCACCTTCGTGTCCTCGCCAAAGATTCCCTTTGCGAACTCCGCGAGAGTCCCCTTCAGGTCAGCAAACGTGATGCCCTTGTCCACAACAAGTCCCTCCACCTGATGGAAAACAGGGGAGTGCGTCGCATCCACTTCATCCGCTCTGTACACACGGCCGGGTGCGATCATGCGGATCGGAATTCTGCCCTTCTCCATCTCATGAATCTGCACGCCCGATGTCTGCGTGCGCAGCAGCATATCGCCGTTGATGTAGAACGTATCCTGCTCGTCCTTTGCGGGGTGGTCCGCCGGAATATTCAGTGCCTCGAAGTTGTAGTAATCCTTCTCGACCTCGGGCCCGTCGACAACCTCATACCCCATTCCGATGAAAATATTCTCGATCTCGCGCAGCGCCACTTCATCCGGATGAAGGTGTCCTCTCTCCTTCTTTCTGGCAGGGAGCGTCACATCGATCGTCTCAGCCTTTAAGCGCTCTTCCTGCGCTCTCGCTGCGATCTCCGTATGTGCCTTCTCGAGCGCCGCCTCGATCTGTGCGCGCGCCTCGTTCACCATCTGACCGACCTTCGGTCTCTCTTCCTTCGAGAGATCCTTCATCCCTTTAAGAATGCCGGTCAGCTCGCCCTTTTTGCCAAGGACACTTACTCTGATCTGGTTGATGGCATCCTCGGAGCCGGCCTTTTCGAGCTGCTCCCTCACCTGCTGCCTGATCCGTTCGAGATCTTCCTGAATCATATTATCCTTTCTGTGCCGCGTTATTCGCGGCAATAAAACAGAGCTTCGTCCCATCTGGGACGAAGCTCTTCTCTCCGCGGTACCACCCATCTTCCGCTGCCTTTGCAGCGGCACTTCATTGCCCGCGTAACGTGCGGCATACGTCAGATCCTACTGTATCTTCAGATCTGCTGCTCGGGAGTGAACGCGCGCGGTTCCCTTCGGGAAGCCTCTCAGCCGGTGAACTTCCTCTCTGCCCTGCGTTACCGGGAATTTCCGTTTGACCTCTCCGTCACTGCATTTCATTGGTCACTGGTATTCAATTCGTAAACACGGCCATTATAGTGAATATTCGCGGCGCCGTCAAACGAAACGCATAGTTTCCGAGGTTCATCCACATGAGCCGTATTCATGCTCTGTGGATGAAGCCACCCGAAAATTGCTTACCTCCCCGAAATCTCCGGAATCCACTTCCACGTCTCCCACAGCCACAGATCCGTCGAATCCTCGCTCTTATCATCCTTCGCCGCCGCATTCTCCGTGCACTTCTCAATTCCAAAGCGCATAAAACGGTCGTTGAAGTCGCGGCAGCTCTCCCACTCGTTCGTGACGCGGGCGGAATGGTCACCCTTTACATGATAGGTGTCAGCAAGAAGCTCTCCGAGTGCCTTCGTGAAAACCGCACACCCCTTCGCATTCACATGGGCATACTCAGCGAAATCACTGTGCAGAACCAGCCCGTAGCTCTCATAATCGCCGTCAAAATTAACATAATCATATCCGTAGGTGCGAATCATCTCCGCCATCGCATTGTTGACCTTCAGCGATTCCGTATAATCGGCACTTCCCTCTTCCTCCGTGTCAGAGTGCGCATGGGGTGTCCGGATGAAGAGGACATTCCGTATATTGTTTGATCTGCAGTACTCCACAAATTCCCGCAGCACCTTTGTCTCCTGCGCCGTCGGCTCCTCCTTCTCCGTGATGTCCTTCGGATCAAAGAGCCCGTCATCCCGCAGCGTCTTCGTGCGCAGTGCCCCGCCCTTCAGCAGCGTATACCCTCTCTTATAGCGCAGTGCGCTGTTCATCACCCGGATCTCAAGATCCTTGAAGCTCTCCGGATAGTCACTGTGAAACTTAAAGAACGGAATATAGTACGAGAGCCTCCCGTCCTCATTGTTCTTATCCACATACCGGTTGACCAGCTCCGCCCTCTCTTTTGACGGCGGCATGTTGTCCGTGAGATACCGGAGCGTAGAGTCCGGATCCGCTGAGCACCCGTGTGCGGCATTGTCGAGATCGAATACATAGAGTTTTGGATGCTGCGTCTTCTCCACCTGCTTCAGCTCATCGATCCACAGGTCGGCGCTGTTGGCACTGATAGAATAGAGATAACTGGTAAAGCCGTACTCCTCATAGGCGGTCACAGGACTGTAGGCGAAGTAGAGATCGCTCGCCCCGATCAGGGCAACATCGACCGAATCCTTCGGCTCCATATAAAAGCCGCGGATTCTCGTCTCATTCTCATCATGCATTCTGAAAATAAACAGATTCAGCAGCACAAGAGCGGCGAGCGCGAGCGCACCGGTGAATACAATTTTCAAAAATCGTTTCAAATAGCAATGCATAAAATGCAACCTGTCCGAACAGTTCTGCTGCACTGTGCCGGATAATCCCGAATTCTTCGGTATATTGTTGTGCGCAGCCTCAGTACTGCACATACAAGAACTGTGTCGGTGAAAAGCCGGGTCCATAAATGCCGAAGACGAGCACAGTAACCAGGCACGCCGCGACGAGCACGCACTCCAGCGGGAACGGCTTCGCATCGATCCGCGCCCGGAGCGACTCCTTCGGCCGCGCCTCCCGCAGCACACCGACGATGAACATGACGGCAAAGACGAAAAAAATCACCCACAGATCAAACGTCTGAAAGCCCAGAGTCCCCCATATTTCATCCTTCGCACGCGCAGCATTATTGTCTGTGAACATCCGCACCATCATAGCTACCCAACCGCGGCAGCTCTGCGCAAGGTCAGGCACATATCCCACAAGTGCGAGCAGGTACGTCCGCACAATCCGAAAGACATGCATGCCAAATGACTGCTCCCGGATGTGCAGTGCCTTCATCCATCCCTTGAAAACAGGCTCGAACAGCATGGAGATCATGATGATCCCGCCGTTATAGATGCCATAGGCGATATATTTCATGCCTGCGCCGTGCCAGGCACCGACCACGATGAAGACGATCATGGTCGCCACCGTCGCCGGGAAGACCTTCGCCATGTGGTCGCCGAGCTGTGTCTTTCCAAAGCGCGTCTTCCGGATGGCGGCCGGCATGGCCAGAAACGGCTTTGTGACGGCAACCGGGTAAAAGATATACTTCTTCAGCCACGCACCGAGCGTGATGTGCCACCTGCGCCAGTAATCGTTGATGGACGTGGCAAAATAAGGCTGCCGGAAGTTAATCGGCATATCGATGCCGAGGATCTGCGCGATGCCGCGGGAGATATCAATGCCGCCTGCGAAATCTGCATAGAGCTGCAGCGAGTAAAGAAGAACAACGAACAGAATGGTCGTCCCGGAAAATCCCTCATAGCCGGCCTTCGTAAACGCATTGATCATCACCGCCGCGCGGTCCGCCAGCACGAGCTTGATGAAATACCCATACAGACACAGCTCCGCCCCATATTTAAACCGTTTAAAGTCAAATCTGTGCGGCGCATAGAGCTGCTCCGCCAGCTGGCCATAGAAACTGATGGGGCCCTGCAGGATCTGCGGAAAGAAGCTGACGAACAGGGCGATTTTCAGGAAATTTCTTTCCGGCTTCACTGTCCCGTTATAACAGTCGATGAGATACCCCATCGCCTGAAAAGTATAGAACGAGATGCCAAGCGGCAGGATAAAGCGAAGCGGCGGCAGCTCCATACCGAACCTGGAAGTGAACGCATTCAGGAGAGAAATGGTGAAGCTCCCGTATTTGAGAACGGCAAGGACGCCAAAGCCCGCGATCAGCGCTGAGATCAGCACTGCGCGGCTCTTTTTCTTAGCGGCTGCCTTTGCGGCCTTCTTCTGCGCGCGGTCCCACTCCGGATGCGATTTCCGCTCTCTTTTGGCACTCTCCTGAATCCTCCCGATCAGAAGAGCGGAGACATAGACGATGATCGTCGTGAACAGAATATATCCGATATACCGTGCGCCCGCACTGAGATAAAAATAATAACTGGCTGCCAGAAGAACCAGCCATTGCCTCTTCCCCAGCGGCAGAATAAAATACAGCGCGATTGTAATACTTATGAAAATAAGAAAATGGAGCGATACATAATTCATCTTTCTACCATAAGGCGAATCATTTTTCGGTCAGACACAGCCGGTTATCCGTACATGCCTCATTGATTCCTATGCAACTGATAGACATAATAATACAGTCCGTCTGCAAAATCCCCTTCATAAGATTCCTCTGCGGTATAATGCTGTCCCTCAATGTCTGCAATGGCGTTTTCATCCAGTTCATCTTCCCAGATCAGCCAGATGTCGTTATAATCGCTGTCCAGATTTGTCGGAGCATCCTCTACTGAATCATTATGATGGAGCAATAAATAATTCACAGCCAGAACAGTAAAATTCAAAAAGCATGCAGATAAGAGATACTCGCGCAGGAAATCCATTGCGCTTCCATGGAAATTACATTTGATCCTGTCTCCCAGGATCTTATCCCTGATATACATAAGGATGACCGGCGGAAACAAAAAGCATAATGCGGCAGACATAACCGTAACTCCCCCTCGCTCAATAACAAAGGCCAACATGTGCGGCCCTTGCAGATCATCAAATTTCGATGAACCCTGTATGTTTACTTCAGCTGATACAGACGAAACATATCGTTCTGATATACCAGTTTCCCGTTCAGATTGACATAGTCCTCAACTCTGCCATAGGCGTTTTCTTCCGAGAGCAGAACGTAATCCGCCAGTTCCATATGATCTGCATCGTTGCGCCACGAATATGTATAGTTGTTCGTATTCAGGTACAGGACTCTCGGCTTGAAAAAATAAATCACCTTATCATCGTCAATATTGCGGTTGATATAATCATACACCTGCAGTGCCTCCTTTGAGTCGGCCTGATACAAGGTATACCGGCCACTCTGTACGTACACTGCAATGACCAGGAAAACAACAGCCAGAGCCGCACTGTACAGAACACCCATGACTGCAATGCCCTGCCTGATCGTATGAAAACGGTGAACAAGACAGAGAATGCCCTGCACAGCCATGATCAGCAAAAGAGGATAAAGCGGATATATAAAGCGTGCGCTGCTGTAATCATAGACAATAAGCATTGGCATTGTGATCAGGCAGTACAGAAGCGGAAGAAGGTCTTCTCTGATTCTGTGTGCAGCCCCGATCACGGTCAGTATGACAAGGGCAGCGGCACCAAAAAGACTGATCGCACTGATGACCGGCCTGCACTGACTCATCACGAGCTGCGCATAGAGACCAATGTAATCCTGCGCTCTTCTGCTCACCTGCTCCAGAGAGAACTCAAAATAAGATTGATATGTTCCCCCTGATCTTGGAAGAATGTATCCAAATCCGATATTAGCAAGAAGAAAAACGAGCAGCGGAATTAGTCTGTATACAGCAAAGACGACCGGCGTGCGTCCGCTTCCGGCTGCAGCATGTGATGCGTTCTTGAAAGCACTGCTTTCTTGTGCAGAAGTCTTCCTGTTCTCCAGAATTGCTGCAAAGAATTCCAGTGCTCCGTATGCAAAATATGCCGCTGCGAGGGCCAATCCCATCGTGCGGGTCTCATAGCAGGCGAACAATAAAACTCCGCAGACAACACCGCAGAACACTGCTGATTTTACTTTTCTCCGTTCCGCTTTAATCTTTTCTTCATAAACAGCTAATAGATTTAAAGTCAAAAAAACAAAAAATACAAAGGGGATATCCGATTCTGTCGTATTGATGCTCATCAGAAAGGAATGATTCAGAACGACAAACAAAGAGACGAGGAATGCATATTTTCTTCTGAGAAAACGGCAGGCGTACAGAAAAATGACCGCGCACGCCGCTGCGAAAAAGAGGTCCTCATATATTTTCAGAACAGTAAAATTGAATCCGAAGATTTTGATAACAGGCGCGATCAGAATCGGCCAGATCCATGGGTAGACATCAGAGCCGATTCCTTCTGCGGAATTGGTGATGATAAAAATATTCTTCCGGTACCATTCAGGAATCGAGTTCGTAATCAATGCTCTCGCCTGCGCATAATACTGACTGTAATCGCCTCCCCAGCTCTTTCCCTGATAAATGGTCAGAAGTCCTGCCGCAAAGGCAGCTGCAAAAACGATCAAAGCGAGCTTTTTCCTGCCAACCCGATCAATAGACTGAATCCATGCATAAATCCCGGCGCGGAGTCTCCTGCTGCAGAGAAAAAGGACAGCAATAACTGCCAGCAGAACATAGATCCTTGTTCTGAAAACATTGACCAGTATCGCGTCATCTACTGTCATCTTTATTCCTCGCTGAGGCNNCCGATGCTGCTGTTTGAAAATGAAGCATCGGCTTCATTTTCAAACTTTTCTCTCTCCCCTTGACTCTTCACTTCATCTTTCTGAACTGACTGGCAGAATATGCCGGTCACTATTTTCTACTGGTATATCGTGCCCACTGCTTCCATCTCCCCAATCTTCGCGGAGATATCCGTCGAGACATCTTTGAGATAGAGGTCCGCCGAGGAATAGATGCCGTACTCGCCGGCCGCCGCCTTCAGCGTACTGTTCGAGAGGGCGATGTTGCCCTTGCCCTTCTTACCAGACTTGGAGGACTTTACGGCGCTTTTCTTTGCCGTGATCGTAAGGTTCGCGTTCCGGATGCCAACGCCATCGTTTCCGCGGATTCCGTCGCGCTTAGCCTGAATCTCCAGATTGGCGCCGCACACCTTCACCGTGTCCTTGCTGTGCACGCCGTCCTTGTAATCTCCCTTGATGGTGAGCTGCCCGCCCCCGTTGAAGGACAGAGGCGCTGTGGAGAAGACGCAGGCGTTTTCATCCGCACTTTCATCCGTGTAGCTTCCGTCCTCGAGGCTGTTCTGCGTGTCGTCTCTGGATGTGATGATGACCTTGGATGCGCTGACGACATCGACGGCGCACTCCGTCATTGCCTTCACCGAGGCGTTGTCCAGAATGAGCTGCACAGCCTGATCCTGTGCATCGATCACGATGCTGCCCTGAAGGGTGCCTGTCAGCGTGTAGGCCCCTGGATCTGTGATGGAGAGTGTCCCGTTTACAGAAGAGAGATCCACTGCCTTCTCCGGCGAGAGCGCAACTGTTCCAAGATCAGCATCGGTGAGAGCGAGCCTCTGGGAGAAACCAGCATTCTGTACTGCTTCTGCCTCTGCGCCGGCATTCTGTGCTGTGCTTCCCGTGCTGCCTGACACTGCAGATCCGTCCGCACCGCTTCCCTGCCTGTCATTTTCTTCCCCGCTGCTCTTCCCGGACAGTTGACCGTCATCCGCCGCGCTCTGCGTGAAGTTCAGATCAGAGAGATGAAAGCCCGAGCAGCCGGTGAGCGAAACACACACAATGCCCGCGCAGGCAAGCATTCCCGCGAGCCTCCCGTAACAGCTGAATTTTCTTTTTCCATCCATCTGTTCCCAATCCTCCCTCTTTTCCTGCGCTCTGATTTCCGATGAAATTCCCATCGTTTTCTGCGTTAACTGCACTCCGATCCTTAAGAATATTTCGACGGCCATCGCGCTTAGTCACGAACGACACTTCAGTCCTTCTCCATCTCCTCTTCCATATATGGGATAATATACTGCGCTCTGTCCTTGAAGAACTGCTCGTAGAACGAATACGAATCCGCCGTCTTCGTCACCATCGAGATATCCTTGCGGTCCTCCAGCATCTTCTCCAGGAAAGTCCTGTTGTCCTGAAGGAGTCCCAGCACCCGCGTACTGTCGAACTCTTTTCCCGCCATGTCCAGAAAAGTCTTCCGGAAATCTTCCCGGAACTGCGCATTCTTCATCAGCGCACTGAACAGCTCCTGTTCGTCGATCACGGACGCAAAGGCCGGCTGCAGCGTAAAGGTATTCTTCTGCGCCTTCTCGGAGACGCCGTTTTTCGCCGCATCGTCCCACTCCATGGCATCGAGGTCATACAGTGCGGGGCGCCATCTCCCATCTCCGTACCCGTCATCCGTCTTTATGCGCGCACGCCACCACACAGTGTTCTTGTTCTCCGTGAAGTCCGTGTTGTCAATGTAGATGTTCGCGGCCATGTACTCAATATAACTCTGGATGTCCATGATCTTGTTCAGACCCTCGTATGCCGCATCGTCCGAGAGGTCATGCGTCCTGATGTAATCGTAGAGGTCGCTGCGCAGCGCGTACTGCTCCTCGAGAGAATTCTGCTCCGTGACCAGCTCAAGATTCCCCTTCTGTATCCCGTACCTCTGCTCAAAATACCGGTCGTCGTACTTCTCCATCAGATAAACAGTATACCAGTATTCGCCGTTCAGAAAGACAGTCACCGGCACGGCGTGCTGCACCGCGAACGAGCGGTCCTGCACCAGCTCCTGGCAGAAGCCGTCCGCAAAGCCGTCCCGCAGCACCGCCTTATGGCTGTACACATCATCCCCAAAGAGCTTCTCTTTGAAAACACTGCTGCCGTCGTACGACTTTCTCGCATAGAGGGAAAACCTCTTCAGCGCCTGTCCCCTCGCGGAGGAGCCGCTGATGCGAAGGCCGATATTTTCCTGAAAATCACTCTGCCCCTGGCTGATGTTCTGCAGATCGCCGTCTCCCGATCCCCAGTGGAATTCAAGAGAGGCCGGCGCCTCCATCTCCCTGCCTCCCTTCTGAAAATTAGCCTGCGGCAGGTCATCTCCGCTCTTCCCGGCCTTCAGTGCATCATCATATGCTTTGCCGGTGACATAGATGCCGCTCTCGTCGTTCCAGAGAAGATCCGGATCCGTGACGAGGGAGATCACATTCTGATCCCTGTATTCGTCCTTTCCAATCCAATATGTCTCTGTGCGGACACGGCTCTTGTCTCCCCGCGCGTCCACAGCGAGTGCCCGAATGACAAAAGCCTTTTCGACTGGCGTCTCATCCGGCTCATAGTTGCCGATCCAGTAGGCCTCGACATTCTTTTTGCTGCGCCAGATGTTCGCCTCGCTGCTCCTGTCGTAGATATAGACGGGCTCCGCATAGACGTATGTCGTGCCGACATTGCCCTCGGTGACCTTCACGTCCTTCGAATAGGCCACCGCCTTCTCCGGATCGGGAATGCTCCCATCAAGGGTGAAATAGATCGTTGTTCCCTTCTCTGCCTTCAGCTTCAGATAGAAGGGATCGTCATAATAGCCGCCCTCCTTATCGGGAGAGGGCTCTTCTACCTTCTGCGCATCCGGATCATTCACCTTTCCAGGCGTCGGCACCTCTTCGATGTACGTCCTGCCCTGAAGGCTCTGCACGGGCGCGGTTTTCCCGCTCTGTCCGTCGTTATTTTCATTGGATACTGCCTGCACCGATTCCGTGCTGCTGCCGGAATCTCCGCTCCCTGCGATTCCTGCCGGGCCCCCTGCATCTCCTCTCTGTACATCTCCTGCCGGATAAAGTGCCAGCGACCTGTCTGTCTGCGGTTCAAAGTTCTCGATCCCGTCAGTGATCTCACCGTCACAGGCAAGATAAAGAGACACCGTATTATCCGGCTTGATATGCAGGTCCGGCTTCCCGTCCTCATCAATCTGCACGAGAATATACCCCTTCGCGGGGATCACCTGATCATCCAGCGGGTACTTGTCCGTGTACTGCGGATCATTGGTAAAGGCAAAGGAAGACAGTTCACAAGGGAGGATCCCGGGGTTGTACAGCTCTGCGTAATTCTCCAGCGTGTCATACCGATCAATTCCAAAGCTCCGGTCATCCGGACAGATCTCGCTGATCACAACCTGCCGCGGAATGTCCAGACAGATTTTCGCAAGGACTGCCGCAAAAATTCCGCCCAGCGCGAAGAAAAGGACCGGCCCCATCCTGTACAGGTGCGGAGCCCTGCCGGGATCAGGCGTACCTCCAAAGAGCGGTGCAAGGAGGAGCAAGAGCCCCATAACCAGCATCTCGCCCGCCATTGCGGCAGGAACAAAGAGCATGGTCTGACAGATCACGCCGCCGCTTCTGAAGAGAAGAAATGTATGCAGGATATTGAAATGATGGAATACGAGGTACTGCGCTGCGATCACTGATCCGCTGAAGAAAAAGGCGGCCAGCGCAAAAAGAGCGGCCGCGCGCAGAATCCATCTGTGCTGCTGCCGGATGCCGTAAAAAAGAGCGGTATGTACAAGCCAGAAAACTGGCGGAACAATCAGTGCACTCAGTGCTGCCATCATCATGAGAAACCGGGTTCCTATAAAAACAGGCCGGCGCCGCTAGGACTCCGACCTGTCAAAGTATCCTTTATTAATACCCGAAACATCTTCCGCGCGTTGACTCCTAGCCAAAGCCAGGTGGGTGTCCTTAGCTCCTGCCTTTGCCTTCCCCTGACCATGACAGTTGCCTGCCGGGGGCGTGACAGCCGCGGAGCGCTCTTGAACTCCCGTTTAAAGTGAATGTAGGATCAAAAAAACGGAAGACACTTCAGGCAAATCGAGTATAGCAAAAGGCAGTTGGCCGCGCAAGAAGGAAAGAGCCGGTACGCGGCGCATCTGCAAAGCCAATCCGCCGGCAAAACATCGAAGCCGCCGGGCTTGCTGTCAGTCAGAAGACAGGGGCTGCGCCCTCATCAGAACGGCGCGCACTGTTCCTTCAGCCACTTATTCTCGTCCTCATTAAGGAGCGGGGAGAGCTTGTCATACGTCTCTCTGTGGTAGTCATTCAGGAGCTTCTTCGTTTTCTGCGTGAGATACTGCGGATCAATGAGATCGCGGTCGAGCGGAACAAAGGTCAGCGGCCGGAAGCCAAGGAAGGTTCCGTCTGCCGTCGTCTCCTCCTCCACGCACTCGAGGATAGTCTCGATTCTGATGCCGTACTGCCCTGCCTTATACACACCCGGCTCATCCGAAACAACCATGCCGGGTGCAAACGGCGTGTGGTCTGCCGCATCTCTCTTCCTGTAGCGGATCGTCTGCGGTCCCTCGTGTACATTCAAAAGGTAGCCGATGCCGTGTCCTGTGCCGCACTTATAGTCCATGCCGACCTCCCACATGGGCTCTCTGGCAATGATGTCCAGTGCCATACCGTCGCATCCCGCAAGGAATTTGCAGGCAAGGAGAGAGAGGTTGGAGTTGACGGTCAGCGTATAGCTCCTTCTCATATCCTCCGTCACAGGACCGAGGGCCATCGTCCTCGTGACATCCGTCGTGCCGCGCATGTAGTGTCCGCCGGAATCGACGAGGAGCATCCCTTCAGGCTTCACTGGATCTCCTGCGTAGCCCGGCTCATAGTGCATCATGGCCGCATTGGGGCCGTACGCCGAGATTGTCGGGAAGGAGAGACCGACAAAGTCTTTGATCTGCGCGCGCAGACCGTCGAGATACTTGGCTGCGCTTCCCTCTGTCATCGGGATTTTTCCCGCATTTTTCTTTACCCAGATGATGAATCTCGTCAGCTGGGCGGAGTCCTCGATATAGACCTCGCGGAAATTTCGCAGCTCCGTGGCGTTCTTCACTGCCTTCATGTAATCGACAGGACTGTTGGCCTCCACAATCTGAAGAGGAGCTGAACTGCCCTGTACTGCCTGTGTATCTGCCTTATGGGCTGCTGCAGGTTTGGCTTTGCTCTCTGCAGCGGCACTCTCCGCCGCGGATGCATTGTCCGCCGCCTCTGCAAGCCCTGCACGCACCGCCTCGTAAACGGTGTAGCTCGTAAAGGAAGGATCGAGAAGAACACTTCCCTTGTAAGGATACTCCCGCACAAAACGGGCGAAGTCCGCATACTCCCGAAGTGTTATGCCCTTCTCATCAGCGTATGCGCGAAGTTCATCGCTCACCTCGCTCTTCTGGATGAACAGGTAAGCTCCATCCTCCGTGACAAAAGTATAAGAGAGCGCGACCGGATTGCACTCCACATCGCCGCCTCTGATGTTGAAGAGCCACATGATCTCATCGAGCTTGCTGGATGCGTAGTAACGGCAGCCGTGCTCCTTCATCACGCGGCGAAGCCGTGTCAGCTTGTCCCCGACAACCTCTCCCGCATATTTCTTCTCATCAAGGAGAAAAACAGGGTGGGAGGGCAGTGCCGGCCGATCCGTCCAGGCAAGGCCAGCCAGATCGAGGTCCGCGCGGATGGACACACCTCTTGCGGAGAGGATTCTCTCCATGGTAAGGCCCTTCTCCCGCATAATGCTCCTTCCGTCGAAGCAGAAGGTAATACCGGAGGGCACCTGCGAAGCGAGGAACTCCTCAACAGTCGGCACGCCAGACTCTCCCATCTTCTGAAGGGTGATGCCGGAACCTTCGATCTCTCTCTCCGCCTGGATGAAATACCGTCCGTCCACCCAGATGTCCGCCTCGTTCTCCATCACGATCAGCGTAGAATTCTCGCCCGAGAATCCGCTGTAGTATTGAAGGGACTTGAAAAAGTCCGCGTTGTACTCCGAGCCGTGATAATCTGCAACCGTCATGAGGACGGCGCCCGCGCCGTTCTCTCTCATTACCTCCCGCAGCGCACTGATGCGCTGTGCATGCTCATTTACTGCCATTCCTTGCTGCCTTTCTTTATCTTTCCCCAATCGGCTTATACGCCAGCATCGGCGAAACCGATTTGTATGCCGGACGGATGATCTTGCCGTTGTTGGCCAGCTCCTCCATCCTGTGTGCGCTCCAGCCGACGATCCGCGCCATCGCAAAGAGCGGTGTGTACAGCTCCATCGGCAGACCCAGCATATGATACACAAATCCGGAGTAGAAATCCACGTTCACGCAGACGCCCTTGTACATATTGCGCTCATGGGCGATGATCTTCGGCGCGAGCTCCTCGACCTTTGCGTAGAGGCCGAACTCCTTCTCGTATCCTTCCGCCTCTGCGAGCTTCTCCACAAACCCTCTGAAAATAACTGCTCTCGGGTCAGAGAGCGAATACACGGCATGTCCCACACCGTATATGAGGCCCTTGTGATCAAAAGCTGCCCCACGAAGGAGACGAAGAAGATAATCACTGATCTCCTCATCGTCGTTCCAGTCCTTCACTTCCTTCTTCATGTCCTCGAACATCTGCACAACCTTGATGTTGGCACCGCCGTGGCGGGGACCTTTAAGGGAGCCCAGTGCAGCCGCGATCGTCGAGTAGGTGTCCGTCTGTGTGGAGGTCACGACATGCGTCGTGAACGCGCTGTTGTTGCCGCCGCCGTGGTCCATATGCAGAACCAGACAGATATCGAGAATCTTGGCTTCGAGGTCTGTGAACTTCATGTCAGGGCGAAGAAGGTGAAGGATATTCTCCGAGATACTGCCGTGATCGAGAGGCGGGTGGATGACAAGGCTCTTTCCCTTCTCATAGTGATTGTAGGCCTGATATCCATAGATGGAGAGCATGGGGAAGAGGCTGACGAGCTGCATGCTCTGCCGCATGACATTGGGGAGCGAGATGTCGTCTGCCCGATCGTCATAGGAGTAAAGCGTGAGAACGCTCCGCGCGAGCGTATTCATCATGTCGGACGAGGGCGCTTTCATGATGATGTCCCGCACAAAGCTGGTCGGCAGACTCCTGTAGAAGATCAGCCTGTCACAGAACTCCTTCAGCTCCTCTTTGTCAGGCAGAGAGCCGACGAGGAGCAGATAGGCGATCTCCTCGAAGCCGAACCGGTTCTCCTTCACGAATCCGTCAATGAGCTTCTCAATCGGATAGCCGCGGTAGTAGAGATGTCCATGATCCGGCACCTCTTTTCCGTCCACCATCTTCTTGGCGGTGATCTCACTGACATTGGTCAGGCCGGCGAGAACGCCCTTGCCATTCAGATCGCGAAGCCCCCGCTTGACATCATATTTGGTATAAAGAGACTGGTCCACAAGATCTGCCCGGTACGCCTCTTCAGCGAGTCTGGTGATCTCCGGGGTGATCTCCGAGTAGATATTGACTTCCTTCTCCGTTTCATTGTTCATGTGTATCGGCCTCCTTTCTTCGTCTCCCTGCCGCTTTATTGTCAAAAATTTATCGCTCTTCGCCTTTCCCTGCAATCCACAGCCTTCTGTCTTTGTCCGTTGTTCTGGAGTTGCTTTTGATATTATCGCGTGTATGAAAGGACATCTTCTCTCCGGGCCTGCGGCCCGGAGTCGGTTTGTGCCCCTTTAAAGGCTCTCTTGGCTTGTCAAAGGCCGAGGAACTTCTCCACCTCAGCCTGCATATCCTCCTTGCTGCGCCCGCAGACCGTCTTGTGTCTGATCTCAGCGCCGCGAAGCCCGGATACTGCCTTCGGCACAGGCACGCCTGCAATCTCAGAGAGACGGTCGGCCAGTTCAAGATCCGGAAGATCTGTCTCCCTGCCAAGTGCCTTCATGACGCTGGATTCAAATTTAAACGGGCTCGCCGTGGAGGCAATGACAGTGGGTGTCTTATCGCCGGTCGACTTGGCGTACGCGCCGTAAACGTGTGCAGCTACAGCGGTATGCGGATCGATCACATAGCCCTCATTGCTGTAAAGCGTGCGGATGGCGTCCGCCGTCTCCTCCTCATCTGCATACCCGCCGCAGAACTGGGTCAGCTGCGCGCGCATGGCATCCGTGATGACATAGTCTCCCTTCTCCCGAAGATCTTTCATGAAGACATCGTTCTTCGCAGCGCTGTCCCCGCCAATGTGATAGATCAATCTCTCAAGGTTGGAGGAGACGAGGATATCCATGGAAGGAGAACTCGTCACATGGAATTCTCTGTTGCGGTTGTACTCTCCTGTCCGGAAGAAGTCATAGAGCACCTTGTTCGTGTTCGACGCACAGATCAGTCTGTGCACGGGCACGCCCATCTTTCCTGCGTAATAGGCCGCCAGGATATTGCCGAAGTTTCCTGTCGGAACGGCGAAGTTGATCTCTCCTGCGTCGCCAAGTGCGCCCGTCTGCAGAAGTCTTGTATAGGCATAGACGTAGTAGACGATCTGCGGAACAAGGCGGCCGATGTTGATCGAGTTGGCTGAGGAGAACTGATATCCCGCCTGTGCCATCCTGGCTTTCAAGGCAGGATCCGTAAAAATCTGCTTCACCCCTGTCTGTGCGTCGTCAAAATTCCCGCGAATGCCGATGACACAGGTATTGGCACCCTTTTGTGTCACCATCTGCCTCTCCTGAATGGAGGAGACGCCGTCTTTTGGATAAAAGACAACGATCTTTGTCCCGGGCACGTCGGCGAAGCCTGCGAGTGCCGCCTTGCCTGTGTCGCCGGATGTAGCGGTCAGAATCACAATTTCCTTCTGCTCGTGCTTCTTTCTCGCTGCCGTGATCATGAGATGCGGCAGGATCTGCAGAGCCATATCCTTGAAGGCGATGGTCGGGCCGTGGAAGAGCTCAAGATAGTAGGCACCTCCGGCTTTTCTGATGGGCACGATCTGCGCGGTGTCAAAATTGCTGCCGTATGCCGCGCGGATGCAGGCGCGCAGCTCCTCCTGCGTAAAATCTGAGAGGAAGAGCTTCATCACATCATAGGCAACTTCCTGGTAGCTCTCTCTGCCAAGCTCGGCAAACGATTTGTCAAGCTTTGGTATCTGTGTAGGAACATAAAGGCCGCCGTCATCTGAGAGCCCTTTCAGAATGGCTTCAGAGGCTGTGATGGGGGCTGCATCCGATCTTGTGCTTCTGTATCTGATATCCATGACAAATCTTCCTTTCCGTGCCGTGTCCTTTACGGCACCCTGAGGCAAAAACCGCGTATGCGGTTTTGCCGATAGGATCTGCAGAATCGATGCGCATCTCAGCATCGATTCTTATTTTCAGAAGCATGCTTCGGCATGGTTCTGAAAATAGCCTTTCCGTGCCGCGTCCTTTGCGGCA
>DEKA01000032.1 GCA_002353635.1 Lachnospiraceae bacterium UBA2734
CGCCAGGAAAAAGAGGAGTGCGCGGCAAGCTTGCTTGCCTGCGCACTCCTCTTTTTCCTGGCGGTGTGACGGTTTATATCACGTAGAACCACGTCTCGTCCGTGTCCATCTTCTCGCTGTCGAAGTTGTTCTCGTCCGCATTTCCCGTATGGTGGTGCATATCCTGCTGGATGCTGACTCTGGAATCCGGCGCAACTGATTTCGTGATGAAGGCATTGGAGCCGATCACGGAGCCGTGTCCGATCACTGTCTCGCCGCCAAGGATCGAGGCACCGGAGTAGATCGTCACATAATCCTCGATTGTGGGATGTCTCTTCTTCCCTCTGAGCTTCTGCCCGGCTCTTGTGGAGAGTGCGCCGAGCGTCACACCCTGATAAACCTTGACGTGATCGCCGATGATGGTCGTTGAGCCGACAACGACGCCTGTGCCGTGGTCGATCATGAAATATTTTCCTATGGTCGCTCCGGGATGAATATCAATTCCCGTCTTCTGGTGCGCGTATTCTGTGATCATGCGGGGGATCAGCGGCACATCCAACACAAAGAGCTCATGTGCAATGCGGTTGAGCGTCGTCGCGTAGATACCCGGATAGCACAGCACAATTTCATCAATTCCACTCGCCGCCGGATCGCCGTCAAATGTCGCCTGAAGGTCGGTATCAACATATTCCCGGAGCTTAGGAATCTGGCGTGTGAACGCCGTCGTCACACATGCCGCCCTCGCCTCAAGCGCATCCTGGTCCGCGTTCTCGAATTCCGGACAGTAGTGCAGGACAATCGCTATCTGCTTCTGCAGATTGTAGATGACATCCTCGATCAGAACGCCAAGTCTTGCCTTCTCGCTGAAGCCCTTATACACGCGGTCCCTGTAATACCCGGGGAAAATAAGCCGCAAGAGCTTCTGCACGATATCCATCACCTTGTCCTGATCCGGCTGATGCAAGACATCCATCTTGTCGATATTGCGTCCCTTACTGTAATCGTCTGTGATCAGCTGGACGATCTGTTCAATTTCCGCGTGCTGCGGTCCCTGCATGATTAACCTCCCTGTGCTATACTAAAGAGCTGGCTCTTCGCCACTGTTATTGCGGCATCACAATCTCTTGATTGAGGGTATCTGTTTAACACCTCATCCCGAGATCTCCGCGCCCTGCCCGCCCCCGGGAAAATCGGGAAATCCGGCAGGCAGGCAAGCTTCCCATCCGGATTTTTCGACTTTCCGAGAGGTGCTGAAACAATTACATATTAAGTCCTGATGAACAACATCATATTACAGGACAAAAATGCTCATGACAAATACCTCTGTTACATTCCGTCAACATCACAGCACAACTTTTCCCGGTGCGCTCCTTGCCACAGCCGGCGGCATCTGCTGGGGACTCTCCGGCACCATGGGGCAGTACCTCTTTACTCATGAAAATATGGACTCCCGCTGGCTCGTCCCCCTCCGCCTTGGTTTTGCCGGCCTCATCCTGCTATTCTACTGCATTTTCAAGGATGGTCCCCGGAAAACCTTCGGCATCTGGCGCAGCAAAAGGGACGCCCGCACACTCGTCATCTACGGTCTGGCCGGCGTATCCTGCTGCCAGTTTCTCTATTTTCTGACAATACAGCTCTCCACCGCAGGTGTCGGCACAATCCTGCAGGATTTTTCGCCGATCATGATCCTTCTCTACACCTGTGTGCAGAAAAGAAGGCGCCCGACTGCGCGGCAGCTGAGTGCCATCACGCTTGCCCTCGCAGGCGTCGCACTGATCACGACGCACGGAGACTTCACGACGCTGTCCGTCTCTCCGGCCGCACTGGTGACAGGAATTCTGAGCGCCGTCTGCGTCACCATCTACAATGTGACGCCGGGAGACCTCATGGACCGCTACTCCGTGCTGCTCCTCCAGGCCTGGGCCTTCCTTATGGGGAGCGCTGCGATCCTTCTTATTTTCCGTCCGTGGACATTTCACTATGTGCCATCAGCGATGGGATGCTTTGGCGTCTTCTTCGTTGTGGTTGTAGGCAATGTCCTCGCCTTCCCGCTCTATATTCAGGGCGTCAAGCTGATCGGGCCTGAGAAGGGCATCCTCTATGGCTTCTCAGAGCCTCTCACTGCTGCCTTTCTTGGAACTGTGCTGCTGGGAAGTCCCTTTACGGGCTGGGATGCGCTTGGGTTTGCACTTGTTTTCCTGATGCTGTTCCTGATCTCCGGCAAAAAAGCTTAAATGTGATCGCTGATGCAATCGCACTCAAACACATTCGATGAAAACGCCTTCGCAGATTTCGCCTCAGCGGGCATAAGTTTAAAAAATGCCGGCTGCTTCACCTCCGCGCATGCATCGGCGCCGGCCACTCTCCTTTATGTGCGTCGTAATACGCATCCAGGTACGGCGCAATCTGTGCGAGCCCCTCTTCCGTGAACGGAAACTCCTTCACGACCTTCTTCTCTTCCGGCGTCGCCGCATCCGAGAAGGGCTCCGGCCAGATCACCACCTTGAAGGACGCCTCGCCCCTCTGATCAGGCGGCGTGAAGTGAATATTCTTCATCGGCTCCCTTGCTACCTTGAACCGCATCCCCCGGAAACTCCCGTAATAGGGCTCCCCATATTCATAATAGGCAAAGTGCAGCAACTCTTTCGGATCAATATGCATGGCTCACGCTCTCTGTCATCTAAACCTTCTTTGTTTGGTCACCGCCGGATAATGAACAATCAGAATAAGCATCCCCAGCCCAAGAGGATCAGATTCATTTGCAATGGGCTTATGCCCTCTTCGCTGTTATGCAGAATCCCTGTCGTTCCTGCCCCGGAAGTCCCCGTCTTCTCTGATCTCTCCGCCCGCGGCGCGCTCCTGCGGCGTGCCGAGCTTCTTCTGCACATTCATCATGTAGTCGCGAAGACGCAGCGACACCGCCCTGGTGCCCTCTGTGCGGAATTCCTTCACGCTGGATAAATGGTACTTCTGCCGGCGATTCAGTCCGTCTCCCAGTGAGCGGATGCGGGCAGACATCTCCAGCTGCGCCTGCTCCAGCTTCCTTCGGCTGGCCTCACTGTAAGCTGCCACTCCCTGCTGTGCCTGCTCGATCTTCCTTTTCCCAGCCTCACCGTAAGCCTGACTGCGCTCCGCCATCTCCAACTGTGCCTTCTGCACGGTCCGCTTTGCTGCCTCGCTGTAGGCTTCACTCCTCTGCGCCAGCTCCAGATGTGCCTTTTCCACCGTTTTTCTGGCTGCCATAGTGGCCGCCGCACCGACGGCAGCAGGCCCCTTCTGTGCCAGCGCAACACCGGCCTCCGCCTTCTCATTGAATTCCTTTTCGATCTGCTCCATGCGGTCAAGAAGATCAGAGAGCGTCGCGATCGTCAGCGCAAGATCCATGCCAAAGAACAGCATCATGATCAATGACACGGCTTCATTCGCCAAAGGATGCGCCGTCTGATGAAGTCCCGAAAGGAGCGGAATCAGATAACGCACGATCAGAACACCCGCGACACCGAACCCGATCGATGCCGGCAGACAGATCCTGCCCCTGAAATTCAGCGGCACATTGCTGTAGTCCCACCACACCGCGTGAAAACAATTCTCCAGAATCGCCGCCGTGGTGTACTCCAGAATTGCGCTCCCCACAAGACAGATCAGAAAAATCTTCCACACTGGAAGATCCCCCGTCATCTTCGGCAGATAACTGAAAATAACGACCGCCGCCACAGCCCCCGTCCCGTAGATCGGACAGATCGGCCCGTACAGAAAGCCTCTGTTCTGCCAGTGCTTTGTCTGCACCGTGCAGTAGATGGTCTCATACACCCAGCCAATAAAGCTGAATACAATGAAATCGATGAAGTAAACTGATATTTCCATATAGTTTCTCCGCGCGCCGCGGCGGCGCGATGATCATATTTTGTTCAACGCGCATTTTTCCGTATCTGCAGATATTTTCAACCCTTGTCTGCTGCATCCTCGTCAAAAAGAATCAGCCCGCTGATGGGAATCCGGTCCCGGATAAATGCACTGACGTTGATGTCCGGAAGAAAAGCCCCTTCCAGGTTTCCGCCCTGCATCTCGTCGCGTCCATCCTGAAAATGCACCAGAATTCTCCACCTGCCGGTGTCTTCCTTCTTCCAGTCCCGGTTTTTCTGTGTAAAGAGCCACGTATCCAGCATCTGCAGAATCTCGCCTGCCGCAGTGCCGTCGATCTTTGTATCCAGCATGCGCCCTATGCCGTGGTGCCCATCTCCCTTCCAGTACGTGAAGCTCCGGAAGCTGATCTTCCCCGAACTGAAAATCACGAGCCGCTGCTGAATCTCTTCCTCCGGGCGGAACACTCTTCCAGGACAGCTCCTGTCTGAAAATATGGACACCGCCTCCGCATCCTTCAGGGAAACCGCCTCGCTGATCTCCGGTGCGAGATCTCTCTCGAACGCCTCCGAAAAATCCTCGAGGGAGAGGCCAAGGCCCGTCCAGCCTTTCTTTTCGTCGTGACCGGCCGGGGTGGTCTCTGTCAATTCCGGGCCGGCTGTCTTGTTGTCCGCTCCGGCAAAGGATCCCGCGGGCATCACTCTCTCCAACGATGTTCCCGCCGTTTCATTCTTTGTCTGCTCCCGCGATGTACCGACAGTTGTTAAGTTGTTTCCCTCAGCGCCCGGAGATTTCCGTTCTGTCTCCTGGTTCTCTTTCCTGCTGCCAAAATGAAAAAGATTAAACATATCAATTGCCTGCCTGCAATATTTTTAAAGTGAATACGTGCGTTAATAATCCACCTTCATGAGACACAGCCCGCACGCCGGCGCCGTGGGCCCCGCTTTTTTGCGGTCCTTTGCGTCCAGAATGGCGTCCATTTCCGCGGGCTGGAGTCTCCCGTATCCGACTTCCAGAAGGGTACCCGTCATGATGCGCACCATGTTCTGCAGGAAGCCGTTGCCATGATAATAGATGCGGATATAGTGTCCGCTCGTCTCGATCTTAATCGTATCCACCACGCGGACTGAGGACTTCTTCATGTGCGCATTGCCGCAGAAGCTCTTATAGTCGTGCATACCCGTCAGGTGCTCCGCCGCCTCGCGCATCCTGTCGAGGTCCGGCATGGCGTCCAGGACGTACACATATTTTCGATCAAAAACAGGCTTGGATGCCCCATACCACAGCGTATAGCGGTAGGTCTTGCCGATGGCTTTGAAACGGCTGTGGAAGCGCTCTGCCGCCTCCTTCACCTCATTCACGCTGATATCATCCGGCAGGTACCGGTTCATGTACGCCTGGATCTCCTCCGGCGTCATCGCCGTATCGAGGAGGACATTGGCCGTCATGGCACGGGCATGCACACCTGCATCTGTCCTGCCGGCGCCGATCACCGTCACCGGGTGTGCCCTGTCTGCGCCCACCATTCTCGTGAGCACATCCTCGAGCTTGCCCTGTATAGTCATGTCTGTATTCGGCTGATGCTCCCAGCCGTAGTATCTTGTGCCGTCGTAGCTGACGATCATCTTGAAATTCTTCACAAATTTGTGCTCCCTGCCGTTATTTTCAATGGTTTGCGTTTTTATGGCGTCGCATTTTTCTGACTCATAGTGCATCTTTTCAACATCATCCCGAATTGCTCCTACTACGCGGCAATCGGTTTTCGATGCGGGCTAAACATTAACATCATACCATAGAAAATCTGCACAAACGTAAAAAGCCCCGCTCTTTGACGAGCGGAGCTGATGATGCAAAACTTTGTTCAGTTATGCCGCAAAGAAGCTTCCTCTTCTGTGTGAGGCCTTGTCGTAGTCGCGCAGCTTCTCTTTCGCATCCTCGCTCAGGTGCGTGGGCACTTCGATGCCGATCACTGCATACTCATCGCCGTGCTCGGCAGGATTCTTCATATTGGCAATGCCCTTGCCTCTTAATCTGATCTTGCTGCCGCACTGCGTGCCTGCGGGGATCGTGAGCACGACATCGCCGTAGAGCGTGTGGACTCGCGCCTCACCGCCAAGGACAGCCGTGATAAACGGAATCCTGGTGTCTACGTAGATATCCGCACCTTTTCTTGTGAATCCCTCCTTCGCGCCCACATGGACCTTCAGAAGGAGATCGCCGGCCTCGCCGCCCTGCACCGGGGAAGGACTGCCCTTGCCTCTGAGCCGGATGCTCTGACCCTCATCGATGCCCGCGGGGATTTTTACGTCCAGCGTGTGCACGCCGTCCGCGCCCTGCAGGCGGATCGTCTTATCGCAGCCAAAGGCAGCCTCTTCAAAGGTGAGATTAATCTCAGAGGTCAGATCGCTCCCCTTGGTACTGCCGCCGAAGCCGCCGAAACCACTCTGGCCGCTGTAGCCGTTCTGGCTGTAACTCTGTCCTCCGTCGAAGCCCTGACTGTAGCCGGTGCCGCCGCCAAAGCCCTGGCCGCCGGTATGGAAGCTTCCGTCAAAGCCCTTTGCGCCGTGGCCGAACATACTGCCGAAGAGATCGCCGAACATGTCATCCATATTCGCATCCCCGCCGGTATAGGTTCTGTAATATGTCTTTCCGTCTTTACTGAAGCCCTCGGTGAAGCCGCCCTGGCCGTTTCCGAAGCCGCCAAAGCCGCCGAAACCTCCCTGTCCCGCACCGGCACCGGCGCCTGCTGCCTGATCAAATGCTGCAGAGCCATAAGTATCGTAAATCTTTCTCTTCTTTGGATCGCTGAGAACAGAGTACGCCTCGCCGACCTCCTCGAATTTCTTCTCCGCATCCTTGTCGCCCGGGTTTGCGTCCGGATGATACTTCTTTGCCAGTTTCCTGTATGCTGTCTTTATCTCTTTATCTGTTGCATCCCTCGAGATGCCAAGAACCTCATAATAATCTTTATTCATAATAGCCTTCTCTCTGTGCCGCGTCCTTTGCGGCACCCCGAGGCGAAATCCGCGCGAGGGGATCCGCCGATGGGCTTTTCTTCTAAACGTACAGACGGCAGCCGGAAGAATATCTTCCGGCCGCCGTCATGGTAATACTGCCATTCCAACTCTTCCATCTGTCTATGTTATAGTTCATATAGAACAGTCAGTCAAGCGGAATACATTCAGATTCTGTGATTTTTCTGTTAAACACGCCTGCACTTCGCGGCCACATAGTCAATATAATCCCCGCAGATATCCCGCTCCGTCAGTGAGTACAGCATGCGCGCGCCCACGACATCCTCAATCTCATTGAAAACAAACCGTCCGCGGTCCCTGATAAAATCGATTCCCGCATAGTCGAGCGGCAGAGCGTCCGTGATTTTCCGGACCATCTGCAGCTCCTCCACGCCAAGCGTATAGAGCGATGCCTCTCCGCCAAGACAGTAGTTGCTGCGGAAATCCTTCACAGACCTCCGAAGGCAGGCCGCATAGACCTCCCCGCCAAGAATATAGACGCGAAGGTCCTCCCCGAGATCCGAGGCGGCCTTCTGGTACAGAAATTCTTTTCCCTGCAGCGTCCGCTCTGCCGTTTCTCTCTCCGCATCGTCATGTACGAGAAAAACTTCCGTGCCGCCGTGCCCCGCCTCACTTTTTATCACATAAGGGTAGCGCCAATCGGGCGAATTGATACTGTCTATTGTATTATTACAATCTCCGCACCCCGCCCGGCTCTCCATAATGGGCACGCCGAGTCCCTGCACGAACTGCAGTGCCAGGAATTTATTGTTCCCGAGAAGAACCGCCTCCGGCTTATTGAAAACACGGACCCCCGCCATCTCAAAAGCTCTCGCCAGGGCATATTCTCTTGTCCGGTTGATGACGGCGTCCGGCCTCTCAAGGCGCTCTCTGCCCTCATAGAAGGTGCCGTCCGCGCCGATGCCAAGGTTCTCGCTGAGAAGGAGCCGCATTGCCAGGCCTTGCCGTCGGCACGCCTCCTGATAAAAGCCGATCGATGCCTTGTTGCGCTGCGCGTCAACTTGATGATAGAGGATCCAGATTGTCATCTCATTTCTCTTTCAACTTTTGCTTTGTATGTGGAACATTACACCCGCAGTATCGCTGCCCTTCACTTCACTTTGTGATGTATATATGCAAGGATCGCGTCCGCAGCATTGATACCGGTGCATGTCAGAAGATTGCGGATGTGTGCGTTCGAGTTGACCTCGCACAGGATCGGCTCATCGTTCTCCCCAAAGAGAATATCCACGCCGGCAAAGTCCAACCCCAGGAGCCGCGAAACCTCCAGTGCCATCTCACTCTGCGCCTTCGTGGGCGTGCAGGTTTCCATCGTACCGCCGTTTGTGATATTCGCCCGAAAATCCGCGGGATTCTTTCTCTTCATGGCAGCAATCACTTCACCGCCGACCACCTCGATCCGAATGTCTCTTCCATAGGAACTGCCGATATATTCCTGCACGAGATAAGGGATACTGCCGAGGCGGAGGATGATCTCGCGGAGCTTGTTTTCGTTTTCAGCGAGGTGCACCTGATAACCGAACGACCCGCTGCACTCTTTCACGACGCAGGGAAATCCAAGATTCTCCCTGACCTGCCCAAGAAACGTTTCACTGACAAGGCCGTCGTCATGGAATTTCTTGGGAGCTATAAACGTTTTCGGCATCCGGACGCCGTGCCGTGCAAGGTGAATGAAGGTCTCCGCCTTGTCATCACACACCGCGATAGCCGCCGCGCTGTTGAAGACCGGCAGGCCCATCTCCTCGAGCATCTCTGCGAGGTGAATGTCCTTGTCCCAGAAGAGGACGTAATCGGGCTTTTCAACACAGAAGCCCGTATTGCTCACGGAGCCTGAACGTATTCCTTGCATTTTCTTTTCTTCCGTTGTCAGAGTATCACCTGTCAAAGCATCCGACTTGTACTGAATACCGCCCAGCATCCCCCACAATTGTCCGTTCTGAAGGAGCTCCAGCGTATCTCCCTGCCGCGCCGCAGCATCCTCCAGCATGCCGAAGAGATCCTTAAATTTCGGCGTATTCACAAATTCATTGACTACCAGCCATCCGTGCAAGTGATCTTCCCTCCATAAATCGTCAATGCAGAATAAATCAGCATGTGATTATGCACACCACATACTGTATAAGCTGACATGCTGCTTCGTGCTTCGCACTCTCGCTGCTTTGCGCATACAGTAAAAGAACCGCACCGGCTGATCACTCAGCAGGTGCGGTCCGCAAATTCAAAGCCTGTATCAGTTCTCTTCCTTCTCAGAGGACTCGTCCTCATCCTCAGGCAGCAGCTGCTTGAGGGAAAGGCTGATCTTCTGTGCGTCAGCATCGAAGCCAGTTACCAGAACAGTCAGCTCCTGACCTGTCTTCAGAACGTCTGAAGGCTTGTCAATACGCTTTCTGGAGATCTGGGAAACATGAAGCAGTCCGTCGATGCCGGGCTCAAGCTCGATGAAAGCACCGAAGTCCGTCATTCTGGCTACCTTGCCGGTAACCTTTGTGCCAACAGCGTACTTCTCCTCTGCATGGAGCCAGGGGTTGTCCTCCGGGAACTTGCAGGAAAGAGCAATCTTGTCGCCGTTGATGGCCTTTACGAATACTCTTACCTTGTCGCCGGTCTTGAAGAGCTTCTTCGGGCTCTCTGTTCTGCCCCAGCCCATCTCAGAGATGTGGAGCAGGCCGTCAGCGCCGCCGAGATCAACGAATGCACCGAAGTCTGTGATGTTCTTTACAGTGCCCTCGATGATATCGCCTTCCTTAAGAGTGGAGAGGAGCTTCTCCTTAGCTGCCTCATGCTGGGCAGTGACGATCTGCTTGCGGTCGCCGATGACTCTTCTTCTCTTCGGATTGTACTCAGTGATAACGAACTCGATCTCCTGACCAAGGTACTTGTTCAGGTCTCTCTCGAATGTGTCAGATACAAGGCTGGCCGGAATGAATACTCTCACGCCATCTACCTCAGCGCAGATGCCGCCCTTCATGATCTGTGTGACAGGAGCCTTGATCACAGTGTGGTTGTCCAGAGCTTCCTGGATAACCTGGCTTGCCTTCTCAGCAGCTACTCTCTTATAGGAGAGCACCACAGTGCCTTCCTTGCTGTCGATCTTTACGACCTTGACTTCAATCTTATCGCCCACGTGCAGCTTCTGTGTCAGATCAGGTGCATCATCAGAATATTCGCGGGCAGTCAGAACTCCGTCGTACTTGTACCCCACATTGATGATCGCTTCCTGCGGATTAACGGTAACAACCGTACCCTCAACGATCTCCCCTGTGTGAACAGGCTTCATGGAATCATTCAGCATCTGTTCAAAAGACATTTCTTCTGCCATTTCGCTTCCTCCCTATTTCCGCTGGAATCGTACTCTGAATCGCGTGTATTCTGAACTGCGTCCAACGTTCTGCACCTGCCGGCAGAGTGTGAAGCGCGAAAATGATCAAACACATGCTGTTATCGAAGATTCCCGCATATATACTAAGTATCATTGTAGTTCAAAGTGGCGTTAATATCAAACTTTTTCGACTATATTTTCAGATGTTTTTCTGCGGATTTTATGATTTTGATGACGCATACATGAAAATACATGCAGCCGGGCGTTTTCCGGCTATCCGGAGAAGATAAAGAGAAAATAAAATTTTTTTAAATTTTCTCTTGACACATTTCAGAGGCTGGTATACATTAGGGCCAATCAAACAACCAAACGAAATTCATTCGGCTACGACGAAAAGGAGTACCGGTAAGGAATGGCACAGAGAGTCAGCGGTTGGTGCGAGCTGATCCACGAATTTCCGGGAAAATCATTTCCGAGCTTCGGCACTCAAAAGAATGCACCGCATTCCCACTAAGTCCCGACGGAGGATCACCGTTATCACAGATCACGCATTGTTGGATGCGGCTGAGCGGTCAGCGATGAGCTGGCAATAAGAGTGGTACCGCAGAGGTTTAAAGCCTTTGTCTCTTAGAACACACATCATGTGTGTAAATCTGGAGACAAGGGCTTTTTTGATTGTTTTTCTGCAAGGCGCAGGCTAGCGGCGCAGCGCAAAGGGACAACAAATCGCTACAGTTTCCCGCCGGATAATTTCGCAAGCATGAGTCAGTCAGGCGCTCATCAGTCAGTTTAAAATTCACGACGAGCACAAGACAGAGACAATATCCTGAAAGGAGATTACATTATGAAAACACTAGAGAAGGTCAGCAATTTCGTCAGCAAGTGGATGGCCCTCATCGTCATTGCTGTCGCAGCTCTGGCACTCTTCGCACCTTCCACCTGCACCTGGGTAAAGACAAGCTGGGTCAACACACTGCTCGGCGTCGTTATGTTCGGCATGGGCCTCACATTGAAGCCCTCAGATTTCGCAGATGTTTTCAAGCGTCCGAAGGACGTCTGCATCGGCGCCGTGTGCCAGTTCACACTGATGCCCCTCATCGCTTTCCTTCTGACAAAGCTCTTCCATCTGCCGGCTGAGCTGGCCGTCGGCGTCATCCTCGTCGGCACC
>DEKA01000031.1:0-17113 GCA_002353635.1 Lachnospiraceae bacterium UBA2734
AAGTTAACTTTTCACTTCAGCGTATTATTCAAAACTGCTCCGACCTCCCACACCGACGGAATCCATAAAACCTATGACATATGGCGGAATCAATTTAGTCTGCAGGAGTCCGCATATGCATGATTCCGATCATGATCCCGATAATCATCGAGCCCTACGGCAGCACATCAAGAATGTGCTGCATATAGTCGGGAATCGGCGCATGTGTCTCAATGTACTCTCCCGTGCGCGGGTGGATGAACCCGAGAATTCCTGCGTGCAGACACTGTCCCTGCGTCTCAAAGGGCCACTTGCGCCTCCCGGCGTATACTTCGTCTCCCAGCAGCGGGTGGCCTATGCTGGCCATGTGCACGCGGATCTGGTGGGTTCTTCCCGTCTCCAGGCGGCATTCCACGAAGGTATATTCGCGGAATCTCTTCAGTACATGCACGTGTGTCACCGCGCGCTTCCCGCCCGGCACGATTGCCATGCGCTTCCGCTCCTTCGGATCCCTTGCGATCGGCGCATCGATCGTCCGGTCATCGTCCTTTAAGACGCCGCAGCAGATCGCACAGTAGCGGCGGACAATGGTGTGCGCCTTCAGCTGTGCTGCGATGGAGCGGTGCGCCGCGTCATTCTTGCAGACAATGACAGATCCTGTCGTATCGCGGTCGATCCGGTGGACAATGCCCGGCCGCAGAACGCCGTTTATGCCGGAGAGGGAGCTCCCGCAGTGGTACATCACGGCATTGACCAGAGTTCCCGTGTAATGTCCCGGCGCCGGGTGTACGACCATCCCTTTCGGCTTATTGACGACAAGGACGTCGTCGTCCTCATACAGGATGTCCAGGGGAATATTTTCAGGCAGAATGTCCGGAATTACCTTCTCAGGCACATGAAAATCAATGCGGTCCCCCTCAGCGATCCTCGCGGAAGGTTTGGCCGCCTTTCCGTTGAGGAGGACATTGCCCTCCTTCACTATTTTGTTGATATAGCTGCGGGAGTACTGTTGAAGGCAGGCCGTGAGCACCCGGTCCAGGCGCTCGCCGTCGTCATCAGCATCCGCGATATAAATATCCATATGTTATTCCACGCAGATCATTCCATCTGCAGCCTTTCCTGCTCCGCTCTCTCCGATCATGACAGATATGCCGAAACTTCCGGCAGTCTGTTTATTTTCGAAAGTCTCTTATTTCTCAGAAGGGTGGCGGTTTTCCGGCAGGACGCGCGATAACTCATCTTCTTTATAATAAAAGAGCATGAGCCAGATCAGAAGTGCGACGCCGCAGGTGACATAGATGTCCGCCACATTGAACACGGGAAAATTGATCAGGGAAAAATAGATGAAATCCCGCACATAGTGGAGCTGGATCCTGTCGATGAGGTTGCCAGCCGCGCCGGCGGAGATGAACGTCAGCACCAGCTGCAGGGGCACAAAACGGCGCTCCTTTCGCGGCATATGCACCAGAATATAGAAAATGCCCGCGATTGCCGCAAAGGCGACGATGTAGAAAACGAACTGCCGGTTCTCCATGAGAGAAAAGGCGGCGCCGGTATTTTCAAGGTAGCGAAGCTCCAGAACACCTTTCCACAGGATGATCGGCCCGCCCGCCAAAGCCTTTACGGCCATGGATTTGGTCAGCTGATCTATGAAAATAAGTGCTGCCCACAATATGATCAATAGAGGGAGCGGTGCGGCTCCCCTGTCTTTAGTCATTGTCATGCCTTTTCGTCCTCTTCTGTGTAGGAGATCTCGCGGATTGCCGCCAGAATTTCTTCATCTGTTACAGCCGTATCCACGAACGCATTTCCGACGCCCTTTAAGAGAACAAAGCTGGGATGTCCGTTTACGGCTTTCTTATCCGATTTTGTGAGGGTCAGTACTGCCTGCTCATCGATTTCGTCCGCGGTAATAGGGAGCCCAAACGGAACGAACATGTCGCGGATCTCGTAATACTCCTCCATAGATAACAGTCCCTTTTTCCAGGAGATGAAGGAGGCGGCGACGCAGCCAAGTGCGACACATTCACCGTGCGTGAGGGTGAACTTCTTGTATTTTTCCACGGCGTGGCCGATGGTGTGGCCAAAGTTCAGGAGCATGCGCTCTCCCTTTTCCTGCGGATCCCTCTCGACAACCTCTGCCTTGATCTCGTTGCTGCGCAGGAGCATCCGGTGAAGGGTATCCGGATCCCTTGCAAGAATCTCATCGGTATGTTCGATGAGCCAGACGTAGTAGGCCTCATCCTTGACGAGCCCGTGCTTCATCACTTCGGCGAAACCGCTGGCAAACTCTCTGCCGCTGAGGGACTTCAGAAAAGACACATCGGCGAAGACCAGGGAGGGCATATGAAAAGCGCCCACCATGTTCTTATAGCCGTCGAGATCGACACCTGTCTTGCCGCCTATGCTCGAGTCTGCCTGGGCAAGAAGCGTCGTCGGAATCTGTACAAAGGGAATGCCGCGCATGAAGATAGCGGCTGCAAATCCCGTCATATCGCCGACAACACCGCCTCCCAGTGCAATGAGGTACGAGTGCCTGTCGTATCCGCCCTCTATGAGAAAGCGAAGGATCCCTCTGATCTGATCCAGGTTCTTATTGCTCTCACCTGCGGGAATTGTATATACCGCGGGGCTCGCCTGCGGCGGGAAGAGATTAGCGATGGAATTCGCATAGAGAGGAGCAACATTCGAATCCGTGACAATGAGCGCACGCTTCCCGGCAAAGGGGGCGGACTGAAGTCTCTTCTGCAGATCCTTCAGATCCGTGGAATATACGATGTCATAACATTTGGTGCCGTCCTTGCGGACTTCCAGAATATCCTGCATTTTATCTGCTCTCCTATTGTTGTGAACCCACTTAAAAAGCCGCACACAGTTCACCTGTATGCGGCTGATCTGACGTCCTCTCGGTACTGTACTGAACTGCACATCAGTTCTGATAATTGTTCATGGGGCCGGCGCCCTGAAGACCCTGTGTAAAGGGATTGGGCTGTGTATAGAAGCCTGTATCCTGCGGACGGGCATTCTGGCCCTGTGCGGCGGCAGCAGCTGCCGCTGCATTCATGGCGCCAAGGCCCTGGGCTGCCTCACCTTCAACGGAGATATCACCGGAAATGGAGATGTCCTCAGGAGTAATCACGATAATAAAGTGAGAGATCTTCATGAAGTTGCCATGCAGCGCATAGCAGGAACCCGAAGCGAAGTCGACAATCCTCTGTGCTGTATTCACATCGAGCCCCTCCATGTTGAGGAGGACGGTTCTGTGTGAGAGAAGCGTATCTGTGATCAGCTTCGCCTGATCAAAGGAGCTGGGCTTTATAATGCGCACCTGCATGTTGCTGCCGCGTCCGTCACGAGCAGTAGGTGCCGTTCTTCTTGCCTCTGTATCCTGGCCCTGGTCATCACTGACACTGCGGGATGTTCTCTGTCCCCTTGCACGGGAAGGCTGCGGAGTAAAATCGTCTTCTTCTTCCTCCTCTGCCCTTCTGGATGCTCTTCGCCCGCTTCTTCGGCTTGTGGGGCCGTCGTCGATGTCGTCATAATCATCGTTCATATCCTCGTTCTCGTCATCGATCTCTTCGTCGCCGCCGATATGCATCCGTCCCAGCATATTGTCAATGAAACTCATCTTTTCTGTTCTCCCTCATTAAGCTCTGGTCTGTCTTGTCTCCATGAGCTCATGCGCGCCGCCGCCCGGACTCTGGGCCCGGTTCTGCTGTCCCTCTGAATGGTTCTGTACTCTATTGATTGTCGTAATGGCGCTCACCAAAAATACCGGTGCCTATCCTTACGATAGTAGCACCTTCTTCCACTGCTACCTCGAAATCACCGGTCATTCCCATCGAAAGCTCACACATATTGACATTATCGATATTTTGACCATTGATGTCAATCATTAATTGCCGCAACGTCTTGAAATAAGGCCTGTTGGTCTGCGGATCCTCCGTATAAGGAGCACTTGTCATCAGCCCTTTGATGCGGATTCCGGGGAGCGGCGCAATGGAGCGGATGAACGCTTCTGTATCTTCCGGCATGACACCGAACTTGCTCTCCTCCTTCGCAACATTTACCTCAACGAGGACGGGCATAACAATGCCGGCGGCCTCTGCTCTCTTGCTGATCTCTTTTGCCAGATGCTCTGACTCGACGCTGTGGATCATGACGGTGCCGTCCTCGATCACCTGCTTGACCTTGTTCGTCTGCAGATGCCCGATCATGTGCCAGCGCACATCCGAAGGCAGCTGGGGACGCTTCTTTGTGATCTCCTGCACCTTGTTCTCGCCGAAGTCACGGTAACCCGCCGCATAAGCCTCTTCCAGCATTTCAACGGGCTTGGTTTTTGTCACACACAGAAGGAGTACATCGCTGCGCTTTCTCCCGCTGCGCGCACAGGCCGCTGAGATCCGCTCCTCTATAGACTTAAGATTTTCCTTTACCATATATTCATGCACCTTCCTTCAGTCAATTACTGTGCATATACGAACTCGCCGGGCTTCATGGTCTTTGCGTCGAGGAGAATGTAGTCATACTCGCGAAGGCCGTAGATATCATCGGGCTCCACGATCGCGTATTCATCGTTTTCCTCAATCTTCGTCACCTGGCGGAAATCGGCATATCCTTTATTGATGTTATATACACCCGTCAGCTTCACCGTGTCCTTGACAGTATAGGTGTCGTTGGAATCGAGCTTTCTGAGTACATCTCCGCTGCGGAGAATGGAATTATCTACGTAGTAGTTTTTCTTCTTTTTGTCCTGTCCGTAAGGAGTGATGGTGACGAGCTCGGTCGTCTTATTGCCGCTCTCGTCAGTCTTCTCTCTAAGGACAGAGAGCGTATCGCCGCTCCCCTGGGTCACATAATCGGCCGGAATGACGAAGAATTCATCATCGATCAGGGCCGACTTTGGTATTTTCAGACCTTTTGTCTCATCCGTGATGAGCTCGACACTGACAAATCTGTCTGTGCAGAAGGTAACCATGGAATTTGTAAAGGAGAGGTTGGCGTAGTTCTGTCCGTCCTTGTCCTTTCGCACGGTCACATCTGCCCAGGACTCGTCCTGGTTTTTCAAAAAGCGGACCTTGACGACACCTTCCTTTTCGAGTGCCTTCGCTGTCTCATCATCCGGCAGCATGATGGCTATTGACCAGTCCTCACTTGTCTCAAGCTTGTAGGCGGGATCTCCTTTCGAGATCATGCTGTTGTTGCCGATATCCTTGCGCTGATCTTTATATGCAGCCTCATTGAAATCCGAGGCGGTCAGCGAATCAAATGTCTTGTCCTCATAGCCGTCCGTGTAGTAGACGATATCACCGGTATCGTCGGTGTTGACATAATGGACGCTGGCACTCTCTGCAGAGCTCTTCACATCGCTGAGAATGGCATTGTTGGTCACCTTCTGGATGGAGCCGGACAAAGAATCCTTGAAGTCATACACCGAACTGAAGGTATGCGGATCGAACTGCTGGGAAAAGCCTATGATGTCCGATTGGAAGGAGGCATAGTCGTCGTCAGTGAAAAGATTTCCGTTTGAGGACCCCTCGTCGAGCTTCTGCGCGATTTTGCCGGATTCATCGATGGTATAGGCGAGTTTTNNTCCGCCGCTCACCCTCCTTGGTGTAGAAATTGATATGTCCGGCATAATCAGACTTCACAACCTCTTCTGTGCGCAGCGCTATGCCTGTGTAGACATTGTTCCTGGAGAGGGATCCGGAGCGCACTTCATAGCCCACTATGCGGTCCGAGGTAAAATAGCGGAAGACGCTGTAGAGCACATAAAGCAGGATGACCGCAAAGATCACTATACCGATGTTGATGTTGATGGGACGCCTGTATTCAGTTACTGTGGAGGACTTCTTCTTCCTTTTGCCCGTGCGTCTTTTCTCTGCCATACCTTATGAAAAAGCCTTGGAACGAATTCCAAGGCTTTTGCGTAACTTACTGAATAATCTGTTCAGCACTTCATCACGAAAACCTCTGGTTCTCCGCAATGTGTGCCCGATCCGTGCCGTCAAAGAGAGATCGCGATGAAGGGCTTCACTTCCTCAGGAAGATCTGTCTCATCCATAGAAACGCTGAGAACAAAATCAACCTTGAAGGTGTCACTGTAGTGCTGAAGCTTCTTGATGGCGGGGGTGATGTCCTTGCCGCGCAGATCTGCGATATCAAGGAAACTGTCGAAATACATCTGCTGAAGGTCGTGGTCCTGGGAAATGATGCCGGCTACAAAGCCAAGGAACTGATCGGTGTCCTCGATGGCGTAGTCTCTGACATTGATGAGACGCACCTTGTTGTTGAGCTCAAACATATGCTGGGTGCTCTTGTCAAGATAGACAATATTGCCAAGAATATTCTTAACCTCTGTGTTGACTTTATCCAATAAGCACTTTGTCTTTCCTTTTCCCTTATTGCCTACAATCAGTTGAACCATTGGACGTGCCCTCCTAAAAAACTTTTCTTGATGTAATCGCAGCCGCCTGTCCGGTGCTGCTCTTATGAAAATATTATACCGTGCGGATACACAAAAAACAATGTGTAACTCGCCCCCGCTTTGTTCAGATTTCTTATTACTTACGGCGCCGGGATCAATCCCAGCAGACCGTTCATGTCAGAGTACAGTTCATCGTTGTCCACAGCGCGCATAACGACTGAAATGTACGGATTGCCGCTGGTGTCTTTGCAGTACAGCACAAGACAGTGCCCCGCTGCATCCGTCGTCCCTGTCTTGCCGCCGATGACTGTTACGCCTGTGGGTGCCTGCGTGGCGCCAATCAGGTAATAGTTCGTCGAGTTCACCTTGATTTCCTTGTTCGCACCGTTCTTGTCATGATAGACCGTGCTGTAGGAGGACATATTGATGATCTGCTGGAACTCGTCATACTGAATGGCCGCATTGAAGATCAGATACATGTCATACACACTTGTGTAATGATTCGAATCCGAGAGACCGTTTGCGTTGACGAAGTTGGTATTTGTTGCGCCCAGTGCCTTTGCCTCATCGTTCATCATCTTTACAAAGTCATCCACAGAGCCTGCCACGTTCTCGGCGATGAGAACGGCGATGTCGTTAGCGGAATAAATGAGAAGAATGTGAAGCGCCTGATCGAGCGTCATCGTATCACCGGGCTTTAGTCCAGCGATCTGTGCATCCGCATCGCTGATATAGACATTAGGTGATGCAGTGAGAACTGTATCGAGGTCCTTGTTCTGCATGGCGACGAGCGCTGTCATCACCTTCGTAAGACTTGCGGGATAGAGACGCGTATCCGTATTCCTTGCATAGAGAGTCTTTTTGTTCTTCAGATCAAATAAGGCGGCAGCAGCCGAACTGTTCATGCCATCCAGAGGATCATCGGGCTTGTCCTTATTGACAACGCACAGATTCTCTGCGAACGGTTCCGCCACCTCCGCCGATCCGGATTCGCCGATCAGAAAATTGAAGTTGCTGTATGACGCATTGCTCTGGAAAGAGACTTCAGGCGCCCTGCCGCACCCTGTGAGCACCATGGCCGAAAGACACAGAACAAGCGCTGCACTCGTCATCCGGCGGGCACAGCGCCTCCAATCACTTGTACATTTCACGCCACTCAAGATCTCCTCTGTCCAAAGATTTGATGAGCAGTTCCGCTGTAGCGAGGTTCGTCGCCAGCGGAATGTTGTGGATATCGCAGAGCCTTACGATGTTGTTGACGTCGGGCTCGTGCTTTCTTACATCGCTGAAGGGATCACGAAGGAAAATAACGAGATCGATTTCATTGTTCTCGATCTGGGCACCAATCTGCTGTTCGCCGCCGAGGTGACCGGCCAATAGCTTGTGAATGTTCAGGTTGGTGACCTCTTCGATCAGTCTTCCTGTCGTACCCGTTGCATAGAGTTCGTTCTTGCTCAGAATTCCTCTGTAGGCGATGCAGAAATTCTGCATCAGTTTCTTTTTGGCATCATGTGCGATAAGCGCTATATTCATTGGCTCTCCCAAATTCTGTGTGTACATTTTTGCTGCCTGGCCGTTTATTCTGCATACGCACATTCAGAACAAACCCAATACCCATATATAGACTCAGAAGGCTCGTCAGGCCATAACTGACAAAAGGAAGCGGTATGCCGGTATTCGGAAGAACACCTGTTGCCACTGCTATATTCAGAAATCCCTGAAAGCCGACCCATGTTCCGACACCGGATGCGATGACTGCCCCCGCCAGGTCTGTCGCATCTTTAGCAATCATGTAACACCGGATCGCAATAAGAACCAGCAGAATAACTACACTGCAGGTTCCGATAAAGCCAAACTCCTCGCCGACAACGGTGAAAATAAAGTCGGTCTGCGACTCCGCAATGTACCCGCTGTTGAGAAGCGACGTAAAACCGTTGACATCCTTCCCCTTTCCCATCAGCTGCCCTGAACCGATTGCCATGATCGAGTTCATGGTCTGGTATGCATAAGAAGTCGCGTAGTCTTCAGGATGAAGCCAGGAGAGAATACGGTTTCTCTGATATTCCGGAATAAATGAGACACCCTGCACAACCAGATTGACGACAATCACAGCGGCCGGAACCGTTACCGCAAGAATCGTCCCCGCAAGGCGCAGGCTCATTCCGCCGACGAACATCATCACAGCAAAAGTGAAGAAGATCATGATGCTGGTCGAGAGGTCCGGCTGCTTGAGAATCAGCAGCAGAGGCGGCGCCAGAAGAACCGTGCATATGGCCACCATGCCCAGTGATTTCATGTGATTTCTGTATTTCATGATAAACTTTGCATAAAATAAAATCAACAGGATTTTGGCGGCCTCAGAGGGCTGGAAAGTCACCGGCCCAAGCCTGATCCAGCGCTGCGCGCCTCCTCCGGTGGAACCAAGCGGAGAGAGAACAAGGGCCAGCACAAAAAGACAGAGACCGTAATAGACCCAGTTGTACTGGATGACCTTTTTATAATCCTGGCCGGAGACGAACACCATGAGCGCAAGGCCTAAGATCATGCCGGCGATCTGACGGCTCTTCAGCTCCGGAGCGGCGAGACCGATGGTCGTTATGCCGATGCAGTTGAGCACGACGACCAGGATGACGAGCATGAAGTCAAAGTACCGGATCTCGAACGTCCGGAAAAAACGTCTCATTCGCATATAGATGTCATACCCTCCAGATCTTCCTTTCGGAGATCTTTTTCATTTATGAAAACGCAGGCACCGCCCCGGACAAGGACAGCGCCCGCCTCTCCTCTTCTTTTTCCGAAGAGACCCTTCTTTGGAAGAGCAGCAAGGCGAATCCCATCCACAAGGATCTTGCGGGGTGCCACTTCTGCCGCGTAGACGAAATGACAGCCCCGTGTGTCATCTCCTGCGTGAACGACGCCGAAAATACTGCCTGTCACAACAACATTTCCGCCTGCCATAAGAGCTGTGCCGTCCTCCACGTTTCCAAGAACGAGTACATTTCCCTTCTTTCTGAGAATCTTCCCCTCGTTTATTGAACCGCAGATCGTCTCATAAGAGGAGGCTTTGCTCTCCTCCAGAAGAGGTCTGGCGCTTTTGATCAGCGCCTTCGTCTCGTCCGTGAATTTATTCCTCGCGCGCAGAAAGATAGCGTTGCGGTCCTCGTCCGTGACGAACACGCACAGAACCTGTATATCGGAATGTGCAGATACAGTCTGCGCCAGTTCGTCTTCCTCCTGCGGAGACAGAACCCGGCCCTCATAAGAGAGTGTCAGCTGTGCATTGCCGAAGAACTTGCGGGATACCTCAAACTTGGTGCCGATCTCCTGCAGAATTTCTCCAAAATCCGCGTCCGGATCCAGCCGCAGCATGATGCCGTACCGCTGATTTTTGACGATGACCTTGTCCAAAGTCTGCTCCCCTCCCGCAGCGGGTCCTCCGCCGCGATCTGTACCGTGATCAGTCACCTATGATCTGGCTTGTGACCGCGTTCTCTTCATTCATGATCTCTTCTTTTGTCTTGTCGCCAAAGTAATAGCTCAGCACTTCCTCTGTGATCTCGGCTGCATAAGTAGAGGTATAGCCGTTGGCAACACGGGTTGCCACTGCGATCTTCGGCTTGTCATAAGGAGCGAAGCCGACAAAGAGAGCGTGGTTTGGACGGGATGTTGTTTCCTGGGCGGTACCGGTCTTTCCGGCAACTTCTACAGACAAGTCCGAGAAAAACGACATATTCTTCACAACCTTGTGCATGCCTTCCTTGATGGCCGCCCAGTAGGATGCATCCATATCGATGGTGCCGTTTACCTTCGCTTTGTTCTGTTTAACCGTTTTACCCGATGCACTCTTGACTTTGTCAATCAGAGTGAGATTGTAATTCGTGCCGCCGTTGGCGATTGTGGATACATAGCGCGCAAGCCCTACCGTTGTATAGTTTGCATTGCCCTGACCGAAGGCAGAACGAACGGCGTCCTCGGAGGACATCTGCGGCGCTGCCTCTTCAATTTCAATGCCCGTCTTTTTGTTGAGACCGTACATTGTCGCGTATTTCTGCAGCTTCTTGATACCGGTGTCCGAGTCATACTGGCCGTTCTGATCAAGGCTCAGGCGGTATCCGACTTCAGAGAAGAAGACGTTGCAGGAATTCTCTATGCCGCCAGTGACATCGAGCGTTCCGTGCGCGCCAGGATAGATCCAGCAGTGAATGTAGGGCTCGCCGAGCTTGGTGAACACGCCGGTGCAGGTCACTGTCGTCGAGAGATTGATCGCTCCCTCCATAAGGCCCGCTGTCGCAGAGATCGGCTTGAACGTGGAGCCTGGCGCCGTCTCCTGCTGCGTCGCATAGTTGAGAAGCGGCTTGGAGAGGTCTTCACGAAGACTCTCGTAGTAGTCGGGATCGACGCCGTTTGCCATCTTGTTGTTGTCATAGGACGGGTAGGAAACCAGCGCCAGAACCTCACCGGTGTTGGGATCTGTGATGACCATGGAGCCCGAGTACGGATCCAGGTTCATCTGCGCCGGGGTGATGTCCAGATTGGCGATCCGGTTTGTCATAAACGTGTAGGCGGACTCCTGTCCGGACTCCAATGCTGCCTGCTCTGTATCAGGAACAGAGACACATCCCTGCTCGATCAGCAGCTCACAGATCTGTGCGCCCGTCACACGATCATTCAGAATCAGGTATCTGTAGATCCAGCGTGAAAATGTATTGTCCTTCTTAACAGCCTCGACAATGTAGTCGCACAGTGCGCTGTATACCTTCCCGGAGTCAGCATACTGCTGATCCATGGAGAGCTTGCTGACATCGATCCAGTTCTGCGAGATGGCGTACTGGAGGAACTCTGCAAGAGAGATCTTTTCGTCCTTAGCCCATGCGATGTAGGTCTCATCGCTCGTATCTACCTTGTCGCTGAGCAGCACATTGTCAGTGTACAGGAGCTGTACGATGTAGGTCTCATAGTTCTCGTATTCCTTGGACAGCTTGTTGTACGGCGTCTTCTTGTCGGAGAGCTCGGAATTGATCTCATTGTAAACTTCGCCCGAATAGGCATCAAAAGTCGCCTTGACGGCCTTCTCCGTCTCCTTTGCGTCGTCCGCGCCGAAGTGCGAAATATCCAGTACGCCGTTTTTGATCACTGAGTAGTACACATCGTAGATCGGGATGACAATGCTCGAGCTGGATGCGTTCTTGCCCGGTGTATATTCCTTGATGGGTCTGATTTTGTCCAGGATGATGTCCGCGAGCTTCTTCTCAAGAATATCATAGGCAGCCTCCTGCAGATCCTTGTCGATCGTGAGATAGACATCATTTCCTGCCGCAGGCTGTGTTACATTCGTCGTCTCAAGGATATTGCCGAGATTGTCGACATAGACGGTCTCGTTTCCCTTTTTGCCCTGGAGCTGTGTCTCCATGGATTTCTCGATGCCGGACTTGCCGACGATGTCGCTGGAGTCGTAATCGGGGTTCTCCTTCTGCAGGTCCTCGAGCTCGGAGGAGTCGACCTTGCCCGTGTAGCCGAGGATCTGGGCGAAATACTTTGAATCCGTATAGCGGCGCACCGTCTCATCCTCGATGTCTATGCCGTTCATATTGTCGGTGTTCTCCAGTATGGTGGCGACAGTGGCATCGCTGACATCGGATGCGATAGTTGTCGGCATATAACGCTGAAAACTGTTGAGGCTGAGCTGATAACGGATGGTTGCCACTTCGAGGAGTCTCTTCTTGCTGTAGCCCTTCTCGGGGGTGAACGTTGAAGATGTGTCGGAGGGGTCTGCATATTCGCCGATATGGTAGCGCTTGGCCAGATCCATGATCATGTCCTCGGCGGAGGCAGAGGATTCCTTGTCCGTCAGGTCATCGATGGAGGCGTGTCCGTAAATGTCCGCACGGAATCTTGTGAGCTGGGTGCCCTCGACGGAAAAGGCATAAGTATCGTTCTGCGAATTGAGAACGATATCAAAATCTGCGGTGACCTTGTCTCCATTGTTCTCGATGATATCAATGGCTTTGTTGATGATGCCGTTCAGATCCTTATCGTGGTGGGAGCTCTCCTCTCCAACATCTCTGAGCACGACGGAATAGGCGAGCTCATTGTAGGCAAGGAGCTTGCCGTTGCGGTCATAGATATTGCCTCTTGTGGAGGGAATACTGATCTGGCGCCTTATTTTCAGCTGAAAATTGTTCAGGTATTCGGCGCCGTGTACGATCTGCAGTGAGAAGAGGCGGTACATAAGGCCGCCGGCACAGAGTAAGACAACAGAAATGACGATGAAAATGCGCAGATCCGTCTTCTTTGTGATATCACCCAGGGAGCCAAAAAAAGATTTCAAACGGTCCAGCATCACTTAATACCTCTGAACGCCTGCATATCGAAAACCTTTGGTTCTCAATATGAGGTGCTAAACAGATACAGGGAATAAAAACAATGGCCGCATGAACAGCACTCTGCCTGTGCGGGTGCATCTCATGGGCGGCGCTTAAAAAAGCTGTTTTGTGAAAAAACGCCAGCGGCCCTTTTTCCTGTCTCTGTGTTCCCAGACAACGACATGTTCATGAATGCTGCGGATGACAGGGAAAAGAATGACGGCGGCGAGAGCCGTATATACCATTTCCGGAATCATGACATGCAGAAGAAAAGTTCCAAAGAACAGACGATTCTGCAGCATGAACAGAAAGAAGAAGTTGAGCAGTCCGTAGATGATGTCGCTTACGGATACAAGAACAATGGGAAAGCCGACGCCCTCTACATAGAGAAGCATGCCGAGTTTGCCGCAGAGATACCCCACGACGGCGTAGACAATGCCCTCAAAGCCAATGAGCGGGCCGAAAAAGATGTCGCACAGAAGGCCACAGAAAAGTCCCGTGAACATCCCGGCCCGGTCTCCCAGAAAAAAGGCATAGCCGGCGGTCACGACGATCATGAGATTCGGCGTGATCCCGGCGAAGGATAAATGCGCCAGAATGCTCGTCTGAAGGATAAAACAGAGCAAAGCTGTTGCGGCGACGATTATGATTTTGACGAAATTCTTCATTGATTAACCGTCTGTTTCTTCTGTGTAATGACAAGAACCAGGTTTAAATTGCCAAAGTCCACGGCCGGCGTAACCTCGCCGGACTTCGTGATATTGTTGGCATCCTTTTCGATCGAGCTGATGTAGCCGATGAGAATGCCGGGCAGGTATTTGTCTGAGATGCTGCTCGTCACGATTTTGTCGCCCGTCTTCACCTTGTTGTCCGGATCCGACAGACGGCTGTAGCTGATCCTGCCCTTGTCGTAGAGCTGGAGGTTGCCGGAGACGACACAGTTGGTCGACGTATTGAGTACCTCTCCCGTCACATTCATATTGTCTTCAATGATGGAATCGACACGTGCCCAGTCTTTGCCTACAGAAGTGATGCGGCCGACGAGTCCGGCACCGGAGAGCACATTCATATCGACGTCAAGACCGTCCTCCGTCCCCTTGTCGATCACGAAGGAGTAATACCAGTTGTCTCCGCTGCGGGAGATCACTCTTGCCGCTGTCTTCGGGTAGGACGAGTACTGTCCGTCGATCTTATAGAGAGACCGGAGCTCCTCGAGCTCCTTCCTCTCATTCGCGTAGGCCATGTTCTCTTCCCTGAGCTCCTCGTTCTCCTTGCGGAGCTTGTCGTTGTCGGCCTCCAGGGTCTTCATATGCTCAACATTCTTGACCTGGTCCACCATCCATGTGCCGAGCCTCGTGATCCCGTTCTGAAAAGGTACCACAAGAAAGCCGACCGTGTTGTTGATCGGCTCTGTGACAATATTCGTATTGTAGGTCAGGACGATAAGCCCTGTGCAGCAGATGGTGATGATCAGCAGAAGGTACCGGCTTGGGATTTTAATCTTGAAGCGGTCCGGTTTTCTTTTTGCGCCCTGTGCCATTATTTGCCGAGTCCCTCAATTGTGTATGCCAGCGTCCTGTACTGACTCTTCTTGATGACCTGCGCAAGCCCCAGTGCAACTGTGTTGACAGGGGACTCTGCCGCATTGACATCGAGCTTGACCTCCTCGTGAATGCGGTCCGCAAGACCTTCTTCCTGAGAGGCGCCGCCTGTAAGGAACAGGCCGTGCCTGTAGATATCTGCGGAGAGTTCCGGGGGTGTGCGCTCGAGGATGACCTTGATGTTGTCGACGATCGTGCGGAAGTTCTCCTTCAGAACACCTGAGACAAAGTCATGTGTGAGAGACCTCTCCATCGGAAGGCCTGTCACGATATCACGCCCATATACGGTTGCAACGCCTCCGTTGTGGGAGATGTCGCCGAATGAGACGCGGACGGACTCCGCAGTCTTCATGCCGATGACGAGGTTGTACTCCCTGCGCACGGCACTGACAATTGCTGTATCGAAAGCATGTCCGCCCACCTTGATGAGGCGTGAGAGAACGATTCCGCCAAGAGAGAGAATAGAGATCTCTGTCGTGTCATACCCGACATCCACGATCATGACGCCCTGGGAATTCTTGACATCGATGCCAAGGCCGAGACCATCAGCGATCGCCTTCTCTACCGCAAGAATGTTGCGGGCCTTTACGCCTGCATCCTTGACAAGATCATAGAAAGCCCTGCGCTCGACCTCTGTGACATCTGTCGGCACGGCAACATAGAAATCCGCGGGACGAAGCGTACCGCCCTGCTCATCCTTCGTGAAGGACTTGAGCAGGAGCTCCATGTTGTTGATGTCCGCGATGACGCCGCTTCCGATCGGATAGGAGACACGGATATTGGAGGGTGCCTTCTCGTACATCTCATAAGCTTCGTTTCCGTAGGCGATCATTGTCTTCTTGTTCTGAATGGCAATGATGTTCTTCTGCACGAGGATCTTGTCCGTTGCGGCGTTGTAGATCTTGATGTTGCATGTGCCGAGATCGATGCCGTAGGTGTTGCTCGAAAATCCGGGATCCTTATACTTCTCCTTCGGATGCACCTGCGAGGGGATATTCGTGTTCTTTTTCTGGCCAAACCATAACATTATAAAAGACCTGCTTCCTTCATACTGGTGTAGCACCTGTCTCCGATCACGATGTGGTCGAGAAGAGGGATTTCAAGGCACTCACCGGCTTCCCTGACTTTTCTGGTGGCAGAGATGTCCTGCTCGCTCGGCGTCGCATCTCCGCTCGGATGATTGTGCAGAAGGAGAATATAGACAGCGCCGCCCTTGAGTGCCCGCATATAGACATCTCTCGGGGAGAGGAGGGAGAGATTCACCGTTCCTGTGGAGAGAACTTCGCTGCGGATCATGGTCATTCTCGTGTCGAGAAGAACCAGAATCACATTCTCCTGCCGCTCGTGCCTGAGCGATTCCATGAAATAGCGCGCGACAGAACCGGGCGACCTGAAGGACAGAGACTGCGCCGCATTCTCCTGCGAGATGCGCCTTGAGATCTCTGCAATACAAAGGAGCCTGACCGCCTTGACCTCGCCGATGCCGCGGATCTGACACAGATCATGCATCGACAGACTGCACAGGCAGGACAGGCGCCCGTTCTCTTCTCCCCCTGCGGCAAGGATCTGCTGCGCCAGCGAAATCGCCGGCATGTTGGCAGTTCCTGTGCGCAGAATAATCGCCAGAAGTTCCGTGTTCGTCAGGGAATCCGCACCGTACGCAAGGAATTTCTCATACGGCAGCTGCGGACTCCCCGCGCTGTGAATCGCGTTGTTGTTCATTGATTGCCTCGCTTCTGACCTCTCCGGGGCCGTCACGATAGCACGATTCATTTTACTTTCTTTAATCTAGTTTCGCAATACCGCGCTCCTGCATATTCTGAAGGGTCTTCAGAATGCCGAGCTTTGCGTGCGGCCACGTCAGTCCGCCCTGAAAATAAATGGTGTACGGCTCTCTGATCGGCCCGTCCGCAGACAGCTCGATGGAGGAACCCGATACAAAGGCGCCTGCTGCCATGATGACATCGGAGTCATATCCCGGCATGGGGGCGGGCTGCGCATCGACGAAGCTGTCGATGGGCGATGCCGACTGAATGCCCTGTGCAAAGGCGATCATCCCTTCAGGCTTGTGGAAGGTAATGGCCTGAATGATGTCGTAGCGGTCCTCGCTTCCGTTCGGGAAGGTCTCAAAGCCGAGCTTCTCATAGCAGTTCGCGGCAAAGATGGCGCCCTTCAGGGCAGCTGCTGTGACAATAGGTCCCATAAAGAACCCCTCGTAGAGCTGGGGAAGAACGTCGAGAGAGGCGCCGACCTCCTTGCCAAGTCCGGGGCTTGTGAGGCGCACGGCCGCGTTGGCGACGCACTCCTTTGTGCCGACGATATAGCCGCCGATGGGGGCGAGGCCGCCGCCGGGGTTTTTGATGAGAGAGCCGACAACCATATCGGCGCCGACGTCAGAGGGCTCTTTGTCCATTGTGAACTCGCCGTAGCAGTTGTCGACCATGCAGGTGACATCCGGGCGGATTCCCTTGATAAATGAAATTGCCTCACCGATCTGGTCCACGGAGAGCGTCTTTCTTGTCTGATATCCCTTGGATCTCTGAATCGTCACGAGGTGGATCTTCTTCTCCGGATCCTGCGCGGTGAGCGCCTCTTTGATGCCGTCGAAGTCAAACCCCTTTCCGTCCTTCAGATCCACCTGCCGGTAGCCGATGCCATATTCGGCGAGAGACCCTCTCGACGGACGGATGCCGATGACCTCCTCAAGCGTGTCGTAGGGTTTTCCGGCGGCGCTGAGGAGCACC
>DEKA01000031.1:17136-43787 GCA_002353635.1 Lachnospiraceae bacterium UBA2734
GTGCCGCAGGTGATCTGCGGGCGCACCAGTGCGTCTTCAGTGTGAAAATAATTGGCGTACACCTTTTCAAGGCCGTCTCTTCCGATGTCATCGTAGCCGTATCCCGTCGTTCCCTTCAGGTTTGCCTCGCCGATGTGGGCGTCCTGGAAGGCTTTGATGACACGCAGCTGGTTGAACTCGGCCATCGCATCGATCCCGTCAAAGCGCTCCTTCAGTCTATCCAGTATGGGCTGGGCGAAATCAATAACTTCTTTAGAGATGCCGAGAGCGTTCAGAGCCCTGTCATCGCGGTTTTTCATGTTCTGTGCTGTTGAAGCTGTCATTTTTGTTGAATCCTCTTTCTGTATTCGTTCAGTACTCTCCGATCAGTCAGGTGCTCCGGATGGAAAGTGTGCCCGTCAGACGAATTTCCTTACAGCGTCGGCCGGGGATCCTGTCGTATACTCAGTCTCTCCTTGGCGATTTGCTCCATGGCATCCCAAAGCGCCTTTTCGTCCGGGTAATTGCAGCGGTCCATCCAGATCGTATTCTTCTCTCTCTTAAACCAGGTGAGCTGCCGCTTGGCAAAGTGCCTCGTCTGGATTTTGATCCTGGAAACCGCCTCTTCCAGTGTACAGGTGCCGTCAAGATACTCCAGAATCTGCTTGTACCCAAGCCCCTGCATGCTGTTCATATCCCTGGTGCACCCCGCATCGGCAAGGCGCTTTGTCTCTTCAAGGAGCCCCTGCTGCATCATGAGGTCGACGCGGCGCTCGATCCTCTCATAGAGCTGCTGCCGCTCCATCGTGAGTACAAAAAAAGCGGCGTTGAACGCGGGTGCCTTCTCCCGCTCCTCTTTATTGTGTCTCGAGATGAGATCTCCCGTCTCCTTTGCATATTCGAGGGCGCGGATGACTCTCTTTACATTGTTCGGATGTATGGCTGCAGCAGCCTCCGGATCGATCTTCTGCAGACAGTCGTGCAGGTAAGTGTTGCCATGCTCCCTGGCTATGGCCTCCAGCTCCTGCCTGTAGGATAAATCAATTCCTGCGGCATGGGATTCGGGGACCGCGCTTTGATCCGGAATCGCTTCTGCCTTCGTCTTGTCAGAGACAGAAAGCCCCCCGTTATTTTCAGATCCGCTTCTGTCCTTCAGTGTATTTTCAGAACCACGACTGAACGTCTGTGTGTCCCCGGGATCGAACGCAATGTCATAGAGAACGGACTGGATGTAGAAGCCAGTGCCGCCGCAGAGGATCGGGACCTTTCCCTGCGCATAGATTTCTGCAAGCGCCTTCCTGCATTCCTTCTGAAAATAAAAGACGTTCCACTCCTCCCACGGATCCCTTATATCGATGAGGTAATGAGGGACGCCTCGCATTTCCTCCTTTGTGATCTTTGCGGAACCAATGTCCATCCCCCTGTAGACCTGCATGGAATCTGCGGAGATCACGGCACCGTTCAGGCGAAGGGCCAGTTCAACTGCCGCAGCGCTCTTGCCGGAGGCAGTTGGGCCCGCGACGATAATCAGGCCTGGTTTATAGCTGCTCATGCGGAATGCTTCCTCCCTCATTGTTGTCAGCGCGGCTTTGCAGAGAACACACCCCGCAAAGCCGCACGGCAGATCTGCTGGCTGATCGGAATTCCCGTCAGACGATCCGCTTGAACTTCTTCTCGATCTCGCTCTTTGGCATCACGATCATCGTGGGACGCCCGTGCGGGCAGTGGTAGGGATTGTCAAGGGAGAGGAGCTCTCCGATCAGTGCCCTCGCTTCTTCAAAGGTCAGATGCATGTTGCCCTTGACCGCCGCCTTGCACGACATGGAAGCGATCTTGTACAGGATGGCATAAGGCGTGCCGCTCATTCTCTCCTGCAGAATTTCATCGAGAACCTCGCGAAAGAGCGAATCCGGCTCGTTGGCATAGAGCTCGAGCGGCACAGCGCGCATCGCATAGGAACTCTCGCCGAACGGCTCAATCTCATACCCCATCTTCCGGAAAGTCTCCTGATACTGCAGATAAGCTGCTTCCTCTTTGCCTGTCAGATTCACGACGATGGGCGGCGCCAGCATCTGTGAGGCAGCAGGCGAATTCTGTTCTTTTTCGAGCCTCTTCATCAGCCGCTCGAAGTTCACCTTTTCGTGCGCCGCATGCTGGTCGATCATGAGCATCTTATCCCTGAACTCCACGATCCAATACGTGTCAAAGACCTGCCCCACGATGTGCCAGTCCGGGATGTTCTCCCTCGAGAGCATGTGGTAGTGGAGGTCATTCTCATCAGGAATATTTGAAGAAACGACGGCTCTGTCCTCAATCTGCGGATTGTTCTTTGTGCCATGGGCAGAACCCGGTTCATCTCCGATCGGTTCTCCGCCGCTTTCAGAGTCCGCTTCCGTCACCGGCGGAAGATCTTTCTCCTCCTCAAAGAGGCTTGCCTGCTCGTAATGCCCTTTGCGATCCGCGGGAGTTTCCTGCGCCCATAAAGAGTCTGCCGGTGCTTCCGCCGCGGATAATGTTTCGTCAGCTTCTCCCGCGGTTACGGATTCTGTTCCGGATGCTGTATCCCCATACGTGACAGAAGTCTGGGCGAGCACCGTCTGCGCCGCAGGTCTTCTGTCCTCGAATACGAATTCGTCATCTTCTGAAGAACCCGCAGAATCGTTCTGTTCAGCATCCGCTTTCGCAGTACTGCCAGGAATTCCGGCCGCGCCCGCGGCACCGTTTTCAGCTGCTGCCTTCCCGGAATTCTCTCCGTTTTCCGGCGAAGCGGTCTCCATGCGAAGTCCCTCTGTATCCAGAGGTCTTGACGGCGCATCCGGCTGTTCGAACTGCTCGGTGTGCGGCGCGCGCTTTGCCGCCAGCTCGCGCGCCTTCTCCTCTGCGCGGGCCCTCTCATTCTCCTCTTTTTCCGTGTCCATGCCGGCCTTTGGAATCAGCTCGACCCTGTGGAGCGCTGCATGCACGCCCTCATTGATGAAGTCGAAGACGGCCTTCGGATTGGAAAAGCGCACCTCCATCTTGGAGGGGTGAACATTGACATCCACCTCTTCGGGCAGAAGTGTAAGGTGCAGGACGGCGAAAGGAAAGCGGTGCTGCATGAGATCTGTCCGGTATCCTTCTTCGAGTGCCTTAGAGAGCACATCGCTCCGGAGGATCCTGCCGTTCACAAAGAACGTCTCGAAGCTCCTGGCACTCCGTGAGAACTCAGGGCGTCCAAGATACCCCTCCAGCGTCATGCCGCTTCCATCAGTGTGGATCGGAATGACAGTCTGTGCCATGGTTCTTCCGTAAATCCGGTAGATCAGCTCCTTTTCATCGCCGTTTCCTGTTGTGTGGAGCTTCTCCTGTCCGTTCATCCGGTAGTGGAATGAGATATCAGGATGAGAAAGGGCAAGATGCTCCACCAGATCCGTGATGTAGCCACCCTCTGTCTGCGGCGTCTTTAAGAATTTCCGTCTGACGGGCACGTTGTAGAAGATGTTGCGGACGATAACCGTCGTTCCGTCCGGCGCGCCGACTTCCTGGAGGGAGAGCTGCGCCGCATCCCTGTCGAAAGCGGCTGGATTTCCTGCCTGCACGGCGAGGGCATCGCGGCCTTGATTTTCAGCTGCTGCGCCGCCTGGCGCAGCGAGGGCATCCTGCCGGTAAGAACTGCTGTTCAAAGAAGAACTGCTCTGCAGTGAAGGCGCGGCGACATCCACAGTATTGACAGCCCTGGTCCCTGTGAGGGAATCCCTCGTCTTTGTGATCATCTCCACCTGGGAGACGGCCGCAATGCTCGAGAGCGCCTCGCCGCGAAAGCCAAGCGTCATGAGCGCGGACAGATCATCTGCATCCGCGATCTTGCTCGTCGCGTGGCGCCGGAACGCCTTCGTGATCTGGGAGGCCTCAATACCGGAGCCATTGTCTGTCACGCGGATCATGTCGATCCCGCCGCCCTTGATCTCGATCGTGATGGCGGTGGAACCCGCGTCGATCGCGTTCTCTACGAGCTCCTTCACGACATTTACGGGCCGCTCTATTACTTCGCCCGCCGCTATTTTGTTGATCGTATCGCTTGAGAGGATGTTGATATTCGCCATTGCTTAACTCTCTGGATTCTCCCGTCCCGGCGCCCGCAATAAATCTTTATGTCCCTGACAGGCATATGCAGACGCCAATTCTGTGTGTCCTGAAGAGATTACTCTTTTTGCCCGGTTCCGGGTGCCGACCACCGATTCTTCAGTTCAGACTGCAGCCGGTAGAGCGTATTCAGGGCGTCCATGGGCGTCATGTTGGTGACGTCAATATTTTCCAGCTCCTGCAGAACATCGTTGTCGGCGACAGTATCGAAGAGGGACATCTGCCCGAGATCCACCTCGTCGTAGTGCGGCACCTTCTGCGTCTTCCCTCCGGCATCGCCCTTCACCTCGATGCTCTGGATCTTCTCCGTGATGTCGTTGTCGGAGAGCTGCCTTGCAATTTCCTTGGCCCGGTCAACGACGATGTCCGGAAGCCCCGCAAGCCGGGCCACCTGAATGCCATAGCTGCGATCTGCGCCGCCTTTTACGATCTTCCGGAGGAAAATAATGTCGTCCCCCTTCTCTCTGACCGCCACGCAGTAGTTGTTCACATTGTCGATCTTGCCCTCGAGCTCCGTCAGCTCGTGGTAGTGGGTCGCAAAGAGCGTCTTTGCGCCGAGAAACTTCCTGTTGCTGATGTACTCGATGACCGCCCATGCGATGGAGAGCCCGTCAAACGTGGAAGTGCCTCGCCCTATCTCATCAAGGATGATAAGGGACCTGGGCGTTGCATTCCGCAGAATGTTCGCAACCTCATTCATCTCGACCATGAACGTCGACTGGCCGCTCCCCAGATCATCCGATGCGCCGACCCTTGTGAAAATACGGTCGACCACGCACAGATCCGCCTCCTGCGCAGGGACAAAGGAGCCGATCTGGCACATGAGACTGATGAGGGCAACCTGACGCATATAAGTCGATTTGCCGGCCATGTTGGGACCGGTGATGACGGCAATGCAGTTCTTCCTGTTGTCGAGGATAGTGTCATTGGAGACAAAATCCCCCTGCATCATCTGCTCGACGACGGGGTGGCGGCCGTTTTTGATCCGGATAACGCCCTTCTCATTGATCTTAGGACGCACATACCCGTTTCGCTCCGCGGCAACCGAGAGCGAGCAGTAGACGTCGAGAAGGGCAACAGCCTTTGCAGACTTCTGAATATCGACGATCCGGTCCGCGATCATCTGACGAAGCTCTGAAAACTTCTCGTACTCGAGGTCATTGAGCCGGTCCTGCGCATTCAGAATCGTGTCCTCGAGTTCCTTCAGTCGGGGCGTCGTGTAGCGCTCGGAGCCGACGAGCGTCTGTTTTCTCGTCCAGTCAGCGGGCACCTTGTCCTTAAACGAATTCGTGACCTCGAAGAAATATCCGAAGACGCTGTTGTACTTGACCTTGAGCTTGCCGATGCCGGTCTTCTGCCTCGCATCCTCCTCGAGATCGGCGAGCCACTGTTTGCCCTGCGTCTTCGCACTGCGCAGCTGATCCACCGTCTCATCATACCCGTTTCTGATGATGCCGCCCTCCTTCATCGCAAGGGGAGGATCATCCACGAGGGCCCTCTGCAGGGTATCGACCAGATCATCAAAATCGCTGATTGAATCGCGGATCTGTGCGAGATCGCCGTCTTCGAAGTCACTGAGAACCTGGCGGATGGGCTTCAACATTTTCAACGATTCGCGGAATGAGAGGAGGTCTCTCGGATTCGCACTTCCGTAGCTGATCTTTGTGAGGAGCCTCTCCATGTCGTAGACGGGCTGGAGGTATTCGCGGATTTCATCCCGGTCCACAGTCTTTTTACAAAGCGCCTCCACCGCATCGAGCCTTTTTTCGATCTCCTCGCGGTCGATGAGGGGCTGCTCAAGGAACTGGTGCAGGAGGCGGGCACCCATGGCAGTTTTCGTCTTGTCGAGAACCCAGAGAAGGGAGCCCCGCACCTTCTTCTCCCGCATGGTCTCCGTGAGCTCAAGGTTTCGCCTGGTCGCGGAGTCGAGGAGCATGTATTTTCCAGTGAGATACGCTTCTATCCTTGTGATGTTGTCAAGATTGTTGAGCTGCGTGTCATACAGATACTGCATGAGCGCGCCGCAGGCAACAGTCCCGGCCTTCAGGCTGTCAATGCCAAGCGCAGTAAGGCTCGCCACCTTGAAATGGCGAAGCAGTATGTCCGTCGTCTCGTGCTCGCCAAAGTAATGGGAATCCAGCGCATTCACCACAATGCCGAGGCGCCCCCGCAGATCATCGAGATCTGCGCCGGAGACGAGATACGCATCGTTGCAGATGATCTCGGCGGGGGAATACTTGTTGATCTCATCGATGATGCCGCGAAGAGAATTCACCTGCGTCGCGTAGAAATCACCTGTGGAGACGTCGGCGACGGCGATGCCGGATGTATTGTCATCATAAAAGATGCAGAAAATATAGTTGTTCCGGTTCGCATCGAGGGTCTCGAGGGATGTCTTTGTGCCGGGGGTCACGATTCTTGTGACGGCGCGCTTGACAAGGCCCTTCGCAAACCTCGGGTCCTCCACCTGGTCGCAGACGGCGATCCGGTACCCCTTCTCCACCATCTTGGAGATGTAGATGTCAACGGCGTGGAACGGCACGCCGCACATGGGCGCGCGCTCCGGAAGGCCGCACTGTTTGCCGGTGAGCGTCAGCTCGCACTCGCGCGACGTCGTCAGCGCGTCGTCAAAAAAGACCTCATAGAAATCGCCGATTCTGTAGAAGAGAATACAGTCCGGATACTGCTCCTTCATCCGGATATACTCCTGCATCATCGGCGATACGTCGGAAATATTGGGTAGAGCCAAGGCATTTCCTCCCAGCTGAAAATATAAGATTCAGCCGGCAATCTCTCCCGGGAGAGGTTCCCGTTGAGATACCGGCTTTTAACGCAGTGTCCGAAAAGCGCAGATTAATACCCGCGCGGATTCTCACGCACAACGCTGCCAAAGTAGTAAAATCCTTTGCACTCATCGAGGGAGACGTCGAAGAAGCGCCCGATCATGGACGCATCGCCCGGGAAGTGCACAATGGTGTTGTTCGAGAGACGCCCTGTGATGTACCCCTCCATCTGCCGGTTCTCCTCCTCGGCGAGCGCAGTCATGACCTTCCCCTGGAGCTTTGCTGTCTGCTCCTTAGCGGACTCCTGCACCTCATGCAGGATCCGGTCAAACCCCTCTTTTACCTGTTCCTCAGGGACCTGCTCCATTTCGGCAGCAGGCGTCCCATGGCGCTTTGAGTAGATGAATGTGTAGGCGTTGTCGAAGTGGACCTTCCGGATGACGTCGATCGTATCATCCACGTCTGCCGGCGTCTCCCCGGGGAATCCCGCGATGATGTCCGTCGTGATGGCGGCGTCCGGGAGCTCTTTTCTGATATAGAGCGCCCGCTCGAGGTACTGCTCCTTGGTATAGCGCCTGTTCATGAGGCGGAGGATCCTTGTAGATCCCGACTGCATCGGAAAATGAATGTGCCGCGCGATGTTGGGATGGCGCCTGATCACCTGAATGAGCTCCTCCGAGATGTCCTTCGGGTGGGGCGTCATGAAGCGGATGCGCTTGAGTCCCGGGATCTGTGCGATCTCATCGAGGAGCTGCGCGAAGGTCACGGGCTCCGGCAGATCCTTTCCGTAGGAGTTCACGTTCTGCCCAAGGAGCATGACTTCCACGACGCCGTCGGCCACCATCTTTTCGATCTCGTTCAGGATGTCTTTCGGCTCCCGGCTCCTCTCCCGCCCGCGCACATACGGCACGATGCAGTAGCTGCAGAAGTTGTTGCAGCCGAACATGATGTTGATGCCGGACTTATAGCGGAACTTCCTCTCCACGGGGAGATCCTCGACGATGAGATCAGTGCTCTCCCACACGTCCACGACGCGGCGCGCCGACTGGGACGAGGGGTATCTCTGCGCATTCTCATAGACCTTGCAGAGGTACTCCGGAAATCTGAAAATATTGTGGGTCCCGAAAATCAGATCCACATACGGATAGCTCTTTTTGAGCTTGTCTACGTTCGTCTTCTCCTGCATCATGCAGCCGCACACCGCGATTTTCATGTACGGGTTGCTCTTTTTGCAGTGTGAGGCCCTGCCAAGGCGGCCGTAGAAGTGCTGGTCCGCATTGTCTCTGACAGTGCAGGTGTTGTAAATCACGAAATCCGCGCTCTCGTCATCGATTTCGGTAAAGCCTGCGCTCTCGAGGACACCGGAGAGCTTCTCCGCATCCCTGGCGTTCATCTGGCAGCCGAAATTCGTGACATGGTAGGTGGGTGTGCGCCCGAGCTCCATCGAGAGCTCCTTCACGTACATCTTCGCCTGCTGCAGGAACTCCTCCTGCCGCGCACTCTCCGCAAGTTCTCTTTTTTCAAGCTCTTTTTCGCGGGCGGTCCGCTCCGCCTTCAGCTTCTCCGGGTCCTTAGCAAGGAAGCGCGCGGGGATCTGGGTGCCTGTTTTTTTATTTGTTTCTGGTGTGTTCTCAATCATATATTTTTATCTTTTACTTAATGTGACCGTTTCGTATTGCCCCTGCCGTGTTATCCTTCTTCTGATGCCGGCAGTCAGTCCAAGGTATATCCCGCGTAGCGGTTCAGGATCCGCAGCAGGATCTCAGCGCCCTGCTCCATCTCATCAACGCAGACGTATTCGTATCTGCCGTGGTAGTTGTAGGCGCCGGTGCCGAGGTTCGGGCAGGGAATTCCGCGGAAGGAGAGCGTGCATCCGTCTGTGCCGCCGCGGATCGGGAGCGTCGTCGGTGTGAGGCCGACCTCCTCAACTGCCTTCTTCGCGTTGTCGATCAGATGCATGTGCGGGCGGATCTTCTCCGCCATGTTGTAGTAGGAGTCCTTCACTTCGATCTTCACAGTCCCCTCGCCGTAGCGGCGGTTCAACTCCCCGGCAGCTGCGAGGACAGTCTTCTTTTTCAGCTCGAATTTCTCCTTGTCGTGGTCGCGGAGGATGTACTCCATGTGGCAGGCATCTGTTGTGCCGTGCATCTCCTCGAGATGGTAGAAGCCCTCATACCCTTCCGTATAGTAAGGTGTCTCCTTCGCGGGCAGCAGGCTGTTGAACTCCATGCCGACGAGGACGGCGTTGATCATCTTCCCCTTTGCATCGCCGGGGTGCGTAGAGAGCCCCTTGATGTCGATGCGGCAGGAAGCGGCGTTGAAGTTCTCGAACTCAATGTCGCCTACGCGGCTTCCGTCGACCGTGTAGCCGTAGTCCACCGCAAAGCGCATGGGGTCAAAGTTCAGGACACCGTTTCCCACTTCCTCATCGGGCGTGAACATACATCTGATCGTGCCGTGCGCGATCTCCGGGTGTGAGAGAAAGAATCGGAAGACCTCCATGATCTGGGTGACGCCCGCCTTATCGTCTCCGCCGAGGACGGATGTGCCGTCCGTCACGATGATCGTCTTTCCTTTCATGCGGGCGAGATCCGGATATTCCTCAGGGGACATTGTGATCCCCCTGTCGGCGTTCAGAACGATTCTTCCGCCGTCGTAGTTCTCTATCACTCTGGGGTGTACGCCGCCGCGGCTGTCGACCGCATTGGAGGTGTCCATGTGTGCGACAAGACCGATGATCGGCGCCAGGTTCTCGCGCCTCTTGGCGGCAGTGTCCTCGCGCATGCCAACCTTTTCAAAATCTGCGGGGATGTTGCCGGGAACCGTGGCATAGACATAGCACTTGTTCACGTCGTAGGAGACGTCGGATGCGCCCATCTCCCGCAGCTCGTTATAGAGGAGCTCTGCGAGATGCCGCTGGCAGTCCGTCGACGGCGTGTCAGGAACGCCCTCCTCCGACTGGGTCATTATGCTGGCGTAGCGAATGAACCGCTGCGCGATTTCCTCTTTATCGAAATGTGACATAGTACATCCTCCATGTCGATGTGCGCAAACAATTAATGCTCCGGATCATATTATGCCGGATCTTTGCGCAGAAATGATCTCTGCTTCGTTCAAACCTGCTGTTTTATGACGCAGAGCTGCCTTTTGTATACAGATATGCGTTTCCCTTCTTCCCCACCCGCGAGACTGTGCCGATATCGGTCAGTATTTTCAGAATGGAGGAATAGACGACGCTCTGCCTCTTTACGCCAGCCGCCGCGGCGAGATCCTTTGAGGTGAAAGGGGAAGGCAGTGTGTCCGGAAGGAAATAATTATAATCGGAAGGGCTCTTCAGAACAAGTCTGCCCTCGATTGAGAGCGGCAGCTGATCGAACCTGTGGGATCCTCTTTTGCCGCCGGTTCCCCAGCCGTCGAGGAAGCGGTACTCCTCCAGATCGATGAGCAGAAGATCGATGGTAAGACGGGGATTTCCCAGATACATGTCGATCCAGAACAGCTCCCTGAACGCCTGGTAGAACGTGCCAGTGTACGGAGATTTGTTCTTTTTGACGGGGAGGCCCGACTCCGGATCCAGCCAGACGACCCACTTTTTGTGCGGAATCGGGTAGACGATGCGGACGTCGTGCTCCTTCAGCATGAAGGAGAGCTTGTCCCGCATGTGGATCATGTTGGCGGTCTGGATCTCTGTGACTGTGCCTCCCCGCAGAATATCCGCAATAAAAGGCCCGACCGGGACCTCCTGAAATGCCCTGTCGGGTTCATAATAATTCTTCAATACGGCGTGGAGCGTCTTTTCCTTCTGCACGCCGATGCCATCGCGCACCTTCGGATCGAGCGTGATGACACGATCTTTCACCGCCTGCCAGCGGGCCTCTTCCTCCGCCGTAAGTGTCATTTCATGGACTCCACGCGGCCGTCCTTATAGACTCTTCTGCCGAATTCACGGCTGTAGAGATGGCGGCGCACATAGGAGAACGTTGCTTCTTCTCCCTCGTCGCGCAGCATCAGAAGGAGCTTCTCGAGGAGTGCCTTTGTCTCCGGGTGGAGGTAGTTCGCGGTGCGGCCGGTGGCGTAATATTTCCAGGGATCGGCATCGGTGTAGGCATCACCCTTATAAGTCTTGCTGGCGGCAATGCGGTCCATCAGCATCTCTACGACGTACCTGCCTGGCATCTTCGCGGGAAGAAGCCCGTTGATCGTCGTCGCGATCTCCGGGCGGCTCGCGTAATCGATCCAGTACTCGTAGTGGTGCTTGTTGCGGCCCTTGTGGTGGAGCCACGCCTCGGAGTATCCCTTGTCCTCGCGCTCTGCATTGTTGGGGCTTCTGTAGCCCTGGTAATAGCGGGCGCCCTCGAGGAATTCGGTTGGGCTGTATTTTGACAGGTCATGGCAGATGCCCTGCCTGTAGAGTCCTACGGCAAAGCATCCCTTAGCTACCTCGACCTTGTGGTGTGTGATTGTCTTAAAATGCAGAAGCGTCTTTCGTAATGTGATTTTCTGACTCATGTATTGTGCTCTTCTTTACTGCGTTTTTCCGATCCCCTGCGTCATCCTGTGCAGCGTTATCCTTCTTCTCCCGAACAGCCTGCAGAACCATGATGGAACGGCAGCGCACGCTCACGTGGTGCGGATCCTCGAGAAGATCCTTCCCGGCTGCGCGTTCACTCTCTGATACAAAGGAGCTGTCCTCAAACGTATCCATGAGGATGTGCCACTTAAAGCACTCCGGAAGCGCCGGAATCGCGAGCCGCTGGCTGTGCCAGTGCATGTTGACGGCGATGTAGAGGTAGGAATCAGCGGGCGCCTCGTCGGCGTAATTTTCATTGAGGAGAATTCCGACGCAGTGACTGTAATCACTGTAGTCAGGCTTCCAGGCCTCCGCCCCGTGAAGGGAGATGTCCGGATAACCGCTGAGTTTGTAATCATTGAAGCGGAATGGCTCGCTCTGGCGGAGGATCGGATGCGCCTTTCTGAGGGCGATCATCTGTCTCGTGAAGTCGAGGATTGTGTGACCGTCCACGGTCTCCTTCCAGTTCATCCAGCCCGTCTCATTGTCCTGGCAGTACGGATTGTTGTTGCCGCCCTGCGAGTTGCATCTCTCGTCGCCTGCATTCAGAAGGGGCGTTCCCTGCGAGAGGTAGTTGAGGGAGAGGAAGTTCTTCATCTGGCGGATGCGGAGCGTTCTGATCTCTTTCTTGTAGCTGCGTCCCTCGACGCCGCAGTTCCAGCTGTAGTTATTGTCGCGCCCGTCGCGGTTATCCTCGCCGTTGGCCTCATTATGCTTTCCGTTGTAGGAGACGAGGTCTGCCAGCGTAAAGCCCTCGTAGTCGCCAAAATAGTGGACGCTTCCATGTCCCTTCGGCACAGTGACCATCGCCTTTACAAAGGAGCGCAGAACGCCGTTGTCGCTCTTGACAAAGCGGCGGATGAGCGTCTCATAGTCGTCCTTATATTCCCCGAGGTGCTCGATGGAGGGCTTTCCGATGTATGGATTCTCCTTGTCCTCCTTCTGCAGATCATCGTACGGGAAGTCATAGTACAGGACCGCGGTGTCGCTGAGCATCGGATCGGATGCGAGGGTCTTGAGCGCCGCGTCATTTCCCTTCAGGTGGAAGCCGTCGATGTGGTAGTGCGTCACATAAAATCTTGCCGCCTCGAGCTGTGTCTGGATCGAGACAGTATCCGGGAAGAACATCTGCAGGTAGACGTCGATCCCGGCCTTATGAAGCGCATTGACCATTGAAAGGAACTCCTCCTGCGGTCTTCCGCTCGCTGAGTAGGCGCGCTTGGGGGCAAAATAGCACCCCTCCCCGAAATTCCAGTAATTGGCCTTCTTATCGGCCTTCTCAATGCCGGCATCGCCGGATACGCTGATGTTGTAGCGGCCGCTCGCAATGTCCTTGGGCTCGCCGACGACCTCGCCGAGCATCTCCGGACGCAGCTCATAGACGGGCATCAGCTCCACAGCCGTGATGCCAAGGGACTGCAGATACGGGATCTTCTCGATCACGCCGTCGAACGTGCCGCGATGCCGCGCACCTGAGGAGCGGGATGCGGTGAAGCCTTTAACATGCAGCAGATAGATATTGGTGTCGGACCAGGGCTTGCGGCTCTGTCCGTAAGCAGGCAGGGAATCCTCGGCCTGCGGGAAGAGGCGGCAGAGAGTCAGCTCTTTTTTCTTCTTCCCAGGCTTACCCGCTTCTTCGACAATTTCAGAGGTTTCGTTTTTGTCTGCGGCGGCGATGCCGTCATCTTCTTCTATGAAAACCGTCTCAAGCTCCCTGGCGTAGGGGTCCTCGAATGTCACGTCATCCCTGTAGTAGCGGTAGCCCCACTTCGCGGGATCAAGGTCACGGACCAGAACGGAGTACAGGCTCCCGTAGCGCTGTTCATCGGTGAAGGGAATGCGCACCTCTTCGAGATCCGGCAGGTGGTACAGCACAAGGCCGCAATTGGTGCAGTTTCTGAAAACAGCACTGAAAACAACGCCGTCTTTCTCTACCACCGTCCCCGGCAGAACGGTATGCGCGGGCGATACAGAAAATTGATAAGACATGAGAAGGGTCCTTTCTGCTCAGATTTTTTGACTGCCATACAGAATACATTTTAGCACAGACTGCGGGCCGCCGATATTCAAACTTATTCTCCAAAAGCGTCCTTCGCCCCGAGCACGCGGATAAAGCGCGTCGGGATCTTCTCCGTCGTGCCACCGGCAATATAGAGCAGCTCAAGCCGCTTCTTCGCCCGCGTCATGGCCACATAGAGGAGCCGCCTCTCCTCCTCGATCGCTTCCGGCGACGTGGATTTTCTCGACGGAATCATGCCCTCGTTCAGATCCGGCAGAAATACCGTGTCAAACTCCAGGCCCTTCGCAGCGTGCATCGTGAGGATCGGGATGCGGACGGCGGGAGATTTTTCGGGTTGAAAGCACCCTGCTTTCCGTCGGCCTATACGATGTAGAAAATCTCCCTTCCGAGGATCATCGAGAATTTCCTTAAGCCGCCGCATCAGTGCCTCGACAGACCCCGCCCCGGCTGCCATCGCCTCTATTCCATCGAGTATCTCCATTGCGCTCTCCGCATCCCGTCCACTGAAAACACCTTCATACCCCACACTCTTTCGCAGATACCGCACGGAGAGTGCCGGTTGAAACTGCCAGAGACGCTGTGCGTCCTGCAGAAGGTCCGCGATCACCTTTTCCTGTTTTCCTGATTCCGGTAAACGATGAATACGCACGAGCGCGCTGACCTCCACCATAGGTTCCGGTGCGATTTCGCGAAGGAGCCATCGCTGCGGGCGGTTCATGATGCGGTAGAGATCGCTCCTTTTTATTCTGCCGGTGCGTGCGTCCCGTCCGATCGTAAGATAGGCAAGAATGTCTTCGCAGATTTCTGAGAACCTCTTCTGGTCCATATGGCTGCGGTCTGTGGAAAGCCCCGCCGCCTCAAAGGCACGCTGAATCCCGCCTGCTCCTCTGTTCGTGCGCACGATGACTGAGCAGCCTCTCCTCTCCACTTCGCTCATCTCTTTGATGGTGTTCACTATGAAGTCATACTGCGCTTGTGCCGTCGGGTAATATCTGATCGCAACGGGGCCTTCACTTCCACGGTTCGGTGTCACTTCTTTAGTGATGCGGTTTGTATTGGCACTGATGACCTTTGCGGCTGCCCGGACGATCTCACTGCCGGAGCGGTAGTTGACGCCAAGACAGATCCTTCGCGCATCCGGATAATCCTTCATAAAGTCCTGCATAATGGCAGGGTCTGCGCCGCGAAATCCGTAGATGGACTGGTCGTCGTCACCTACGACGAAGAGATGGGGGGAGGCGAGCATACCTCCCTGTTCACACGAGTCGGCATTGCGGTGAGGGAATAGATGTTCACAACCGCCTGCAATCATTTTCACAACGTCGTATTGAAGAGAGTTGATGTCCTGAAATTCGTCGATCAGAATGTACCGGAACCGCGCTCTCCACAGGGCGAGAACATCCGGACGTTCAATGAAGAGCCGCCTGCACTCAAGAACGATATCGTCGTAATCCATGAGGCCGTTTTCACGAAGATACCGGTTGTAAAGGGCGACCGCCTGTTCATACTGCGGCTTTCCCCTCCCGGAAACAGGCATCTGCACTGCGGAAGAAGGTCCGCCCGAGGATGTTGATTCATGAAATGATTTCTCTGATATTGGCTTTCGGCCTTTGAGGGAAGGCCGGCCCGAAGATCTGCTGTCATGATCTGAGGGTTCACAGGCATGGGTGAGACCTTGATCGGCGCGGTTCTTTGCATGAGTGATCGCACCCGCGAGCTCCTCCATCACGATTCTGTCCGCAGAACCGTCTAAACCGCTTCCTGCCTGCAGGTACTCTCGTGCCAGAAAACGCAGGAGCTTCGTGTGTGTCTTCTCATCAATTATTTTCAGATTTGTGCGGGAACTGCTCTGAAGGATCCGGTAGAAAACAGAGTGGAATGTGCCGAAAGTGATCTGGGATGCCGTTTCCGGCGTGATGAAGGTATGGGATGCAAGGTGACAGTTTTCGTCGGTTAAGGGAATATCTTTGATCCTGGCGAAACTGTGAAAACCTACTGCACCTTCCGAAGTGAAATCATTTTCCGGATCGTTGGTCCTATAAAGATCTTGGTCGCCGCGAAAATTATATGAACTGCGCAAGTCGTGATAGAAGCGCCTGCGCATATCCTTCGCGGCAGCTTTTGAAAAGGTGAGGACAAGAATCTGAGACGGATCTGCGCGCAGATCCTGCAGAAGAAAAAGAATGTGATGGACGAGAACAAATGTTTTGCCGCTGCCGGGCCCTGCGATGACTTCGCAGGGCCCTCTGGCGTGGCTGATGGCCTCCCACTGGGAGGGATTGCCGATTATTTTCATCAGAAATTCCTCAGGTAAATTTTTCAGTTTTTTCCGGTTGACCCAAAGCCGCCGGAACCGCGCTCGGTGTCAGAGAGTTCGGATACTTCTTCAAATTCGACAGGCAGGAAAGGAATGACTACCATCTGCGCGATGCGCTCGCCTGGAGTGATCACGCGCTCTGTGTCTCCGTCATTGTGGACGGCGATCTTCCACATGCCACGGTAGTCTGAATCTACGACGCCGACACAGTTGGCGGGGCGAAGACTTTCCTTTGCGGCCAGTCCGGATCTTGCAAAGATCGCACCAAAATACCCCTCCGGAATCTCCATCGCAACACCCGAAGGAATCATCACCGTCTGGTGCGGCCTGATCACAGTGTCCTCCGCCACATCTGCGTACAGATCATACCCTGCGGCCAGTGCACTTCCCCGCGTGGGGAGTTTGGCGGTTTTGCTCAGTCTTGTGATTTTAATCTGCATTTGTTACCTCACATATAAACTGTTATTGCTTTGCAGCCTGTCCTAAAGATTACGAATTTAAAGGATCCGTATTCGGCTTCTTTTTTCCCTTCATTGCGTCGGCAGCAGTTGTCGCCAGCGTATCGCACCGCTCATTCTCCGGCTGGCCGTTGTGGCCCTTCACCCAGTGGAAATGAACGTTGTGTGGAGCCATTGCTTTCAGAAATCTCTCCCAGAGGTCCCGATTCTTCACCGGCTGCTTAGAGGCAGTCTTCCAGCCGTGTGCCTGCCAGGAATCGATCCATCCCTTGGAGAAGGCGTTGATCACATAGCTCGAGTCGCTGTAGAGATCGACCTCACATGGCCTCGAAAGACCCTCGAGCGCTGTGATGGCACCGAGCAGCTCCATCCGGTTGTTCGTCGTAGGATTGAATCCCTCGCTGAATTCCTTTTCGTGCAGCTGCCCCTTGCTGTCCACGAATTGAATAATTGCGCCGTATCCGCCGGGGCCGTCGGGATTCCCCCTTGCTGCGCCGTCGCTGTAGATTGTTACATGAGTCATCTGCTGAATCCTCTCAAATGCTGAATCCTCTCAAATTGAGGTGTTATGATTTCATTCACTTTGCACGCCATCAGAAATCACACGGCTACAGGCTCCACTTCCCTGTCTTCTCGAACTGCGCGGCGCGCTCCTCCGCCTTCTCCGTAATGGAAGGCGCGAAACCGATCTGCCCGAGGAGCCTGATCGCGTTGCGCGTCGTCGCCCTTCCCTTCTGCAGATGATAATGGAAAATAACGTCTCCCTCTTCGATTTCCTCTCCGAAGTGATAGTTATCATACTCCGGAAGAAGGTCCGTGAGTTCGATGTCATGCGTCGCAGCGAAGGTCAGAATCCCCTTCGCCGCGAAAGCGTGCAGAATTTCTGTCGATGCTGCAATTCTCTCTATCGTGTTCGTTCCGCGCAGCACCTCATCAATGAAGGCCAGCACTGGCACCGATGCTGCTGCAGCGGCTGCTTCTGAATGCATTCCAGAACCATCTCCTGCGGCCGCATCCAGAATCCTCTTCAGCGACTTGATCTCGACCATGTAGTAGCTCTCATGCCCCTGCAGGTTGTCCTTCAGCGCCATGGACGAATAGATGCGGAAGAGGCTGCTCCTCCAGGATTTCGCGGGAACAGTCCAAATGGTCTGCGCAAGGAGCGCGCAGATGGCAACAGAGCGCAGGAAGGTAGATTTTCCGGAGGCGTTGGAGCCTGTCAACAGAATCGGGCGGTCAGTATGTAACGAATTAGGCACAGCATTTTCAAGAAGCGGGTGATACAGATCTTCCGCATCTATAAAAGCCTCCCCGCACGCCGTGAACTCCGGTCTGCACCACTCCGGCAGACTCTCTCTGCAGGAGGCTGCCGCCACGGCGGCGTCCGCGCGGCCGACAATCGAAATCTCCGTATCGATCTCCGCCTTCTTTTGCCGCACAGCACTCAGCATGCTGCTGAATTTGAACAGATCCAGATGAAACAGAATTCTGATGTAGTCGAGCACAAGGTCCAGTGGATTCGACGAGGAATCGCCTGAACTCATGAGGATCCCGGAGCCTCTACGGAACCCGGCAAATCCTGCATTCACCTCTGCAAGCGCCTTCCCCTGCGCGCGGAGCTCTTCACTGTCCCCCTTCAAGAGAATAGTGCTGATCAGATCCGCCTGCTTCATCATGCGCAGCAGATAGCGAAACGAAATCAGATACGGCTCAATCCTGCTCTTCTCCCGAAAATAATGGACCAGCCCGATCACCAGAGCCGCAAGGAGGAGAAGAATGCCGATCTGCACGCTGATGAACATGACCGCCACGGAAACGGTGTACAGAAGCAGAACAAAAACACTTCTTCCGCTCCCCTTCCACTCCAGCGAGTCGAGAGAGTCCATGTAGTCGTAGAGCGAGAACCTGCCCGTGTGACCAAGATCCTTCAGCGCGCAGAGGAGGTCAATTCTCTCCTTCTCGTGCGCGGGATCCTGCCAGTACGTGATCTCCTCATCAGACAGTACACACTTTTCCTGACACCGTGCTCTCGCAGCAGGCCGTTCACCATTTCCAGGATTTAACGAAGATGTGGGCTCATCAACGGCAGCAGATGCAGAGCCTGCGCCGCCGGCACCTTTTTCTCTCGCCTTCGAAGAATGTTTTTCAGAAAGAGATTCCGTATTGATGGAAATGTACGGATAAAGTGCATCTGCCTTCTTCAGTGCCTGCGGTGTGTGTTTCTCCGCAGTAGATTCTGTTTCGTCGGCATTGGGTGTGAAAAGTACACCTCCCTCCAATGCCTGCGGCACGCGCAGCAGCCGATAGAGATATTCCTCGCCTGCAGAGCTCTGCGTCGAGTCGATTCTGTCGTAGAGACGCAGGAATTCAAGGTCATTGCACGTAATATCGTCGAGCGTGTCTGCAGATGGATGGCGCCGGTAATAGCCGTCGATTGTCTGCTGGCGCTCAAGCGGCATGTTCTTGTGCGGCACCTTCCCGAACTCCGTTCGGAAAATATCCGCTGCATCCCGCCTCTCTCTTTTTTTCTGCACGTACCCCAGGTACAGCGCAGCCGCCGCGAAGGCGGCAATCACAAATACAATAGTCATGTTATTCCCAGTGCCGCGATTATTGCGGCACCCTGAGGTAAATCCGCGCAGGCGGTTTCACCGATAGGATCAGGCAGCCGATGACGCATCGCATCACCCGTGACAGAAATACCCGGGCGTGTTTTTTCGGATTAGGACTCAGGCCCATCGGCATCGGCTGTTGTCTGACAGGCCATGCATCAGCATAATCTGTCAAGCCTTCACCGCACTCCGGATGCGGTCCTTCATCCTATTGCAGGTCTCGTAGATCTCATTCACCTTATCTTCCCCATAGCTGAATTTCATTGCACCGTTCTCATCGCGGGAATAGAGAATCTGCCCGTCTACCATCGTCATGATGACATTCAGCTTGCTGCCGGAATAGACGATGTTGCTCGCAATATTATTGATCGGCTGCATGTTGGGCTGATGAAGATCGAGGAGCACCAGATCAGCGAGTTTTCCAGGCGCAATGGAGTCCGCGTCCGGAATGCCCATGACATGCGCGCCGTTCGAAGTCGCCATTTTCAGAACTTCATAGGCAGGAACTGCGGAGGCATCCTTCTCACGGAGCTTTGCAAGACCCGTCACAAGGAACATCTCGCGGAACATATCGAGGCAGTTGTTGCTGGCCGGCCCGTCCGTGCCGATGGCCACAGGAATGCCAAGGCGCAGGTAATCGGCGATCGGCGCGATGCCGCTTGCCAGCTTCGTGTTGGAGCCGGGGTTTGTCACCACCGCGATGTTGTGCTCCTTCATGATCTCCCGGTCGTCCGGCGTCGTGTGCACGAGGTGATACCCCGCCCCGCCGTAATCGAAAATACCCTTCTCTGCAAGAACTCTCACCGGCGTCTTTCCGTCGTACTGCGCCTTGCATGACTCAACCTCTGCTGCCGTCTCCGAGATGTGCGTGTAGACAGGCGCCTTGAACTCGTGGGCCATATCTGCAATCTTATTCAGCAGCTCATCGGAGCAGGTGTACTGCGCGTGGAACCCCAGGCGGAAGCTCGTGAGAGAGCTCTTTCCGTTCAGCTCCTTGTACCACTTCTCCAGGAGCTCCGGCGACTGCGAGAAGTTATTGCATCCGCCGACCTGCACAAGCCGCATGCCCATCTCCTCAAAGGCGGGTGCAATCGATTCAGGCGTCAGATACATCTCCATGACGGAAGTGATGCCGCTCGTGAGGTACTCCAGGATCGCGAGCTTTGAGAGCTCCGCGATCTCCTCAGGCTTTAACTGTGCCTCGTAAGGGAAAACCTGCTGAGTGAGCCAGTCCTGAAGCGGCATGTCGTCCGCAGAAGAGCGAAGGAAAGTCATCGCGGAGTGCGTGTGCGCATCCTTGAAGCCGGGCATCAGAAGATTGCCTCCGCAGTCCCTCACCTCAGCGCCGGCAGGAATCTGCAGAAAATCATTCCCGTCATCTTCGCGCAGGACCTTCTCAATGCGATTTCCCCTGATCGCCACAGATCCTTTGAAAATATCGGGCTTCTCACCACACATTGTCAGGATCCGGGCATTCTTCAAAACCAGAACCCTCTCATTCTTTGTCGAATCAGCCATGTCACTCCTCCCCCATCTCTTCAATCGAGCTGCGCACAAGCCGCGTGAAGTTCGAAGCCGCCTGGTTGCCCGCCTCGATGACTTCCTCAGAGGTGAGCGGCGCACCTGTGATGCCGGCCGCCATGTTCGAAACAAGCGAGATGCAGCACACCTTCATCCCGCAGTGTCTCGCCGTTATGGCCTCGACGACGGTGCTCATTCCGAAAAGGTTTGCGCCGAGCGCGTGGAGCATTTTAATCTCGGAGGGCGTCTCAAAAGAGGGGCCGGTGAGCTGGACATAGACACCGGTGTCGAGCGGGATATTTTCCTTCTGCGCGGTCTTTTGGATGATCTCCTGCAGACCTTTGTCGTATACGTTCGTCATGTCAGGGAAGCGCACACCCTCTTCATCATCATTGGGCCCGATGAGCGGATTGGGCACGAACACGGAGATGTGATCCTTCACCAGTGCGAGTGTCCCGGGATGATAGCTCTCCTTCGCGCCGCCGGCAGCATTCGTCAGGAACATGATCTTCGCGCCGAGTGCATGGCAGAGGCGGACGGGCGTCACGACCTTGTCGATGGGATAGCCCTCGTAATAGTGCACGCGGCCCTTCATGCAGACGACGGGCACATCCTCGACGTATCCGAACAGGAGCTTGCCCTCGTGCCCCGGCGCCGTCGAGACGGGGAATCCCGGGATATCCTTATAGGGGATCTCGGCCTCGACCTTCATCGTGTCGGCGAAATTCCCAAGGCCTGACCCCAGTGTCAGCGCCACCTTCGGCTGAAAATCCGTGACCTTCCGCACCGCTGCGGCCATTTCCGCTATCTCTTTTCTCATCTATGCCAACCTCCTCGTATTATAAAGCTGCAGCTTTCTTTTACCTGTTCCTGGTAATCGGCTATTCTGCAGCTCTCACTTACACGCATGTTATCGACCTGTTTTTTTTGAGAAGATGCTTGTCCCCTTATCTTCCTGCGCTTAAATGTACATGTGTTGCGGAACAGTCCGGACCGCGCTAAGGATTCAATGCTTTGCGACAATATGATCCTTATCCTTGAAAATATGCTCCGCCGGCACGCACCCTCTCACCATGGAGAGCGGGTAAACGTTTGTGTGGCGGCCGATGATCGTGCCGGGATTGAGAACGCTGTTGCAGCCGATCTCCGTCCAGTCGCCGAGCATGGCGCCCATCTTGCGAAGGCCGGTCGGCATATTTTCCGAGCCCTCATGGATTACGACATTCGTGCGGTCGGACTTGATGTTGGAGGTGATGGAGCCTGCGCCCATGTGTGCGTGGAACCCGAGCACGGAGTCGCCTACATAGTTGTAGTGCGGCACCTCGCACTTGTTGAAGAGAACGACGTTCTTGAGCTCGCAGGAGTTGCCGACGACACATCCCCTGCCGACGATTGCATTGCCTCTGATGAACGCACACTGGCGGAGCTCCGCGTCCTCATCGATGATGCAGGGGCCTGCGATATACGCGGAATCAAAAATATGTGCGCTCTTTGCAATCCAGATGTTCTCCCCGCGCTTTTCGAAGCGGTCTGCGGGCAGTGTCTGGCCGAGCTGCACAATGAATTCACTGATCTTCGGCAGCACCTCCCACGGATACTGCACACCCTTGAAGAGATCCGCCGCGATCGTCTCATTCAGATCAAAGAGATTCGCAATTGTATAATCCTGCATTGCCATCGGTATTACTTCCTTTCTTCCTGTTCTGATTTATTAAAAATATCGTAACTGTTCAGTACCCCATTCCGAGAACCTTCGGTTCTCGGAATGTAGGCGTTCAGAGGCGCTCTGCGCCTTGCCCGCATTTACTGCTTTTGCGTTTCCCGCCCTTGCGATAAGTGTACTTGGCCTTGAACTGCATCTTCTTCGGGTAGTACTGCGCATCGCGCCGGTACATCTCCCGCAACGGCCCTGAGAAATCCGAGGATTTCACGTACTCCGTGCGCCTTGTGATGTAGCTGTCGAGCTTGTCCGTGTACTCCTGCCTGCTCGTCGTGCCTTCCGCCACCTGCGTGAGGCCCTTCTCCCAGCTGGCGGTCAGCTTCGGATCGAGGAGCGGCCGGATGCTCACATCCACGGCGTCGTAGATCATCTCGCCCAGCTGTGTCGGCGTGTAGATCTGCGTCTTCTTGTTCAGGTTGATGTACTGGTTGTTCACGAGCTTCTCAAGAATGCCTGCCCTCGTCGCACTCGTGCCGATCCCTGACCCCTTGATCTGCTCGCGCAGCTCATCGTTCTCGATGAACTGGCCCGCATTCTCCATCGTGAGGATCATACTGCCGGAGTTGTATCTCTTCGGCGGCGTGGTCTCGCCCTCCTTGATGCCGTAGCCAAGGACATCCAGCGGGTCCCCCTTCTTCAGGCGCTTCAGAAAGGCCTCGAGGCCGGTGTCCCTGTTTTCTTCGCCCTGATTATCATTGGGACCCTCCTGAGAGGATGAACCTTCCGGGACTTTCGTATTTTCATCCTTCTTCTTAAAGAACGAGTACTGCAGCACGTCGAGGTACCCTCTCTCCTTGTTGACTCGGAGAGATGCTGTCAGCGTCTCGGTTCCGACGCCGACCTGCAGAGCCATTTTATCAAAGATGGCGGGCGGATAAAAGACAGACAGGAAGCGGCGCACGATGAGCTCATACACTTTCTGCGAAATCGGGCGCACACTCCTTAAGTTGTTCAGTCCCTGTCCCGTCGGAATGATGGCGTAGTGGTCGGTAATCGCTTTGTCGTTGGTGTACCTCGTCTTCCCGATCTTTTTCCAACTGCCTGAGACGGCAATCTGCCGCACGAGCTCGCGGAACATCGGCATCTGGCCGATGCCCTTCAGGTTCTTGTCGATCTCCTTTGCGACTGCCGTCGAGAGGACGCGCGCATCAGTCCTGGGGTAGGTCGTCAGCTTCTTCTCATAGAGCTCCTGTGCGACGCTTAGGGTCTCGTCGGGACTGATCTTGAAAAATCTGGAGCAGTCATTCTGGAGTTCTGCAAGGTTGTAGAGAAGCGGCGCATTTTTGGTCTCTTTTTTGTGGGTGATGGCCTTCACGACGGCCCTTCCGCCCTGCGCCCTGAGGTATTGGATCAGCTCCTCAGCGTCTTTGCGCTCCCTGAAACCGGTGTCGTTGTACAGAAGAGGCGACGCATAATATCTGCTCTCCTTCGTCACGCTCCACTGTGTGTCGAAGCCGTGGCGCTTCTCTTTCTTCCCTGTGTTATTGTCTGGCTGTCCGGCTCTCGTGGTACCGGCCTTTTGGGTATTGCCGCTGCTGTCGTTATTTTCATTCATTATGGTCTGAAAATACGCGCCACCCTGCATGTCTGCACGTCCCTTCATACGTACGCTTTCGGAAGTGCTGCTCCCGTCAGATTCCACAGGCGCAAACGTGCCGTTCACGCGGAAAAACGGTGTCGGCACGAAGGCTCTGATCTCCCGCTCTCTTCGCACAATGATGCCGAGAACGCACGTCATGACGCGCCCGACGGCGATGACGCAGTGGTCCATCCCGAGAAAGTCCCGGATGCCTCCCGCGTATTTCAGAGAGAGCGCGCGGGAGAAGTTGATGCCCATCAGGTAGTCTTCCTGCGCGCGAAGGTATGCGGCGTCGCCCATGTTGTCGTAGGCGGAGTCGTCCTTCGCTTCGCGGATGCCGCGTCTGATCTCCTCGTCGGTGAAGGAGTCGATCCAGACCCTCTTCTGCTCCTTGTCTTTTACGCCGGCCTGCGTCGCGACGAGGCGGTAGATGTACTCGCCCTCGCGCCCGGAGTCGGTGCAGATATAAATGGTATCTACGTCTTTGCTGGTGAGGATGCTCTTTACGATGCGGAACTGCTTCTTCGTGCCGGGGTCGTCGATAACCTCATACCGGTACTCCGAAGGAATGAAGGGGATGGTGTCGAGGGACCATTTCTTGTATTTCGGATCATATGCATCAGGATAGCTCATTGTGACGAGGTGCCCGAAGCACCACGTGACGATGGTGTCGTCTGATTCTTCGTAGCCGTCGCGGCGGACAAAGTTTTTGTTCAGGGCGCGCGCGAAGTCCTGTGCGACGCTGGGTTTTTCAGCTATGAAAACTTTTTTGTGCGCCATTGCACCTCCTCTTCAATATGGTTGAACCAGACGGGGCAGCAGGCCGTATGGTTCCCTTCGGCCCGCTCTCGCTACATTGACTTTCGTCGCGTTACTAAGCTCGAAAAGACCTCGCTAAGTAACGACGAAGTCAAAGTGCACTCAGGGAATCCATACAGCCTGCTGTCCCTGTTTTTTACTGTAATCCACAAATTATTCCGGAAGATAATACATGAGCGCGCAAGGCTAAGGCAGTCCCTGAGTGCCTTTGCGAGCCGTCGTTGCTTAACGAGGTTTTCCACGAGTTTAGCAACGTGACGAGCGATGGAAGAGCGGGAGCGTGCCGAAGGGACTGCCTTAGCCTTGTAAGCGTATTTCAGTCAGAAAAGCAAAAACAAGCGGCAGTCGGCGGGAGCTTTGCTCCGCCGCCCTGCCGCCTGCGAGATGCACTGAGAGAATTACTTCTTCGTGATGTAGCCCATTGCCTTCAGGAGCTCTGCGCACTCCACGGCACCGCCGGCTGCGCCGCGCAGTGTGTTGTGGGAGAGACCAACGAATTTCCAGTCAAAGAGAGTATCCTCACGAAGACGTCCGATGGAGACACCCATGCCGCCCTCGTAGTTGACATCCTTTGTCACCTGCGGACGGTCGTCCTCTTCAAGATACTGGATGAAGTGCTTCGGTGCGGACGGCAGTGCCAGTTCCTGGGGAACGCCTGCGTACTCGCGCAGCTTTGCGATGAGCTCATCCTTGGAAGGGTGTTTTCTGAAGTTCACGAAAACGGTTGCGGTATGTCCGTACAGGATCGGAACACGGATGCACTGGCTCGTGATGAGGAGCCCTGTTGCAGGCTCGATGTGGTCGTCCTCAATGTGACCGAAAATACGGAGCGGCTCCTTCTCGGACTTCTCCTCCTCGCCGGAGATGAACGGAATGATGTTGCCCACCATTTCCGGCCAGTCCTTGAAAGTCTTGCCGGCACCGGAAATTGCCTGATATGTGCTGACAACTGCCTGATAAGGCTCAAACTCGCGCCACGCCGCAAGAGCCGGTGTGTACGACTGGATAGAGCAGTTGGGCTTTACGGCAATAAAGCCTCTTGTCGTGCCCAGTCTCTTTCTCTGTACGTCAATGATCTTTGCGTGCTCCGGATTGATCTCGGGAATGATCATGGGAACATCCGGCGTCCATCTGTGTGCACTGTTGTTGGAGACAACGGGTGTCTCTGTCTTTGCGTACTGCTCCTCGATTTCGCGGATTTCAGCCTTGGACATGTTGACCGCGGAGAAAACAAAATCGACATCCCTGGAGACGCCTTCTACGTCTTTGACATCCTTCACAACGATGCTGCGGACGGACTCCGGCACATCGCCGTCCAGCTTCCAGCGCCCCTCAACGGCTTCTGCGTATGTCTTGCCTGCGCTTCTTCCGCTCGCGGCGATCTCTTTTACCTCGAACCAGGGGTGATTCTCAAGAATCTGGATGAATCTCTGTCCTACCATGCCTGTGCCGCCAAGGACACCTACTCTGAGCTTTTCCAACTTCGCTTCCTCCTCAAAGAACCTGCGAAAAGATGTTGTGTTTGCCTTCTGTATCTATTCCAAATGCAGACTTTTCTGATCGATAAAGTCCGCTGGAAATTCAAATTGATCTATTTTCATCACATGGCTTTTTCAGCCTTCAGCCAGTCAGAGAGGTCTTTCATTTCCTCCTCCATGGCGGCTTTTCCCGGCGCGCCTTTGGTGAGACGGCGCTCTACGCATGTTTTCATGGAAATGGCATCATGAACGTCTTCACCGAATTTGTCTGAAAACTGATGAAATTCCTCAAGAGTTAAATCGTCCAGCGCCTTCCCCTTCTCCATGCAGTAGAGAACCATACGCCCGATGATGCTGTGCGCGTCGCGGAAAGGCACACCCTTTGTGACGAGGTAGTCGGCGGCGTCCGTCGCATTCGTGAAGCCGCGCTTTGCGCTGGCTTCCATGACATCTTTGCGGAACGTCATTGTCGCCAGCATGCCGGCCATGAGGTCGGTGCACATGCGGACGGTGTCGTACGCATCGAAGATCGGCTCCTTGTCCTCCTGCATATCCTTGTCATAAGCGAGAGGAATGCCCTTCATCACGGTCAGGAGCGACATCAGATCGCCGTAAACTCTTCCTGTTTTTCCGCGGATGAGCTCAGCCACATCGGGGTTCTTCTTCTGCGGCA
>DEKA01000039.1:0-122 GCA_002353635.1 Lachnospiraceae bacterium UBA2734
TTCATACGGGAAGGCACGCCGAGAGGATTCAGGCAGATATCCAGAGGACGTCCGTTCGGAAGGTAAGGCATATCCTCAACGGGCAGGATTCTGGAAACAACACCCTTGTTGCCGTGACGGCC
>DEKA01000039.1:145-106929 GCA_002353635.1 Lachnospiraceae bacterium UBA2734
TTCTGTGCGATGTAGATGCGCACTGCCTTGTTCACGCCGGGTGCCAGCTCATCGCCGGCCTCTCTCGTGAAGATCTTTGTATCAATGATGATGCCGTACTCGCCGTGCGGAACCTTAAGGGAGGTATCTCTGACCTCTCTGGCCTTCTCGCCGAAGATCGCGCGAAGGAGTCTCTCCTCAGCAGTCAGCTCTGTCTCTCCCTTAGGAGTAACCTTGCCGACAAGAATATCGCCCGCGCGCACCTCTGCGCCGATGCGGATGATTCCATCCTCGTCGAGATCCTTCAGGGCATCCTCGCCGACGCCGGGAACATCGCGTGTGATCTCTTCCGGTCCAAGCTTCGTGTCGCGTGCCTCTGCCTCATACTCCTCGATGTGGATGGAAGTATAGACATCGTCGCGGACAAGCCTCTCAGAGAGAAGAACGGCATCCTCGTAGTTGTAGCCTTCNNGAAGCCGATGAGCGGGTTCTTGCCAAGAGCCAGAACGCCGTGATCAGTAGAAGCACCGTCGGCAAGAATATCGCCTGCCTCCACATGATCTCCTGTGTTCACAACAGGCTTCTGGTTGTAGCAGTTGGACTGGTTGGAGCGAAGGTATTTCACCAGCTCGATCTTCTCGCTTGTGCCGTCGTCATAAGCCATATCGACCTCAGTGCCGTCGACAAACGTCACTATGCCGGGCTTCTCGGCGATCACGCACACGCCGGAGTCTCTTGCTGCCTTCTCCTCCATGCCGGTGCCGACAACGGGTGCCTGCGTCGTGATGAGCGGCACGCCCTGTCTCTGCATGTTGGATCCCATGAGGGCACGGTTCGCATCATCATTCTGCAGGAAAGGCACGAGCGATGTAGCGACGGAGAATACCATTCGCGGCGACACATCCATGTACTGGAATGCAGTTCTGGGATAAGACGATGTCTCATCGCGGAAACGGCCGGAAGGATTCTTCTCGATAATGTAGCCGTTCTCATCCAGCTGTGTGGATGCCTGTGCTACATGGTAGTTATCCTCTTCGTCGGCTGTCATATAGACAACTTCGTCGGTTACACGCGGTCCCTTAGGATCATTCTGATCCACCTTTCTGTAGGGAGCCTCGATGAAGCCGTACTCGTTGATCTTTGCGTATGCAGCCAGAGAGTTGATCAGGCCGATGTTCGGTCCTTCGGGTGTCTCAATGGGGCACATACGGCCGTAATGCGTGTAGTGGACATCACGCACCTCGAAACCTGCACGGTCTCTGGAGAGACCGCCGGGGCCCAGGGCGGAGAGTCTTCTCTTATGTGTGATCTCGGAGAGAGGGTTGTTCTGGTCCATGAACTGGGACAGCTGGGAAGAACCAAAGAACTCCTTCACGGCTGCCTGCACGGGCTTGATGTTCACAAGAGCCTGGGGAGAGATCTCCTCGCTGGCATCATGTGTCGTCATTCTCTCTCTTACGACTCTTTCAAGTCTGGAGAGACCGATTCTGTACTGGTTCTGGAGGAGCTCGCCGACGCTTCTGATGCGGCGGTTGCCCAGGTGGTCGATATCATCGTCGTTGCCGATGCCGTACTCCAGATGCATGTTGTAGTTGATGGAAGCCAGGATATCTTCCTTCGTGATGTGCTTGGGGATCAGCTCTCTTACACTCTTCTTGAGTGCGTCAGCCAGTGCCTCAGGCTTGTCATTGTCCTGATACTGGATCAGGATCTCGCGGAGGGCAGGATAGTAAACCTGCTCCGTGATGCCCAGCTCCTGCGGGTCGCAGTCCACAAAGTGTGTGATGTCGACCATGTAGTTGGAGAGAACCTTCACGCGGTCTCTCGTATCCGTGCGGATCCAGACATAAGGAATGGCTGCGTTCTGGATATTGTCGGCCATCTCCATGGTGACCGTCTCACCTGCGCTGCCGAGAATATCGCCGTTTGCCTCATCCACGACATCCTCTGCGAGGATATGTCCTGTGATGCGGTTGCGCAGAGCCAGCTTCTTGTTGAACTTGTATCTGCCGACCTTTGCGAGATCATATCTTCTGGGATCGAAGAACATTGCATTGATCAGGCTGTCTGCGCTCTCGACGGAGAGCGGCTCGCCGGGACGGATCTTTTTGTACAGCTCAAGCAGACCCTCCTCATAGGTATGGGAAGGATCCTTTGAAAATGAGCCGCGAAGCTTCGGCTCGTCACCGAAGAGATCGATGATCTCATCGTCCGTGCCGATGCCCAGTGCTCTGATGAGGACAGTGACCGGTACCTTTCTGGTGCGGTCAACTCTTACATAGAAGACATCGTTCGCATCTGTCTCGTACTCAAGCCATGCACCTCTGTTGGGGATGACGGTGCAGCTGTAGAGAGACTTGCCGTATTTATCGTGGTCAATGCCGTAATAGATGCCGGGAGAACGAACCAGCTGGGAGACGATGACACGCTCAGCGCCGTTGATGACGAACGTGCCTGTCTTTGTCATAAGAGGAAGATCTCCCATGAATATCTCCTGCTCCTTGATCTCCTTCTTGTTCTCCTTGTCGTAAAGGCGGACCTTTACCATCAGAGGAGCGGCGTAGGTGGCATCTCTTTCCTTGCACTTGGCAATTGTGTTCTTGTTGGGATCCATCTTGTCCTTACAGAGCTGGAAGCTCACGAAGGACAGGCTCAGATGCCCGCTGAAATCTTCAATAGGGGAGATATCATCGAATACCTCCTGCAGACCCTCGTCCAGGAACCACTTGTAGGAAGTCTTCTGGACATCAATCAGATTGGGCATCTCAAGGACTTCGTTCTTCCTTGCATAGCTCATTCTGATGCTCGCGCCGCTTCCGGCGGGATGAAGCCTGATCTTATTGCTCATATTCACCTCGTTCTGTAGTAAACCGGGGAATTCATGGAAGTGTATCCGATCACAGATATGCAGCCGATGTGCATCTGCCCGCAAGCGATTACACGGACCGTCAGGCGCTTCCTGCATGAAGACAAGAACTGTCTTCGACTGCATTCAGGTGCCGGCGGATGAATCCACCACTTTACCAGTGCTGTGTTGTCAGTAACCACCATTTCGTGCCTTAGGCCGCTTTCTCTTCCGGAACTTAATCCTTAAGGAGAGCATAGTAGGGCATAATTGCAGAACATAGCGCATAGAATAATACATCAAGTTGGATTGGGATGCAAGGGGGAAATGTTTTTTGATGAAAGGGCATGAAACAGTATGACCTGCATAAGGTGAATAAACGAAAAATCTTATTGAAATAACCCATGATGCAGTGTCCGGCAGATACCCAGGCATAGAGTAGATCTGTATGCAAAGAGGGACACTGCGCAGTTTCCTGTGCGGTGTCCCTCTTTTAATTCAGTGCGATTGACTGCTCAAAATTACTTAAGAGTAACCTTAGCGCCAACTTCCTCGAACTTAGCCTTGAGAGCCTCAGCGTCCTCCTTGGAAGCGCCCTCCTTAACGATCTTGGGAGCAGACTCAACCATATCCTTGGACTCCTTGAGGCCAAGACCAGTTGCCTCACGGACAACCTTGATAACCTTGATCTTGTTCGGGCCAACATCTGTCAGCTCAACGTCGAACTCAGTCTTCTCTTCCTCAGCCGGAGCAGCGGCAGCACCAGCAACAACAACACCTGCTGCTGCAGATACACCGAACTCATCCTCAACAGCCTTTACAAGGTCGTTCAGCTCAAGAACGGACAGCTCTTTGATTGCATCAAGAATTTCCTGTGTGGATAACTTTGCCATCTTATTTTCCTCCATTAGAATTTAGTGTAACGATCAGTAGTTGATCACCTGTAAATGATCAGAACAGAAACTGCATCCGCTCAGGCCTGTCATTAAGCCTCTGCGGGTGCTGCGGGAGCCTCTGCCTCTGCAGCTGCCGGAGCTGCCTCGCCGCCCTCTGCCTTCTTCTCTGCGACCTGTCTGATGTCGCGTGCGAAGTTGGTGATGGGAGCCTGCAGGCTGCCAAGGAGCTTGGAGAGGAGTTCCTCTCTGGAAGGGATAGAAGCAATGGGCTCAAGTCCCTTTGCATCATATGCCTTGCCTTCTACAACGCCGCCCTTGACCTCGAGCTTGTCAGCGGTCTTGGCGAACTTGTAGAGAATTCTTGCCGGTGCTGTGGCGTCATCCTTGGAGATCGCTACAGCGCTGGGTCCCTCGAGATAGCTGTCGAGCTGAGCAAAATCAGTGCCTTCGAAAGCGCGCTTCATAAAAGTGTTCTTGTACACCTTATAGGAAACGCCTGCCTCACGAAGCTGTTTGCGAAGCTCGGTATCCTGAGCGACAGTCAGTCCTCTTGCATCTACAAGAACTACGGACTGGGCGTCTTTGATCTTCTCGGAAATCTCGTCGATGATCGGCTTCTTTTCTTCGATCTTTGCCATGTCTTACCTCCTGTCAGATTTTTGTTGCGCAGCTGGAAGAGGAAGATAAAAGAAAATCCCTCTGTCCGTGAAGACAGAGGGAAGTAAATGCATTATCTTTACTCATCCTCACAGGGCGGTCCTTCCGGACACTTACGGAATCACCTTGAATGGTTCCACCTGCTGTCTTCGGCTGTAGTCAAACGACCTTTATTACAATACGCGAATATGTCTCGCTTGTCAACAGAAACTTTGATCCTAAATGACCGATTATAAACAAAAAATACAATTTTCTCCTCATCCAGTCTGTAGTCTTATACTAGAGAGGTATTTACACGCTCTACTTCAGTGACACAGAGAGGATGAGGCAGCTTCACTTTATCCGTAACAGGGTAGTCCTCCTTTTTCCAGTCAATTACAGCGACATCATTGCTGTCCTCATTTGTGCTGACGATATAATCCCCATAAACATCAAAATCTCTCGGTCCTCTTCCTCCGCACGGGATATCTCCCACCTTAGAAAGAGTCTCGTTTTTCCTGCTAAAACAGGTGATATGATCGTAGCCTCGGTGAGAGATGAAAACATAATTCCCGCTGCATCGTATTGCCGCCGCCTTTGTAAATCCTTCGAAAGAATCCGGAAGCGCCTGTACCGAACGAAGATAGAGAAAATGCCCTTCATGATATCGATAAACGCCTACATCATTGGATAATTCGTTCGCACAATATGCCAACTCACCATCCGGCGAAAATGCAATGTGCCTTGGGCCGCTTCCAGCCGGTGCATGCACTTCTGAAATGATCCTGAGATCATGCGTATAAGTAACAATCCTGTCTGTGCCCAGATCTACAGCAGCGAGATATCTTCCATCCGGGCAAGAGATAATCTGGTGCAAATGAGGCATTTCCTGCCGCAGAGGATTTGGACCATGTCCATAATGTTTTACTACATGATCAGGAAGAAGCGTGATGCTGCCGGAAAGGTAATTGGCTGTATAAATTTTATTGTCTATTACAGCAATATAACAGGAACAGATACCATGGGTGGACAAGCACTCCTTGGAACCCGCAAGAATTCCCTCTGCACCAATAGAACAGGACACTACGCCGGAGAATTCAGAAGAAGTGAATTCCGTGCTATGTTCAAACGGTGATCTTAAAACTGCATACAGTCGTTCTTTCCCTGACGCCAGGTACATCGGTCTGTCAGCAAAAACACAGTCCACATATATCAATCTGCCGTCATCCCGCAGGCGATAATGCCAAATGCCGCCATCCTTACTACAGGCAGCAATATAGATATTCCTTTCCACTTTTCTCTCCATGCCGAAGACACATGAGCAATTTGTGAGCAATAAGTTACAGATTTCCCATCACAGGCTCTTGCCGCCGTCGATAAAGATATTCTGTCCTGTTATATACCGTCCGAAATCCGAACAGAGAAGTCTTACTGTCCCTGCAATGTCCTCTTTTTGTCCATAGAATCCCACAGGAATGCTCTCCGTGACCTGCCTTGCATATACAGGGTCACTGAGTGCTTCTATATTTCGATCCGTGTAGATCACGCCAGGTGCAACCGTATTCACAGTTATCCCGTCCTTTGCCAACTGCGCCGCAAGTGATTTTATCAATCCGGTCTGTGCACATTTTGAAGAAGAATAGACGAGCATCTGAGGATGAGGTTTGAGTTCCTGTACTGACCCAATGGCGACAATTCTTCCCCATTTTTTCTCCTGCATCGGTCTGCTGAGCCTCTGCATCAGAAGGAGAGACGAGAGATAATTGCAGTTCGTCTGCATAATATACTCTGCCACAGTAATTTCCTGCCATGGTTTTCTGATCTGCACGCTGGCGTTCAGAACCAGAATATCAGCGCCCATTGCCTTCTCCGCCAACTCAATTGTACTCTCCGGATTGGTAAGATCTGCAGTAATCACTTCGCTCTTTCTCCCCATATCCTGGATTTGCTGTGCAATATTATCCGCCTTTTTACTTGGCCTTGAGCAGTGTACAATGACATCCGCTCCGCCTCTTGCCAGTTCAAGAGCGATCGCACTGCCGATTCCTCTGCTCGATCCTGTCACCAGTGCTCTTTTTCCATTTAAATTGAAATCCATGATGTCTGCATCTCCTTCTTCAGTACTCATCATGATCTAATGAAATCCATTCTTTTCTGCGCAAAACGCAGTCAAATATCACTTATGTCACAGAGAGGATTCCTGATTATCTGAGCTGCTTTTTGCCAGCTCATATTCTTTCGTCCAGTCAATATCCCGGTATTCCGCAGCCTCCGGTGCTGTTCGTATATACTCACGCAGAAGGTCAAGCATTTCACTCGTCCACACGTTCCGGTCAATCTGCGCGGTTGTAAATTTATTCTCCGAGATCATCTTGAAACCAAACATGTCCTTTACTTTTGTCTTCTGTCCATTCTCAACAACATCTACAACAAGCTGTGGAGGGATAAAAAGAACTCCTCCGCTGCATCCGTAAACAACATCGCCGGGAAGACACACTGCCGCATGTTCACCTTCGCCCAATCTAGCCACTGTATTGAGGCCAGTCATAGCAAAATCCCTTATTGGTGTAGGGTCAATGCCTCTGTAATACACCTGAATGTCTTTAACCTTTTGCATTTGTTCTACATCACGGATGCCTCCCCAGATCACCGCACCTCCGTTCTTAGTTTTCGTCCTCAGCGCTGTCGTGAGATTGCCGCCCACAAATGTGCCTTTGTATATCTTGTCATACATGTCGACTACTAAAACATCGCGATCTGTGAGTCTGTCCATCACCCACTGGTTTGGCAGTCCCTGCCAGCCATTGTTTTCCGCCATCTTGAAGGATGCTGCTAAATAATCTGGCCGTGTCGGTGCATAGACAGCAGTCACAGCGCGTCCCACCATCTTATGATTCACCTGACCATCCAACGAAAATTCCGGATGAAGCGCCTTCATCGCAATAAACTGATTCGTATATCCCGCTGTAAAAATAGGTTTCCAAAGCTCTTCCAATGTCATTTTGTACAGCGCATCCAGATACCTGTCGGGTACCTTTGGCCGGCCATCTGCAAATCGTTCTCCTGTCCACTCTGATGTGATCGCCAGAATTTCCTCTTTATTGTCCAGCATTTCAATGCCCCCATTTGACCAGTGCAATACACATGTGCCTTCTGAAATGATGTCATAGTGTCTTACCATCATCGAACTATAGGCAGGTCAACTCCAAATTCTGTCATTTGAAAATTCTTTATCCCACTGAGTCGTCGGTGCCCATATTTCCGGAATATCCCTATTAAGATGCTTTTCAATGAGATCCTCATTCAGTGAAGTAATCCCAAGCCCAGGACCATTCGGAACATTAATGAAGCCGTCTTTGATAAGGGGCTTTTCATACCCTTCTGCCAAATCCTGCCACCACGGGATATCAACAGAATGAATTTCCATTGCAAGAAGATTGTGCATAGCTGCCGCAGTATGTACTGCTGCCATGCAGGCAATAGGGCTTTCCGCCATGTGAATAGCCACTGCTACGCCGTTTTCATCCGCCATATCTGCTATTTTCTTAAGCTCCATAGCTCCTCCGCAGGTAAGAATGTCAGGATGAATAACAGACACGCAATGATTTTTGATCAGAGGCTCAAATGTCTCCTTCAGATAAAGATCCTCTCCAGTGCATACTGGAACACAAGTGGCATCATGAAGTCTCTTGATCTGATCAGGGTAGATCCAAGGGATCATATCCTCAATCCATGCAAGATTATATTTCTCCATTCTTTTGGCAAAGCGGATGCAGTCCTCCACACCTACATGTCCAAAATGATCAATTGCAATAGGGATCTCATAGCCAACAACCGCACGCACCTCTTTGACATATTCTTCAAGGTAATCAAGACCCTTCTCTGTGATATGAATGCCTGTAAACGGATGAGCTGTGTTTACAATATCAAAGCTCTTCTTCTGCGATACCATATTTTGGGTCACTGAGCCGCCCTGCACATGAAGAATGTGGGGTGCATAATGCACCATGTCATCCATAAAACCAAGCGGTGCGCACAATGTCCCTGGCTCATTAATCAAAAGGCCGATGCCCAAGTCCATTTTCAGCATCGTGAAGCCCATTTCCATTCTTTTCTTTAAAGCAAGGCCCATTGCATGACCGCTGTTATCTCTGCCGTCTGCATCTGTATCGCAGTACACACGGATCCTGTCTCTGTATCTGCCGCCCAGCATCTGGTAAAGAGGAACTCCATATGCTTTGCCGGCAAGATCCCACAGTGCAATTTCTACTCCGCTGACGCCACCTCCTTGTCTTGACGGTCCTCCAAACTGTTTGATTTTATGAAATATCCGATCAACTTCACATGGATTTTCCCCCAAAATTCTGCTCTTGAGCATCAATGCATAAGTCTTGCTGGATGCGTCCCTGACTTCACCATATCCAACAATGCCCTGATTCGTATAAAGCTTCATGAGCGTGCACCGCTTCGGAGCACCATCAAGATCTGCAAAGCGCATATCTGTTATTTTCAGTGTTAAAGGATCAACTACCCTATCCTCGATAAGCATTGGTTTTTTATTCCTCCTTTAGAAGAAAAGATTTTCTATAGTCCCTCGGTGTCCTGCCCGTTATCTTTCTAAAAGCTCTGTTGAAATTGGAAATGTTGTTGAAGCCACAGTTTTCGCTGATCTCTATCACAGGAATATCCGTCGTTTCCAGCATCTGCTCTGCCTTGTCAATTCTCTGATTCGTGATGTAATCCCATACGGAAACACCATTTAGTTTTTTAAAGATAGTCGAGTAATAACTCCGACTCATATTCGCAGCTGATGAAAGTGCATCGAGTGTGATATCCGAATCGAGATTTCTCGTGATGTATTCCATTGATTTTTCAACAGCAAGTTTGTGCTTTGGGTTGACCTTCAATGTATTCTTTGGCAGGTCATCGTAAAAATAGCGCACCAGATTAGCCAATATGGTCAACAGCTTTGCTTTTACTATCATTTCATAAGCATGCTCTTGACGGGTGCATTCATCAAAACTCTCCTGCAGCAAAGCGCAGATCTTCTGTGCTTCTTTTGCAGTATGAGGAAGGTGATGTCCGATGCCGCTGTTTTCCATAAACAGCTGCATATACTCGTTTTCCGTCCAGTCCCGTCCCTGTGACCAGATCATGCGCTGATTAAAACGAAAGACCACCATGATCAACCGCTGTGCAGGATCTACCTTATGAAAACAATGCCGATCATTTACGCAGTGAAGAAAGACATCGCCAGATTCAAAAGCATATTCTGTTCCCTCGCAGTAATATGATCCGCTCCCGGATACAATACATGAAATTTCGATGTCCGGATGGTGGTGGTCAAAAATCTCCTTGTAGCCTGACCAGTGCTGTGGATAAATGGATCGGAAAACCTGAAACAGCACATGCTGGTCATCGTTGGATCTGATGACAATGCGGTCGCTTTTTCCAGATGGAAGTTTGATTTTTTCGTTATCCATCAGTTACCTCTCTGAGCGGATATCACAGGGGCGATTTATTTATGCTCCTCGAAAATGTCAGCTGCTTCCCCATGCCTGGAATCAGACATCTCCATAAACAAGTTTCGGGATGATCGTGACAAGTGAAGGAATGTAGGTACAAAGAATAAGCACTGCTACACATACAAGAATGTATGGGATAATCTCCTTGATCATCTTGCTGGTACTGCATTTTACCGTCCCAGCCACGAGGAAGTTATAATTGCCAAACGGCGGTGTGATTGCTCCAATCGCACAGTTCAGGCACATAATCAGACCATAATGCACCATATTGACTCCCATCTTTGCACCGACAGGTGCCAGAAGAGGAGCAATGACAATCATAGCCGCCATGCCATCCATAAACATGCCAAGAACAAGAAGAAGGATCATGCTGATAGCAAGGAATACGTACTTGTTCGGTACACTCTGTGTCATCGACTCAGTGAGCCATGCAGGAATACCCTCCCAGCTAAGATAGTGGCTAAGAACATTTGCGCCTGCCATGATCATCATGATGCAGGCAGTATTCGTTGCACCATCCAGCATAATCTGCGGCAGATCTGATATTTTCAGTTCTTTGTAAATAAATTTGCCAACAAACAGAGCGTATACCGCCATCATCGCCCCACCTTCCGTTGGCGTGCAAAGGCCGATGCGCAGTGCCATCACAAGTCCAAAAGGAATAAATAGCGCCCATAAAGCATCAAGGAAGAGCTTAAGAATCTGCTTTGCCGGCAGCATATGGTCACGTGCTGCCTTATAGCCGCGCTTCTTGGATATAATGTGATTACAGATCATCATGCCAACGCACATCATGAGTCCGGGAATATAACCCGCGCACAGAAGTTTTCCTACAGAAACCTGCATGATGCAGGCGTAAACAACCAGTCCGACTCCAGGAGGAATAATCGGCGTGATGCAGGCAGACGCAGCAGTCACTGCCGCAGAATATTCCAAAGAATACCCGTGTTTAACCATCTCAGGAACCAGAAGTTTACTCTCCATCGCTGCGTCTGCAGCTCCAGAACCGGAAATACCGCCCATCAACGTAGACAAAAGAATGTTGACATGACCGAGTCCCCCTGTGAGATGTCCTACCAGTGCATCCGCCAGCCTGAAAAGCCTTTCAGAGATACCGGAATAATTCATGATCGATCCGGCAATGATAAAAAATGGTATAGCTGCGAGAGAGAAACTCTCTGTTCCGGCAATCAGTTTCTGAATAATTACCGTCAACTGCGAGGTTGGATCAAGTGCAAAATAAGGAATGACGCAGAGAATCATCGCAAAGGCAACTGGCATTCCGCAGATGAAGGCAGCCGCAAGAATAATAAGGGGATATAACGTCATGATCTCGCCTCCTTACGATTTTCTTCCTGATTGGACTTATCATCCGACTTGTCTTCTTTCATCTGCTCTTCAAGCTGCTGAGACTGAGACATGACAAAATTTTTATAGTATCTGTCGTGATTTGTGAAGGCAAGTACGAGAAAAATAATCGAATAAACTGTCATGCTTCCAAAGCCCAATACAGCCGCAAAATCGACGTATTTATAAGGAATGCGCGATGCTGTCATCAATTTTTTGCTGCCGGCTGTATATACGACACTGAGATAGAAAAGAAAGAGAAACATACCGGCAAGAATTGCATTAATAGCAACCTTGAAGACATACCGCAAATTTGGAGACAGGCGATCTGTCAGAAAATCCATACCGAAGTGCTGATTTCTCTTATACGCGGCCGCTCCGCCTACGAACGTTGTGTAAATCAACATGATATCGCACACATCCGTACTCCAACTGATACCGTGATTAAAGCAATATCTGGCAATAATTGTGATGACACATAAAACAGTCATAAACGATACCGCCAGAATGCACAGCAGCTCTTCCCAATTGAGAATAAAAAATAGCAAAGGATTTTTCGTTTTTTTCATTTTCGCTCCCGCCAAAAGAAGACCTCCGGTGCCGGCAAGCAGCTTCGACTATAGGTTCAATAGCTCAAACATTAGAAACAGGCAGGAGGCGGTATACTGCCGCCTCCCTTTATGTTCTGCTCATGTTCTCCGCAATCCGGCAGCCCAATGAGGTAAAAGTTGCAGGAACATGCAATATTATTATCTGTTACTACTGCTATTGCTCCTCCTGTGCAGACTTTGTTAACGGCCAAGAGCCTGATTAATCTTGTCCATTATGCCGTCACTGAGATCAAAATCGTTAGCAGAATCTTCAGCAGCTGCATACATTGTCTTTTTGTCTGCATCCGAAGGCTCTACAAAAGTCACACCCGCATCTTCCAATTTCTTCTTGTACTCTGCCTGGCTGTTCTTGTTGGCTTCCTCATATGTCTTGCCGCCATCTTCAAATGCCTGCTTAACAGCCTTCTGATCATCTTCTGACAGCGAATTAAAAATATCTGAATTCATTGCCCACATGCAAGGTGCGTACGCATGTTCATCTGCGTAGCAATATTTAGCTACTTCATATAGAGAATTGTTGTAGAGAGTGTCATAGCCAAATTCGCAGGCATCGATTGTTTTCTGCTGAAGAGCAGTATAAGTATCTGCCAGGGACATAGACTGCGTCGTTGCTCCAAGTCTTGTAAAATACGAGATGTAGTTGGCAAGCGGAGTTCTGATAATCATGCCCTTAAAATCTGCAACAGAATTAACTGGCTTGTTAGAAAGAACACACCTGGGCATATTGCCCCAGTTAACAGCAAGGATCTTTATATTAGACTTTTCCTCCAAAGGCTTAACCATATCCCAGAAAAGATCTGAGTCATTGATTTTGTCGCAGTCCTCGTAACTTCTGAGTTCGAACATCAGATCCAGTGCCATCAGATCTTCATTTCCATAATCACAAAAAGCTGAAGGAGATGTGCCGTCTACAATGTTGGCGCCGCCGGTAATAGCTTCAATATCGTCCTGGAAGGTTCCAAGTTCGCCGTTGTTATGAATCTCAAGAGTGACTCTGCCATCCGTGTTTTTCTCGATCTGCTCCTTCACTGATTCAATAGCCTTGGACTTCTCCGAATCGGCCGTCTCACTCATATTGACACGAAGTACCGTTGCATCTGCTTTGGCAGTAGCAGTGCTCTCTGTTCCTGCTGCAGATGATGATGCCGCATCTGCAGTTATGCTGCTTGCAGACGATGCTGCAGAAGAAGATCCGGATGCTCCGGACGACTTATTGGAAGCTCCACATCCAATCGCCGCCACTGAAAGTGCGCTGACAGCTAATAAAGAAATAAGTTTCTTGCCAAACCTCTTCATGATTTTCCTCCAATTCATCCCGATGTGCGCATCAGCCTTACATTCGGTTGACTGCTGTTGCAATAATACATATCAGCCGTTGCGGACAGCCGCGGACTGATCCTCAACGGATAAGCAACTAACTGTGTGAAAGATTTCACATGTATTATTTGTCTGTTGAAAGTTTTATTTTATAATTAATTGTTTTGCATATCTTTCATTGTAATTTTCAATATATAAGACATTATGCTGTTATTTCCCTTTTTCATCTTCAATAATATTGTTATTTTGACATGCATTCTATCAATCTATTCCGACATACTAATGAAATATTATGTTTTATGATATTTCTCCATTATTTTTCAATTTTCTATTTTTAAATAATAGTATCAGTTTAGAAGTGTAAATGAATAGAAATATATAATCACCAGTACTATGCTGAAAGTGATATATCAGACATAAAACGAATGCAGTTGAACGATTTTATCTCCTAATCTCAGTTCAAACCGTTCATTTTTATTAGTGAAAATAACTGAGTAGAAAATGAGGCAAAAATGATAACGGCGTCCATGCAGCATACAGAGAAAACTATTGAACGTCTGGCACTGATGCAATATCAGACATTCGGTCTTTCACAGAAGATAGCCCAAGGTGTGGTTGCATGTATGCTGATTGCGATTGGGGTCAGAGACTGGGTACGATTACCGATTCTTGCTATTCTGTGCATGTTCATCGGGTGTTGGATGTTCTCTGCGTTCAGAGCAGTTCCGCAGTACCGGGCGAAGAAGGTATGCCAGAATTTCCACGGAAATTACCCATATACAAGATACGAATTCAGAAAAGACCATTTTACTTTTTATGGAGACAGTGGTAAAGAAACCGTCCCTTATGCGCGGCTGATCCGGCTCGTCGAGGACTCCGCTTATCTCTATTTATACATCAGCAGACAGTCTGCCTTCATGATCGATCTTAAGACACTCAGACCGGAAGAGAATTCAAAGGGGATTGAAAAACAGTCAAAATCGCAAATCCAGCTGCAAAATATACTAAAGGAGATGATTTCTGAAGGATCCGGACTGCAGTGGACAAGGCCTCATGCGCGGGCAGGCCTAAGCCTGTTGTCAATCATGCGCAGTTACAGAGTTACCCGTCACTAGATCGATATTCAAAAGGGCAGTGAAATTGTCTGGAAACCAACTTCATTATTGATGATAACCGTCGTTTCTGATGGACCGGCCCGCAATAAGAAAAGGCGGGTACATCTGCCGTTTTTATTACCTCTGCCAGAATCCTCGGGACAGAAATTCAAGTGTGTGAACAGCCTGTAAGATCAATTGTATCAGATCTCTCCGGCTGTTTTTTGCTGCCATTTGAAACCGTAAAGGTTTGCATATCAATATTTGGCGATTATATCCAAAAAGTCTTGTCAAAAACTGGACAATGTCACAGTCCTGTGCTACAGTACTGATTGCGCAGAAGGAGAATATTTTATTATTTCTATCGAATTATTGGGATTTATTCTCATGATAAACTACTCTTGAACTGTGCAGATCTTTTCTTATATTGAGGATTGTCATGTACATCACGCTTGTGAAAGGAGGACCACCATGACAAACACAATCAAAAATAATGTTATCGCTATGATCGCTGCTGTCCTTGTTGCAGTACTCGTTGCCCTGAGTGGAGTTTCCACACACAGCGAGGCCAGGGCAGTTGATGCAGGCTCTGCCACCAATGCACAGCAGGCGATTGCACAGTGGACAGATTCTGTCAATGTATACAGACTCTGGTAAAAGGCGCATCGCGCACCCGTGCAGAGGCTGCAAGAGCTCCTGAAAAAGGCGGCTCTGCCGCAATAATATCCGGCCGTCAAAAAACCTCCCGCAGAAATCACTCTGCGGGAGGTTTTTGTTTGCATTCTGTTCAGACAGGTGAATTAATATCTGTTGGCGACGATCTTTACGCCGGGGCCCATGGTTGTTGCCATGGAGATGCTCTTCAGATACTGGCCCTTTACTGTGGACGGCTTAGCCTTCTCGATAGCAGCCATCAGAGCATTGTAGTTCTGAAGAAGCTGATCTTCTGTGAAGGAAGCCTTTCCGATTGTTACATGGATGATGTTGGCTTTGTCGAGTCTGTACTCAACCTGGCCGGCTTTGATGTCGTTGATGGCCTTTGTCACATCCATGGTAACTGTGCCGGCCTTCGGGTTAGGCATTAAACCCTTAGGTCCGAGGATCTTACCAAGACGTCCAACGATGCCCATCATATCAGGTGTAGCAACGACAACGTCGAAATCCAGCCAGCCTTCCTTCTGGATCTTCTCCATATATTCCTGACCGCCGACATAATCAGCGCCTGCTGCCTGTGCCTCATCTACCTTTGTGCCCTTAGCGAAAACAAGGACACGCACCTTCTTGCCTGTGCCGGCAGGGAGAACAACAGACCCGCGGATCTGCTGGTCAGCGTGACGGGAATCGCACCCTGTGCGGATATTCAGCTCAACGGACTCGTCGAACTTAGCGGTAGCTGTCTTCTTGACAAGAGCGACAGCCTCTTCGGGCTCATACTGCTTTGCTCTGTCGATGAGCTTGGCTGCCTCTGTATATTTCTTACCGTGTTTCATTATAAACCTCCTTAGTGGTCGGACGGCTTTTTGAGCCTCCCACGTTTACCTGTACGGAATCAGTCAGTAACAGTGATTCCCATGCTTCTGGCAGTGCCCTCGATCATGCTCATAGCTGCCTCAACGGAAGCTGCATTCAGATCAGGCATCTTCTTCTCGGCGATTTCCTTCACCTGGGCCTTGGTCACGGATGCAACCTTGGTCTTGTTCGGCTCACCGGAAGCCTTCTGGATGCCGGCTGCCTTCTTGAGAAGAACTGCTGCAGGCGGAGTCTTTGTAACGAAGCTGAAGCTTCTGTCCGCATATACGGTGATGACAACGGGGATGATCACATCTCCCTCTTTTGCTGTCTTTGCGTTGAACTGCTTGGTGAACTCAACAATGTTGACACCGTGCTGTCCAAGGGCAGGTCCTACGGGCGGAGCGGGTGTTGCTTTGCCGGCCTGGATCTGTAATTTGATGTAACCAGTTACTTTCTTAGCCATTTTTTCCTCCTTAGTGGTTTAGCGCAGGGGCATATTCCTGCTCCCACTTCATTGTGCTGCATGCGCAGCTGGTGTATGCCCAACAGACCGGACCGGTCTGTGTGTGCCGTTTGATCAGTTCGTCTTGCGAACCTCTGCGAAGCTGATTTCCACAGGTGTCTCTCTTCCGAAGAGCTCCACGCTGATCGTGGCAACCTGCTTATTGTAATCGATCTTGGTCACTGTGCCAAGTGTATCTTTCCAGACGCCCGCAACGACTGCAACAGGATCGCCGACCTTGAAGTCAACGCTGATGTTGCCTGTTCTGATGCCTAGAGGCCTCATCTCCGCCTCGGAGAGCGGCACAGGCTTGGATCCCGGGCCTACGAAGCCGGTGACACCGGTCGTGTTGCGGACCACATACCATGTCTCGTCGTTCATGATCATATGAACGAGTACATAGCCGGGGAACATCTTTCTCGGCACTGCTTTTCTGACGCCGTTCTTGACTTCGACGACATCCTGCATAGGTACGCGTACCTCAAAGATCTGGTTCTCAAGATGACGGTTTTCGATTGTGCGGTCAAGATTGCTCTTGACCTTATTCTCATATCCCGAGTAAGTATGTGCCACATACCACTTGGGCTCATCAGAGATGGCGCTCTCATCGAGTGCGTTCTCCGAATCCTCTCCTGCCGCCTCCTGGGAAGAGATGCTCGCGGCCATGACAGCCTCTTCCGCCTTATCCTGTGTAATCTTCTCGTCCTGGTGAAGAACGCGCTCTGCCTCTGCGTTTTCGATCGCAGCTGCCTTCTTTGTAAAATCGGGACGGTCGATCTTGCGCACTTCCGGCAGCACGCCCGCTTTGACCTTTACTCCTGTCTTCTCTGCCACTTCTTATTACCTCGTATAGAATGCGTCTGTCTTCAGACCTTAAGTGTTATAAGGAAGTTGATCAGATTCTCAAAACCAAAGTCCAGAAGCGCGATGATCGCGCCAACGACGATGCTGACGGCGAGTACGGCGATCAGCTCCCTCACGAGCGTATCGCGGTCCGGCCAGATAATCTTTCTGAACTCAGACTGAACGCCCTGCCAGAAGCCGCCGGTCTTGGATTTCTTCGCTTTTGTATCTGTACTGCCCATGATTTCTCCCGTACATCCCCTCAGACAAATGCTGCATCTAACGTCCGACCTGCATCCGATCTTTCAGCGCAGCGGATTACTTGGTCTCCTTATGAAGAGTGTGCTTCTTGCAGAATCTGCAGTACTTTCTCATCTCAACACGCTCGGGATGTGTCTTCTTATCCTTGGTTGTGTCATAGTTGCGGCGCTTGCACTCTGTGCATGCCAGTGTAATTCTTGTACGCATAGTTTTGTACCTCCATAGATGAACTATACGCCGGTGTTCGGCCAGACGGCCTCCCGGCTGCCCGCTTTGCGGACATTTCGAGGTCTTCCGCCGTAAAAAACGGCATAAAAAAAAGACCTGTCACAATCTCCTTAATAAGGTAGCACGCGCCCATCCGCGTGTCAAGGAGAGATTCTCATCCACGGCACGCGCCCATGTTGGTATGCCCGTAAGCTTTCGAAAAACAAGCCGGATTCCTGCTCCAGGCTTTTTTGTCTCCATACACCCGGGCATCTATGTCTCCGTATAATCGTAAAAATCCTTCGCCAGCTCCCCGATCACAGCCGCGCCGCCGGCATTATAGGTATAAACGGACAGCACGAACGGCTTCTCTGCGAAAACAATCCCGGCGCAGTTCTCCCAGCCGTCTCTCCTGCCATATTTCTGCGCGATCTCACAGTCTGTGATCGTACTGCGGAAATACTCCCCGGGCTGCGCCTGCTTCATATATCCCAGTGCCTCGCTGTACTGGCTCTGATGTGTATAGACGTATTCCGCGCAGTCCATCATCATCCTGGCACAGAAGTAGTTGTGGTGATAATAGCTCTCATCGATCTCAGAGGACGATAACGTGTAATACCGGCACATATCCTTCTTCAGGACATCGTAGCTGCCGTAATCATCCGTCATTGCCTCAGACAGCTCGTTGTTGGAATAGACGAGGCTCTGGTAATGACAATTGGACAATGTACTGTTCGTGCCGGCGACAATGTCATCTCCGCTGATCTTCCCGGCGGCCTGCATATCGTAATACAGAAGGTTCAGCGGCAGCTTATACGTGCTGGCGCCGTCGAACATCTTCAGCTCGTTGTAATAACAGGTCTCACCTGTTGCAAGATTCTTATACGCGCAGGCGAAGTTGCCGGTGTTCAGACTGTGCGAGGAGATGAAGCCGGTCAGCATTTCCGTCAGCTGCGCACTGGCCGCTGTCGGCTCTGCCGTGTCCACAGAAGATGTATCGCCCTCATTCGCTGCAGAAGTCTCTTCTGTGTCTTCCTTCGTATCTCTGTCTGTTCCTGCTCCGGTTTTCTCCGCTGTGCTGCCGCCGGAAGAGCTGTCCCCGGCGGAGGGATCTTCTGTATCGCTTCCGGAGGCAGCGTTCCCGCTCTTCCCGTGCGCATCTCCCTCCGGGATCGGCTCCCAGAGACTCCCGTCCGATGTCTTTGTCAATCCTGCATCTTCTCCGCCTGACATATCCGTTGATCCCGTATCTTCTCCGTCTGACGCAGAATTCTCCCCCTCTCTGATCGCTGTATTCCCGGATGCTTCTTTCTGCTGCGTATCGGCATCCCCGCTTCCGTCAGTTCCCTTAAAAACAGAAAAGACGGAATCATCCGAATCAGAGATCAGTCCGGACCCCGGAATGTGAAATGAGCATCCCGTCGCCGCGATCGCCAGCGCAGCGGCGCAGAGCGCATATATGCGGTTGTATCTGCTCTTTTTCTTCATATGGAAAATAATATCATCCGGCCATCTCTGTGTATACAGTCAGTTGTGCTGCGGCCGGCTGTATTTTCAGATAAAAGTTCTCAAGAGAAGCACTGAAAGAGGAAACGCATGTGTCTTGACAGGAAATATGACCGCAATCCGTCATCCGGGTATATACTGATAAGAAGATTATGAGCAAAGAGCAAGGACGGACAAAATGAACGCAGAAGAAAGAAGAAGCAATGTTCTGAAGGCAATCAGCGCTGCGCAGGGACCCATCTCCGCCGCAAAGCTGGCCGTTAAATTTGGTGTCAGCAGGCAGATCATTGTGGGCGACGTGGCCCTCCTGCGCGCAGCAGGCGAGGACATCACCGCTACGCCAAGAGGCTATATCTACGAGGTCTCGCATCCGGGACTTACCTATACCATTGCCTGCCGGCACGGCATGCCGCAGATGGAGGAGGAACTCAATATCTGTGTCGACAACGGGTGTCTTGTGGAAAATGTCATTGTCGAGCACCCCATCTACGGTCAGCTCGAGGGACAGCTGAGCATCTCCAACAGGCACGACGTACAGGAGTTCATGGCGAAGGTTAAGACGAGCAAGGCTGCTCCTCTCTCGACGCTGACAGACGGCGTCCACCTGCATACGCTTCGCTGTCCGGATGAAGCATCCTTTAAGAGGGTGACGGAGAGCCTGCGGGAGGCCGGCATCCTGTTCTGGCGATGAGAAGCCGCACGTTCATGTGCCAATCAATGCCTGTCGTCCAGTCAGCGCCCAGTCCCGGGCTCCCAATGGGCCCCGTTCTTTCCGATGGGCACTGAACAGGGATCATATACAGAGATCGTATACAAAGATGCCCCCGGACTATATGGCAGTCACGCGGAAGGCAAAATGCATGGGCTTGCTGCTGTCAATGATGTATTCCTGCAGCGGCTTTGCTCCCCAGCTGTCATCTCCGCCGACGCCCATCTGGGCAAGGCTTATGCGCACAGTCGTCGCGTTTGACTTTGGCAGATCGCATCTGTGTTCTGCATTCTCCAGCTCTTCCGGTGTATAGGGGAGTGCGGAGAACAGCATGGAAGGCGATCTCTTCTCCGCTTTCAGATGCCCGGCATCCCCTGCCAGCTTCTCTGCCGCATCCGCAGTGCCGCCCTCACTCTCCTGTGCGATGAAGAGAAGCCCATGGCCTTTTCTGTCCGTCACACTCACCCATCGCGTCCCCGTGTGCGTCCCGCACTCCTGTGGCCGCAGATAATCCGTCAGCTGGCTTGTCACATCCGAGGTCCAGATTCCCAGTTTTGCACCTGCGTCGCGGTCCGCATAACACTCTTCCGGCCCCATTCCGTACCATCTGATCCTGTCATAAGAGGAATCCATCGTAAAACGCATGCCAAAGGAAGGCATCGGCGGGAGGTCTTCTCCCGGACCCGGCACATAATCCATACTGTACTGCGCGCTTCCGTCGGCGCACAGCGTGCAGGTGACAAAGCACTCTGCGCCCTTGCCTATCCTGTATGCGGTGAGCATGCTGACGCCGTCCGGCTTCTCTGTCACGCGGGGCGTACCCTCCATGCGGAGGTAACGCGATGCCTGTGCCCATATACCGCATTGCATCGGCATATTCCAGCCAAGATCATTGTCTGTCGGCGCACGCCAGAAATCCGGCGACGGCGCCTTTTTGATCATCTCGCGCCCTGCAAGACTGCAAGAGACAAGGCTTCCCTGCAAAAGAGAGAAAAGAGCACTCCTGGAGCAGTCTTCATCCGCCGTGCGAATCCCTATATTGAAGGTTCCCCTGATCATCTCATAAGAAGGAACTATGCCTTCAACGGGTTCTGCTGCCGTCTTCTCCCTCTCATCAGAAGAACAGCCGGCTGCCCCGCCGTAAGAATCCCCCTGCACAGGCGCCGCCTGCGGGGTGGATTCCGCTTCAGTATTCCCACAAAGACTTCTGAAAATACCCTGCCCGAACGCAATCTCGTACCCGGTAGGCGCATACGGTGCGTCCTCTCTGAGCCGGAAAGAAATGATGACCGTATACTCAGTCCGTCCCTGCAGCGCGTAAATTGTCTCCTCTTCAGATTGAAATGCGCTTTGACCGTTCTCAAAGGTATTCTCACTCGCGCAAAGGAGGTCGGCAAAAGGCATCGGATAGATCTTCGATGTCCCTGGTTCCACATCTGTCTCTACTGTCTTTACAGCTTCCGTACGCCCATTCTTCTGGAAAAGAGCTGTACACAGGTAAGCGTTTGTGTTCGTAAAAAGGTTCCGGTTGTCAACTGTGAAATGCTCTCTGTCCATGCGGACCCGGATATTCTGGTAACAATATCTGATCTCCTGCACGGCAGGGCGCGGCCGCCGGTTGGCGGATAAAATGCCGTTGCCGGAAAAGGTGCCGTCGTTTGGCCGGTCGCCGAAATCTCCGCCATATGCGAAGAACTCCCGTCCCCACTCGTCCCTTGTCCGGATCGCCTGGTCATTGAAGTCCCAGATAAAGCCACCCTGAAAGCGCTCATCCTGTGCCGTCAATGCAGCGTACGTATACAGGTCCCCGTCCGAGTTGCCCATGGAGTGCGCATACTCACAGAGAATAAAAGGCTTTCCCGCCTCTGCCTGCAGGAACTTCAGCTCTTCGTCCGTGCTTTGAAGAATACCCGCATCTTCAGCATTTGCAGTCTCACCTTCATTTGCTGAACCGTTCTGCGTTTTTTCCTCTGCATCTGCGGACTTTTCCCCGTCCTGCAGAAGCCTCTCCTTTTTAAGAAACTCCTCTGCCTTTGCCGCGGGCCAGTACATGCGGCTCGTGACATCACTCGCGGCCGCATAGGTCGGATCCTGCGATGTTCCCTCGTAGTGCACAGGTCTGTCCGGATCGAGTCTTCGAAAGAGCCTCGACATCTCATAGACAACACTTCCCCCGTGCGACTCATTGCCGACAGACCACATGATGACAGACGGATGATTTCTGTCTCTTGCACACAGACCCTGCACGCGGGATTGGAGCGCCGGAAGCCACTGGCGGTGTTCACCCGGAAGGATGGCGTCCGCACCTTTTTCCTCACCGCCGGCCGCCCATGTGCCGTGCGTCTCCATGTTCACCTCATCGAGCACATAGATGCCATAGCGGTCACACAGACTGTACCACAGTGCGCTGTCCGGATAATGACTTGTCCGCACAGCATTGATATTGTTCCTCTTCATAAAGAAGAGATCACTCTGCATCTGCTCGGGCGACATGCCGGCTCTGCCGTGATCACAGGTGAACTCATGGCGGTTTACGCCATGCAGCACAAGACGCTTCCCATTCAGAAGAAGCCGCCCATCCTTGACAGCAATCTGCCGGAAGCCGACAGCTGTCCTGGCGGCTTCCATCTCACGGCGGCCGTTATTGTCAATCACAATGCGGAGCTCATAGAGAAACGGATCCTCTGCACTCCAAAGATGCGGCGCCGTCACATGTTCCTTAATGGACAGGTCATTTCCGCCCTCACCGATCTGTGCGCTGCCCGCAAGGATGCATTTCTCCCCCATCATCAGAGCATAATGCACCTCTCCGTAAGCCTTCTGGCCTTCAATCTCCACCTCCGGCTCCCTCGCGGAGAAATGCATCTGCAGGTCAAGCTCCCAGTCCTGCATCCTCTCATCAGGGAGCGTGCGTACAGTGAGATCTTCCAGATGCACATCAGGCACTGCATAGAGAAAGACATCTCTGAAAATCCCACTGAATCTCCAAAAATCCTGATCTTCCAGCCAACTCCCGCTCGTCCATTTGAAAACACGGACCGCCAGTCTGTTCTGACCGTAATAGTCAATATAATCAGTCAAGTCGAAGTCTGTCGGGGAAAAGCTGTTCTCGCTATACCCGATGTACTGCCCGTTGAGCCAGATAGCGAAGCCGCTCTCCACGCCCTGAAAAGAGATACGGATCCGCATATTCCTCCATGCGGAGGGGATTCTGAAAAAGCGGAGATAACTGCCCGTCGGATTAAAGCGGACGGGCGCTCTGCCCTCACTGACGTCCTCACGGCCGTCCCACGGGTACTGATAATTGCAGTACTGCGGCCGGTCATACCCCTCAAGCTGGATGTGGGAGGGGACGTCAATTTCCTGCCAGGAGCTGCAGTCATAAGAATTCTTTTCAAATCCTTCCGGTGCGTCCGCAGGATTGTCGGCACGGGAAAACCGGAACAGCCCGTTCAGACTCATGAAGAAGGAGGAGTGCGGGTGCAGAGGATCTGTATCTCTCTGCATCTCTTCCTGACCGGTGTAAAAGGTGAGCGCGCTGTGGGGCGGCAGAGCGTTCTCTTCGAACTGCTTCGGATCCTGAATAATCTGCGGACGGAACGTCTTCCCGCTCCTGATCCTTTCGATCCCGCGCACAATATCCTGCGTATCCATCACCCGGGAGGGCTGGAATCGTCTCACAAAAGAATCCAGAAGAGTGCTCATAGGTCCCAGGCATTCCTGCAGGAGATCTCTGCCTGTCTTCTTCCTGTAATCTGAAAGTCTCTTGCGAAAGCGTGAGAGCGAGCGGCTGCTGACGGGCTGCACGACTGCACTGGTCGTGTGAAGGGCATACTGGAAGCGCAGATCACAGACGACCGCATTGACCATCTGCTCGTCGTTGTATCCGAAGATCTCCTCAAGGATCAGCGCTCCTACAGTGACGTTAACCGGGCTGCTGGGGCTCGTCGATGCCTCGCTGAAGAGGTCCGCAAAGATCCTCTCATTGATCGCAGGAAAAATGTGCGCTGCGAAATCCCCTGCAAACGACTCCTCCAGCATTCTTCTCTCCCTCTCCCCTAAAGAGAGAAGGCGGTCTCCAAAGCCCAGCTGTTCATAATTATTCGATGAGAACGCCATATTCAGTACTCCTTTGCCTTCTGCAGCCTGAGGCTGCCCCCCTGCGCTCAGATCCATCCCCCATCTACGGTGATGATCTGTCCCGTGAGATACGCCGGTGCCTTCGCCAGATGCACCGCGCAGCGGGCAATCTCCTCCGGCTGTGCAAAGCGTCCCGCCGGAATCTCCTGTGCCAGTGTCTCCTTCTCCTCTGCGCTCAGGTTGTCGTTCATAACAGTATCCACACAGCCGCAGGCGATCGCATTCACAGGAATGCCGGACGGCGCCAGCTCTTTGCCCAATGCCTTTGTGAGCGCATTGACACCGCCCTTAGAGGCTGAGTAGGCCGCTTCCATGGAGGCGCCGACATTTCCCCAGACAGAGGATATGTTGATGATGCGGCCGGGAACGCTGTCCCCGCTGCTGCGGTTTGGAAATGACGACGATGTGTCATCTTTATACTTTTTATCCAGAAACAGCGGAACAGCGCATTTTGCCGTGTAAAAGCAGCTGCTCAGATTCGTCCCGATGACTCTGTTCCACGCTTCCGGCGTCATGTCCTGAAGAAGGCCGACATAAGAAATTCCGGCATTGTTGACCAGAAGAGCCAATCTGCTGTCACCATCAGGATACGTGCCAAAGGCGTCCTTAAGTTCACCGAACAGCGTCTGCACGGCAGAAGGATCCGCCGCGTCGCACACTCTGCAGCGGATCCGCACATGCGCGGCAGCTTCAATCTCTCCTGCCCGCTGCTCCAGCTCCGGTAGCGTGCTGCTGCATGTGAGAAGAAGGTCACTTCCCTCTTCCGCCAAAGCCCTGGCGATGGCCAGTCCGATTCCTCTGGATGCCCCCGTCACAATGGACAGACGCCCCCGCATGCTCTCTCCCATTTCCGCTCTCCTATATTATGTCCTCAGTCTGCGGATGATTTTTTCCCTTCGCTCTCTGCAGCTGTGGGGCCCTCTTCTGCAGGCTTCTCATCGGAAGGCTCTTCTTTCGAAGTCTCTTTGTCAGAAGTTTCCATATCATCTGCAGCCCCTATAGGTTCCTTCCCGGAGGACGCCTCTTTCGCCTTTTCCTCCTCAGTTGCTTTCGTCCCGCTGGCTATCACGTTTCCCTTTTCGGAAGGCTCTTTCTTCGCGCTCTCTTCTTCGGCAGACTTATCCACTGAAGAATCGCCATCTGGCGCCGCTTCCTCTTCAGGCTCCTCAGCAGTGTCAGCGTCAGGTTTATCTTCCTCTTCCGCAGACTCTTCGTCTTTATTCTCTTCCTCTTTGGATTCTTTATCTTCTACAGACTCCTCTGCAGACTTTTCGCCCTTGTTCTCTTCCTCTTCGGACTCCTCCGCGGGCTCTTCGTCCTTATCTTTTACGGACTCCTCTGCAGACTCTTCATCCTTATCTTCCTCTTCGGACTCCTCCGCAGACTTTTCGTCCTTGTCCTCTTCGGACTCCTCCGCACGGTCAGCTTCTTTGTCCTCGCCAAGGAGATGTTTCTCCAGGTTTTCGAGCACCTCTTCTTTTGTCTCTTCTTCCTCTTCCACAGGTTCCGGCTCCGGCGCCCTGTACACGATCGGGACAGGGATACTTTCAGAGAACTGGCCGGGCACTCCAAGGAGCTGAAGAATGGTATCCGCGCAGAAGGTCATGCCAAAACTCGTTCCATAGCTGATGCCGGGCTCAAGTTCCCTGCCATACATGAGAAGAGGCAGAAATTCTCTCGTGTGTCCGCCATGCCTTCGAAAGCCCGGATCGCATGCATGGTCACTCGTCACAATGAGCACATCGTCGTCCCTCATCTTCTTCATGAAGCCGGCGAGCCATGTGTCCAGCTCAGAGAGACTCTCTGCAAATCCGTCTATATTCCTTCTGTGCGCAAAAAGCTTGTCAAAATCGGAGATATCAACAGCACAGAGACCATTCCAGTCAATTGCGGCATACTCCATCATCTTGTTCATGGCATCCGTGTTGCCCGTCGTGCGGATGGAGTCCGTGATGCCCGTTCCTGCCAGAGTATCCCTCACCTGACCAATGGCATAGACATCCTTCCCCTCTTCTTCGAGGACTTCCGTAAGGATTTTTCTGTACGGTGGATAGCACAGCTCCTCCCGCATGTTCGTCCATCGAAATCCTCTCTCAGGTCTTCCGATAAATGTCCTCGCAATGATGCGTCCAATGCCCAGATCTCCCTGGCACAGGTCGCGAAGGATCTCCGCATCGTGGAAGAGCTCCTCCCTTGTAATCTCACTCTCATGTCCGCAGATCGTACAGGTGCTGTCGTCCCCCATAAAGAGGATGAGATCGCGGTGGCGCATCGCATATTCGCCGTAATCGCGAAGGACCTCTCCTTCCGGGTAAGTCTGGTTCACAATGATGCGGCTCCCCGTCTCATATTCAAGCCGCTCAATAAGCCGCATGGGGAATCCGTTCGGAAACGTCGGCATGTAGTAGGGATTGACCAGTCCAAAGAGTTCCCAGTGTCCATTGATGGAGTCCTTTCCTGCTGAGAGCTCCTGCAGCCTGCAGAACTGCCCCGTCGGCTCCTCCTGCTCAACAACGCTGCTGGTGAATGCATCCACAACGCCGTCAATGTTGAAAAGGCCAAGCCTCCGGAGGTTTGGAATGTCCATCTTATCGCTCCGGCACAGGCTCTTTAATGTGTTGCACCCTGCATCACCGTATTCTGCAGCATCCGGCGCAGCGCCGATGCCAAGACCGCTTAATATCATTAAAAAAACTCTCTTTGCCATTTCACTCCTGTAACAGTTACCACGATCTGATAATCATTCCACACCCGATCTCTCAAAGGTGCTTCTTTCCTCTCTGCAGTGCCTCTTTCAGCGTCTTGATGACAGTCTCCGCCTCTTCCTCCGTATTCTCCGGGCCGATGGTAAAGCGCAGCGTTCCCTTCGCTCTGGCCTCATCCCCGGAAAGCGCCATGATGACATGAGAGGGCGTCACCGCACCGGTAGTGCATGCGCTGCCGGAAGAAGCGCAGATGCCAGCAAAATCAAGGCTGATCAGCAGCGCATCACTTGTCCGTCCGGGAAAAGAGACACTGATATTGCCCGGCAGCCTCTCTTTCCCCGGCAGCGGACCATTCCATATCATACCACAGTCTCCAAATGACTCTTTCAGTCGATGAAAATAATACTCCTGAAGGCTGCGTTCCTTCTTCGCATCTTCCTCTCTCATGGCATTTGCCTCTGCAGCCGCAGCGGCAAAGCCTGCAGCACCGGCTGTGTTCTCCGTGCCGGCTCTGCGCCCCCGCTCCTGAGGGCCTCCATGAATAAATCCCTGAATGTTCACGCCCTGCCGCAGATAGAGAAAACCTATTCCCCTGGGTCCGCCGATCTTGTGGGCGCTGGCGGAGAGGAGATCGACAGAGAGATCTCTGACATTGATCGGAATTTTGCAGTAGGCCTGCACGGCATCAGTGTGAAACAGCGCACCATAGCGGTGCGCCGTCTCTGCAAGGGCTCCGATCTCTTCGATCGTCCCGATCTCATTGTTGGCCGTCATGACGGAGACGAGGGCTGTGTCCGGATGCTCTTTAAGGGCAGACTCCAGATCGTCCGCACGAATCCTTCCCTCGGCATCCGGGGAAAGGAGCGTCACAGAAAAGCCACGGCTCTCCAGATATGCACAGGTGTGAAGAACCGCATGATGCTCGATGGCAGATACGATGAGGTGACGCCTGTCCCCAGCTGTCTCCATCGCACCGATCAGTGCCCAATTGTCGCTCTCACTGCCTCCGGAGGTAAAATAAATCTCATCCCACCTCGCGCCTATGGTATCCGCAAGAATATCTCTCGCTCTGTTCAATTCTGCCCGCGCACTTCTTGCGGGTCCGTAAGAGGCGCTGGGGTTGCCCCAGTTCTCCCTGGCTGCTCTCAGCATTTCTCTGACAGCGCATTCGCGCATAGGCACAGCCGCCGCGTGATCAAGATAGATCATTGATTTGCTCACTCCTCTAATACTGTGTCCTGAGCCCTTTCGGGTAATGATTCTTCAGCATGCCGCCTGCCGCCTTTGCCCAGCCAAGGGAGTATCCGTCCGTGCAGACCAGATACCATCCTTTCCATGCGGGATCACAAGGGATAGATACGCCGTGCAGAAAGGCTGCAATCTCCTGACTATCCGCAGGCCAGCTGACACTCCTTTGGCAGTCCTCTCTGCGCAGAGTCAGCGCCAGTGCGTGGGAGGGCTCAAAACGATTCTTTTTCATCGTGCCAAGCGCAAGTCCCGGCCGAAGAACCCGCAGTCCGGAGAGCGGCAGTGCACAGGGCAGCAGGGATACATCTTCGCCAAAGCAGACGATCTCTCCGCCCTTACCGGCCAGGATCTGTGCTGCGTCGGGTGTCAGCGCTTCTTCTGCAAAAGATAGAAAAGCTTCTCTTCCCTGTTCCTGCGCGGCGCGCAAAGACTGTCCCCGGCCTTTCTTTTTCTCTCTGCCGCGCGGAGCAAAGCCCCTGCGATCAGGCGCTCCCGCCTTCAGGCACGCGGCATTCTTATTACCCGCATCACCAACTGTCCTTCCGGACTTCTCCCCCGGCAGATCTGCGGCACCGCTGTTCTCCCTATCGTTTCCTGTGCTGCCCGCAAAATCCGCCTTGTTCAGCGCTGCCAGGAAATGTCCCTCTCCGCGCAGATTCTGCGGCCACAGGCGCACTGTCCGTTTCATTTCTTCCCGGATCTCTTCCGGCACATCGCCGCTGCACCACGCCCCGCATCCGCAGGAGAAGCCGAATTCGGCCATTAATCCGCCAAGTGCCGCAGGCAAATCTTCCATGGATAACCCCGGATGGCGCATCAGAAGGTGCGCAATGCTCCCCTCGTCCTCTTCCGGCGCAAAGGTGCACGTCGAATAGATCAGCGTGCCGCCGCTCCTCAGCATCACGCAGGCAGATTCCAGAATTTCCTCCTGGCGCTTTGCGCAAGTCTCCACATTCTCCTGACTCCACATCGAGAGGGCCTGCTCCTCCTTGCGGAACATCCCCTCTCCGGAGCACGGTGCATCCACGATGATGCGATCAAAAAAAGAGGGAAAGAGCGAAGCCAGATCAGCAGGCGCCATATTCGTCACGACGGCATTGCGGATGCCCATTCTCTCCACGTTCTGGGAGAGAATCCTTGCCCGGCCCGGGTCGATCTCATTGCTCACAAGAAGACCCTCTCCATCCATCATGCCCGCCAGCTGTGTCGTCTTCCCCCCAGGTGCTGCACACAGATCCAGAATCCTCTCTCCGGGCCTTGCACCGGAGAGGGCGGCGACTGCCATCGCGCTCGCCTCCTGCATGTAATAAAGGCCTGCGTCGTGAAAGGCCAGCCTCCCCGGACGGATTCGCTCACTCTGTGCGCCGCCGGCACCGGCAGAGGCAGTCTCCTCTCCGTAATAGAAGCCGTGGGGCGCCCACGGAACGGGCGACAAGGTACCGGGGAAGAGAGAGAGAAGGGCGCTGTCCGTTATTTTCAGAGGGTTTACGCGAAGAGACAAGGCCCTTGGTCTGTCATAAGAAGCAAGAAAGCGCCTGTACTGCTCCTCTCCGAGCATTCTCTTCATTCTGTCTCTGAACGCCTGCGGCAGTTCCATCATCTGTCTCCTACTCTCTGCGCATCGCGCGGCGAAGGTTATGCACTGATCTTTTTGCTCCCCTTCTCATCACTGTTCTCTGCGCACCGCGCGACGAAGATCCTCTGCGCGCACGGATCCCGGCAGGTTCTCCCGTCCGCTCATGCTGATCAGCCTCTGGTTGCTGCTGCCGCGGAAAAGGAGCGTGATATCCTTCTTCTCCAGAACGAACTCGCCGTCCACCAGCATGTCCAGACAGGAGAGGAATTCATCAGTGACCTCCGTGTGGGCCCGTCCGTCCTGCGCAAAGATATCTGTCTCATAGGTGTAGCCCGAGTAGCACCAGATGGTCTTCTCCGGCATCTCCTTATGCACGCGGCGAAGGAGCGGCATCAGAGCCCTCTGGTTGTCCGGCTCGAGAGGCTCACCGCCAAGAAGGGAGAGCCCTGCAATATACGAGGGCTGAAGAGAAGCGATGATCTCATCCTCCACCTCCTTCGTATACGGCTTGCCGTAGGCAAAATCCCAGGCGATCTCATTGAAGCACCCCTTGCAGTGGTGCGTGCATCCGCTCACGAACAGACTCGTCCGCACGCCGGTGCCGTTTGCGATATCACAGTATTTGATCTCTGCGTAGTTCATCACGTCATCCTCTTCCCGGAGACTTCGATCCTCTCCGGACGTTCCCAGATCCGCTGTCCTCACCTTTTCCTTTCGGAAAATACCTGCTGCCCGCATTCTTCCCGGCCTTCGCCGGTGCCTTGTCTCTTCCTTCCGGGCCGCGTCCCTGCACGGAAAAGCCGAATTTGCCCAGATACCGGCCAAGCCCGTAATATTCGCCATGCGAATAGGCGAGAAGATGTGCCTTCTCCAGTGCGAATCTTCCCTTCTCATCCAGATACTGCGGGTCGATGTCCGTACTGAGGACCCGTGCAATGAACATGTCGTGGCTCCCGAGGTGAAGGATCTGCTCAACGTGGCACTCAAGATTCACCGGGCTCTGCGCGATGCCGGGTGCCTTCACATGAAGAGATTTTGTCTTTTTCAGATGCAGACGTTCGAACTTGTCCTCATCTCTTCCGGAGCGAACGCCGGCATAGTCCACAGCGCGCACCATCTCTTCTGTCGTGACAGCCAGCACGAACTCTCCCGTCCTCTCAATAATATCGTGGGAATAGCGCTGCGGCCGGATAGATACGGAGACCATCACAGGGTCACTGCACACGGTGCCTGCCCAGGCCGCTGTCATCACGTTCGCTCTGCCTTGCTCATCCATGCAGCTGACAAGGACAGCAGGCAGGGGATAGAGCATGTTGGAGGGACGCCAGTACTGGATTCCCTTGTTCTGCGCGTCGGAATCCTTCCTGCCGCCGGCCTCTCTGCCTGCCCATTCACGGTCGTCTCTTCGCTCCAGCCTGCCAATGGGTTCTTTCCTTCCGGCTTCTTTCTTTTGATTTTTCCCGTCAGGGCCGCTTCGCACTGCGCCTTCTCTTTTTTTCTCTCTCATATTTCCGCTCCCGGTTTACTGCGCCAGGATCCTCTTTGTGTCGGCATACCCAAGCTGCTCGCGCTCCTGCATCTTCTCCCTGCGAAAATCCAGTGTTCCCTGATGCGGACGTTCCTCAAGAGGCTTCGAAGGCCTGATTTCAATGACCCTTGTGTCTCTCCTCCGCAGGGCATCCAGAACCTCCGGATCTGCCTGATCATCCGGCTTGAGGTAACCGACAACGAGGACATCAAGGTCAGTGTGCAGAAATGCATCTGCGGGTATCTTATCCCCGCGCGCACCCGCGGGACTCCCCTCAGGGACCACGCCGCCGTCCGAGAGGAAATCACCTCCGTACGGCACCGCCGGCGCGATGCCCGGAAGGCATGCGCTCGCAATAACCAGAAGGCGCTGGTCGGCAGGCTTTTCTTCATTCAGGCGGAACAGAACCGGGCCATTCTTCTTCCTGGAATAGCATCCTGCCTGCACACTGATCTTGTTCTCTTTGAGAGCACTGTCCGGAAAGAACTGCTTCGCGAAGGCAAGAACCTGCCCGGCGAAATCTCTCCCGTCATTATTGCCGGCGCAGGAAGTATTTCCTTCTCTTCCTGTGGAGTCCCCTGCCGTCTCTTGATCTGCCCCGCTTCCCTCTGTCGGAGCATCCGTCTCACCTTTTGCGGCGGGCATCATCGCATTCACCGCATCGCCAAGAGCGCCAAGGAGCTTCTTTACTCCGTCATTGCCATAAAGCGCGTAGGAAAGTGCATTCAGTGCGCCGATTGATGTCCCCGCCAGAAGGAGGTGTTCCGGATCCCTTGAAAGTCCCGCCTCTTCCAAAGCGCGGAACATTCCCACCTGATACGCTCCCTTTGCGCCGCCCCCGGAGAGAACGACGCCTGTTGTCATGCCGCTGAGATCTGTCATGCCCGTTTTCCTTTCGTCTGCCGCGATTCCTGCAGAGGTAATCTGCTCACGAATTGTCGGCGAATCACGGCTGTACCAATATTCGCCCTGAAGATCATCTGCCCCGCTGCCCGGACGTAAGAATCTCATCCAGCTTCTTCGAAAGTGCTGCCCGCCCTGTCACAAGAAACCCTGGAATGCCAAGTGCTGCCGCACCGTCTATATTTTCAGCCCTGTCGTCAAAAAAGAGGCATTCCTGCGGCTGCAGACCATACCGGTGCAGGAGTGCTTCATAGATCGGCGGATCAGGCTTGCACTGGTGCAGCATATACGAGACCATCCAGCCGTCGAGGTCCTTTGCAAAATCGGCGTACTCGATGTGCTTGGCAAAGAGTGTCTTTGGATAGTTGGAGAGAATGAAAATCCGAAATCCTGCCGATTTCAGTGCGTGTACCCTATCCCAGATCTCGGGCCTTGGCGCCTCCATGTATTCGCCGTGGCGGATGAACCAGGTGATGACCTTTGCATCTGCCGGATACTTCGCCGCAAAGGCTGCGATGATCTCCTCATCGCTCTTTACCCCGAGGTCGAACTGGTGCCAGAGTCTGTCCGGTTCATCGAACATCTCCCTGCCGACCCGCTCAGCCTCCTCTGCAGAGAGGCCGTAATCCATCAGCATCGCCTTCCAGCGGTAGCTGACGAGAACATCCCCGAAATCGAAAATAAGATTGCGCAGTTCACTCATCAGAAAATTTTCACCTCAGAAACGCAGGTCCGATCCTCAGTACCTCCGCTGTAGACAGAATTGATAATGATCCACAGACGGTCAATGTCCTTCTTCTCCACACGGATATACTGCGGCCCCATCGTGTCCTTGAGCGTCAGCTTGTACTCCTGGAATTTGTCATCGAGGCGTAGCGTGACCGTCCTTAGCCTGTTGGAGTTGTAGTAGTCCTTCTCGGTGCGCTGGTCGCCGTTATAGATCACAATGTAATGCACGTCTCCCTTGTCCGTGATGTTAAAATACAACCGCTTGTTGTAGCCCGCGTCCGGCTCTCCCTCGGCCCAGGCCGTCTTCGGGTCGCCATCCATCAGATTCCGGTCCGACCAGTTCCTGTCAGGATCTCCCGTCAGAATGGTGCTGGCATTGTAGTCGGCAATGGATACCGGCGGAAACTCGTTCAGATCCATTATGTGCTTCTCTGAGACGAGAACCGGCTTCAGATGATTCAATACCTTTGCCGGGTAGCCGACACCCATGGAATAGGAGCCGATCACATACACGACAAAGACCGCCGCCGCCAGACGAACCAGCTGCTTCAGGCCGTTCCTGTATCTTGCCTGCCGGGCGTGCCTCTCCCAGAAAAGATCAACGGGCCGGATCAGCTCCGTCTCTGCCGTCGTTACATACGCATCAAAAGAAGGATAGCGTTCTCCTTCCGGGAGAGCTGCCTCCGCCTTCTGCCACGCATCCTTCAGCTCCGCCCATTTCTCCCGAAGGCCCAGCGCAGAGAGAAATCTTGCCGTCTGGATTTCCCAGGACGCACGGGGAACCCTGCGCAGATCGTCCAGAAACCGGTACAGACAGATACACCAGTCTATCCGGCACAGGATTTTCTGTGCGTCAGAGAGATCCTTGAAGGCAGGCTCTATTTCGCTCTTGTAATAATTCTTGATATTGCCGGCGTTTAAGGGCGTCCGCTCGACGTTGCTCTTTGCCAGTGCAATGTTCACGGAGAAGCCAAAGTCGTCAACATTCTCCACTGCCTTGTTCTGCGCCCTGACAACCGCTGCCATGCGCTCCTTTTTCAGGTCGCCATCCGACAGCGTCTTAAACCACATTTTCGCAATATAATCGTTCAGCATTGCGCTATCCTCGATCTTTCCCGGTGATGAGCGGCGTCATTGTCCCTCGTGCAAGAACGGTCAGCTCCTGTGTAGCTCTCGACATCGCCGTATACAGCCTGTGTGCAGAGAGGAGCTGATCGGGATAATGCTGGTCGTCTGCGTCCGGAATCACCACGCGGTCGAACTCAAGTCCTTTTGCCAGTGTGAGTTCCATGGCGATTACGCCGCGCTTAGGCAGGTGCTCGTCCGTGTGAACAACAGTGGGACAGTCCTCTCCCAAAAGCTTCTTGATCCGTGCAAGGCTCTTTTTGTTGGCACAGATCACCGCTGTGATGCCCTCTTTGCCGGTGTCCTGGACAGCGCTGCGAAGAGCATCTGCATAGCGCTCATCCTCCGTAAAAGTCTGTATAACCGGAGCGAGTCCCGGCCTTTGCACGGACCTCGTCTCTCCTCTTCGCTCTGCCGGCAGAAGAGCAGTGAACAGCGCTGTGATCTCAGGGGATGAGCGGTAGCTCGTCATCAGCGGCAGCTCCGTCACCTTTCTGCCGGCTGCATCGAACAGCGCATGGATCTGTACAAAGGAGACCGTGCCTTCCCGCACAGCCTGGAACTCATCGCCCAGCAGCATGAACTTTGCGTTTGGAAAATAGCGCATGAACACCATCAGCTGCGCCTTCGTGTAGTCCTGCACCTCATCGATCATGACATACTGTGCATTCCGGTCGCACTCCCCTGTGAGCGCCATTTTGAGGTAAAACCACTCACCGTCGGAGATGCGCGCATCGCCGAGGATCCTCTTTCCAATCTCCGAGATGTTCACCCAGCTGCAGTCATGGATAGCCTTGAATGCACCGCCGTTCTCATTGGTCATGCGGTTTTCCTGCGCGGTGTCACTATCCTGCAGGGCCTTGGCACTGTCCTCATCGGAAAGCGCTCCGCTTCTTGCCGCATTGTCCTCTCTCTTTCGTATAACGGCCTTTGCCCTCTCCTCCAGCTCGTCCATGACAACCTGAATGAGACGCACACCCATCGGAATGTTCGGATACTGCTGTACAACCTGCAGTACATCTCCAGCGGAGAGAATCGGTGTGCCCTTCTGGCTGATGCCCAGAAAGTCTTCCTTCCGGGGCCGGAGCGTCGGCAGCACGGCATCAATTTTCTCCAGATTCTCCGCCTTTGTGTCCCTGTAATCGCCGCTTCTTTGTGGAATTCCCTCGCCGTCCAGGAATTCATCCCACGTCATTGTATTCGGATTGCTCTCACCAAGATCCGGCAGGACGTTGTCAATATACCTGCGGAAAACAGGATTGAGCGTGATCAGATACACCTGATCCGGGCGAAGCGTCTTCCTCTTTCTATAGAAGAGATAAGCGATGCGCTGCAGAAGAACCGAGGTCTTGCCGCTTCCTGCGATGCCGTTGACGAGAAGGACGGGCACATCCGGATGGCGGATCACTGCGTTCTGCTCCTTCTGGATCGTCACAGTGATGGCGGTCATCTTGTCGCTCTTCTGGCGGGAGAGCGACTGCAGGAGCAGCGGATCCTCAATTGCTATCTGCGAGTCAAAGTAATAGTGCAGCTGATCCTTCTCGAGATCAAACTGTCTGCGAAGCAGCAGGTCCACAGGGATGCGCTTTCCCTCCACCTCATAGGAGGTATGCCCGTTCTCCTGGTTGTAGTATGTCTCCGCGATGGGCGATCTCCAGTCGATGATCATCTGGTCGTACCCGTTCTCGGAAATGGCCGCGTTCCCGATGTAGTAGTCCTCAGGCTCCTCATCGGGATCAAACTGCAGCCTCACCCTGGCAAAATAAGGCGCCTTCAGCAGAAGATCCACTCTCCGGAGCTTGTCGGTCAGGGCCTCGCTCTCGACATTGTACTTGTCTATATACCTGTTCCACACCTCGATCTCGCCGTATGTCTCCATCGTCGTCTCCGTATCGGCGAAATCAAAGCGCAGATTGTCCCTGATGTCGTTCTTTTCATCCGATGCTGAGCTGTTCAGCTGTTCGATCTTTTTCTCCAGATCCGCCCGGATGGCCAGAAGTCTCTGATAGACCTGAGTCAGGTGCTGCTGTTCTTCTTTGAAAATTGTCTGATCCATATATCACCGTTACCGCGCACCGCAATCCGTGTACAGGTGTATCTGCGGCGCAATCGCTTATTTGATCCAATAGGCTGATAAGTTGGCCTGCACAGAACGCTCTCCCTCGTTCNNGCTCTTACGAAGCTCACTCGGGAGAGCATTCTGCGCGGCCTTTACACTGTTACCGCATAAATGACTGCGAATCATATTATTATACCCTACTCATCAAGGGTTGCACAATTTGCATGGGGAATAGCCTTTTGAGATCAGGTCGTTCCGGTTGCCGGTATAGTCCTCCCGGTTGGATGCCTTGATCTTTTTAACAGCTGAGCAGTCCGGCTTGTGGAACTTGCCTGTGTTGGTATTGATGACGTATTCCTTTGTTGTGCCGGATTCCGAAGAAGCTGAGGCCTTGCCGGATGCGGCAGCGGCTGCCTTCGAAGATGTGTTCTCTGACTTTCCGGAGGAAGCTTTTGCAGTTGATGTACTGCCGGAACTGTTGCTCTTCTGCCCTGCACCTGCACCGGAAAGTGTGTCGGCATCCGCATTCTTCTCGGTCGTGAAGGTGACTGTCTTTCCGTCCGAGTGTGCGGTAATGATGCCCTGCATATCTGTGCGAAATGTCTTTACATCCGCATCACGGAGCTTACTGAGTGTCGCAGCGGACGGATGCCCGTAGCTGTTGTTCTTTCCGACAGAGATGACGGCATACTTCGGAGATGCCTCCCGCAGATAGTGGTAGCCTGTCGATGTATCACTTCCGTGATGGCCGACCTTGAGAACCGTGCAGGAGAGATTCGCACCCGTATTCAGAATCTCCTGCTCCTCCTCGTTCTCCGCATCTCCCTCGAAGAGGAAGGAGGTCTTTCCGTAGGTAAGCTTTAGAACGATGGATGTGTTGTTCGGATTGCTGGTATCGAGCGTCACAGGACCAAGAATCTTAAAAGAAGCACCGCCAAGTTTATAAGTATCACCGAGCTTTGGAACCGTAATCTTCTTCCCCTGTTTAGCCAGGTATTTGACAAAATTATTGAAGGCCTTGGTCTCATCCTCTGTCACAGGAGCAAAGGCCTTGTCTGCCTTGACGAGCTGAAGGGCAGCAGAGAGGCCTCCCACATGGTCCTCGTGCGCATGTGTGCACACCATGTAGTCCATATGCGTGATGCCATTCTTCTCCAGCCACGAATATACATAGCTGGAGGCCTTGACCTTGCCGCCGTCGATCATCATATAATGACCGTCACAGTCGATCACGGCAGCATCGCCCTGCCCGACATCAAGAAAGCTGACTGTCAGGCCCTTTTCCGATGAAGAAGCGGCCGCATCTGCCTGCAGGGGCATCGTCTGCCCCGCTGCCGACACAGCCACCATAACCGCCAGAAAAGCGCTGCACAGCCATCTGCGCACCGCACCCCACATCTGTCTTTTCATAACCCTATGCACGTTCCTTTCTATTCCGATGGAATGCCTTCATTATCTCATACATTGCGGGGAAAAGACACACGGTGTTCGATCTGTGTTCGAAGATTGCGTTTGTATTTTGATTTGCCGGCGATATTAAGAAAGCGAAATCCAGGAGCAGGGATTCCCTGAGTGCCTTTGCGTGCCGTCGTTACTTGGCGAGGTTCCTCACGAGCCTAGTAACGTGACGAGCTAAGCAAGAGCGGGAGCGTGCCGAAGGGAACCCTGCTCCTGGATGAGCGTATTGCTAACGCAAAAGGACCGGGCGGTTTAAACCGCCCGGNNAACCGCGCGGTCCAACAGATCATGAATGGACTGCTGTATTGTTTTCAGCGAACTGTGATGAGTGTGCTGAGGTCTGCGCCCATGACTGCGGAAGCTGCTGCCTGCGTAGCTGCAGTGTCGGCTGTCTTATACCAGTCATAGGAGAGCTTGTGGGAACCATCCGTACCTGTCACGCCATAAGCGAGGCCCTGTGCGATCTCGTCTGCCGCATCCTGCTCCCTGTTGAGGATGAAGCCGTCGATGTACTTGTTGTTCATGGCCTGCACATAGGCGAATACAATGGAGGCCGCCTGTTTCTGCTCGTTGCCGCCAACAGATGTGTAGCCGCACTCCGAGCATACGATGTGGCGGACTGTACCATTAGGAGCGAGAAGAGCCTTCTGGCACATGAAGTCTGTGAAAACATCCACGTTCTGCATCGTGATGTAGCGGGAAGCCTGGGTATGTGTAACCTGCGGCTTTGAGGTCATCGTCCATGCTGCAGGATCATACAGAGGGAAGTTGTAAGGATGTGTAGCAACATCCCAGTCGATGTTGCCCTGCGCCTTCATGAAGCTGTTAAACTTCTCAAGGAACGGCTTAGCACCGTAGTGAGCGGGGCCGTCGGCAACTGCCCACTCCTGATCAACAGAAGCCATAACTCTTGCATTGGCGTTCTGTGCGCGGATAGCGTTATAGAAAATACGAACAGCCTTTGCATACTCATGAGAGAACTTATCGATGCCGACGCCGGCATTCATGTAGTTCCACTCCTGTCTTGCATTGACTTCATTGCCGATGATCCAGTTGTCAATTGTACCGTGTCCGTTGCCGGAATAGCGCTCGCCAAGGAAGGAAGCAACCGCCTCGAGAAGATCGCAGCCGGCCTGGTCATAGGTATTGAACGCGTAGTAGTTGGCACCCGTGAAATCTCTTGACCACGGATGAATCATGTTCGGATTGCTGCCCAGATTGTTCAGAAGGATCATGTTCAGCTGAATGCCCTTCTTGTTCATCATGGGAACGAGAATATCGTACTGGCTGACAATGCTGGAATTGAAGCTGTAGGTCTTGCCGTTATATGTGTAGTTGACACCGCCGCCGCTTGTCAGATCGCCGAGGTTGAGGTTGTAGGTGATCTGCTTGATGCCAAGATCTGTCAGCTGGTTGCCGCCAAGTGCTGTCGCGGAAGGAAGAATGCCCTTCTTGCCTGCGTCATGTCTTGCCGTCGTGTGTTTTGCAACTGCCTCAGGATTGGTGATGTACTTGGGATTGCCCACAGCCTTCAGCTGGCCGCCCTTTACGACAACTGCCTGGAACTTGGAATAGAGAACAGAATTGGCTGTATTCAGACCCAGAGGGACTGTCACTGCTGCGCCGGGTGCCGCCTGCGCGACCTCTCTGCCCTGCGCCTTGCCCTGGAACGGATACTGCGCATAGATATGCACAAGACCGTCGTCTCCTGCTGCGCATGCATTGGTCACCACAACATTGTTTCCCTGGATCAGACAGGACACAACACCTGTGGATGCCGCCTGCGCCTTCCCGCTGCCGTCAAATGCCGGCAGAAGAAAAGCGATGAGCAGTGCTGCACAAGCCACCGTCAGAAACCTTTTCACCCACTTTTTCATCTCGGACTCTCTTTTTGATGAAAACAAGACCGCTCTCCCCGTATTTATGTCATATACAGGCCAGGCAGTCTTTACACGATGTAACAACAATTTGATTATAGAAGAAAGACGAAAAGATGGCACATCACAAATTAACCAGAATCCCACTCTGTTAATTGGCAATAATTACTAAATATCTTGTAACTGTTCAGCACCCCTCGAAAAATCGGGAAATCCGAATGGGGAGCTTGCTCACCAGACGGATTTTTCGANNCGCGGAGCGCCTCTGAACGCCTACATTCCGAGAACCGAAGGTTCTCGGAATGGGGTGCTGAACAGTTACAATATCTTATATTGTCCTCTGGAACCGACTCCTGCACGGTAAGAGGGCAGCGTCCGGTCAGGTTCTGCCTCTATAGGCAGTGACGAACAAACCCGATTGTTCTTTTGCCTGCTCTGCATCAATTCCGCTGTCTCCTCGCGCAAGTGGGGTCAACAAAGGACGAGCACAGGATCGAGAAGAGCTCAGGGCTGCCTCCTCACGCAAGCGGGATTGGTCTGTGCTCCACAGAAGTTGAAAAGGCCATGAGGGTCTTTGTGCGCCCGAACCTCTGCAGCTCATTGATGAGGTGGTCGAGCTCCTCCGTGTATCTGAAAACGCCTTCGATCAGCATGGAGTAATCTCCCGTCACACAGCTGCACTCGATCACATTCGGAATCTTCTTAATATAGGGATAGAAGTCCTTCTTGTCCTTCGGCTCAACTTCCAGATTAATGAAGGCCTTGATGTTGTAACCCAGCTGCACATAGTTGACCTGTGCATGATACCCCGTGATGATGCCCTCCTCTTCGAGTCTGCGGATCCGGTTCGCCACCGCAGGAGAAGAGAGAAAAACCTGTGCCGCGATCTCCTTCGCCGATGTGCGCGCATCCTTTGCCAGAATTCTTATGATCTTCTGATCGATCTCATCGATATGCATAATTTAATACCTCGGAATTTATGCACTATTTTGTTTTTCAAAAAATATACCCCTTAAACTTTATTTTGTAAAGTTTAATGCCTGTTTTTTATGGATATTCATCGTTTATGATTAATAATATTTACATTCAATTCAGATTGCGTTACCATGCGGAACATCAGACGAAGAAAAAAAGGACAGGCAGCAAGTTCCGGGGGACCTGCCCTGAGCGCAAATAAGGAGGCTCATGATGATGAACTACAGAAAAGAACAGGATTCCATCGGAACACTGGACGTGCCGGCAGATGCTTATTACGGTGTACAGGCTGAGCGGGCCGGACGTAATTTTCACATCACGGGACATCACATGAGCCCGGAATTTCTGAAGAACCTGGCACTGATCAAAAAGGCAGCAGCAAGAGTCAATGCAGGATCCGGAAGACTGACTTCCGCTCAGTGCAGCGCCATCTCCAAGGCCTGCGATGAAGTGATCGACGGCAGATTCGACGACGCCTTTATTGTTGATCCTGTACAGGGTGGCGCCGGCACAAGTGCCAACATGAACATGAACGAAGTGGTGGCCAACAGAGCAAATGAGATCATGGGCGGGGCGCTTGGCAGATATGACCTTGTTCACCCGAACGATCACGTGAACATGTGCCAGTCTACAAATGATGTCATTCCCACCGCCGGCAAGATGACCGTCATCGTTCTGACGGAGAGCCTTCTCGAGGAATCAAAACGCCTTGAGAGAGCACTGTACATCAAGGCGATGGAGTTCTCCAAGGTCCGCAAGATGGGCAGAACACAGCTCCAGGATGCCGTTCCCATGACGCTCGGCGATACCTTCGGCGGCTATGCCTCCATGGTACACAGATGCACGGAAAGGCTCCGCGACGTCTGCCGCGAGATGCACAGCATCAACCTCGGCGGCACGGCGATCGGCTCCGGCATCAATGCCTCTGATTACTATGAGGCACATATCGCGCAGGAGCTCTCCCGCCTCTTTGGCAGATATCTGGAGCAGGCATCCGATCTCTACGACGCCACAGAGAACCTCGACAGCTTCGTGGCCGTCTCCGGCGCAGTGAAGTCCCTTGCCATCAGTCTCTCGAAGATGTGCAATGACCTTCGCCTTCTCTCCTCAGGTCCCAGATGCGGACTGCATGAGATCAACCTTCCGGCCATGCAGAATGGTTCCTCCATCATGCCAGGCAAAGTAAATCCCGTCATTCCTGAAGTTGTAACACAGGCTGCCTTCCTCGTGATCGGCCATGACGCAACAGTTACTGCCGCAGCAGAGGCCGGCCAGATGGAGCTCAACGCCTTTGAGCCCGTCGTCTTCTACACCCTCTTTGAGTCCATCAGTGCAATGACAGGCGCAATCACAACACTCATCGACAACTGCATCTCCGGTATCACCGCCAACAGTGAGCACTGCCTGCAGCTCGAGCAGAGCAGTGTAGGCATCGCGACAGCTCTCTGCCCTTACATCGGCTACGTCCGTGCCGCTGATGTCGCAAAGACAGCCCTCCGCACAGGCCGCACGGTCCGCGAGGTCGTCCTCGACCGCGGTCTTATGGATGCCGTAAAGCTCGACGAGGTCCTCGGCGCAGGCGAGACAGCTGAGGTTCGCCGCTCCGCTTAATCCGTTCTGATTCATTAAGGACATAATACGTAATGACATAATTCGACCGGGCGTCGGAATAGTCTGCTTCATTCGCTCTTAACGAAGCTCATTCAGCAGAAATTCCTCCGCCCGGTCTTTTTCGATCCATTCATTATGACGGCCGTACGGCTGAGCATTCTGCGCGGACCAACTACATGAATCCAGTCCTTATTTTCAACAGATTCAGTCCTTGTGATCAGCAGGCTTTGGCCTCCTGCGCCGGCGTCTTGCGACCATCAGCGCAACATGCACGATGAGCGCCAGGGCTGCTGCGCCGGCGACGACCGCGATGGCAATCTTCTTCTTTCTGCTGACAACCGGGACCTCCCTGACCGAAATCGTCACATTGCTTCCCTTCGCCTTGAACAGATTATAGTAGCCGTACGAGGTCAGCTTCGCCCTGTGCGTCCCCTTCTCATCCGTGACTGTTATCTTCACGTTCTGCACATCATCCGGCTGCAGGTATCGAATCTGATGCTCCTCCTGCCCGTCGTCAGGGATGACGATATTCCACTGCTCGATGACACCGCCGTCGTGCTGGTCCTCATATATTTTCAGCTGATCGTCCTGTGCGAAGCTGCCGTCAACAATGAGAACCGGCCTTCCGCTCTCTCTGCGGTTCGTCGACTGGATGCCCGTCTCCACTCGTTTGTAAACCGCTGTGATCTTCTCATCCGTCTTGATCCTTGAGAAATCTGTCAGGCTCCACCGACCGTACAGGCCATCCTTTTCAGGCACTTCCGGTATCTGACTGTCACTGATGGTATCGCCGTAGCTGCAGGTGATCGTCTTCACCGTGTTGTCATCCGCCACGAAGCGGAGGGTCAGATTGGCAAAATTCGCGGGCACGCCGCCCTTTGAGACCAGGTCGCCAAGAGAGACGTACTCTGCCGCTCCATCGTAGGCAATGTCGTCAATACCGGCGAGATCCGTGCTGTAATACAGATTGTCCTTTACATAATCTGTCTTCAGATCGCGGACGCCGCCCGCCACAGCGCCGGCGCCCTTCTGGTACTCCGTAATATTGGCCATGGAAGCGTTGCTGTACAGTTTCTTACCGAAGCCGACAATGCCGCCCACATAATCTCCGCCGGATATGTCAGCCTTGGCGCTGCACTTCTGAATGGTTCCGTTGGAATAGCCGCAGACGCCGCCCGCATAATCTCCGCCGCCGTCCACGTCGCCGTAGTTGATATTCTGTGAGAGAACGCCCAGCTCCATGTGTCCGGTGATGCCTGCTGCATAGTTGCTGCGCGTCGTGACATCTCCTTTATTCGTGCACCTGTCAACGATGCCCTTGGATTTAAAAACGTAGTCCAGTGTTTCATCCCCGGACTGCACAATATCCTCTTCGGGATCCAGTCCGTATTCCACACCGATCATGCCGACAATGCCGCCCACATTAGTGTCGGCATCGATGGAACCCTCATTGACACTGCCGGTGACGCGGCCAAGGGTCGAATTGTCAATGTCCTCAGCGGAGATGTCCTGAAACCGGTCATCTTTGTCCTTGGTCACATTGTCCTTTATATCATCCACTGTGTCCGTCAGTGTGTCCGTCACGCTGTCGAGCTGATTCGTGATGTCGCGCAGATCATCATAGGAATCGTCAAGATCGCCGGCGACCTGCTTGTGCAGGTCATTAGCCTCGTTGATCATGCCGTCGAGAGAAGAATAGAGATCATCTCCTGCCGTTCTCGCCTTGTCGCTCAGGCCATCGACCGTCAGATCAATGGAAGCCAGCGTATCCAGTGCATTGCCGATCTTGTCCAATACATTGGGGTAGTTCTTTGCCGTGTCCCGAAGGCTGTCAAGCGCATCAGAGAGATCGCTGTCATCCGCATCAAAAAGATCGCCTGCCGCATCCTCCATCGACTGCAGGAGGGACGACGCGCTGCTGCTCTCATCGTTCAAAGAGGAAGAAATCTTATTCAGATTATTCCGAAGATCGTCTGCATCATCCTTGATCGCATCCGGGTTCTCCGCCAGATCTTTATAGAGTGTCTCCAGACTGTTGAGCGCATCGCCGATTTCTCCGTTGCTGTCCGAGAGATCCTGCAGCTGCTTCTTAATCGCCTCCCGCTGTTCATCGGTGAAGTCCGGATCCTGGTCCTCGTCCATCTTGCGCAGAATTTCGCTCTTAATGGCGTCAATCTTCTCTTTATTGCTCTGCGTGGGATCCCGCAGTGCACTGATGAGATCATTCAGATCATTGAGCTTCCAGGTCGTGACTGTGTTGTGTCCCGCATGAATGACATCGATGATGCTCTGCCACTTCACAGCTGCATTCTTCAGGTCGATGATGAGCTTCTTCGCCCTATCCAGGGTCTTGTAGAATGCCATCTCCTTCAGATCCGGTGTGATCTCCGGATGGGCAGCGAGCTTATCCAGAATCCCCTGGATGTCATCCATAACATCCGTCAGATTGTCATCGAGCTGTTTCAGGTCAGAAGCCAACTGCTGTGCATCATCTGTCTTTCCGTCCGCATAATCCTGCAGGTCCTTCCGGAAGCTCTCAATATTGGAAGTCAGCGTATCCAGGTGCGTGTGCATGTCATGCAGCGAATCCGTAATGCCATCCTTCTCATCATCCGACAGCTCCAGATCATCGAGAAAATCATCCAGTTCATCGTCCAGATCCGACATCGCGCTCTTCAGATCGGATGCATAACCGGATGCCTCTTTGGACGCGCTCGAGAGTTCATTGAGGGAGCCCGTTATTTTCCCAGCCGCATCATTGATGCGGTCTGTCGCTTCATCGATGTCGCTGACTGTCTCCTCCTTCAGCGTGCCGATGCTGTCCGATGCGGTCGTCGCAAGATCTCCTATGCGATCGAGATAAGTGCCGCTTGTGTCCGTCCTGCTCTGCAGATTATTCGTCGCGTTTTTGACACTCGCCTGAAGCTTGTCGATCTTGTCCTCGAGCTCCTGGATCTTGTCGTCCGAGAAATCCAGCTGCAGATAAGGCTGAAGCTGACCGACAACGCCGCCGATATCCTTCCTTCCGTTGATCTTTCCTTTATTCGTGCAGCTGCTCACATATCCGGAGGATCTTCCGACGATGCCGCCCACATTGTAGCCTACGTGCTCATAGCCGATCTGCGCAGTGTTCTGGCAAGAGGAGACAACGCCTGAGGAAAAGCCCGCAATGCCGCCAATATCCGTATTCGTGTAAATATTCTCAAGCGACATGATATTGCCAGTTGTAATGATGTTGTTAACTGTATTGGTTATCTGATCAGTCGAGATAGTCTCATCCTCATACTCCGTATTCACCTTTGCTGCATTCACGCAGGATGAGATCGTGCCCTCGTTGTAGCCCGCAATGCCGCCGCTGTAGCTCGATGTCCTGATCTTACCCTCAGACGTGCAGTTCGTCACGACGCCGCACTGCATATTGCGGCCAACAATGCCGCCCGCCTGGGCGTCCGCTCTTACAGCCCCTGAAAATACGCATCCCGATATTGTTCCGTAATTCACCCCGGCAATGCCGCCGCATTTATTCTGCGTGCCTCCGGGCGTAATCGTCCCCTCAACAGTCAGGTTGCGCACAACACCGGACTTCTGCACAACGCGGATCAGGCCTGCCTTGGAGACGTTCTCCGTAACTGTAAGGCCCGAAATCGTATGTCCCTGTCCGTCGAGGATGCCTCCGAAGATAGGGATTATCACGTCGCTGTCACCGCTCAGCTCAAGATCTGCATCGATCAGGATTTTCTTATCCCTTGACCAGACGTCAGACTGGCATTTTTTTGCCACCTTATCCAGATCTTCCTGCGTCTTTACATGGACTTCCTCCATGTCCGCTTCTGCCACTGTCTGTGCGCTGCCCTGCTCCAGCGTATTCTCCTCTTCGTCTTCGTCAGAAGATTTATTGAGAACATCATTGATGCCAAGATCGCCTGATCCCAGCAGGGCCGAAATATTGGAAGTAATGCCGGATACGCTGTTCGCCGCCTCTGCAGGCAATACAATCTGCATTGTTGCCATGTTGGCTGCCAGTGTAAGAAGGAGTATTTTCTTTTTCATCACTTGTCCTCCTTTCCGTCATCGCTTCCGAGGTCGATGAATTCAACGCCGTCGACACCTTCCGCCTTTGCGGTATGTTCTTCTTCCGGATGAACGTTTTCTTGAGCGTCTGCATCGGGTTCTTTTCTCTCTTCCGTACCATCCGCTGCAGCGGAGTCCTTCTCAGGCAGCTTCTTTTCCTCTCCCACCACGCTGCCGGAAATGACATTCAGGTTCACATCGCCGTTCACAACAGCATCGATCCGGCCGTTGATCGTACCGCTCAGGCTGCCCTTCACCATGCCGCGCACGCGCATAGCTCCGCTGGCCTGTGTGTTCCGCACAGGTCTGCTCACATCGAACTTGGTCGCCATGATGAGCTTGTCGCACAGCAACAGGATCTGCGGCAGAACGAACATGACAAGGAAAATGGAGATTGCCGTGCCTCTCGCCAATGTAAGACCAATGGCGTACACACAGCAGTCCGATGTGATCATACTGAGGAGAACGCCGNNCGCCCGCCATGACCATCATGGTGCCTGAAGTGATAACTGTAGGGAAGGCAAAATTCAGACATTCTACAATGGTATCTCTCCTTCTCTTCGACTGGCGAAGTTCCAGATAGCGGCTGCTGATGACAATGGCATAGTCAATGTTCGCGCCCATCTGAATAGCATCAATGCACAGATATGCCAGGAAGAACATGTTCTTATGCATGATGGTCGGGAAGGAGAAATTGATGAAAATGGATCCCTCAATCACGGCTACCAGGAGAACCGGAAGCGCTGCCGACTTGAATGTGAACAAAAGAATAATCAGTACGAAGACGGCCGATACAACGGAGATGGTGATGTTGTCGACGGCGAATGCGTTCTTCAGATCCCTCTCTGATGTGGAGTCACCAATGACATACACACCGTCGCTCATCTTGCCGCTGCCGTAGTAGTGCCCTGCAATCGTGTGCATCTCATCCAGGAAGTTGAAGGTTTTCGTGCCCTCCTCCGGGAGATTGAGATAGACCAGAATTCTGTCGTAATTCTTGCCCTCAAGCTGCTTGCGCCCGTCTGCAATGTCCTGATTGGCATCTGTCAGCTCCTTCAGGTCATCATCGTTGAGATTGACATATCCCTCGTCTACCTTCTTGTAGAGATACTGGATCATATCCATTGCCATAACCCGGTAGCTGGAGATTCCCCCGATGATTCTGCCGTCCTCATCATTGTCGTCTGCATAGGACATATACAGAACCTTGGCAACCTCATAATCCAGATCCATCATCTCAGAGAACTCTCTGGGAGAAAGCTTGTCCGTCAGATCATAGCCATTCTTCGCCTCTGTATTAGCAAGGCCGACGACATGGTCAACTTCCTCGCGGCCTTCCAGTTCTCTGATCAAAGAGGCCTCTTTTTCATAATCACCGTTTGGAACCACCATAGCGACATAATTTTCATCTTCAAAGTTGTCCTTAATCAGGTTCTCCGCATCCGTGACCCAGTTCGTTCTCGCCGCATGCAGCGTTGAATAGCCATATACATAGGGGCACTTCATAGAGAGATAGACCGCCAGAACGCCAACGCCAATGAAAATAAACGGTACAACATGGCGCGTTGCGTAGTCAAAACGACCGATAAAGTCAATTCTGGGGATTCTGTCCTTGTGCTGGGTCTTCTCCATGAGACCTGCGAAGGCAATGATAAGACCCGGCATCAGTGTAAAGACTGTCCCAAGACTGATGAAAATAGCCTTGATCAGCACAATGCCCATGTCCTCGCCGATGCGGAAAGACATGAAAATCATGGCGAACAGACCCGAAATTGTCGTCAGGGAGCTCGATGCGATCTCCGGCACAGCCTTTGAAAGGGAGACACAGTCCGCATCGCGCACGCTGAGACCATTCGCCCTCTCCTCCTTGAAGCGGTTGATGTACATGATGGCGTAGTCGACAGACAGGGCCAGCTGCAGAATGGACGAAACAGAATTCGCAATAAAGGAGATCTTGCCAAAGAGAAAGTTTGTGCCGTTGTTGATGAGCATGGCGGTGCCGAATGTGATGAGTAGAATCGGGATCTCACCATAAGATTTACAGGTCAGAAGAAGAACGCCCACAACGACGAAAGCGACCATAATAAGGGCTGTAGCCGTCTCCTGGTTAATGACGTCCATCTTCTGGTTGCCCATATCCGTTGTCACATAGGGCTTGTAATCGGCAATCTCTGTCTCAAGCTCACTGAGCGCAGTAAGGGCACGGTCGTCGTTCTCATCATAGATAAAGTTGACTGTGTAAAGAGCAGAATTGTTGTTGTAATGCTTCTTCAGATCATCATAACTGTCGAATTCGGGATCATCGGCGTCATCCGCGTCATCGTCGCAGAAGGTGACCGACTGCACGTAGCTCAGGCCCTCCATTTTCTTCTTCAGATCCTGTGCGTCCTGATACGTGATATTGGCAACCATGACCTTGGCAGAGCCGAATGTAAAGAATTGCTTCTTCATGAGGTCAATGCCCTGCTTGGTCTCTGTGTCTTCCTCGAGGTATTCCTTGAGGTCACTCTCTACTGATGTCCAGTTGCTGGAGAAGAAGGAAAAGATGACAAGACATGCATAGATCAGAAAAAAGAGCATCCTCTTGTCCACAATGAAGGAGGCGATCTTCAGCATGACAGTTGAATTGCCGGTTGCATTGCCGCTCTTGTTGCTCATAACTATGAAACTCCCGATGTCTGCACAGCCGCAGAAGTTGATGTAATGTCCGGATGACTCCGGCAGGATTATGGTCTGGGATTTTCACAGACCTATTGGAATTAATTATACACGTGTTAACAAATGAGTGAAGAGAAAAGTTTACGGTTTGTGACAGAATGATGGTTTTGTCCGGACAGTGGAGTACAATTTTGCGAAATGTGTACAGTATTTTATGAAATGTAGATCACATTTTGTGAATGTGTTAAATGATGTGCTCATTCAGGAGCAGGGTTCCCTTCGGATGAGCGTATTCTTTAGCATAAAAAATAAGTGCAGATGTCATAGTTAATTACTCTCTAACAACTACACTTTTATGGTACTAAAAAGTGCAGAGGGTATTCGCTCTCTGCACCCGGATTCATGCATATATCATTTTCAATTGCTCTTGCCTGATGTCGCTCCTGTGGCTGGGCTGTCGGCTGTCGGCTGCGCGCCGTCCATGCTCCTGCTGAAGAGGTATTTGAGCAGGATCGGTGTGACAATGGAGCTGCACAGGATGAGGAGGATGACCGGGGTGAAGAAATCCGGGGTCAGAAGACCTACTGCGAGGCCCTTTTGTGCCGTGATGAGGGCAACCTCTCCTCTGGTCATCATGCCGACGCCGATCTTCAGGGATTCGTTGCCGTCAAAGCCCATGACTTTCGCGACGCCGCCGCAGCCGATGATCTTGCCGGCCATGGCAACAACAACAAAGGCGATGCCGAACAGAAGAAGGCGAAAATCCATGTGGGCGAAACTTGTTTTCAGACCGATGCTGGCAAAGAACACCGGTGCGAAAAACATGTAGGACGAGATGTCAACGCGGCGCTCGATGTAGCTGGAATCGTGCAGGTTGCAGAGGATGACGCCTGCCACATACGCGCCCGTGATATCTGCGACACCGAAGTATTCTTCCGCAATATACGACATGATCAGGCAATAGACGACGCCTGAGATCGTGATGCGTCTCGTATGCGTGTATTTGTCATCCAGCCACTGGAACAGGTGGAAAATAACGAAGCCAAGGCCGATTGCAATGGCGAAGAAGGCAACTGTTTTTATGAGGATGTTCCCGATCTCGATGTCGCCGCTCTGCAGGCCGATCACGACAGTGAGGACGATGATGCCGATGACGTCATCGATGATGGCGGCACTGGTGATCGTTGTGCCGACTTCACCGCTGAGCACGTTCATCTCCTTCAGGACGGCCACCGTAATGGAGACGGAGGTCGCTGTCATGATGGTGCCGATGAACAGACCCTTCATGAAGGTCTCCGAGAAGACCGGTCCAAAGCCGTAAAAGGCCATGTACAGAATCGTTCCAAGAAACATTGGTACGAACACGCCGCCGCAGGCGATCAGCATGGCCTTCAGTCCCGTCTTCTTCAGACGTTTCATATCAGTGCCAAGGCCTGCCTCGAACATCAGCATGATGACACCGATCTCTGCCATTTCATCGACAAAGGTGGTATCCTGCACAAGACCAAGAACGCAGGGCCCCACGAGAAGGCCTGCCAGAATCTCGCCGACCACCTCCGGGAAATGGAAGTGCCGTCCGACGACACTGAGAAACTTCGCCACCAACAGAAGGATGGCCAGATCGCGTATATACTCCATGATGTAACTCCCTCCCGGCATTGACAGCAGTGCACTGTGCATTTTGCATCTCAGCTGTTCCCCAAGCCGTTAAATTTGCATTATTTCACAGATTAGCCCCAATATTTCTGTAAATCTTGCACTAAATGTGAGTATAGAATGATAAACTGTCCGTGTCAATGACAAAAATTTAACGAAAGTTAAGCGCTCAAATCGGGCTTTTGCGGCGGCATCTGCGCGTTATAATAAATCGATGATGTCCTTGAACAGGCTGTTCAAGAGGAAGCGGCGCAAGGTGATCTGTTCAGCACCCCTTTATGAGAATTGAAGACTTTTGAAGCGGGGTGCCAGTCAGGCACAAAAGGTTTGGTAAGAATATATGGCTGAGAAAATCAATACGGATGTGATCTATAACGAGCTCGTCTCCGAGCTGGTTGCCCTGGACCATCTCCCGGGCGAAATTATCAGTGAGAATTACCTGTGCAAGCGCTACGGCATTTCCAGAACGCCGGCGCGCTCCGTCCTGCAGCGTCTGTGCCAGGCAGGTTTTCTGGAGATTGTGCCCTCAAAAGGAAGCATCGTCACGCCTATTCATATTGACATTGTCAATCAGTATATTTTCATGCGCGTTGCCGTGGAATCCAAGGTGCTGCAGAATTTTATCCGGATTGCCACGCCCGCGGAGAAGGAAAAGGTGCGCTACTGCATCGCCGTGCATGAATCCGCTGCCGCCCCGTATATGGACAGCGGAGATCTTCCTCTGGCAGAGGTCGATGATCTGATGCAGAAGGATCTGCAGATTCACCGCAGCTATTATCAGGCGACCGGCAAGCTCTTTATTTTCGATCTTCTGACACAGCCAAAGCCGGATTATTCGCGCTTCATCCGCCTCGATATCGTTGGCGGCAGCAACCTGAAGGACGTCATCGGGGAGCATCACCGGCTGATGGAGATTATCGACGGCGGGCAGAGTGATCAGATTGAAACTCTCCTCTCCCAGCACCTCTACGGCGGTGTGAGAAGAATCACACCGAAAATATCGACCAGCCAGTATAAGAATTATTTTATCGAATAAGGCAAGAGCGGTGCGCAGTTCCATTCCGGTTCTGTGCGCCGCTCTCTTTTCATCTGAAAATAAAATCCGCGCGCCGGGCAAAGTCAGTTCGACAGCCTCTCTGCCTGTGCTTCGAGATACAGATCATACCAGTCGAGGCACGCCTTCGTCCACGCATCCCGCGCCTGCTCCCGCTTTACGTCATAATCATCATCCCAGGCATGTTCCGGCGCATCTGCAGCCGCGAATGCTTCCTCTGCCGGCTCTCTCTCCTTCTGGTTCAAAGAAAAGCGCCAGTCGAGATTCGCTTCCTCCGTCGGCATCTCGCGCAGGCGGAAATGCTCCGCCTTTGGAACGGAGCGAAGTCCCTCGATGAGGCGCTGCTCCTGCGCCGTGCGCAGCGCCGTTATCTCCTCCTGACCTCTTCCCTCTCCACGATGCTCCATATAATGATCGTAGCCAAACGGATAGCAGAGCACATCCCTGCTGCCGGCCGGCAGGATCATGAGAGATTCTGCGACCCGGCTGATGCAGTACCTGTCATGGGAGACGAAAAGAAGTGTCCCCCTGTAATCCCTGAGAATCGATTCGATTGTCTCCTTCGCGGGGATGTCCATGTTGTTGGTCGGCTCATCGAGAAGAAGAACATTTGGCTTTGTCTGCAGCAGGGCCGCCAGCACAAGTCTTGCCTTTTCTCCGCCGGAGAGATCGCTGACCCTTGTGCCCATGTCCTTCCCGTGAAACAGGTATCCTGCGAGACTCTCCCGCACTTCCTTCCCCGTCAGTGCCGGGAATCTGTCATGGTACCAGTCGAAGACATTCTTCTCATCACTGATCTCTGCGGATCTCTGGTCATAATAGGCGATGTCCGCACCGCTTCCCACACTGATTCTACCTTTCAGCGGAGGCAGGAGTCCTGCCAGCGTGCGAAGGAGTGTGCTCTTTCCTGCTCCGTTCGGCCCAAGAATGCCGATCTTTGCGCCCCTGCGCACACGCAGGGAAATCTCCCGCACAGGCTCCTTCCACCCGATCTGTACATGTTCGCAGGAGAAGACTGTCTTGCTTCCCCGCTTTTCCGGAATAATATCGCCGGTGTGGATCGCGGCATCATCCTGCTCCGGTGCGGGCAAAATCTCCATCCGGGAGAGCATCGTCTTTCTTGAGCGCGCAAAAGCGGCCTTTCTCGGCTTGTTCTTAAATTTGCCAATAAGATCATTAAGTCTTTGAATTTCTTTTTGCTGCTGGTCATATGCCCGCTTCTCCCGCGCAAGACGGGCGGTTTTCTGTTCCCTGTACTGCGTGTAGCCGCCGGCGTACCTCGTGATCTTTCCGCCGGACACCTCGCACACGCACTCCGCCACGCGGTCCAGAAAATAACGGTCATGCGAAACGACAACGACTGCCCCCTTGTACCTTCGAAGGCACTGTTCCAGAAAGGCGGTGCTCTCCATATCCAGGTGGTTTGTCGGCTCATCGAGGATGCAGACATCGGCATCCTCAAGGAGCGTCCGAATCAGGCGCAGCTTCACCCGCTGGCCGCCGGAGAGTGAGGGGATCCGCTTCTCCCAGTCCTCTTCAGCAAATCCAATCTCTGTGAACATGCGGCGGGCCTCAAGGCGGGCATCTGCGCGCCGCTGTGCGGACTGCTGCGCCGTACCCGCACCTGCATTTTCCTCGCCGGCATCCTGCGTCCCATTCTGCTCCTGCACCATGCCATCCCACTGGGCTTCGCCGCACAGATATTCTCCCGCGGTCAAATCAGGCATCTTCTCTTCCTGCCGGAACACGGAGACAGTAAATGCCCTGGACGTCGTCATCCCGGATGCCGGATCAGACGGATCACTGTCCAGATCTGCCCGGCCTGAGAGCACATCGATCAGTGTTGTCTTGCCGGCGCCGTTTCGTCCCACAATGCCAATCTTTTCATTTCCCCTTATATAGAAATCAAAGTGGGACAGCACAGGCACGCCGCCCCGTGTCACACTCCCGTTTTTTATTTCCAGCAGCATATCTGCCTCCCGGCGCTATCCCGCGCCACGCTGCATGCCCTTTTGCAGAATGAGGTGCGAAAGGATATCCGCCCTGCCGCTTTTCGACCCTATTCCTTATATACACGGATCAGGAGATTCCCCGGCGCCTTCTGTCCGCCGATCCAGCGGTCTCCCTTGTACTCCCGCGTGATGTAGCTGTTGCGGACGCCCCACTGCAGCGGATTATTCTTCGGACCCTTGTTTGTGATCAGAAGGGAGAAGCGCTGGCCTTCTTCCGGCGTGACAGTATCTTTGAGCTCGCAGATGTATTTTCCGCCCTTAACGTCTTTTTTATGGATTTTCTCATCAAAGAAAACTTCTCCGCCGGACACGAGCCGGATCCGGTAGCTTCCCTTGCCTTTTCCGTTTTTCTGAATGCGGATCAGAATCCGGTCAAACCCGTACGCCGGATAAAAATCCTGCCGCAGCGTCTCCTCTTTTCCGATCGTCACCCACTCCGCGACGCCGACATTGTCCATCATAATCGACGGCTGATGCGCCTGCATATAGTGGGCGTCGTAGAAGCTCACGCCGACACAGACCGCAGAGACAGCACACAGAGACAGTGCCAGAACGGGTGCAAGAATCTTGCCCGCCCATTCACTGGTGCGGTGTACCCTCTCCTGCACCCGCTCAGATGCAGTATGGAATCCGCCCTGACAGATCAGCGTAAGGCAGCAGAGGAAGGGATAGCTGTACACAGACTTTCCCTCCCACACAATATAGAAAACAAGTCCTCCCAGCACAGTAACTGTGCTGATGTTCCACAGTGCGAAGAACCCTGGAGTGCGGAAGTCGCCTCGTGCTGCATACATCCCGGGCGCGGCGGTTCCTTCTTCGTTCAATTCTGCGGCACGTTGGGCAGGGGGCTCATCTTCTGTCTCCTCCTGCGCTGTTCTGCTCCCCGCACGCACCTGTTCCCGTATCTGTGACAGAATTCCCGTCAGTGCCAGCAGCAGAAGAAGAATCCGGTACGCCTGGCAGTAAGTGATGACAATGCTCCTGTATCTGCCGTTGATCAGCTGGAAGAGATCCCTCGAGCCGCCGACATCCGACATCGTTCTCTGATAATATTCCCCGGTTCCATCCGACCAGGTGAGACCGACCTTATCTGCAAGATGATGGATGGTTCCCTTTACGCCCATCTCCTTCAGGCCGTCCTTTACCGCCTGCAGGTCGCCAGCCTGCATTTTATCTGTTGTACCGAAGGACTGCGTGTACTCCATCCGCTCCTCGGAGACCCGTCCATTTCCGGTAAGGCCCAGCATCAGCCAGTGCGTGAGCGGGAACTTGCCCTTCTGCTCAGTATCATATCGAAGCGACTCTGTGCGGATTGCCTTGGATGTCACCTGCAGAGATCCGGCAAAGAGAACCGCACACAGCAGGAAAATAAGGACTCTGCGCAGACCGGTTTTCTCTCTGTCCGCGCAGTCTGTTTCCCTTTCCTGAACGACGCATGCTTCAGCTCTGCGGCCACGAAGACTCTGCACAAATTCGGGTTCATCCTGATCCGTATCCGCGCGCCCCCGCATAAAAAGATGACGTCTGCAGAGGAAAACGACAACCAGCGCCGCCAGCAGCGGAAAGATACTCGTCGGGCGAAGATAATACCCTGCTGCCGTGAGAATTCCCATGACAGCCGCCAGAAGAAAAATGTGTGGCAGAGTTGTCCGCAATTTTCCGTTTTGACGAAGACTTATCCACAGACTTATCCCTCGGATGAGGCAATACATAAGCCCCATCATCACCGGAAGACTGAAGGTACACGTATAGGTCCAGTGCACCAGAAGGTAATTAAGCGGATTGAGCGCGCACAGAAGCATCACCCTGGCACAGTCTCTGATGCCGCCAAGTCTGCGGGCAATGAGTACCGTGAAGAAGACGCCCAGATCAATCATGCCGACATTGAGGAGAACAAAGAGCCTGTCCCAGTTCAGGATATGCAGCAGAGCGCACAGACGGTAGAGACCAAGGCAGATCAGAAAATAAAAATCGTTATTCGAGTATTTGACAAAATACTCCGACTTCGTGTAATCAATGGTGGAGAATTCGCCCCTTGCAATGGCAAGCGCCTGGTCCTGCACCTCAAACGCATCGGTATTCTGCACCACATTCATGCCAAGAGCGATGATGAGCTGCACAGCGAGCAGGACGGCACCCATAACAACAATGGCTACAGCCAGATTTCTTCTGTCAAGGCGGTCCAGAATGCGGCACGCAAAGACCCAGAAGGCTGTAACCAGCACAAAGAACGATGCGACAAGGATGCGGATATGGCGGGCAGAAACCGCGCCGCCCGTCCAGCCTGCCGCCCGGTCAGCGAGCCCCGGCAGATCCACATGCGGGATACCGCTTCCAAATCCCAGCTTCAGGGCGAACAATATGGCAAGAACGAGCAGCGCTGCCGCTGCCGCGTCCAAAAGGAGCATACAGAAGGTGCCGAGTGAACTGCATCTGCTCCGGATTTCATGAATATGCATACAGAATAACTCCATCCTATCGTTATCAGCAGGTCTGAAGAGCCGGCTGCGCATCGGACAGGTTCCGGGCGTGCCTGGACTTTTCGACCCTGAATTAAATCATTATACTGTATCCTTATAAAAGAATTGTTAAAATGTAATTGTTTAGTAATAGCCTGCCTGGAGTTAGACTCAATAAGGAATAGATATGGATAAAAAAGAATTAGCTCTGGCGGTCATCGCCCGCCTGAAGAACGAATACCCTGAGACACACTGCACCCTCGACTACCGCGACGCCTGGCAGCTGCTCGTCAGTGTACGCCTCGCCGCGCAGTGCACGGATGCGAGAGTCAATGTCGTGATGGTTGACCTTCTGAAGCAGTACCCTTCTGTCGCCGCCCTCGCCGCAGCGTCGCCGGAGGAAATCGAGGCCATCGTCCGTCCCTGCGGCCTTGGAAGGAGCAAGGCGAGGGATATCTCCGCCTGCATGCGCATGCTCCACGAACAGTTCCATGACCAGGTGCCGGACACCATGGAGGAGCTCCTCTCCCTCCCCGGCGTCGGCAGAAAGAGTGCGAATCTCGTCCTCGGCGACGTCTTCGGCAAGCCCGCGATCGTCACGGACACGCACTGCATCCGCCTCTGCAACCTGATCGGCCTCGTGGACAACATCAAAGAGCCCGCAAAGGTGGAGAAGGAACTGTGGAAAATTATCCCTCCCGAGGAAGGCAACCAGTTCTGCCACCGCCTCGTCGACCACGGCCGCGCCGTCTGCATCGCGCGCCGCCCGCAGTGCGATAAATGCTGTCTCAGTGATCTCTGCAGATATCACCAGAGTCAGGCCATCTGAAATATTTTATGAAAGCAACGACATCCACGCATATTTCGACTGCCAAAAAGGCGAACACTTCACAAACCCATCTTACTCTGAACCGCGAGCAGATCAAATACCTCGCCATCGCCGCGATGACCTGCAACCACATCGCACACACGCTGGTCCTTGATGGTATCTGGCACGAAGTGCTCACCGACATCGGCTATTTCACTGCCATCACCATGTGTTATCTTCTCGTGGAAGGCTTTCATTACACGCACTCGGTGAAGTGCTATGCCCTGCGCCTTTGTCTCTTCGCGGTGATCTCGCAGGTTCCCTACTATCTCGCCTTCCATTTCAGCCAGCTGAACATGCTCTTCTCGCTCCTGTTCTGCCTGCTGCTCCTGCAGGTCCGCAAGTGGCGACACACCTTGAAAATACCTGCGTCTGCAGCGTGGTCACTCACCGCGCTGCTCATCTTCTGCTGCCTGTTCTGTGACTGGAATATTCTTTCGCCGGTCTTCACACTGCTGTTCGCGAGGGCGTGGGACAAGCGAGGTGATTCGATCAGAAAATCAGGCACAACGTTTCTGTCTGTCCGCGAAGCGTTTGTACTCTCCGCTTTTTTCTTTTGGATTCTGAATTTATCTGACTGTCTAAGTCAATATTCTTTGGTTCAGTCATTGTGGCTCGATCTCTTTGCCACTCTTCCGCTGCTGCTCGCCTGCCTTATTCTCACCCGCTTTTACAGCGGGCAAAGAATGCATACCGGCCGCATCGGTGCCTGGATCAATAAGTGGTTCTTCTACATCTACTATCCGGCACACCTTCTTGTACTGGCATGGCTTGCAGGGGCGGTATGAAATTCACACGAACATCACAACGAAAAACCAACATCCTGTTATACTGGAATCCAAAAGAAAGAAAAAACGGGTATTACATGCTCCGGTTTATACCTCGCCAGGGACAAAATCCGCGAAGGCATTTTTTGACTGAACGAGGATGCACCGACTTAGTAATAAATCCGTGCGCATTCCATATTTGACTATTATTACCAAGGAGGATTATTCATGATATACGGCAACGTAAACGCCGGCGAGACAGATCCCGCCTATTCCATCGCGATTATCCGCGCATTGAATTACATTCGAAAGACAGATTTCTCAGATATGCATGAGTGCAAATTCTTCCCGGACGGAGAAAATTTTCAAGTTCTCGTATGTGAGAGAACGACAGGCAATAAGGCGGAGAAGCCCGCAGAAGTGCACAGGAAGTTTGTGGAACTGCAGTACTGCGTAGAGGGACGCCAGCTGATGGGATTTTATCCCGACAACAGCAAATTTGAGATCAAAGAAGACCACCTGAACGAGTCCCGCGACGTGCGCTTCTACAAGGACAGCGATGATTCCCACGAGGTAATGCTGCCGCTCTGGCCCGGCCAGTACTGCATCTTCTTCCCCGAGGACGTCCACAGGCCCTGGTGCACAGCCGGCGACGGTCCCGAGCCGATCAAAATGATCGTAATCAAGATTCCGGTGGATTCGCTGTGATAAGTCTAAAAAGATGTATCTGTTGAGAGGACGAAAATGATGCTTCGATTCGGAACAACTGAAGGAAGATTCCGCATGATCGTGCCGGATCTGATCACAGAATTTTGTGATACATGTCCGTCCGCCGATCTTCGTGTCTCGATGGCCAGTGCCGATGTTCTGCGGGAGCAACTACTGGATGGCAGCGTGCTTCTGCCTCGGCATGTATTTGGACAACCTTCGGAAAATCAATGAACGTCACAGCGGTTTTCTTCCAATGGTATTCATTAAAAAAATCACCTTCATCCCGTATAAGGACAAAGGTGATTTTCTTTTGACTAAATTTTATGCCAAAAAGAACATCTACCGGCATCGCACCCGATCAGAATCAGTTGCCTCCTGTGATCAGATTAGCCATGCCTACAGTAATAGCAGGAACATAAGTAACCAGAGCCAGTACCGTAAAGTTGGAGATCATGAAAGGCACCAGCGCCTTGACATTTTGTGACAATGTGTTGTGTTTTCCATGTACTTCCATTTCTGTATGATCGCCAATGGCTGTTGCAGCAAAGAGGCAGACACCAACAGGCGGTGTGCACAAGCCGAGCACCAGGTTCATGACAACGATGATACCGAACTGGATCGGATCAACACCAACAGCAGTCGCCAGCTGCAGAAGAACCGGGAACAGAATCAGGATTGCTGCGATGGTCTCCATGAACATACCTACAAAGATCAGGAACAAATTGATCAGGAGCAGAATGATGTACTTGTTCGTCGTAAGACTGAGCATTGCATCTGCAATCATGTTGGGAATGCGCTCTTTCGTCAGGATGTAGGCAAATACATTGGCGAAGGCAACAAGACCCATGATGGCCGCGGCAGAAGAAAGCGTCGTCTTGAGACAATAATAGAAGGTCTTGATATTGAGCTTTCTGTAAATAAATGCTGCCACAATAGTGCCATAAGCGATGCAGACAATAGATGCCTCCGTGGGAGTCATTACGCCGCCCATAATACCGAACAGGATAATGATCACCATGATGATTGCCCAGATTGCTTCCCGTCCGGCATGCACAATCTCTTTGAAGGATGCCATGCGGTCTCTCTTCGGATAGTGGTTTTTCCTGGAGTAGTACCAGCAGACAAAGCACATACCACCACCCATCAGAATGCCCGGAATGATGCCTGCCATGAACATCTTGGCAACAGAAAGACCGGTCATTGTGGCTGCAATAATCATTGGCACTGAAGGAGGAATTATGGGACCCATGCAGGAACTGGCTGCCGTAACTGCTACCGAGAACGGCGTATCATATCCCTGCTTGACCATCATCGGAATCTCAATACCACCCAGAGAAACGGTGTCCGCCAGTGCTGTGCCCGAGATGCCGGCGAATACCATGGATGCCAGCACATTTGCATAAGCGAGTCCTCCGCTTAAATGGCCGACAAGAGCTTCCATAAAGCCAAGAAGCTTATCAGAAATTCCGCCCTGGTTCATCAGATTGCCGGCAAATGTAAATCCTGGAATGCAAAGAAGTGTAAAGGAATCCATGCCGGCGAAGAATTTCTGTGCAAACATGGAAATTGGCATTCCGCTTCCAACGAAGTAGAGAATAGAGGATATTCCCAGTGAGAAGGCAACCGGAACACCTACGATCAGACAGATTAAAAAGGAAATGAATAATACAGGAATCATTTTGCAGCCTCCCCTACCTGTTCCTCAACTTCTTCCATCATCTTCTGTTCTTCGGATTCAGGTATAATTTTCCAGTCTCTGATCATCATAATGATGCGGAGAACACAACTGATGGAAAGGAAAGAAAACATGAGGATCTGTGAAAAATAGATATACTGCATGGGAATCTGCATTGCAGTAGATACCATTCTGAATTTAAGGAATGCGAAAGTCGGTTCAGACTTGAAAAGGACGAACAGACTCATGACCAGCATAGCTACAGTAACCAGTAAGCGGATGATCTTGTTCACGGTGTACATCTTATGTGCATTCAGTGTATCCTTCAGAAATTCCACAAAGACGAACTCGTCTTTCAGAATGGCAACGCCGCAGCCAAATGCCACCATATAGATAAACGTATATCTGGCTGCCTCCTCTGTCCAGGAAGGTGCAGAGGGAAGAAGGTTGCGGGCGATGATCTGTACCAGAACGCAGAAGCAAAAGGCAAGGAAGAAGAAGCCTCCTATCAGACTTAATATCTCCCTGTAAATTGCGACAATCTTATTAAAAACTTTCATTGTTAATTCTCCTGAGATTTTCTACCAAAACGGCCGTTCGCCCTGAAAGAAGGCGGACGGCCGACAGATTCAGGTTAATTCATGATCTTCTGTGCCCGTGGCATCATGCCAGCGGTCAGTTCACTCTCCCCTGAGAATTACTTGTCCAGTGCCTCGATCTCATCATAGAGCTTCTTCTGGCTGTCTGTCAGAGTAGGAAGAACACCCTTGATCATAGCATCAGCAAACTCCTGCTGATCTACGTCTACAAACTCCATTCCCTGCTCCTGAAGCTGTTTCTCATAATTTGCCTCGTTCTTAAGGAACAGCTCATGCTCAACCTTCTGTGCATACGCGCCGCCATCAAGAACTACCTGCTGAAGATCTTCAGGAAGGGAATCGAACTGTGCCTTGCCCATTGCGATGTAAACCCATGCACGAAGATGTGCTGTCTTGATGAGGTACTTCTGTACTTCGTAGAAGGACTGTGTCTCAATCATTGCCAGCGGGTTTTCCTGCGCCTCAATTGTTCCCTGCTGCAGTGATGTGAACACCTCGTTAAGAGCCATAGGAGTGGGCTTTGCACCGGTTGCCTCGAATGCGGCTACTGTCATAGGAGACTGAGGTGTACGGATAATGAGGTTCTTCATATCCGCAACACTCTCGATCTTCTTATTCGATGTGATGTAACGAGGTCCTCTTGTGAAGTATCCCAATACCTTCATGCCGGACTGCTCCATCAGATCCTCGAACTGCTTTCCTACATCACCTGTCAGAACTTCCTCCATCTGCTTGTCGGACTGGATCAGATAAGGCATACCGATCATGCCGAGATCTGGCTGATAAGTCTGCATGGACTCACCTGTGAAAGTAATATCGCAGCCGGACTGCTGAAGAATCGACTGGATCATATCCACCTCAGAGCCAAGCTGAGAGTTCGGATATACCTCAATTGCGATCCTGCCGTTTGAATTCTTTTCTACATACTCCTTGAACGCAAGAGCTCCCTGATGCCAGGAATCTGTCTCGGCATTAATGTGGCCAAGAGAAAACTTGTACTCTGCATTGCTCGTATCAACTGCATCCGCAGTGCTCTCTGTTGCATCTGCAGCAGCATCTGTTGTCTGTGCCTGTGTCGCACTGCTGGATGATGCTGCAGCGGAAGAGCTCGAAGAGGAGCTGCCCGACCCACAGGCTGCCAGCGATACTGCCATTGCTGCTGTTAATACTGCTGCCAACACTCTCTTTTTCATTTCTGATTCCCCCTTGGAACTTGTGGTAAAACGCCGAAAGCTTTACATCGCTTTCATGTGACCATGCCCTTATCTTGTGCAACTTGCAATCAGCTTGTTGTCCTCAAGATGTATACTACACTGATTATCACTATTTACATGCCACGTGTCAATGGAAACTTAAAATTTCAATGAAATAAATAATATTTTGACAAACATTTTGTGCATATTTTTTAGATATTGCTTAGAAGTGCTGAAGCCTGCTGTCTCAATTACTTCTTTGTCTTAACTTTCACAATCAGCGTATTTATGCGCTTTGACAGCTCCTGTGGGTCGAAATCGTGTCCTTCACTTCCGACGATACTCCTCAGTTTCCTTATAAGCTCTTCTGTCGTGAAAACTTCATCTGTATGTGTAGTATTCACTACAACATTTTTATTCGTAAATACCGCAAATACACGAAAAGGCACATCCATCATTCCATTATGGTCCAGAGCTCTTCGTGCCAGGTCTCGCTGTGTTTTATTAAGGACAAGCGGATTTGGAATCCACCCGTCCTGTCCGTTCATATGCTGTTTCCAGTCTTTCAATCCTTCAGACTCCCTGATAGCTCCGCCGAAGCCGAAGCAATTGATTCCTATAGCTTCGTGCCTTGTGACCAGAATGCAGACAAGATTTCCGGTCTTCCCGTTATATTCAATCGTCCCGGGGTAAATCAGTCCCAGATTATTGCGTCTGGCGAATACAGTAAGCGTAGAAACCAGCTGAATCAGCTCATTTTTGTGCCCGTTGAAGACTTTCGGTTCTCTTCTGTTCTGATTCCTTCTCTGCTGATCCTGCATCTTCTCAGCAGGATCACGCGGGCGAAACTTTGACAGATGTCCGAATAAGGAACGGACAAATTCACCGTATGTCATCCCTCTGCTGGACGCCAGCATAGGAATGATGAAAATAAGGATAATAGCCAGCAGAAAGGGAAATATTCTCTGGAACAGTGATCCCTCTCCATTTGCGCTCAGCAACAAAATACTTTTCATACCCCGTCTCTCCCCCGGCATGGTATACATATTTTCAGAGACTTAAAAATTATCTGAAATATTGCAATTTGCACAACAATACCCGTGGCCTGTAGAAAAGCCACGGGTATTGTCCTATCAGCAGAAATTCAATCCTGCAGTGAACATACACTTCAGATTCCGGATAATCAGCGCATAAATTTCCGTCTTCAAATGCTTACTCATCCTTCCTCACCTTGTAAGGCTCCCCCTCCATCGTAAAGACGATCTTTCTGATGGACGGATCATGCGTATCATTGAAGTCAAAGCCGCTCTGTGCCTCGCGGAAGTCGCAGACATGAGAGATCTTGTGGTCAAGATCCACCTTGCCTTCGTTGACAAGATCAATGACTTCCTGGAACTTGTGGTTCTGAAGTCTTGATCCGCGCACATCCAATTCCTTAGATGTGATACCAAAATTTGTGACCTCAGTCGGCGTAGTTGTAAAGCCCATCGTAATGATGCGGCCCGCATTGCCGCTGCCCTGGATCAGTGTGCCGAGAGAATCCTTCGTGCATGCGCAGTCGATGGAGAGGGTCGGGCCATAGCCATCTGTTGTGATATCCTTCAGCTTCTCAAAGAAGTTCTCCTTCTTCGGATTGATGGCATAATCCGCACCGTTCTGCAGTGCATACTCGAGCTTCTCATCGAAAATATCGGAAACGATGATCTTCTTCGGATGATGAAGTTTCACAATGGAGAGCATTCTTGTGCCAAGAGCGCCCTGTCCGTTGATCAGGACCTCGTCGTCCTCGGCGATCTGTGCTCTGGAGCATGCCTGTACCGCAATTGTTGTGGGCTCGATCAAGACTGCATCCTCATAGCGCAGAAAATCAGGCAGAATATAGCAGTCCTTGTCCGGAACGGCCATGTATTCTCTGTAACCGCCGTCAATATGCACGCCGCGTACCTGCAGGTGCTGGCACACATTCGGTCTTCCGTGTCTGCACGCATAACAGTGTCCGCATGCTGTGACCTGGTCGATGATCACACGGTCGCCAACCTTTACCTTTGTAGCAGTCGGGCCCGCTTCAACAACTTCGCCTACAATTTCGTGTCCAATGACGCGGGGATACGTTGCGGCTGCATTCGTGCCGTGATAGATACCTGCATCTGATCCGCACAGGCCTGAGGCCTTTACCTTGACCAGCACATTGTTGTGGTCATCAATATGCGGCATATCCATCTCTACAATGCGAAGTTCGCCCGGCTTCACGATCTGTACAGCTTTAATCTTTTCCATTTTCTTCCTCCTTGACGAAATCGTGGTGACCTGTCTGGCCATCGCGCGTGATAAAGTAAATGGCATCTATATCGAGAATAAATGTATACCACTAACAGCTAGTGCCAATATATATCTTTATACTCCAAATTGCAACATTAATTCCCTGAATTGTTCATGCCTTATGTCCGTAAAGAGGTATTTTCTCCCAAACTCCGATAATAATTTGGCGCGATTTTTATACATTTTCCTGATATTATCCTTTTTATTCGGGCAAAATTATTGTAAAATATTAGCCATCAATATGAATACCACAAAACAACCGGTACAAATGCTTGATTTTCTGCATTTTCTGCTTAAAATTAGCGGAGTAAAAATGCATGTAAAATTCATGTCAATGTCACATTAATCCGTGCCATTTGTTGTAATTTTACATCCGAATCATTCAATAAACAGGGTGAGTGTCATGTCGCAAGCCAGTCCTAACATCACATTAGCAGACAATATCTATTACTACCTGCGCAGCAAGATCGGCCATTTGGAGATTGAGCCGGGAGAGCGCCTCAGCGAAGCAGGTCTTGCGCGGCAGTTTAACTGCAGCCGCGTTCCGGTCAGAGAGGCCGTGCAGCGTCTCGTCAGCGACGGCGCGCTCGAAGTCATCCCGCAGAGAGGGAGCTTTGTCACGCCGATCAGTATGACACAGCTCGAGCACTGCCGCTTTATCCGTGCAACGATTGAGGGGCGTGTTGTTCTTGATGATTTCGACGCAGGTCTCCTGGACCCCATCGTTCCGGTACTCGGATCTATCATCAAGAGGCAGGAAAACCTCATTGCAGTCAACGACTACAACGAAGTCTTTTCTCTTGACTCTGATTTTCATCTTCTGTTCTACACGATCAGCCACAAGGAATATGCCTATGATGTTACAGGCATGAATGACATTCACTATTTCCGTGCCCGTCTCCTGACTCTCAGAGGTGAAGGCAAGGACAACATGGTGCACCAGCATCATATGATCGTCGATGCTATTGAGAATAAAGACAGGGACGCTCTGGACAAGGCTCTGAACACCCATTTCCAGAACGTAAACAACGTCATTGAGACAAAGAAATTCGTCACCCGGAAGGGACAGGACTACTTCACAAAGTAAATCAGATTCAGCTTCACGCATTTAAAAAAACACACGCCGCCAGGCGCCAAAAAACGGGGCCGCAGATTCCATTCACCTCTGCGGTCCCGTTTTCTGTTGTTTAATATATCTGATGCAGCATCGCTCTGCATTCTTCAGAACGCCAGAAATCCGGATGGTAACTTGCTGATCAGATGCATGGATATTAACTGTTACTTCTTGATCACCACACTCGCGATATCCTGCACATCAAGATTTCCCGCAGCCAGCTGCTGGATCTGCGCCCACACGGTCTCATCCACATTGACGCCTTCCTTCATGCTGCGCTCGCGGCGTGCCACCGTGCTCTCGCCCGGGCACTTCACGGGATGCGCCGGGTTGATCGGATGGCTCGCATCTGCCGCCGCAACACGCCGGTCGAGCATCTTCTGCACTTCCTCTTTTCCACCGAACAGATACGGATCGATTGCAATGAAGACCTGGCAGCAGCCCGTGCAGCTCCCCTTCCCCTGCTCGTCCATGTCGGTGCCGCAGAAGCCGTTCGCCAGCATCGCGGCTGCAAGATCAAGTGCGATGGCAAGGCTCGAGCCCTTCCAGTAGCCTGTGGGAAGGATTCTGCCACTCTTCTCGATTGCGCCGGGATCATCCGTCAGATGACCTTCCTGGTCAAAGCCACCCGGATAAGGCAGCTTCTTGCCCTGCATGCGGTACACGCCGAGCTTGCCGTAAGCATACTGGCTCATGGCCATGTCGACAACGATCGGTCCCTTCTCCCTGGGAATTGCCATGCAGAACGGATTGTTGCCGACGCCCGGCTCATCAGATCCCCACATCGGCATGCAGCTCTCCGTGTTGATCCAGCTGATACCCATATATCCTTTGTAAGCAATGCGCCATGCATAGGCTCCGCCGCGCATCCAGTGCGTCGTGTTCTTAATGGTCACAAGGCCGATGCCGCGCTCCTTTGCGAGCTCCGCTGCGCGGTCCGCGCAGAACACTGCGTTGTAGACACCGATGCCGAGGTGTCCGTCGTAGTTCTCGCAAGCGCCCTTGCTGCCCACCAGCTCGGGCTCTGCATGCACATCCACCCAGCCCTTCTGCACATACTCCGCAAACCGCGGGATCCGGTTCATGCCGTGACTCTCCACACCGTCAGCGCTCGACTGCGTGTGGATCGTCGCACACAGCTCAGCCTTCTCTTCAGAGAGACCAAGATTCAGAAAAGCCTTCTTGGCCGTCGCCTTCATCTCATCAAATGGAATTCTTACGCTCATTGTCATGCCCTCCTGCTATAATCCATCATTTCCTCATACAATCCGCTGGCCTCCTCCGGTGAGTAGCCGTACACCAGAAAAGTATCCAACACATACGGTGAATAAGGAAGATCGTTAACTTCCTGTGCAAACGCCATGGCTGCGATCTCGCTCAGCGCGATCACCTCCGAGTCATTGTGCACTGGTCCGACCTTCCACAGGCGTATCTTTTCCTGTCTTGTGAAAATTTCATTCTTATACTGCTCCTCCACATAGTGGAAGAGTTCGTGGGCGAGAAGAAGCTTCGATACATGAAGCTTTGGTGTCAGAATCTGCGCTGTCTCCGGATCCTGCAGCAGATCCTCCGCCTTGTCCACGGCATCCATGAAGATCTTGATGTTGTTCGGTTCCCGGAACTCTGCGAACATCACGCGGTCCGTTTTGTCCGGAAACTGGGGATAGGTGACGACCATGCCCATCTTCCGCGCCATCTCCGCACTGTCCGACGTGCCATACTCGTCCATCATCTTATGTGCGTACTGTCTTCCGCACGCGATGGACTTCTCCATCCAATCCCGCCTCTGCTCATCCGTGAACTTGCCGTTCAGAGGTTCCCTGGAGAAGGCATAGCCGTACCAATTGACATCCGGAATAGCCGTCAGATCCCGCAGCATCTCATTCAGATCCCTGATCTGAAAATGCGGTCTTTCATACAAAGGCTTTCTCTGTTTGCCGAACAGACCGTCTGTGATTGGCTTGAGATATTTGCGGATCTCTTCTTTATCCATGGATATAGTCAATTCCTCCCGCAGTCCTGCTTCTTTTCCTTGAATGTCATGCAGATTCTTTGCTGCAAAATGTGCCTTCAGAGAAAAATGAAGTAATTCCAATTTCTGCAGCGCGACTTTTAGTAAAGAGCGGCCCGAAGATACTCAGTCCGCTCTTGCTCTTATTTTCAATAAAATCCCTGTACCATACCACGAAACGTTCCGCAAAAGACGGAGTGTCCGCATTCATAAAGCCGCTCAGATCACCCTACATCATTAATGGCGCCGACCACAATGATCTCCTCGTCGGGCTCGCGGTCGCCCAGATCCAGGTCCATAAGGAGCTTGACCTGCTCAAGATCTACTGCGCTGTAGTCCGCAACACGGGGTCCGAAGCAGACGAAGTAATCCGGGCGGATGATGGAATCAGTCTTGAAAATAGCGCCCTTCTCCCACATCTCGCTCACGACGTCGACGTACTCGGATACCTTGCACTTCTGCACCATGGCATCGGAGGCCTGGACTTTGATGAAGCCCTTCTTATCTACAATACGGATCGGCTTCTTGTCGCCCTTCACGCCCTGATATACGTAGAACTTGTCTGTCTTTTCGGCCAGATGAATATCGGATACATCCTTGCCGAAATCCTCTGTAGCGAGCTGTGTGGCCTCGGCCTCGTCGCACTCCTTCAGAAGATCTGTTGTCTTTACCTCTGTGGAACCGGTTGCAATGGCAGTCACCTTGCTGGTCTGGGCATCGATCTCCACGTGTACCTCAACAGTATCCGGTGCCGCTCCTGAGCTGATCGCTGCATCTGTCGCTTCCTTCTTGAGCTGTCTGATGTCGTCCTGAGAAGGATTGGGAATAACACGCTCAACGACGTCACGGACCATGGAGAGAGCAACACCGATAGAGCTGATGACCTCAGCATTCTCGGGAATGCTGTACTGCAGGCTCATCTTCTTTGCGCAGTAGGGAACAAGGGATGCCGCTCCGCCGCCGCAGCCGACAAGCTTCATGGCATCGTGATCGAGCTGGTACTTGTCTGCAAGAGAGTTGATGCAGGCGCTTACCTTCTCATAGTCCTTCTCAAGGATCTGTGTGGCGAGCTCCTCAACAGTGATGCCGAGTTTATCTGCAACGGGCTGCATAGCCTTGCGGGCTGCGTTCGCGTTGCCGTGTGCAAAGTATTTTTCATCGACAAGGCCAAGAACGTTTGCTGCATCTGTGTTGGTGAAGCAGATCTTCTTGCCTCTCTTTAAGCGGATGATGACGTAGTCGTCAGGATCGCCCGGCTTCGGGCTCACCAGCTCGATCTGGGGATCAACGATCTCCTCTTCAGGTGTGAAGCATGCGTACTCGCAGCCCGCGATATGTGCGGATCTGGGGCCGACATCGACCACCTTCTTATCGTTAAAGTTGACGCGGACCATGGAGCCGCCCGCGCAGCCGAGAATTCTCACATCCAGGGAACTGATGTAGGTGTCATGTCCGCCGATCTGCGCATAGTCGACGCCGGGACGGCCGTTCTTGATGACACCGATGTTCGTTGTCGTGCCGCCGACCTCGAAGTAGATGGCATTGGATGCACGCAGATACATAAGGGATCCCATTACGGATGCGGCAGGACCGGAGAGAGCGGTGAGAATAGGTCTCTTTCTCATCTCGTTGATCTCCATGACACCGCCGTCGCCTCTCATGATCATGAGGGGAACCTTAACGCCGGCCTCCTTGACGGACTTCTCCGTCGCATCCGCGGTGGCGATCATCTTGGGAAGGATAGAGGCATTGATGGCAGCCGTTCTTGTGCGTCTCGTGAGGCCATAGAGCTTGGTGATGTCAGAGGCCATGGTGACAGGAAGTCCCTTCTTTATGGCAACATCGTGGATCTCCTGCTCCTCTTCCATCGAATCGACACCGAATGCCATGGAAGCGACCAGAACCTTCGCGCCCTTCTGCATCAGCTCATCAACTGTGCTGTTGATGACATCCTCAGACAGCTGTTTCTTTTTAATGAATGCATTGTAGATGCGGATGACCTTGTCAGGGTTCTTCTCATCAAGGACGATGTCCTTGAGCGCCAGCTGTCTCTTTGCGAGGAACCCCTCAAGACCGCCGCCCGCAACGCCGATGACGCCGACAGGTGCCACATCGCCCTCGATGAAGGCGTTGGTTGCCTGAGTCGTGGAATGGGCAACGAACACGACGTCCTCAGGACTGATGTTGTTCTCGCGCATGCAGTTCTGGAAGCTCTGCACAACGCCTGCAGCAACGCCTGCCTTGTCATCGTGCGTCGTCTTGACTTCGTTCTTGCCGATAATCTCGTGTGTGAGATTGTCCATCGCCACGCATTTGGTATATGTGCCGCCGACATCGATACCCATGCGGACTGCTCTGTGTTCGTGCTCTGCCATTGCCTTATCCTTTCTCCGGTCTTTTAAGCGAACCGGACAAAACGAAAAATTAACGTCTGATCTGTCAGCTGTTGTCGAACCTCTCCGGACTGAAAATATTGAATCTGTTCAGCGCCATCCCAAATCCCTCCAAAATGGATCGGGGTTCTCAGATGCATGCGCCCAGTCCCGTCAGGTCCCGAAAAGAGTTATCAAAAGGTCTTTTTAAAGAGAGTTTTTATAGCACTGCGCAGGCAGGGCGAGCCTGCCTGCGCAGTAAGAAATGCAGTTATGTCACATCAGAAATCGTCTGGAATCAGAGATACCATGCAGCTCCAAGGCCGCCCAGCAGAACGTATACAGCGATATACTGCAGGATACCTGTTACATATGCATTCGGAATGGAGAGCTTGAGGAAATCCTTCGACTCAACCTTCGAATAAGCAAGTCCCCATGCTACCCAGGACTGCGTGATGCAGGAGCCGATGTTGACCGTGATGGTAGGGATTGCAAAAATTGCATACAGGAACGGGATGGAGAACTTGGCTACGTTCATCAGAACGCCCAGTGTCGCCGCGCCGCATCCCACAAGAGTCATAGGTCCGCGGAACAGGCCCATAAAAATGAGGGCTGCGAATACGATGCAGACAACCAGCTCGGACCTCGGCATAAAGTCGCCAATCACAACGTTGAAGTACGGAGAAGCGTACTTTGCAACAGAGTTGAACATAGGCAGTGTCAGCAGGAAGCCTACAAGAGGAGCTGTATCTACAACGCCGTCATAATAGAGCTTGTTGACCAGCTGGCAGTTCTCCTTGAATGTGCCCTTCATTCTGCCGCAAAGGAACAGTGCTGCGAAACCGGCAATAACAAAGCCGCCGATAACGGAGAAGTTGAAGGCGATGTTCAGAATAACGGGAACGATAGGGAGAATCAGTGTATACAGCGGAGCATCCTTCTGTGCAGCCTGCGGATTTCTCGTTTGTGCAGCCCACGCGTGGCTTCTCTTTGCTCTTGCGAGATAAACACCTGTCAGGACAGTTGTGACAATGAGCATAATGATCAGTGCTGCATAGCCCCAGTGTGCTGCATACCAGCCGAGTGTGAAGTCAGGCATCTGGTCTGTCGTAAGGAAGAACGCACGGTACTGTGCAAAATTGACAGGGTTCAGATAAATACCTGCTGCAACTGAACCCATGAAGGAGAACAGTGCAATCGGCTTCGGAACACCGAGAGAGAAAAGAATCGGCAGAACGATGACGCCGATGGCGATAACAGGGCCTGCACCGGTCATGGATGTGAAAATGAGGCAGGTCACAATGTTCAGAAGAGCGATTGTGATGATCGGCTTGTCTCCGCCCAGCTCAACCGTCTTTCTGATCAGTGTGGATGCAATGCCTGTATCCATCAGGACGCGTCCGAACCATGCGCCCCAGCATACGTTTACAAGTGTGGTGCCCCATCCTTCAGGTGCGCTCTGGTAAATGCCGTTCAGGATATCGACGAGCTTTCTTGTTGTGCCGTCGGAGAGAACCTGATTTGCACCGAACTTGAGCACTTCATTCGCATTCAGGAAGTCCTGTCCAACGAAGAGTGTTCCGACAAGGGGAAGAATTGTCCAGATGAGCGTGATCACGAGGAATCCGATCATCAGGTTGTAGCCTTTAATGCAGTAGTACGCAAGGCCGAAGAAAGTCAGTAACAGAATGATACCAATAATAAATGCCATAATTTTTCCTCACATAGTTAATAACTGCCCGGGCGCAGGTGTCATCACATCTGTGCCGCTCTCCTTACTCTCAGAAAGACCTTCTCTCTTCCTCCTTCCTCTTTTGCGGATAATCCGCGCTGACAGATATTCCTTTCTGTGCAACTGTGCTGTATCTCTCCGGCTCCCCGGACGGGGTGCCGCTCTATTTAACCGGAATGGCGCATTCAGCTGCGGTCATCGCCGGAAAAATAATCCGGATGTATCTCCATCACCCTCTCGCTCTGCTGGAGGATGGAATCATAATAATTCTGTACCAGCATATTCGCTGCGACCGGATCTCTCATCTGCAGGTAGTCGACCAGCATTCTCTTCGAGACATCCATGCTCTCGATCTGTGTCATAGGATATCCCGCGTCGCAGATGGAAAACGTCTCATACGACAGCCAGCAGGCTCTCAGAAAATCGCAGTTCATGCTATTCATGAAATCGTCCGCAAATTCTCTGCTGCAGATCTGTGCGAGCATGCGGCGCATGGCGATATCTCTTTCCAGCCTTTCCCTGGTAGAAGCTGTCCTCTTCGTCTGCGCATGCATCCGGAGAAGAAGCTTCTCATCGTTCGCAGTGAACTCCTTGCGGCAGGCACCAGCGATCAGACGGTCCGCGATCATGATGTAAGCTGCCGCACACTGACGGACATACGGCATATGAATCGGGGTGACATAAGTTCCGCTCTGCGGGAGAGCCTCCAGCCATCCCTCTTCGATCAGGCGGGAGAACACCTCGCGGACAATCGTCCTGCTGACATTTCTCTCCGCTGCCACCGCATTCTCGCTGACCTTCTCCCGCGGAGTGAGCTCCAGCGTCAGCATCCTGTTCTTCAGCGTATCGTAGATTTCTTCTTTGTTCGCCCTGTTCTCTGCGGCCGGCATCCGCTCTTCCTTCTTATCCGGACGCATCTGCCCTGTCCGGTCTGACCGCGGCTGTCCCACTGCCATTCCGGGTTCAGCCGTACATATAGATTATGGTACACAGCATGTATGCTTCGGCGTTTTGCATACAAGTTTCCGGATTTCTTGTGATCTCCGGCCGCAAAACTTGTATACATTGCTCGTACACAAGAGAAGATAGCACTTTTATCAGGTCATTGCAATCATTATTTTATTGATTATTCATTATTTCTTTGATCATCCTTAATGCTTGTGTTGCTTTTTGCACAAACATACCTTACAATCCGAAATGAAATATTACAATTTTACTTTTTGCATACCAGTTTTGTATTCAAGTTTCAGATTCCGGCGACAGATCGGAAAAAGAGCGAACAGCAGACTGTTTTGCGCTCTCCAGCCCTTCCGGCAGTGGTAAACTTGTATGCATAAATCAGATTGAACAGGCAGGACAGCATTGTGAAATCCAGTCACTACACAAAAAGACAGGCAGAGGACAACCGGCAGTTCGCTTACCGCGCACTCCGCGATATGATTCTCACCTTTCATCTTCAGCCGGGCGAGCGTCTTCCGGAAGTTGCTCTCGCACAGGAACTGAACATCAGCCGCACGCCCGTTCACGATGCGCTCGAGCGGCTCTGCAGAGATCATCTCGTATCCCCCCAGGAAGCACACGGCTTTCAGGTCTCGTCGATCAGCACAAAGAGAGTAAAGGAAGCGCTGTGGCTCGTAGATCTTTTTACAACTGACGTCATTCACGCCTTTTTCACCGGCCATGTTGCAAAAGAAAAGATCGAGATTCTCAGATTCATGCTGGATGAAGGCGCACAGGCGAGAAAAAACGGCCATGTGCATCTCTTCATGCGGACGATCTACAATTTCTTTACGCAGCTGTTCACATTCGGCGGTGAATACAGCCTCATATGGCGCGCACTCATGCAGTACACCTTCGATCTGCAGCGTATCATCTACCTGATCGGTCAGAATGAAGAGGCCGGCGGTCAGCTTCTGAGGAATCTGCAGTCCATGGTGGCCTCTCTGTCCGTGCGAAACGATGACGCCGCCTGTGCTGCGGAAGAAGCTTTCTCACAATACATTATTCAGGAATTGAACGATCTGTCTGCCCGGTATCCGCAGTTCTTTGAGAACAGCGCAGGTTCTTCATCTGTGCAGGAAGGCCGAGGTGAACAGACGCAGGAGCTGCAGGCGCAGTAACATTGCCTGCACAGCGCTGCGGCAGTGCAGAACTGAGCATAAAGAGACACCCCGCCAATGGCGGTGGTTTGCCCGTAAAGGAAGAGAAATGGAATTTCCGGAGACGATATTTTCATATCTGACTAAGATCGCGCAGAAGGACCCGGATGCACGCAGAAGTGCAGTAGAGGATGTTCTCGAGAAGGAGAATATTTCTTACACGCTGCAGGAGGACGCCGCATCTGAGAAATTTCCTCGCGGGATTCGCAATTATGTTTTCCATACGGGTGGGGAGAGCAATCTCCCGAAGAAGGGTGAAAATCTCTTCTGCGCGCACTACGATGCCGTGCCCGGATCATATGGCGCCAACGACAACGCTGCGGCGGTCTGCATCCTGCTGGCGCTTTACCGCGAGTTCAGAGAAAAGAATGTATCAGCCTCCTTTGCCCTCTTCGATCTTGAGGAGAGCGGACATGAAGGAGCGAAGCTGTACAGAGACATCATGAAGGAGGGAAAGGTTGCGGTGCCTGCACTCGCCCTCAACCTTGACGTCTGCGGATATGGCGATTCCATTGTGATCTGCGGAAAGGATCACGAGAGGAAGCCGGCTGCACGCCCTTTTGTCAGTAAAGAGGTGCTGAAGCGTCATAATGCTCAGCTTATGCACTATCTGCCGGAGAGTGATGACATCATTCTTCGAAGAGCCGGTATTCCATCACTCAGTATCGCGATTGTCCCGCGCTGGGATGTGCAGTACCTGCGCGCCCTCGGGGCGAGCGGCGGGGGACTCCTCGGCAGGACACCGGAATTCCGTATGATTGAGGGGGAGATGGAGGTCTCCACCACCATGCACGGCGGATACCGCGATGATCCGAAATGGATCCAGCCAAAGGCCATGCAGCAGGTATTCGATTATCTCGCGGATGCGCAGGAAAGCCCCTCTGCGGGGACAAAATTCTGGTCTTTCCGCCGGAATGTTCGGCGGAGCACGGATGGGAGGAATGAAAAGGATGGACTACAGCAATATCTGCAGACTTGATGGCAAAAAGGCTCTCGTGACAGGCGGCACCGGCGGCCTTGGCAGTGAAATTGCACTNNTTGCACTCGCCTTTCTGGATGCGGGTGCGGATGTCGCGGTCTGCGGGAGCAATGAAAAAAAAGCGGAACCGCTCATCGCGCATGCGAAGGAGACCGGGCGGAAGTGTATTTTCATACAGTGCAATATCTGCAGCGAAGAAGAAGTGAACCGCATGATGGACGAGATCGCGGCGCAGTTCGGGGCGCTGGACATTGTGGTGAACAGCGCCGGCATGAACCGCCTTCTTCCGGCAGAGGACTATGACACGGAGACTTTTCAGAAGGTGATGGATCTGAATGTCACGGCGATGTTCCGCGTGACAAGGGAGGCCGGAAAACGCTTCTTCATTCCGCAGCGCTCCGGAAAGGTTCTGAACATCTCCTCTGTGAAGAGCCTCATCGGCACGGATAAGGACTACATCGCCTACTGCACCAGCAAGGGAGCAGTCAACATGTACACGCGGCAGCTCGCCTGCGAGTGGGGCAGGTACGGCATCAACTGCAATGCCATCGCGCCTACGTTTGTGCGCACCCCCATCAATGCCTTCCAGCTGGATGACCCGGAATTCTACAAGTGTCTGACGGAGCGGATTCCGCTCGGACGCATCGGTCAAAAGAGCGACATCGCCTCCGCTGCCCTGTTCCTGTGCAGCAGCGCGGCGTCCTTCATCAGCGGGCAGATTCTGTGCGTGGACGGCGGGCTTACAGCGAAGCAATGAGAATCGGCAGACGGCCTTCGCCCTCTGATTCGGATTGAAAATAAAAAATCCATGCGCGCAGAATGGCTGTGCGGCGCATGGATGCAATGTTTAGCAGTGCCGGACGGTGCGGATTACTTGTGCGCCGCCGGCACATTTTTTGTTGTAATCAGGTCCGTGTCGAATCCAAGAAAATCATGACAGATAACCGCGCCTGCCCTCACCGGCGCAGTGACGCGGTACTGCCGGATCTCCTGCACAGCCTCAGGAATCTTCTCTCTGGGAATCGGCTTTGTGATGCGAACGCTCACGAGCGGGAGCTCCCCTCCCTCAACCAGGATGGAGCTCGCGATAGTTCTCTTCGGCGAGATCAGCTCCTGGCGGACGTACTCCTCTCCTCTTTTACAGGTGTTGCCCTGTATATTACTGATGACCGGTGTACCGTTCTTTATTTCATAATCCGCCTCAATCTCGCACCCGTTCGGACAGACGATGCATGTAAATTCTCTCTTCATAGTATTACCTCTGAACAGCCGTGACTTCGAGATCGCCTGAGGTCTGCAGGTTGTCTGCAGGCACATCAAACTGGATCATCTCCGCCGGCAGTGCCTTCTTTACCGCCTTCTTTGCGATCAGATTTCCGTTCTGGCGCACCTCAATCGCCGCATTCTTCATGACATGACTGACGCGCATGGACAGCCTGAAGGGATTTGCACCGCTGACCTTCTGCGGAATGACATGGTTGATATCAGTGTCATAATGTACGTCAAGTGTGCAGGGAGGCAGGCTCCCTTCTCTGACATACTCCGCGACATGATCCGCCAGTCTCTCCGCCTCCATGGAGACGAAATCCACAAGATCATGCACATGCAGAACATTGCCGGCTGCAAAGATGCCAGGAACGCTCGTCATATAATTCTCATCCACAATGGCGCCGTGCGTCCTTGGATCAAGCGTGACGCCGGCGTCAAGTGAGAGCTCATTCTCCGGAATAAGACCGACAGAGAGGATCAGGGTATCGCAAGGGTAATACTGTTCCGTGCCCGGAATGGGCTTCATGTGCGCATCCACCGCGGAGACGGTGACGCCCTCGAGTCTGCTGCTGCCGTGAATCTTTGTCACTGTATGACTTAAATAAAGCGGAATGTGATAGTCATTCAGGCACTGCTCAATGTTGCGGGGCAGTCCAGACGGATATGGCTGCACCTCAAAGACTGCATGTACATGTGCGCCCTCGAGCGTGAGGCGTCTTGCCATGATCATGCCGATGTCCCCGGAGCCGAGAATAATGACCTCCCGCGCCGGCATCCTGTTATAAAGATTGATGTATGCCTGGGCAACACCGGCAGTGAAAACACCCGTCGGCCGCTCACCCGGTATCGCCAGGGCGCCCTGTGTCCTCTCCCGGCAGCCCATAGTAAGAACTACAGACTTCGCCTGGTATTCGCGGATGCCGCCGGGTGTTGCAATCGTCACCAGCCTGCTGCCTGTGATATTCATCACTGCAGCATCCGTCAGATACGGGATGCCGAGTGCCGTCACTTCATCGATGAATTTCTGTGCATATTCAGGGCCCGAGAGACTCTCGCCAAAGCGGGAGAGACCAAAACCATCATGAATGCACTGGCGCAGGATTCCGCCCAGCTGCCGCTCTCTCTCCACGATGAGAATGCTCCGCATTCCCTTCTTCCACAGCTCCACTGCAGCAGCAAGGCCTGCGGGACCGCCGCCGACGATGAGGGTGTCTATATTTTCACGGATCATTGTGCCTCCCTCCTGCTCTCTGCCTCAGATCTGACCACACCGAAGAACGGATGGCTTCCTGCTCTCTCGTAAGTGATCTCTGTCGGGCGGATGCCCAGCTCCTTTTCCAGCATGCTGCTGATGCGCATCTGGCAGTAACCGCCCTGGCAGCGTCCCATCATGCACCTCGTGCGGTACTTGACACTCACCATGGTGTGCGCGCCCAGCGGATTGTGAATGGCCTGCAGGATCTCGGCCTTCGTCACCTTCTCACAGCGGCAGACCAGCTCGCCGTAGTCGGGATTTTTCTGAATCAGCGCGTCCTGCTCCTGCGGTGTGAGGAGAGCAAACCTTGTTATTCCCTTGCGCGTGCCGTCGAAATCCACGTTCTCTGCAAAATGCTCTCTCTCCTTCATCATGTCGATCACATACCTTGCGATGGCGACGGAAGCGGTCAGTCCCGGCGACTCGATGCCGACGAGGTTCACAGCATTCGGTGCAAGGTCATCTCTGATCTCGATCTTGAAATCCTGGATCTTTCCGTTGTCGTCGACCCACTTGGGCAGGATGCCGGAATAGGTGCGGATATAGTCAGATTTCTTCACGTGCGGCCAGATCTTCATGGCCTCCTGATAGAGGTAATCCAGATTTTTCTGCTCTGTTCCATAGTAGGAGAGGTTGTCCGTATCCTCTGCTGTGGGACCCAGAAGAACATTGCCGTCCGTTGTGATCGTGACATGGATCCCCATGTAGGTGTTCGAAGGAACGGTGTAGATCGGCATCGGCACAAGAGCACCAAGTCTCTGATCGAGGATGATATAGTCGTCCTTGGAGCCGATGATCTTATAGCCCCTGATGCCCAGCATGTCGCTGATCTTCCCGCAGCCAAGGCCGGCCGCATTCACGGCCCAGCGTGCGGCATAAGTGTCGCCGTGTGCCGTGGTGATCTCCCAGACATTCTCATTGCCGCTGCGGCGGATTCCTGTCACTTCGCTGTCAAAATGATATTCGACGCCGTTCTTGTGGGCATTCTCCGCGAGGGCGATGGTCATGAGAAAAGGATCGAGGATGCCCGAATTCCTGGAGAGCATCGCGAACTTCGCCTGTACTGAAGGCACAAGGCGGTGCAGTTCCTCTTCTCCGATCATCGAAAGGCCCGTCGCACCGTTGACTGCGCCCTGCCGCATCACGCGGCCGAGCTGTTCGTACTCCTCATCTGTATTGCCAACAAGGACCTTTCCTGTCCGCTTAAAGGGAAAATCCAGTTCCTGCGCGAGCGCTCCCATCATCCGGTTGCCCTCGACGCACAGCTTCGCCTTCAGTGTCCCCGGATCATAGGCAAAGCCGCCGTGGCACACGCCCGTATTGCGTCCGCTCGTCTCAAAACAGACATCCAGATTCTTCTCCAGCACGGCGATCTTCAGCCTGTATCTGGAGAGCTCTCGCGCGATGGCGCTGCCGACAACGCCGCCGCCGATGATGATCACATCATAGAGTTTTTGCATATGGTGCATCCTCCTCTAATTCATCCTATCTTTTATTTGAGGATAGCATGAGAAGTGTTTGTTTTCAAGCTATTTTTAGGCGTAATTTGGTTGATTTTTCCCCAAATATCCTGTACTCTTTGTTTAAAAGGTCGTCTATTTATAGGATGAATTCAATGAGTAGAATTGAAAATTTGGTCTTATTTTCAATGAACCTTTAACACAGGAAAAATGCGCTGTTCCTATACTGGAAGCACACGGAGAAAAGATGAAAAGACAGACACTCACAGAAAAGACAGCGGACGAACTGCTCCGCTATATTCAGGAGCACCAGCTCAAGCCCGGTGACCGGATCGCCACAGAGGCCGACCTGCAGAAGGACCTCGGCGTCGGGCGCAATACAATAAGAGAGGCGCTTCGCCTCCTGATGTCGAGAGGAATTGTGACGGTCAGACAGGGGTCAGGCACTTATATTTCGGAAAGAGAAGGGGTATCTGAAGATCCCCTTGGATTTTCCATGCAGAGCGACCGGAAGAAGCTGACGGAGGATCTGCTGCAGACAAGGCTCATTCTGGAGCCGCCGATTGCCGCTCTCGCGGCGCAGAATGCAGGAAGAGATGATGTGGAAAAACTGCGCGTTATTTTCCAGGAGGCGGACGCGCGCATTCTCGCGCACGGGGAATATGCGGCGCAGGACTGCGCCTTTCATGTACAGATCGCCCGCTGCACGCACAACTCCGTCATGGAGAAGCTCATTCCGGTCATCACCAACGGTGTGATGACCTTTGCGGAGAATGTCAGGGAGACGGAGTACGAGCAGACGCTCCTCTCCCACCGCGCGATATTCAAGGCAATCGAGGAGCAGCGCCCTGTCGATGCACAAAGGGCTATGGAGTTCCATGTGCTCTTCAATGCCAACAGGTACAGAGCGGAAGATCAATGACTGGAGTTAAAGAAGAAGGCGGGCAGCTTGTCGCTGTCCGCCTTCCGTTCTCTGTTATACGTTTCTGCCGTGGCACTTCTTGTACTTCTTGCCGCTGCCGCAAGGGCAGGGATCATTGGGATAAATCTTGGGTCCCTTAACGATCGTGCCAGACTTCTTCTGCTCGAGATACATTCTGTGCTGCTCCTCGCGGTCGAAGATCTTGTTCCACTGCTCGAGGCCGTACAGCCATGTGGCATCTGCAGCCACCATGTTCTTGTAGAGCTTCTCCTTGTCGAATGCAAGGGAAACAACCGTATCTGCTGCCAGCGTGTCCTCGATCGGGTTAGGAGTCTTCAGCGACTCCTGAATGCCGTCCAGGAAACCGACCATATATTCCAGAGAGATGCCGTACTTGTCGGCGAGCTCCTGGACCGTGCCCTTGACCTCTTCGTCAGGATTCTTGAGGAGCTGTTCATAGATCCCCTTCTCCTTCTGAAAATAATCGTTCCACATCTTTGTCAGGGCATTTCTGTCCGCTTTCTCGTTATAGGCCTTTTTATGCCACTCTTCGAGTAAACCCATTACCTGTTCCTCCAAAACACATTTCTTATTAGTATCATCCTGTAAGAAGATACTGATCGAAAATATTATTATATCAGATCTTCCTGATTCTCTCCATCGCTTCCACGGAATTCTCATAGGTTCCAAAGGAAGTCAGGCGGAAATAGTGCTCGCCGGATGGACCGAATCCTGATCCCGGTGTGCCGACCACATGCGCGCGGTCCAGCAGGAGATCGAAGAACTCCCAGGATGTCATCCCGTTCGGCGCCTTCAGCCAGATATAAGGTGAGTTCACGCCGCCGTAAACTTCGTAGCCCATTCCTGCAAGAGAGTCTTTGATGAAGCCGGCGTTGTGCATGTAGCGGCCGACCATCTCTTTGATCTCCTTTTTGCCCTCATCCGTGTAGCAGGCCTCGCCGGCTCTCTGCACAATGTAAGGAGCGCCGTTATACTTCGTCCCGTGGCGGCGCGCCCAGAGACTGTACAGATCGTGCCCGTCCTTGTCCTTCAGCTCCTTCGGAATGATCGTTGCGCCGAGGCGAAGGCCCGTGAAGCCCGCATTCTTCGAGAACGACTTGATCTCAATCGCACAGGTCCTGGACCCATCACACTCAAAGACGGAGTGAGGCACATTATCATCGTGAATGTATGCCTCATAAGCGGAATCGAAAATAATGACCGCCCCGTTCTTATTGGCATAATCTACCCATGCCTGCAGCTGATCCTTTGTCAGTGCCATGCCCGTCGGATTGTTCGGTGAGCAGATATAAATGACATCCGGTGTTCTCTCTGGGAAAGCCGGGCAGAAGCCGTTCTCCGCCGTGCAGGGCATATAGACAACATTGCTCCACTTCTCTGTCTTTGCGTCATACTCGCCCGTTCTGCCTGCCATCACGTTGGAATCCACATAGACCGGATAGACAGGATCGGTCACCGCGATCACGTTGTCCCGCTCGAAGATTTCCTGAATGTTGCCGGAATCGGACTTCGCGCCGTCGCTGATGAAGACCTCGTCGTCAGCAATATTGCATCCTCTCGCGCGGTAGTCGTTCTCCGCAATGGCCTTCCTTAAGAATTCATAGCCGAGATCCGGCGCATAACCGCGGAAGGTCTCCGCACAGCCCATCTCGTCCACTGCCTTGTGCAGCGCCTTGATGACTGCAGGCGGAAGAGGCTGTGTCACATCGCCGATGCCCATGCGGATGATCTTTGCATCCGGATGCGCCGCAATGTAGGCATTTGTCTTCTTTGCCACTGTTGAGAAGAGATAGCTCCCGGGGAGCTTCAGATAATCGCTGTTCGCTTCGAACATAACTGCCGTCCTTTCTGTTCAGTTTTTCTATAGAATGTCTGTATTATACAACATCTGTCAGATTTCGACCGTGCCCTCGAATACCGTCTTTGCCGGGCCCGTCATGAAAACCTCATCTGTCTCCTCATTCCACTCGATCTCGAGTGACCCGCCGAGGACATCGACTGTGATCTTCCGCTCCGTCTTTCCGTTCAGAACGCAGGCGACGGCCGTCGCGCAGCACCCCGTACCGCAGGCCAGGGTCTCTCCTGCCCCGCGCTCCCAGACTCTCATGCGCACATGAGAGCGATCCAGAACCTGCACGAATTCGGTATTCGTACGCTTGGGAAAGCGGTCGTTATTTTCAAAAAGAGGGCCGATCTTTGGAAGATCCAGCGCACTGGTATCGTCCACGAAGAGCACAGCGTGAGGATTGCCCATGGAGACGCAGGTAAGAGCGTATTCCTTCCCGCCCACTGTGAACGGCGCACTCACGATGGGCGACTTCTCCGCCTGCACAGGGATATCCGGCGCGTTCAGAATGGGACGGCCCATGTTGACCTTCGCCTTGCAGGCCTTATCGCCGCGGCAGTACAAATCAATTGGATGTACGACGCCGGCACTGACGATGTCCACATGACTCATGCGGTCACTGTCATTCGCAGAAGGATCTGCAAAGTCACGCGTCATTGCGTGGTCATAGACGTACTTTGCAACGCACCTGATGCCGTTGCCGCACATCTCCGCGCGTGTGCCGTCCGCGTTCCACATCTCCATCTCGAAGTCAGCGTGTGCACCATTATCCTTCCCAGACTGCACAGTTTGGTCTTTGACGGGGTTAATCCAGATGACGCCGTCGGAGCCGATACCGAAGTGCCGGTCAGAGAGGCGGCGCACAAGAGCAGGTTTATCGGCTTCCGGCACATGCTCCGTCACACCGTTGATGTAGACGTAGTCGTTGCCGCAGCCCTCCATTTTCGTAAAATGCAGCAGCATATTGTCCTCCAAGTTCCGTCTTTTTTGCGGCATCCCGAGGAGAAATGCCCGTATGGACTTTCTCCGAAGGTAAATGGTCCAGTGGACCATTTACGAGAGCGCTTTGACGCGCGATGCGCGGCAGCGAACCGCAGATCAGCGAAATCGGGGCCGCGTCAGCGGCACCAATCTGTGTTGGAATGCGATCACATTCAGCCTCGCACTCAATGCAGTTCCTCGAGCTCCTTCATCCAGAGATTCCTGGATGCGTCGCTGGGCATGCGCAGATCCCCTCTCGGCGACACTGCAACGGAACCAACCTTCGGCCCGTCCGGCAGCGCACTTCTCTTGAACTGCTGGGCAAAGAAGCGTCTGTAGAAGTTCTTCTCCCACTTCAGAATCACATCATTGGTATAGACGCCTGCGAAGGATTTTCTCGCGATTCTGTAGATCTTTCCCGGCGTGTATCCGCAGCGCAGCATGTAGTACAGGAAGAAGTCATGCAGCTCATACGGGCCTACGAGGTCCTCTGTCTTCTGCGCGATCTTCCCATCGCCTGTGGGCGGAAGGAGCTCCGGTGAGACCGGTGTATCCAGCACATCACGCAGACACGATGCCAGCACGGCGTCGTCCGTTGTGTCCGCATAATACCGCACGAGGTGTGAAACCAGAGTCTTCGGAACGCCTGCATTCACGCCGTACATCGACATGTGGTCGCCGTTGTAGGTGGCCCAGCCAAGGGCCAGCTCAGACAGATCGCCCGTGCCGATGACGATCCCGCCTCTCTTGTTCGCGATGTCCATGATCACCTGCGTGCGCTCTCTCGCCTGTCCGTTCTCGAACGTCACATCGTGGTCTGCCATGTCCTGCCCGATGTCGGCGAAGTGCTGCATCACAGCCGCTTTGATATTCACTTCAAGAAGAGTTGCGCCGAGTGCCTTTGCGAGCGTCACGGCATTGCCGTGCGTCCTGTCCGTCGTGCCAAAACACGGCATCGTCACCGCGGTGATCTGTTCCCTCGGCATGCCAAGGAGATCGAAGGCTCTCGCCGTCACGAGCATCGCAAGTGTGGAATCGAGCCCTCCGGATACGCCGATCACAGCCGTTTTGCAGCCGATGTGATCAAGCCGCTTTGCCAGTCCTCTGGACTGGATGTTCAGAATCTCATTGCAGCGCTGATTCCTCTTTGATTTATCTGAGGGCACAAACGGATGAGGATCAAAGGTGCGCTCAAGAAGAGTGACCTGCTGCTCCATATGGACAGGAAGATGAAGGTAATCGACCGCCTCCTGGTTGAAGTATGTCGTCATCCTTCGTCTCTCAAAATTGATCCTGCCGATATCCAGATCAGCAAACGTCATCTTGGCCTCGTTGTAGGCATTGTCGAAGATCTTTCGCTCCGCCAGCATCGTTCCGTTCTCACAGATCATGATGCGCCCGCCGAAGACAATGTCCGTCGTCGACTCGCCGTCCCCTGCGCTGCAGTAGATGTAATCGGAAATTGTCCGCGCACTGATGCTGCTCATGAGCGCTCTTCTGTAATCGTCTTTGCCGACCGTTTCATTTGACGCGGACAAATTGACAATGACACTGGCACCCGCGCCGGCGTGCGCGATGTCCGGCGCATTCATGACCCACGCATCCTCACAGATCTCCGCCGCAATCTCGAGCCCCGGAATGGCATCCACATCCAGAATGATGCGGCTGCCAAATGGAATCAGCTGACCGTCAAAGACAATATCCCGCGCCTCGGCAGGACCCGGCGTGAACTGACGCAGCTCATAGAACTCGGCATAATTGGGCAGAAACCGCTTGGGAATGAAAGCAAGAATTCTCCCGTCCTGCACAACCGCCGCTGTGTTGTAGAGCTTGCCCTCCCAGGACAGAGGATAGCCCACGAAAACAATTGCATCATTCCCCCTTGTCGCCTTTGCTAAAGAGAGAAGCGCTCTCTGCGCGCCGATCAGCAGCTCATCCTGCAGAAAAAGGTCGCTGCACGTATAGCCCGTGAGGACGAGCTCAGGGAAAACAATGATTTTCGCGCCGCCGCGGACCGCCGCGCGGTATAAATTTTCCGCCTGCTCTCCGTTGTACTCCGGATCAGCCGTACTGATTGCGGGAACAGCCGCTGCCACTTTAATAAATCCGTCTTTCATCTGCAGCTTCCTTTTAGAAAATCTTTACACCGGCCGCTACCGTCCAGCTCAGCACTGCCATGATGCAGCCCGCAAGTGCAACGCCGCCCATGACCGCGATGACACTCTTCTTGAAGTCCATATCCAGGAAAGATGCTGCAAGCGTACCGGTCCACGCACCTGTTCCGGGAAGCGGAATGCCGACAAAGATCAGAAGTGCCCAGTAGAGGCCCTTCCCGGCGGTCTCCTTGAGCTTCTCTCCGCCCTTATGTCCCTTATTCAGACACCAGGAGAAGAACCTGCCCACCCCCGGCTTGTCCGCGCCCCACTCAAGGACTCTTCTCGCAAAGAAGAAAATAAACGGCACGGGGATCATGTTGCCGATCGCAATGAGAATATAAGCGAGGACCATATTGAAGGCGGGATCTGACGCGTGAAAGACCTGCGCAATGGGGATGGCCCCTCTCAGCTCGATAATGGGAACCATGGAAATAAAGAAAACGTAAAGGTAGTGTCTCAGCAATTGTGCTCCTTCCTGCAATGCTCAGCAGCGCTCTGTCTTAAATTCTGCGGCATGCACGCTGTCCCAGTGCCGCTAGGTCCGATTCTGCATTCAAGCCTCTGTCTCAATCTCCCGCAGGGCATCCACGACAGCCTTCATCTGCTCATCTGTTCCGATCGTGATGCGCAGGTAATCCGCAATACGGGGCTTGTCCCAGTGCCGCACGATAATTTTCCTCTCGCGAAGCTTCTTAAAGAGTACATCGCCGGACAGGCGCGGGCTCTTTGCGAAGACAAAATTCGTCTTCGATACAGGGAACTGATAGCCGAGTTCTTGAAGCTCCTTCTCAAACCACTCCCGCGTCTTTACGATGCGTGAAGTAATGTCCTTCCAGTAAGCGACATCCTCTGCGGCCGCCGTGCCGACCAGAATGGAGGGCAGATTCATCGTGTACGAATTGAAGGAGAACTTGACGTCCTTCAGATACCGGATGAGCTTCCTGCTGCCCATGGCAAAGCCTATGCGCATGCCGGCCATCGCCCTGGACTTCGAGAACGTCTGCACAATCAGAAGATTGTCATAGCGGTCAATGAGAGAGAGTGCGCTCTGTCCGCCGAAATCAATGTAGGCCTCATCTACAATGACAACGCAGTCAGGATTGGCAGCCACGATGGACTCAATGGCAGAGAGGTCAAGCTCCGCACCGGTGGGCGCATTCGGATTAGGGAAAATAATGCCGGCCAGCTCCTCTCCTTTCGCCGCAAACGCAGAAGAGGAAGGAATATAGTTGTCCGGGTTGATCGTGAAATCCTCCCGGAGAGGCACAGCCGTGTACGGAATCCGATACAGATCCGCCCACACATCGTAGAACGAATAGGTGATATCCGGAAACAGGAGCCTTCCGCCGCCCGTGAAAAATGTGAGGAAGCTCATGGACAGAACGTCATCTGATCCTACGCCCACAAAGATCTGCTCCGGATCCACATGATAGCATGCAGAGAGGGCCTGCACGAGCGGTGTCGCATCCATATCAGGATACAGCCGCAGCACAGACGGATCCGCTGCAATGGCATTCAGTGCGCTGACAACCCCCGGCGCCGGCGGATAGGGACACTCATTCGTATTGAGCTTGATGACTGTGCGGTCCTTGGGCTGCTCGCCGGCTGTGTAGGGAACTACCTTTCTGACTTTATTATCATAAGACATATTGAAATCCTCTTGCTCTTTTCTGCCGGCACCCTGATCGTGCAGGCTGTTTTCAAGTATAGCAAAGAAGGATGTCACAAGACAGATTTTCCTGTGACATCCCCGCATTTTTTACTTGAGCACCTTGGAGAGGAAATCGCGCAGTCTCGGGTCCTTCGGATGTGTGAAGAACTCCTCCGGCTCCGCCTCCTCCTTGATGACACCCTCATCGATGAAGATCACCTTGCTGGCCACCTGCCTTGCGAAAGCCATCTCATGTGTGACGCAGACCATGGTCATGCCCTCATCTGCCAGCTCCGTCATGACCTGCAGCACCTCGCCGACCATCTCGGGATCGAGCGCTGACGTCGGCTCGTCGAAGAGCATTACCTCCGGGTTCATCTCCAGAGAGCGGACAATGGCGATACGCTGCTGCTGGCCGCCGGAAAGAGAGTGCGGATAGGCATCCGCCTTGTCCTCGAGATTGACGCGGCGAAGGAGCTTCAGTGCCTTTTCGGAGGCCTCCTCCTGACTCATGAGCTTAAGCTTCACCGGAGCCAGTGTGATATTCTGCATGATCGTCAGGTTCGCAAAGAGATTGAAGTGCTGGAAGACCATGCCCATTTTCTGGCGGACCTTGTTGATATCCGTCTTCGGGCTGTTCACCTGCACATCATCGAGCCAGACTTCACCCGAGGTCGGCACTTCCAGCATGTCGAGGCAGCGCAGGAATGTCGACTTGCCGCAGCCGGAGGGCCCTACCAGAACGATCTTCTGCCCCTTCCTGATCTCGTAGTTGATTCCCCGGAGAACGTGATTGTCGTCAAAATACTTCGTGAGGTTCTTCACGCGGATCATGACGCGGTCCTGATCCGCCGCCTTGTTCTGTGTGTTCATCTCAGCGGTTGTCACTTTCTCTCAGCTTCCTTTCCAGTTTATTGAACAGAATAGTCAAAACCTTGATCACAACGAAGTAAATCACAGCCGCGCCCACAAGAGGCATAAACGGCTGATATGTCTTTGTGGAGATCTGGTTGGCGACACGCGTCAGATCTGACATGCCGACATATCCCACAATGGCTGTCTCCTTAAGGAGGGTGATGAACTCATTAAGGAGAGATGGGAATGCATTCTTGAAGGCCTGCGGCAGAACGACATACATCATCGTCTGTGTTCTAGAAAGACCGAGTGACCTGCCGGCCTCCATCTGTCCCTGATCAACAGCCTGAATGCCGCCGCGGATGATCTCTGCCACATAAGCGCCGGAGTTGAGTCCGAAGGAGAGGGATGCCACGAGCACGCCGTTCGTTGAATTCTTCATGATAACGAACCACATGATCATCAGCTGGATGACTGTGGGCGTTCCGCGGATCACGTCGATATAGGCATAAGCAATCCATGAAAATATCGGCCGCTTCCCGTTTCTCCTCTTCGCCATATTGGCGAGGCAGGCAACCGTGCCGATCACAATACCAAGGATTGCAGCAAAGAATGCCACCTCAATCGTTGTCCCCAGGCCCTTGAAATAAAGCGTCCACCTGTTGTTGACAATAAATGCTCTGTTGAACTGTTCCACTATACTGTTCATCAGGTTTTCCTTTCAGAAAAGATCCCTTTTGCTGCACCGCACGGCGGCTGTGACATCAGATCAGTCGTACAGACTGCCTGGCGGTATTCATCCACCAGACATTCCTGCAGACCTGCAAAAGGAGGATGGGCCCTGCCGGTCCATCCTCCCTGACTGATCGCCGCTTGTCTATCAGTATAACTTATTCTGCGGAATAATTGTTGATCCACTTATCTACAAGGCTGTCAAACGTTCCGTCTGCCTTCATCGCATCGATCGCACCGTTTACAGCATCCAGAAGCTCTGTATCTCCCTTGGGAAGAGCAATTGCATACTCCTCTGTATCAAAGTTGAACTGTGTGCCAGGCAGAACCTCGAGCTGGTCGCCGCTCTGGGACTGATATGCCTCTGCGGGTACCTGATCCATGATGACGGCATCTGTCTTGCCGTTGATCAGATCCTGTACAACATCGTTGTAAGAATTGTAGGTGATGGTCTTGTCAGAGCCCTCGCCGTGCAGATCATCGGCAATACCTGCGCCTGTCGTGCCGAGCTGAACACCTACCTTTGCATTCTTCAGATCATCCTGCGTCTTGATGGAAGAGCCCTTCTTGACGAGAACGGCCTGCGTAGCATCGTAATAAGCCTCAGAGAAATCTACAGTCTTCTTGCGCTCGTCAGTGACGGTCATGCCGGCTGCCGCGGCATCGATCTTGGAGCCGATGGAAGCAACCAGTGCATCGAACTCCATATCCTGTACCTCAACCTTGAGGCCAAGGCGCTTGCCGATCTCCTGCACGAGGGCCACATCAAAGCCTGTCGGCTGACCATTGTCATCGATATACTCAAACGGAGGGAAGGTCGCGTTCGTGCCGACCGTCCAGACGCCGTCGCCAACGTACTTGTCGGAAGACAGATCCGGTGTCTGTGCATCAGCTGCTGTACTCTCCGTCGTAGCTGTGGCATCAGTAGATGCCTCTACAGCGGGATCAACGTTTGTCTGTGTGGTCTCAGCTGCGGCAGTCGACTCCGCTGCCGGAGCAGATGAGGAAGCGGATGAGCTGGATGAGCCTGAGGATGATCCGCATGCGGCGAGTGTTGCCGTCATAGCTGCTGCCATTGCCAGTGCGACGATTTTCTTCATATTCTTCATAATAGTCTCCTTTTTATCCCCTGCGGCCGTGTGCCGTCTGCAGGGAAATCCTCCCGTGAAAGAACTGCGTCTTTCTTAATTTCATTTCATGCCACTAATAATATGCATTTTTATGCATTAATGCAAGAGGAAATTGCGACAAACTTGCGCTTTATCCCTTCGAGTTTTTGTATATTATGCATTTGTTATGCATGATACGCTCTTCAGGAAGCGTGCCAGGGGACCCCTGCTCCCTGGAGAGCGTACTCTTTTCAGTACTCAACCGGCTTTGTATTCGGATTCTGGTACTGCCCGTGCGCGAATGCCTTCGCGCGTGCCTTTTCACTCTTCCCGAACTGAATGGCATGCGCGGGACAACGGTGGACACAGCCGAGACAGAGCGTGCACTTGTCCTTCACCCAGGCGGGCTTCCCACTGTTCATGGCAATCGCATTGCACGGACAGTTATTTGCGCATAATCCGCAGGATATGCAGGCATCCGTCACATGAAATTTATTCGTTGATCTTGCATATTCATACACAAACTGCTCCACAGGCCACAGCAGCGCCCACGCACCTCTGTAATAGTTATGCTCGCCCAGATCCTTCGCCGCCACCTGCGCAGCGACCTGGTCCATCTCCTTCTCCGCAGAGGCGAGTCTCTTCTGATTGGCCTCCTTATCCGAACAGTCGAAAAGCGGCAGATAGTTGTCCACAGTCTTGATGGCATAAGTGGCACTGATCGTGAGCCCGAAGTTCTGCGAGAGCGCACTCATCACCATGCTGTTCGCACCTCCCGTCACGGACCCGCAGGTAACCACATGGTAGACATATCTGTCCGTTCCCTGTCCCTTCAGGTTCACCTTCTTCAGGAACTCATAGACGATGTCGGGGATGCCGCCGTAATAGACGGGCGTGACAATGCCCAGATCCTCCCCCGCCTTCAGCTCATAAGTCATCTCCCCGAACTTCATCGCCCGGCCGATGTCCGTAAGTGTATCCCCGTTGGCCGCTGCGATTTTTTCTGCGGCCTCCTTGCTGTTGCCCGTTGATGAAAAATAGAATATCACGATAAATCACCTCACTGTTTCCAAGATTGTTTCATCGTATGCAGTCACACGCGGATCTCCTGCCCCAACCGGAACGAATAGATGATCTTCTCCTTCACTTCTCTGTGAAGAATCCGCGTGAGTGCGTCCGCATAAATATCCAGCTGCGTGCTGTACCTCTCCTTCAGTTCTTCCGGCCGGGTCACATAATCTGTCTTATAGTCTGCCAGCACAATCTTCCCGTCCTCTATGAAAAAGGCATCGATGATGCCCTGCACAAGGACCATCTCCTTCTCCGGAAACCGCGCATCCATGCGGCTCGCCGGGACACCGAGAACAAACGGCTGCTCTCTCCAGAGGTCTCCGCTCTGCGCCGCCCTGGCCATTCTGGCCGCAAGGTCCGAGTGCAGAAACGTTCTGAAAACAGTAAAGCGCAGCACATCCTTATACGCCTCATCCATTCTGCCGCTCTTAAGGCTCTCCTGTGCCCACTCCTGGAATTCTTTTGCCGTCACGCGGCCGGGATCCGGCCATTTATGATAATCAAACAGCTCACAGCATCTGTGAACAGCCGTTCCCCTCTGTGCTCCGGTGAGTCTCTCCTGTTCATTCTCAGAAATGTTCTTCGCGCGTGCAAACCGCGGGATGTATGGATCCTGCTGCCCGGCAGCGGGGAGCGTTACCTCCTGCACGGCGCCTTCGCCTTCCTCTTCCTCCTCGATGGCGGCACGCTTTAAAGCCGTAACTGTTGTTTTCGTAAAGAGGCCGTCCAGATCTTCATGCGCGTAGCGGCGGGTGAACTGCTGCTCCAGCGCATCCGAAACTGACGGGAGAGGAACCTTTTCCCGTCCCGCCGCGGACGCGGATAGGAGCGTGCTCTTTCGCATCTGCAGCGTCTCCCGCTCGATATTCTCCTGTGCGGCGAGGTCTGCATCCTGCACCGCATAGACATGAAAATGTGCCTTTTCCTGATCACTCATGACGGCAAAGGCCATCCTGCACAGGTCCATATATGAGGAAGCGGAGCTGATCACCTCTGCCGGCAAATGGGAGGGCACGCCGCCCCTGTCCTCCGGCGTCACGGCCTTGGCCTTTGCTATGCGTCCCTCCGTTGATGAGGAGTCGGAGATGGTTCCCGTAAGAACCAGTTTCTCCTTCGCCCTCGTCATGGCAACATACAGGACCCTGAGCTCCTCGCCGAGGCTCTCTCTCATGATCTTCTCCTGCACGGCCGTTTTGCGCATGGTCGGCCAGTGCACGCGGGCATCCGGATCCACTGCCTCCGCGCCTATTCCCAGATCCGCATCACAGACAAGAAGTCCCCCTGCATCCATCGTGCGGAAGGCGAATTTTCTTGAGAGCCCGCTGACAAAACAGATCGGGAACTCCAGTCCCTTGCTCTTGTGGATGGTCATGATGCGCACGACATCCGCATTCTCGTCAAGGGTATTGGCCTCGCCGTAGTCCACATCCTGGCTGTGACACTTGTCAATATAGCGAAGGAAGTTGAAGAGACCTGTGTACTGCGTTTTCTCAAACTCCTGCGCTCTGATCACAAGTGCATGCAGGTTGGCCCTTCTCTGCGGCCCCGAGGGAAGCGCAGAAATATACTCCTCAAACCCTGTGTCATAGAGAAGGTGTGAGACCACATCGTGTACAGGCATGATGACGCTCATCCATCTCCATGCCTCGTACCTCTCCAGGAAGCTGCGGACCTTCGTCCGAAGGGAGGGGTCGGCAGTCACCTCTGCATTCTGCACACGAGAGGCATCTCCAAATCCATCTGTGCTCTCACCCTGTCTCTTTTCACCGCTCTGTCCGGAAAGATGTTCTGTCTCTGTGACAGGTCTCCGGGCTTCCCACGCCTCTTGTTTCTCCGCCTTTTCTCCTTCTGGACTGTCCCCCGCATACATATGCAGCGCATCCCAAAGAGAGACGTCCATCCCTTCCGGCAGGACCGCCTTCACAGCCGCCCGGATCTGCGCGGTCTCCTCTTCACTGAACTGACCGAAATACCCGTGCAGGGCACCATACAGCGGGATATCCTGTCTCGGATTATCAAGGATGCGCAGCAGCTGCATGATCTCGCGCACTTCCTGCGCGGAGAAATATCCCGTCCTGTAATCCACATACAGAGGGATTCCCGCCTTCTCGAATACATTCCTGTAGATATCCAGAATTCCTCCGCCAAAGGAGCGAAGCAGTACAACGACATCGCCGTACCTGGCAGGCCGCACGCCGCCCGAAGCGCTCTCATCAGAGATCGGAAGAACGCCCACAAGGCCCTTGATCCTGTGGGCAACCGCCATTGCTTCCTTCCTGCGCGCACTCACAGGAGCGCTCTGTTCCTTCTCTGCACTGTTCCCGTCCTGACCGTTCACATCTCCGGTTTTTGCCTGCGCATCGGCCTTCTCCGCATGATCTCCCGTTCCCTTTTCATTTCCTGCAGCGGTGTTTCTTTCTCCGCTCTCTGTATCCTTTGCAGCATCTCCTCCGCCGGTCTGTGCATTCTCTTCTTCGCCGGCGTCTCCTTCATCCTGCACGAGAATGCATTCCGTCGCATAGGCCTCCTGGTTTTCTGCCGGTGGAGCGGGATAGGACGCCCCTGTTTTCAGAGATACGTCTTCTCCGTATTCGACACCGCCGATTTCCTTCCGCATAATGCGCATGAAAATATCGTTTACGCTCTCAAGCACCTCACGGCGGCTTCGGAAATTCTGGTCGAGGTCGATCCTCTCGCAGTCCGCCGCGCCTTCCTGCGACTGCTGCGCCGACAGGACCTGATACGTATCCGACTTGGCCGCAAAGATCTCGGGACGGGCGTTTCTGAAGCGGTAGATGCTCTGCTTGACATCGCCGACCATAAATCTCCTGCGGCTTTCCTCCCGCTCTCCGGCGACTGTGCTGAGCAGGAGCTCCTGCACCTCATTGCTGTCCTGGTACTCATCAATCAGAATCTCGTCGTAATACTGCTGCAGTGCCTTTGCCGCGGCAGTCGGCGTGTACGTGATCTCTCCGTCTTCCGATTCCTTCATATCGAGAAGAACGTGAAGGGAGAGGCGCTCGAGATCGGCGAAATCGATCACGTTCTTCTCTTTCTTGGCGGCATCGAGGGCATTGATATAGCCGAGTGTGAGCGTAATCAGTGTATTCACCGGCTCCCGCGCCGTCTCCATGCCCAGCAGGATCTCCTCCGTGCTCTGCGAGAGAACGCCTTCCTGCATCTTCTTCAGATCCTTCTTGAGGGCATCCCGGAGCGTCGTCACCGCTTTCTTTTTGTCCGGATCGACACCGTCTCCCTTGCGTACAGTGGGAATCTTGTTAAACGCATAGGCAGCTGCCTCCTTCGCCTGCAGGGCAATGCGCCGCACATCCTCCGGCAAAAGGCGCTCCCTCTCCATGGCAGAGCATGCCGCAGACAGCTCCTTTTCCGGATTCACTGTGCCGAACGGCTGCAGAATCCCCGATTCCTCTCCCTGCAGAAAATCGAGCCACATCCCCGGCCCGCCGGGCTCTTCGCACACACGCTCCATCGCTTCATAGATGGAGGGAATGCCGGAGAGCTGCACGAGCTGCGCATGCAGCAGTTCCCGGTACCAGGAACTGGCCAGGAGTTCTTCCCCCGAGCCTGCTGCATAGTCTCTCTGATGTGCAAGAAGCCACGCCTTCTGGGAGGGGTGTGCATTCGAGGCATTGAAGAGCTGCATAATCAGTCCCTCAAGCCTGTCATCCGTGACGCCGCTGCAGACACACGCCGAGAGGTGCCTGAACGCAGGATCGTTTTTTTGATACTGCTCCTCCAGAAAATCCTTCATCACATCCGCTTCGAGCAGCGCACTCTCTGTCTCATCCATCTGCCGGAACCCGGGATCGAGGCCGATGCTGCTGAAATTATTGCGCAGAAGAAAGGTGCAGAAGCTGTCGATGGTCATAATCTGCGCCCTGTGCAGGAGAGTTTCCTGCCTCTGCAGATGGCGGTCACCAGGATTTAAAAGGAGTCTGTCCGAGACCGCCTTTGCGATCCTCTCTCTCATCTGTGCAGCAGCTGCCTTCGTAAAGGTGACGACGAGCAGGTGATCAATATCCAGCGGATGCTCTCCCTCCGTGATCATGCGGACAATGCGCTCGACGAGAACGGCCGTCTTGCCGCTCCCTGCCGCCGCGCAGACAAGGACATTGTGTCCCCGCGCATTCAGCACCTGTGTCTGTTTTTCCGTAAAATGAATAGCCATATCTGTCTCCGGATTCTTATCCCTTTACAAATCCCTGTACGTATATCCGTATATCTTCGGATCGAACCCGCACACCGCCTGGTAAGGACAGAAGGTACATGTCGTCCTGTCCGCCTCCAGGTGCACAGGGTCCGCCGTGATGTTGCCGTCCAGGATCTCATCTGCAATCTGCGTGATCGTCCTGTACATGCACGCCGTCATCTCCTGGAACTCCTCGTCCGTGAAAACATGTGACCCCCTGCCGGACAATGCAAGGCTCCCGTCCTTTGTTTTCTTTGCCTGTACAGGCACAACGAGAGATGCTCCGCTTGTAAGGCCGCTGTCCAGATGCCGGATGACCCCGGTGTCGGCATTCACGATTCCCTTCGGACGAAGCTCCTTTCTGATCTTTCCTGCCAGTTCGGCGTTTCTCTCCTCATCCTCCTGCTGCAGGGGCGGCGTATCGCCGGACAGAATCGGATCTGCGAAGCGGTAATAGAGAAGCGCAGCCGCCGCGGCTGCCATGCCCGGTCTCTGCCTTCTGATCTCCTCGAGAATGACATTCATGTACAGAAGGAGCTGAAGCTGGAGTCCCGCCTCCATCTTCTTCGGATCCAGGTCGAGCACACCTGACTTGTAGTCAATTATTTTCACATAAAAGGTGTCACCCTCGCGGCACAGATCCACGCGGTCAATCCTGCCGATCAGAGAGAGTGTGCGGCCCTGCGCCAGCTGGAAGGTGAGCCCTCCGCTCCCGCCGAAGCTCTTCTCAAACCACATGGGCTCGAAATCCCCGCTCTTTACCTGGAACTGCAGTGTATCGATTGTGCGAAGAAGAATCCTTCGCATCCGGTCACGCATGGCAGAGGCTCTCGCCGTATCTTCCAGAATGCCGCTCCCGTACCCCCGCGTGATGCTCTGAAAGACCTCGTCCAGCATCTCCTCGCCCTGCTTCTTCGTGAACTCGCGCCAGCTCATTCCGTGCTCCTGCAGGCGCCTCGAGAAGCTGCTCACGGCGCCGTGCATGATATCGCCCGAATCCTTTGGCTGGAAAATATATTCATCCCTCTCCTTCAGACCAATCCCGTACTGCAGGAACTGCTGAAGATAGCACTGCGCCGCATGTTCGAGCCGTGTGACGGAGCCGCGGATCATATCGCCGTAGAGTGCCCTTGCTGTCTCCTTTCGGATATAAACAGCGGAAGGATAAGAGCGGAACGCCGCCTCCGTGAGGTGCAGGAGCTGTTCGCGCATGCCGCTCCTCGAAGCACACGTGCCATAGATGGAGAGGAAGACCTCTCTCTTCTCTCTGTCCTGATCGTATTCCCCGTCCGCATAGGCGCGCAGAGCCCTCGCAAGATACTGGCAGCTGTCCTTCTCCGCCACAAGGCGCCCCAGGATCGGCGCAAGCTCAGGATGCTCCACCTGAAGTGCAGGGTACATTCTCTGGATATGTCCAATGATATAGGAGGGGCGAAGGCTGGACCCGTCCTCCGCTGAGGCCGCATAGGAGATGAGAAGACTGTCGGTCTGCTTTGTCATGTTCAGATACAGATAGAATCTCTGAATATACATCTCCTCGCGCGGCGAAGGCGACAGGGCAATACCGGAGCCCTCAAGGAACTCTCTGTCAAGGTCAGAGAGAAGTCCGCCGGACGATGCGTTTTTGGGGATATTGCCGTCGTTTGCGCCCGGAAAGAAGAGGACCTTCACTTCCGAAAGCCTCGTTCTCTCCATATCGCCCACAAGGACGCGGTCCACACGCTGCGGAAGAGTGCCAAGGCGGATCTCTCCAAAGCCCGTCTCCAGAAGATCCAGATAATCCTTCGCAGAGATTTCCGCATCCCCCAGAAGATCATAGATCTGGTCAAGAAGATCGATCACCGCGCGGTAGATCTGCTCGTATTCCTTCTGGCGGACCTGATCTCCCTCCTGCGCAAACCTCTGCGCATACTGCTCCATCTTCTCCTGAGCGTGAATGCCGACAAGATAGGCATACAGTGAAGCAGTGCGCTCCGCAGCGCTCCGGCGGCCTCCCGTCATCAGAGGCGCCATGTGGGATATAAGCTGCTGCCTCACCTTCTCCAGCTCCTCATCCGTCTGGGTGTTGCCCATGCGGTCAGTCCAGGAAAATGGTGTCATCCATTTCTTTTTTGAGAGAATGCCGTGCGCAAGGCACAGATTCTCCAGCCGATCTACCTGATCCTCTGTGAAATCGGACAGACCGCTCCGCAGAAGCCTGAAGACGCTCTCATACGAAAAGCCGCTCTGCACTGTCTCCAGCGCCGCGCGCACGGTCTCCGTGAGCGGATTCTGCAGGACCGCCCTCGTCCTGTCGATGTAGATCGGGATGCCGTACTCCTCCGCCATCTGCGCGAAAATATCCCCGTACGTATCCAGATCGCCGGTCACGATGCCGAAGTCCCTGTACGCATAGCCCCGCTCCGCAGAGAGTTTCCGGATCATGATGCAGATGGACCTCGCCTCCTCCGAAGGAGTCGTCGCCTCGAAGATGCGGATGCCGGGCATACGGGCTGCAGTGCTGTCTGTCAGCTCAGCGTTCCGAGTGCCCGCCGGGGCTTTTCTCCCTGCACGGCTACTGGATATCTTTGCCTCACCCGTCATGCCGGCAAAGACGCCCTCAGCCCCACCTGCCGATGCCCATCCTGCTCCCGGATTGGACTCTTCCCTGTACTGGCGCACCGGATAGCGGAACAGATACCGCTCGAGATGCTTCAGCGCAGGACTCTCACGAAAGCGCGGCACATCGGACTCCGGCAGGACAATGTCCTCTCCGTGAGGCACACCCGCCTGTTCCGCGATTCTGGAGATGTCCTTTACCGTTCTGCGACTGAGGGCAAAGAGACTGTCCTCCTCATACAGTACGCCGTCCTCAACCTCGTGCAGGCCAGGGCCGCCGTCCTCCGAGGCCGTCAACGAAATGATCACATCTTCCGCATTCTGCAGAACAGCAGAGAGGACGCTGTACTGAATCGGCGTAAACCCTGTAAATCCATCGAAAATAAACAGACTCCCCTTCACAAGCGCAGAGCGCGGCACAGCATCGGCAAGAAGATCCATCGTCTCCTCGGCCGTCTCATACCGGTCCTCCTCGAATTGCCTGAATCCCCTGTAGAGGACCTGCAGATCCTCCAGTCTTGCGCGCAGCGCGCCCTGTCCATGGGCATCTGCATAATTGATCAGATCCGAAACCTCGTCCGGATCAATCCCATACTGCATAAACTCGGAGATCACGGATTTAATTTCAGAAACCATTCCCGGGCGGTCCAGCTGATCGCCCAACACATGGAGCTGTCCTTTCAAAGACAGCCCCACCCTGTGGAGGATGAGACTTTTGCCGACATCGTTGAGCACAATCCTGCCCGGCTCTCCCAGCTCCTCGAAGATTCTGTGGGAGAGGCGTCCGAACGAGAGCACATCGATGTTCATGATGCCGTGATCCGGCGATGCTTCCACCAGATCCTTCTGTGTCTGCATGGTGTACTGCTCCGGCACGATATAGAACGCTCTTCGGTCCATCCGTCCGTTCGTGAACTCCAGCGCTCTCTGTTTCAGTATGCGGCTCTTGCCGGCGCCCGATGCGCCCCAGCAGAATCGATAACCCATGTGCTGCTCCCTCCGTGTCTCTTTTCCGGAATCTTCTCCGAAGCCTTATCTTATCTATTATAACTGAACAGATCATCCGCTGCGCAAAAGGACCTCCGCGGGCAAAACGCGGAGGTCCTTATTTTCAGCACAAAAATGATGCAAAGGAAATTTATTTGTTCTTTCTCTTCTCGTCCTCAATATCCGCGAAGTTCTCGCCCTGATGGATCTCAAGGTCGACGCCCGTCTTATTGGGCTCGTCGTTCTCAAACTGGTAATCCTTGCCGGGAAGAATTGCATTCAAGAGGATGCCGACAAGAGAGCCTGTTGCAAGGCCGGAGAAGTTGATCGTCGCAGAACCGACATGGAAAATAAGTCCTCCGTCCGTCGAATAATTCAGGCCGATGGCCAGAACCAGAATGAGCGCCGCGATGAGAACGTTTCTGCTCTTGGAGAAGTCGCAGTGGGTCTCAACGAGGTTGCGCACGCCGACGGCAGAGATCATGCCGTAGAGAACGAGGGAAATGCCGCCGATGGTGGCAGAGGGCATTACTTCGATGATTGCTGCGAACTTCGGGCAGAAGGAGAGAACGACTGCAATGACGGCGGCCAGGCGGATGATCATGGGATCATAGACCTTGGTCAGCGTGAGGACGCCAGTGTTCTCGCCGTATGTCGTGTTGGCAGGTGCACCAAAGAGAGAAGCCAGCGTAGTTGCAAGGCCGTCGCCGGTCAGTGTTCTGTGGAGTCCGGGATCCTTGATATAGTTGATGCCGACCGTAGAGGAGATGGCAGAGATATCACCGATGTGCTCCATCATTGTGGCGAAGGCGATGGGAACAATCGTGATCACCGCGGTGATCAGCAGTCCCGTGTCTGCTCCCTCCGTGAAAATGGAGAATACCGTTCTGTTGTAGGTGAGCGGAAGTCCGATCCATGCTGCCTCTTTGACAGGTGTGAAATCGATGAGGCCCATGCATGCCGCAACGAGGTAAGAGGCGATGACTCCTAAGAGGATAGGGATGATCTTGATCATTCCGCGCCCGAAAATATTGCAGATGATAACAACCACAATGGCCACGAGAGCAACAAACCAGTTCGTCTCACAGTTCGAGATGGCAGAAGAGCTCAGGTTCAGACCGATGGCAATGATGATGGGGCCCGTGACAACAGGCGGGAAGAACTTCATGACCTTGTTCGCGCCAAATGCTCTGAAGAGGGCAGCGAGAACAAGATACATAAGGCCTGCGCAGGCTACGCCGAAGCAGGCGTAGCGGAGCAGATCCGGCTCCTGATTCGGCGCAATTGCCGCATATCCTGCGATGAACGCGAAGGAGGAGCCAAGGAATGCCGGCACCTTTCTCTTCGTGATGAAATGGAACAGAAGTGTGCCAAGGCCCGCCCAGAGAAGTGTCGTGGACACAGACAGTCCTGTCAGGATAGGCACCAGGACGGTTGCGCCGAACATGGCGAAGACATGCTGAAAGCCCAGCACGGCGATCTGGCCGGCACTCAGTTCTTTTCTGGCATCATAAATCGGATGATCACCTACGTTGCTGTTCATTGTTTCCTTTCTGCCGCTGCACGCGGCCACACGATGCTTAAGTCACTTAAGGAGCGCGTGTCAGGGTTTGACCTGCGGTCACGCAGGCGGCGCCCTGCACTGCGCGGTACTGCGGGCGATGCCATTCGCTGCGGCGCAATGCGCCTGCGCTTATGCCGCGCTATAGCGCTATAGCGCTATAGCTTCGTACAGAAAGAGATGCTTCCGCAAGCAAGCTTGCGCCGCACTCTTTCTGTACGAAGCTGCACCGCCCGCAGAACCGCGCAAAAAAGCGCCGCAGGGGCACGTCCCGGTGCCTCCATGGCGCTGTTTTCAATTAAAATCAGTTCTCTCCGTCGTCGAAGAACTCTTCCACCCCGTCTTTAGAGGTGTCTTCTGCTGACGAAGGATCCTCCTTTGCATCTTCGGCCGGTTCAGCAGAAGCGGACGGTATAAATGAAGTATCCAGCGGATGATCAGGTCCCTCCGCCGTTCCTTCCGCAACCATATCGCTGGAGGGAGTCTCATCATAGACCACCTCTGAAGAGGAGAGATCTGCTTCATCCTCTGCAAAGTGTCTTCTGCCTTCCTCTGTCCCTGCAACAATGGAGTCTGCGGCGGGAGCGGGAGCATCCCCGGAAGGCTTCTCCTCTTCGGCCGGCTCTTCCTCTGCCTCGTCGTCGCTCTCCACAATGTCCTTGACTCTTCCGGCGGAGGCAACAACTGTATCCTTTACCTTTCCGGCCGCATCGGAAACTTCGTCCAGAACCTGTGAGCCCTTCGGCCCGATGGCCTCTTTCACCTTAGTGTAAGCCTCATCCGTGCTGTGCTTGATGGTCGTATAAGCTCTGTCGGCAGCTCTCTTCACATTCTCGGGAGCAAGTGCCTTATTGCCGTCCTTGTCCTCCGGATGCTCCTTCTCTGCCTCTTTCGCCGTCTGATCGAGATAGTAATAGACACCGGCTGCCACTGCTCCTGCAAAACCTGCGCCCAGTAAAAGTCTAGTGAGTCTTCCCATCAGAAAACCTCCCCGCTGTAATGATGTACGTCGCTTCTGCACACAGGCGGAACATCCTGCTGTCTGATGCTCAATTCTCCTGTGCATACTCTTGTAGCTCATAGTACTCCATATTTTCATAAAAATAAAGTAACTGTTCAGCCCCCCCGGAATGCGCCGGATTTCCCGGTGAAGCCGCGCATTCCGCAGTTGTCTGAATCCATCAATTGTGCTAGTCTTATTAATAGACTGCTCTGGTCAAATCCAGATAAGAAAGGCCGCCATGAACGAAAAATTCTTTGATCTCAAGAAGGAAAAGCAGGACAGGATGATCAACGCGGGGCTGCGCATTTTTGCGCTGAACGGCTACCGCCACGCGAGCACGGATGAGATTGTCCGCGAGGCAAAGATCAGTAAGGGTCTCCTCTTCCACTATTTTGGCAGCAAGGCAGGCTATTACGCATTTCTCTATGACTATTCGACACGCTTTGCCATTCTCGAACTCACAGGAGAGATAAGGAGCGGTGCAATGGACTACTTTGCCCTGCAGAGGGAACTTCTTCGCGTGGAGGACATCCTGATGGAGCAGTATCCCTTTCTCTTTCTCTTTCTGGAAGCCGTAAGACTCGAGGAGGATGCGGAGGCGCTTAACATTCTCGATGAGCCGGACAGGAATGTGCCGGATTACTACCATGATCTGCTCGCAGAGGCGGACACATCTTCCTATGTACACATGGACAGCAAGGACCAGGTTTCCCGTATGCTCCACTATATCCGGATCGGCATTATGCGCGAGGTCCTCGCGGACCGCACCAATCCCATCTCCGACTATAAAAAGAGAATGGAACAGTGCCTTGGTGAATTCGAGCATATGGCATCTGCCCTGTAACGACACTCTGCAATCGATCAAGAGACGCCACGCTCTTTCTGCCGATGTCAAGGCGGTCTCACCTTCCGGCCCGGTCCGTTCTGAGCGCGTGCCGCTGGCACGCCGAACCGTCAGAAGACATCCCATGCAGACATGGATGCCTCTTTTCTCGCTGCTGCGCGCATAAAACCTCCGGAAGTTTAAATCTTCCGGAGGTTTTTTATATCATAATCTTCTCTGTCAGGGCAGCGAGTCCTTCACGGATCTTTTCCTCTGAGAGGGATGCGTAGCCGATCAGAATCGTCGGTGTCGGCGGACCGCCCTGCAGATACGGTGCGCCGGGCAGGCACAGCGCCGACTGTGTGTAGATGCGAACGCCCGCAGCCAATGCACGGCTCTGCAGTTCTCCCTCTTTATCCACAGCTTCGTCAAAAGAGCCGCACTTTGTCCACATATCTCTAAGGATAAAGTGGAGTCCCGCGCCGGCGCCCAGTACCTCGAACCTCCGATGCAGAGGGCGCAGCCCTTCCAGACATGCATCGTGCTTGCCCTTGTAGATCGTTCTCATCTTGTTCAGATATCTCTCGAAGTACCCATCCCTTATAAAGGTATTCAGTATGCTCTGGTCAATGCGCGATACTGTCGAGGACAGAACAGTTCCCTCTTTTCTGTAAGCCTCCAGAAGAGAAGGCGGCAGAATCATATAGCTCACACGGATGGCCGGCGCAACGGACTTGGAAAAGGTGCCCATATAGATCACCTTGCCGCCCAGGTCCTGTGACTGAAGGGAGCGGATAGGTTTCCCCCTGTAGCGGAACTCGGAATCGTAGTCATCCTCGATGATATACCGTCCGTCCTTTTCATTCGCCCACTGCAGGAGCTCAATTCTGCGTTTATAGGGCATAACCGTGCCTGTAGGGTACTGACGCGCCGGCATGACATAAGCAGTATCGCACCCGCTCTCTTCCAGTGCGTCCGTCCGCATGCCGCTCTCATCCATCGGAACAGGAACGATTGTCTCTCCCTGCGAGGCCAGAATCCTGTAGGCACGCAGGTACGTCGGGCTCTCCATGGCAATTGTCCGCGGCGTCCTGAGGATCAGATGGAGCAGCACCAGCAGATAATCACTTCCTGCGCCGATCACCACCTGCTGTGCGCTGCACCTGCATCCGCGGAAAAAGTGCAGATAGTGAGCGATCGCACCGCGCAGTTCCGGATCTCCCTGCGGATCACCCATCTCAAAAATATCCGCGTTGTCGTATGCCATCACATCGCGCGTAATCCTGCGCCACGTGGGATAGGGAAAGGCACTCATGTCGATTTTCCTGGGGGAGAAATCGATAAGTGACGCATCCCGTTGAGCTGACGCACCGGCTGCCGCATTCGGCATAACCGCATTCGCGGATTTTGCCTCAGCGAGGAATTTATCCCTCTCGGGGATGGCGAGGTTGTCGACGCCCTCCACATAGGCACCGCTCCCCCTGCTGCTCCTGATGTACCCTTCCGCCTCCAGCTGGCTGTAGGCCTGTGTGACCGTGCTGCGGGAAATATGAAGGAAAGAGGACAGAGTACGCGTTGAGGGGAGTTTCTCCCCCTTCAGGAGTCTCCCCTCAACGATTTCTTTCCTTATATAGTCATAGATCTGTGCATACAGCGGTGTATGTTCCTCCGGCTGCAGTTCTATGTTCAGGTTCATGACGTCTTCATGCCTTCTTCGGCAGCTTGAATGAGCTCTTCAGGGAAACGATGCGGTTGTACACCGGTGCTCCCTCCTTCGAATCTTTGCAGTCCACGCAGAAGAAGCCGTTGCGGATGAACTGGAAGCGGTCAAACGGCTTCGCCGTCATGAGCGCAGGTTCCACATAGGCAGTCTTCTCTGTCAGAGAGTGGGGATTGAGATTGAGCTCGCCCGTTTCCGGATCGTAGACACCCTTGGACTCATCGATGATATTTTCATAAAGGCGGACATTCACCTGTCCTGCATCTGCTGCATTGACCCAGTGGATTGTTCCCTTCACCTTTCTGCCGTCCGGTGCATCGCCGCCTCTTGTTGCGGGATCGTAGGTGCAGTGGATCACAGTCACTTTTCCGCTCTCGTCGGTCTCATAGGACGTGCACCTGACAAAATATGCATACATAAGGCGCACTTCGTTGCCGGGATAAAGCCTCTTGTACTTCGGCACGGGCTCCGCCATGAAGTCATCCCTCTCAATCCAGAGGTTCTTCGAGAAGGTGAGCACCCTGCTGCCAAGGGCCGGATTCTCGAGATTGTTGGGTGCCTCGAGCTCCTCGGACTTCCCGTCCGGATAGTTGTCGATCACAACCTTCACCGGATCGAGCACCGCCATCATGCGGGGCGCCACAGGCTTTAAGTCCTCGCGGATGCAGTACTCAAGTGCTGCGTAGTCATTGACAGACTGGCTCTTTGAAACGCCCGCCATCTCGACAAAAGCCTTGATGGAGGACGGCGTGAAGCCTCTTCTGCGAAGGCCGGAGATGGAGACAATTCTCGGATCATCCCAGCCATCCACAATGCCCTGCTCGACGAGCTTCTTGATGTAGCGCTTGCCGGTCACGACATTATTGAGATAGAGCTTTGCGAACTCGATCTGTCTCGGCGGCACAGCGAATTCGGCTTCCCTTACGACCCAGTCATAAAGGGGCCTGTGGTCCTCGAACTCAAGGGTGCAGATTGAGTGCGTGATGCCCTCAATGCCGTCCTCAATCGGATGCGCAAAATCATACATCGGATAGATGCACCATTTATTGCCGGTTCTCTGGTGTGCGAGATGTGCCACGCGGTAGATGATGGGATCCCTCATGTTGATGTTGGGGGACGCCATATCGATCTTCGCACGCAGTGTCTTTTCTCCGTCCCCGAACTCACCGTTCTTCATGCGCTCGAACAGATCGAGGTTCTCCTCGATGCTCCTGTCTCTGTTCGGGTCGTTCTTTCCGGGCTCAGTGAGTGTTCCTCTGTACTCCCTCATCTGCTCCGCTGTGAGATCAGAGACATAGGCGTGTCCCTTCTTGATGATCTTCACTGCGATCTCATACATCTGCTGAAAATAATCCGAAGCATAATACACCTTATCGCCGAAATCGCAGCCGAGCCATTTCACGTTGTCGATGATGGCATCGACAAACTCTGATTTCTCCTTTGTGGGGTTCGTGTCGTCGAAGCGCAGATTAAACTGGCCGCCGTACTCCTTTGCGAGACCGTAGTTGAGAAGGATACTCTTCGCATGTCCGATGTGAAGATACCCATTGGGCTCAGGAGGAAATCTCGTGTGCACATGATCGTAGACGCCCTCTGCCAGATCCTTGTCAATCTCCAGCTCAATGAAATTCTTGTTCTCGCCGTTGAGGCTCTTCACCTCTTCGCCGCTCTCTGTTCTCTTCTTATCGTCTGTAGCCATAACCAGATATAGACTCCCGCCCTGTCGATGGAAAAAGGCCGCCGAAGCGGCCTTTCCCGTGCTGAGGCAGCGCAAGCATTATGGGGCAGCATGCGCTCATGTATCCGCATCACAGCGATGCGGACCCCCTCTTCAACACTGCTCTCTGGATCAGAGCTCTCCTGTGCTGTAGTTGGGTGCCTCTTTTGTGATCTGAATATCGTGAGGATGATTCTCGCGCAGGGAAGCGTTCGAAATCTTCACAAACCTTCCGTTCTCCTGCAGCTCCTTGATATTGTGGGATCCTGTAAGTCCCATACCGGAGCGGATGCCGCCCATCAGCTGGAATACAGTGTCCTCAACGGAGCCCTTGTAAGCCACACGTCCCTCGACGCCCTCGGGAACGAGCTTCTTGGCATTCTCCTGAAAATATCTGTCCTTCGAGCCGTTCTCCATCGCAGCGATGGAGCCCATGCCTCTGTAGACCTTGTATTTTCTTCCCTGGTAAATCTCGACTTCTCCCGGGGACTCCTCACAGCCTGCGAACATGGAACCCATCATGCAGACATTTCCGCCTGCAGCGAGTGCCTTCGTCATATCGCCGGAGTACTTGATGCCGCCGTCTGCGATCACAGGGATGCCGTATTCCTTAGCTACATTGTAGGCATCCATGATGGCTGTGATCTGCGGTACGCCGCAGCCTGTAACGACACGTGTCGTGCAGATGGATCCGGGTCCGATACCGACCTTCACGGCGTCCGCACCGGCCTCAATGAGTGCCTTTGCACCCTCACCGGTCGCAATGTTGCCGGCGATGACATCCAGATCCGGGAACTTCTCTTTGATCATGCGCAGGCATCTGAGAACGTTCTCCGAATGACCATGTGAAGAATCAAGGACAACGCAGTCCACCTTTGCACTTACCAGCTCCTGCACGCGGTCGAGCACATTGGCCGTGATGCCGACAGCTGCGCCGCAGACAAGTCTTCCCTGTGCATCCTTGGCGGAGTTGGGGTACTTGATCGTCTTCTCAATATCCTTGATGGTGATGAGGCCGACAAGATTTCCTTCCTTGTCGACGATCGGGAGCTTCTCCTTCTTCGACTTTGCAAGGATCTTCTTCGCCTCTTCCAACGTCGTGCCGACCTGCGCCGTCACAAGTCCCTCGCTCGTCATAGCTTCCTTGATCTTCTTCGAGTAATCCTCCTCGAACTTGAGATCACGGTTTGTGATGATGCCGACAAGCTTCTTTCCAACGGTAATCGGTACACCGGAAATCTTGAACTTGCGCATCAGATCCTCTGCATCAGCAAGGGTGTGCTCAGGAGAGAGGAAGAAGGGATCTGTGATGACGCCGTTCTCCGATCTCTTCACGCGGTCCACCTGCTCAGCCTGCTGCTGGATGGACATGTTCTTGTGAATGATGCCGATGCCGCCCTGTCTTGCCATTGCGATAGCCATGGGAGCCTCGGTAACTGTATCCATTCCGGCACTCATCATGGGAATGTTGAGTTTGATCTTCTTTGTCAGATGTGTCGTCACATCCACCTGGTTGGGAACCACAGTGGAATAGGAAGGGACCAGCAGCACATCATCAAATGTAATCGCGTCGCCGATTATTCTTGCCATAAGCGTTCTCCTCTCTCATTATTAATGAATTATATGTGATGGACGCAGAACCAGCTTGTGGGGCGCGAACTGGCGCACCGACATAAGAAGTCTGTCTGCGTACTCATTGTCCTCAAGCGTCAGAATGACCTTTTCCTTCCCCTCGAGATAAATCTCGTAGAGGTGCTGTCTGTTCTGCGGGTCATGATCGCTGAAATCGTAAACCTTCAGATCTCTCCTTGCGCGGTAGGACGAGAGTTTGTCATCGTCTGCAGGCGCCATGATCTCCATGGTATCCAGATCAAAGGTCACAAGGTGCTTCCTGCGCGAACGGTTCATGATCTTTGCGATCCGCAGCTCCCGATCCACCAGAGAGTACTCGTAATCGATATACCGGTTGTAGTAGGCGAAAACTGCCCCTGCTGCAAAGGCCGCGCCGGGAACCAGAAAGATCACTGATCCGATCAGTCCCAATACAACAAAGCACACCGCAAGGGCAGTGGCGATAATCCACAGAATCCCCGACAGTGTGCTGGTTTTCTTATGAACGCTGACTTCAATGCATCCGGAATCAATCAATGATGCGGCCTCCTGAACCTGACTGGTCACAAACTTGTCAATAGTTTATATCAGAAGGTTAAAGAATGCAATCCGGAGAAGTCTATTTAATTGAAGCGGATCAAAGCTGCGTCTCCACGAAAATATCATAGATCGCGCGGATCGCCGTCTCGAAATCCTTGTTCTCCACGCCGATGATGATATTGAGCTCGGATGATCCCTGATCGATCATGCGCACATTCACATGTGCGTGCGCAAGGGCAGCAAAAATCCTGCCCGCTGTGCCGCGGTTTGCCCGCATGCCGCGCCCGACGACTGCGATGAGGGAGAGATCAGCCTCAATTTCAATGGAGTCCGGATCTGCGAGTCTGTGGATGGCGGACACCACCTGCTGCTCCTTCGGAATGAACTCGCTCTCGTGCACGACGACGGTCATGGTGTCAATGCCGGAGGGCATGTGCTCAAAGGAAATCCCATTCTCCTCGAATGCCTGCAGAACCTTTCTGCCAAAGCCGATCTCACTGTTCATCATGTCCTTGGAAATAAGGACTGCACAGAAATCCTTCTTGCCGGCGAT
>DEKA01000039.1:106976-113171 GCA_002353635.1 Lachnospiraceae bacterium UBA2734
CGGATGTTGATCGGAATTCCCTCGTGGCGAACCGGGAAGATGGCATCCTCGTGCAGAACGCCGGCGCCCATATAAGAGAGCTCTCTCAGTTCCTTATAGGTGATTGTCTTGATGGCGACAGGATCCTTCACAATCCTGGGGTCTGCGACGAGAAATCCGGACACATCCGTCCAGTTCTCATAGACGCTGGCCTGGCACGCCCCCGCGACGATAGAGCCCGTCACATCGGAGCCGCCTCTGGTAAAGGTCTTCACCTTTCCGTTGCTGCCACAGCCGTAGAAGCCGGGAACAACAGCCTTCGGATGGTGAGAGAGAACCTCTCTCATCACTTTTTTCGTCTTCTGCTCATCTAGCTGCCCGTGCTCGTCGAAGAAGATGCACTCCTTAGGATCTACAAAATCATAACCGAGATAGGCGGCCATGACTTTTCCGTTCAGGTATTCTCCGCGCGATGCTGTGTAGTCCGGATCCGGCGCAGTCTCAAGACTCTCCTTGATAGCGGCGAAGTCATCATCCAGTGAGAAATCAAGGGACAGTCCCTTAATGATCTCGTTGTAGCGGGATACGATATCCCGGAACGGATCGTCGAATTTCTTCCCATCCTTTGCGAGGTTGTAGCANNGCACGCATAGAGAAGATCCGTTACCTTCGTATCCCCGCCGAATCTCTTGCCCGGCGCAGATGGAACTACATATACGCGGCTCTCATCCGCGCGGATGATGTCGCCCACCTTTTTGAACTGCTTTGCATCCGCGAGAGAGCTCCCGCCGAACTTTGCCACCTTGATCATATTCCACCCTCATCTGCTGCGGATCCGCGCAGCACTGTTCTCTTCCGGTTCCTCACTTTATATGCCCGGTCCATGCCCGGTCCATCACTTTTTAACCCGTAGAAGCCGGCCTTCCCTTAGTACATAATATCTGCCGGGGCGTTTTCCCTTTATCCCTGAAGGAGTCTGATGGACTTCTTCAGCGTTTCGAATTCAGCCGCCTTTTCAGTGAACTCTCGGTCTGTCATCTCAGGCGTAAGAAATGCAAATTCACCATTGACTCCCTCTGCCTTCACTTCCTGCACATGTCCTCCGAAGAGCATCTGTGCGCGGTCTTTCTCCGACGCATCCATCCGGACAAAGAAGACATCCTTCACGCTCTCAGGATCGCCCAGATCTGCGTCTGTATTGTGGAGGCCTATATCCACATTTCTTCCCCTGTTCCAGGCACACTCGATGACATCCGAGACCACAGCGCTCGCCGTCGGGAGCTTGCCGGCGCCGCTTCCGTAGAACATGAGATCGCCGACCATATTGCCGTGCACAAGAACTGCATTGTAGACATCACTCACGCTGTAAAGAGGATGTCCCTCGGGAACCAGATAAGGTGCCGTCCTCACATAAACCTTGTCGCTCTCCTGATCGTGATGGCAGACCCCGAGAAGCTTGACCACCCTGTGAAGCGAAGCCGCATAGCGGAAATCATCTGTGTCAATCTTCGTGATGCCCTCGCAGGGCACCTGCTGGAACTTGACGTTGCCGCCGGTCACGAGAGAGGCAAGGATTGCGATCTTGCGGCAGGGATCATACCCCTCAATATCCGCTTCCGGGTTTTTCTCCGCATAGCCGTTGTCCTGGGCCTGACGAAGGGCTGTCTCAAAGGACAGGCCCTCCTTCTCCATCTTTGTCAGAATATAGTTCGTCGTACCGTTCAGAATGCCCATCACATCTGTGATGAATTCCTGGGAAAACGAGGTGCGCAGAGGCCGCAGAATCGGGATACCGCCTCCTACACTCGCCTCGAACAGATAGCTGCAGTTGTGCTGCTTGGCGATGACGGCGAGTTCTCCGCCGATCGCATCCACCAGCTCCTTGTTGGACGTGCACACGCTCTTGCCGGCTTCAAGCGCCATGCGGGAGAACTCATAAGCCGGATGCTTGCCTCCCATTGTCTCGCAGACAACCTCCACCTCAGGATCATCGATAATCGTATGGATATCATGCACGACTCTGTCTGCATAAGGGCTGTCCGGAAAATCTCTCAGATCCAGAATATATTTGACATGAATGCCCACCGGGAAATCCCTGCGGATCGATTTCTGGTTGCGGTCGATCACCTCCGCCACGCCGCTGCCTACGGTGCCAAATCCCAGAATAGCTATCTCTACCATTATGCTCTGCCCTGCCTTCCTGTCACTCTCATTTTGCGGACACCTTGTAGCTCCTCAAGTCTCCCGAGAAGAAGTCCCGTATCCTCTGTGCGCTCCTGTACCTGTATGCTGATACTGACATTTGCTATGCCGTCGATAGGGATCGACTGGTGGATCGTCAGAATATTGGCATTGCTCCCCGCAATGACCTTCAGGATGTCGGCAAGAACTCCTGTCTCATCACTGATGTCAAGCGAGAGCGTCAGCGTTGTGCCTGCCACGCTGTCATGGAATTCCTCGATGTCATCCTTGAATTTATAATAGGAGCTTCTGCTGATGCCGGCCATCGACGCGGCCTCCGCCACCGTCTTCGCCGCACCGGATGCGAGGAACTTGTTCGCCGCCACTACCCGCCGCAGGACTTCCGGAACTGCTCTTTTGCTGATCACATAATATTCAGTACTCATATTCCCGGACATCCTCCTATAAAATGTTCTCATGTCGCGGACATTTGTGCGCTAACGATGGATATCGTACCACTGCCGCCGGAAAAGCGCAAGAGAGGATTTATATTTACTTTAGTAATTTAAAATAGTAAAATTGTGCATTATAAAAGTGATTCTTTTCAGAAATACATCTGAATATTTTCAAGGGTACATCAATATTTTCAGGAGTCATCTTTTCAGGAGTATATCTTATTATGAATAAAAAAATCCACACACCGGCAGTCGATCATCTTTTTTCCGCTATCCTCTCCCTCAGAACGACAGAAGAGTGCTATGCTTTCTTCGAGGATCTCTGCACGGTCAACGAACTGCTCTCACTCTCTCAGCGCTTTGAGGTTGCATGCATGCTGCGCGAGCATGAGACATACCTGAAGATTGCAGACCAGACCGGCGCATCCACGGCGACGATCAGCCGCGTCAACAGATCCCTCAACTACGGCAACGATGGGTATGACCTTGTATTGAGCCGGCTGAACCGGCCTGACAGAGACAAAACGGACAAAGATGAAACAAAAGACTGAATGCATAACGTATCTGAAGGTGTTTCTTGGCGGAGTACTGCTGTATCTCGCAGCAGTACTTCCTTTTTTGATTTACAGGGGAGGAATCTTTTTCTACTACGGCGACTACAACGTGCAGCAGGTACCTTTCTACATCCTCGCACACCGCGCCGTGCGAAGCAGGCACCTCTTCTGGAATCCCGGCATTGATCTTGGTTCCTCCTTTCTGGGGTCCTTTGCCTTCTACCTCTCCGGCAGCCCTTTCTTCTGGATCTCCACGCTCTTTCCCGAAAAAGTCATTCCTTACCTCCTGCCTTTTCTGATGGCAGCCAAGTACGGCACAGCGATGACCGCAGCCTTTGCATGGATGAAGACTATCACGCGCACAGAGCGGGGCGCCTATATAGGTGCACTCCTCTACGCCTTCTCCGGATTCTCCGCATGCAACATCGTCTTCCAGCATTTTCACGAGGCCATTGCCTTCTTTCCGCTCTACCTTCTCTCCTTCGACCGGTTTGTGCAGAAGAAGGGGAGAATGTCCTTCGTGTTCATGACGGCGTTCATGAGCATCCTCAACTACTTTTTCTTCTTCGGGCAGGTTATTTTCATTGTCCTGTATTATCTGGTCCGCTATGTCAGAAGGAGTGGGAGGCACTTCAGCGATTGGATCAAAGAGACAGGACTCCTTCTTCTGCACGGTGCGCTGGGGCTTGGCATAGCGGCGTTCTTTCTCATTCAGATCGTGGACGCCGTTGCCGGCAACACGAGGCTTGGCAGCATGCTTCTTGGCTATGACATGCTGGCCTATTCCGAACCCACCACACCGCTCGCGATCCTGAAGTCTATGTTCATGGTGCCTGACATCGTCGGCAGAGGAACGCTCTTTACAAGCGAACAGATCCGCAACAGCTCCCTCTCTGCCTACCTCCCGGCCTTCGGCATCGCGGGCGTCATCGCGTTCTTTCGCATGCGGAAGGATGGACAGAGGCACAGCTGGATCCACCCGCTTCTTATCATCTGCTGTGTGACGGCGTTCGTGCCCATTCTCAATTCCGTCTTTGCTGCCTTCAACGACGAATATTACGCCCGCTGGTTCTACATGCCGATTCTCTTTATGTCGGCGGCCACAGCGATGTGCCTCGAGAACGGAGAAATCCGCGGCCTGCGCGCCGGTCTGAAAACAGATGCGGCCGCTGTCCTTATTCTGATCGCAGCAGCCCTTCTGCCTTCCAAGGATGACGACGGCAATGTCGTCTTTTTCCGGATCATGGAATATCCGACACTCTTTGTGATGGAGGCGGTTGTCACAGTCATTCTCCTGCTGCTGTTCATCATCATTGTCTATATTCTGCCAATGGCAGGAGAAGCCCGGATCTGGGCAGAGGAGCTGCCGGAGGAAGAGGATGAGGAGTCCGCACTTCCTGACGATACAGCGCAAAAGCGCAGCAAAACTGCACTTTTCTCTCTCCTTATAAAGAGAAGCGGTGCCTCTGCCGCAAATCTCGCGACGCGCAGCACGGCCGTTCTGACCGCACTTGCCTGCCTTCTCTCAACAGCGGGTGTGCTGCTGCAGGGGTCCTCGCTCATCTCGCAGGGCGGCTGTACGAAATGGCGCTCACAGATGCTCGACAACCACCCGGACCTGCCCGACACTTCCCCCTTCTACAGGATAGATACGGACGGCACCTCGACGAACTACGACATGGTGTGGGGAATTCCTTCCGTGCACAGTTTTCAGAGCACAGTTGATCCCGCAATTTTCAGCTTCTATAAGGGGATCGGTGTGGACCGGACCGTCGACTCAAAGATGGATTTCAACAGAATCGGCGCCCGCGCCATTCTCTCCGTCCGCTACTATATGGAGAACGATCTGGTCAGCTCGGACAAGTCCTATGATGACAAGGGAGGCCTTGCAGGCTATGTCGACGCTGGAACGTCAGACGGCTTCATCATCCATGAGAACACGCATTATATTCCCATGGGCTTTACTTTCAACCGCTATATGACAGAAGACACTTACGCACTGATGGGAGACGGCAATGCAGCGGACAGAGTTCTCGTGCGCGACATTGTTCTCAGCAGTGAAGATGCACAGCGGTACGGACACCTCCTGACGCAGGACAGCGCTGTGGAGGACGACGCGATGAGTCTTACGGATTTCTACAATGAGTGTGATGAGAGGGCTTCCTCTGCCTGCACGAGCTTTGCCTTTACCGGAAGCGGCTTCCGTGCGGAGACAGACCTGCCGAAGGAGAATCTCGTCTTCTTCTCCGTGCCGGATAACCCCGGCTTCACAGCTTACGTAGACGGTGTGAAGACGGACATCATCAAGGCGGATTTCGGCCTCATTGCAGTGGATGTCCCCGCCGGCGTCCACCAGATCACGTTTACCTTTGTGCCGCGGGGCTTCGTTCCTGCCTGTGCCGTGTCCGCTGTTTCCCTGACGATTGCGATTGTTCTGTGCATTGTACAGAAGAGGCGCAGGGACAGAGGATACGGCAGATCCTGAAGCAGACAGGCATTCAGCAGTCCATCCCGGAAACCTTCGTTTCTTTCATAGAGGTACTGAGCGATCACAAAAACTGATAAAGAAGATCTCCCTTGTCTATTGATACAGAATATGTTATGTTATATAAGTGATGTTAAAGCAATTCGGTGTCTTTGGCATCAGACATACATATTTTATTCATTACTTGGAGGTAAGCACAATGAATAAGGGTACTGTTAAGTGGTTCAACAATCAGAAGGGTTACGGCTTCATTTCCGATTCCGAGGGAAAGGATGTATTCGTACACTACACTGGACTTAACATGGAGGGATTCAAGTCTCTCGATGAGGGCCAGGAAGTTGAGTACGATGTAATCCAGGGTCAGAAGGGACCTCAGGCCGTTAACGTAACAAAGCTCAACTGATTTTGGACCAAAGCCACTAATAGATCAAAAACAAAGTACCTTATCTCGTATATAGATCGGCATTTGTCGGCATGATAGATTGACGCAATATATTTGAATAATGCTATTTTGTAAATGAGCTCATTAGTAAGAAGCGTT
>DEKA01000009.1 GCA_002353635.1 Lachnospiraceae bacterium UBA2734
TCATGCAAAAGTCAAGGGCTATTTCCGGAGCGAACTCCGAATAGCCCTTGACTTTTGCATGATATAGCGCGCCAGCGCTCATGAGCGTAAGCGCGAAGCGCTGAAGCGAATGAGCACCGCTTGTTAGCTCATGCAGGAGCAGGTTTCATTCGCTTCACCAGCGCATCCAGGTCAAGGCTCCCGCCAAAGAGGTCCAGTGCACTGCCGACGGTCACGTCCATGCGGCCGCCGGAGAGTGCGGCAATCCGGTCGATATCGGTCAGGGCATGTACACCGCCCGCGTAGGTGATGGGAAAACCGCTCTTTTGCTGCCAATCTCCAAGGATCCGGACAAGGTCCTCCTGAATGCCGGATTTCTTTCCTTCCACATCCGCGGCATGGATCAGGAACTCATCACAGTGCTCTGCAAGGGCGTCGAGCGTATCTGCGCAGATCTGCATATCAGTCAGTTTCTGCCAGCGATCTGTTACGACCATGAAATGCCCGTCCGGTACACGCCGGCAGGAGAGGTCGAGGACGAGGTGTTCCCTCCCCGCCGCCTGCTGAAGGGCATGCAGGCGCTCTCTGTCAAGGCGTCCCTCGCGGAAGACGAAGGAGGTGACGATGACATGGGAGGCGCCCATGCGGAGGAAATCGGCGGCGTTGGCAGCTGTGACGCCTCCGCCGATCTGCATGCCGCCCGGATAGGCCTTCAGGGCCAGCTCCGCCTGCTGCAGGTCCGCGCGATAAGCCTCCTGATCAGAGGAAGGATTGAGCAGGATGATGTGGCCGCCGGGCAGATTCTTCTCTCTGTAGATGGAGGCATAATAATCCGCATTCTGCGCGGAGACGAAGTTCTGTGCGGGGCCGCTCGTTCTGCTGTCTGTCAGTGTGCTGCCCACGATCTGTTTTACCCGCCCGTTGTGGATGTCAATGCAGGGTCTGATCTGCATATCTGCGCTCCTTTATAAACCTATACGCATTTGGGCGTGCACCATAAAGCGCACGCCCGGATAACACGAATATTCTCGTAACTATGCAATTAAAGTACCCGCGGCGATATAAGGCAGCACATCTGTATCTCCATCTGCCCAGGCCGCTGTGTTCACAATGACTGATCAGTCTTATGCCAGCACATCCTGCATGTCGTAGAGGCCTGCAGGCTTTCCTGCCAGGTAGGCTGCAGCAGTCAGTGCTCCCTTAGCGAAGATGTTCCGGCTGTAGGCCCTGTGCGTAAAGGTAACTACCTCGTCCTGGCCGGCAAAGATTACGTCGTGGTCACCGACAATGCTGCCCGCGCGCACGGAAGAGATGCCGATCTCATTCTTCGGTCTCTTCTCTCTTCTCTGCGTTCTGTCATAAACATAATCACAGGTGTTGTCCAGTGAGCTGTTGACAGCATCTGCCAGCGCCAGGGCTGTGCCCGAAGGAGCATCGAGCTTGTTGTTGTGATGCATCTCGACGATCTCACAGTCAAAGCCGGCTGCGGCGAGCTTCGGTGCCGCCTCCTTCAATATTTTCAGAAGGAGGTTGATGCCGATCGACATATTCGCTGAGCGAAGGACAGCCGTCTTCTTCGCCGCTTCATTCACATGCGAAATCTGCGCATCGGAGAGTCCCGTCGTGCACAGGACGACCGGAAGTCCCTTCGCGGCACAATAATCCAACAGATGATCTGCTGCGGAGGCATTGGAGAAATCGATCACGACGTCGGCCTCCTCCGTGCACTCCGAGAGGTCTTTGCGCACCGGAAAATCCGCATATGCTTCCCCGCGCGCGTCAACGCCCTCAACAATGGTCAGCCTCTCATCTGACTTTGCAAGATCTGCGATAACATGGCCCATGCGCCCGCAGGCGCCGTGCAGCAGTACTCTGATCATCTTTCCTCCCTGTGCCGCGTTCTTTGCGATAGCCTGAAGTGAAATCCGCAAATGCGGTTTCGCCTGCAGAATCACCGAAATCAGGCCCGCCCAGCGGAACTATATCGTGCCTGAATGAGATCGCATCAGCGATCACATTTACGCCTTCACCTCGATGCCGAAAGCCTTCATGTCCGCTCTGAGCTTATCTGTGTGCGCCGGTGTCAGCTCCGTAAGCGGCATGCGCAGCGGGCCTGCATTAAAGCCAAGAACGCTGACTGCCTTCTTGACAGGGATCGGATTGACCTCGCAGAACATATCATCAAAGAGGGTCTCCGTCTCTCTCTGCAGCTTCATGGCGCCTGCCACATCGCCTGCGAGGAACTTGGCGCAGAGGTCGTGCATCGCCTTCGGTGCGATGTTCGCAACGACAGAGATCACGCCCTTGCCGCCGCAGGCCATGATCGGGACGGTCTCGTCGTCATTGCCCGAATAGAGGTCAATGTTGCCGTCTGTGAGCGTCATCAGGCGGACGATCTGGGAGATGTTGCCGGAAGCTTCCTTGATGCCGACGGCGTTGGGCACATCCTTCACAATTCTGGCTGCCGTTTCAGGCAGGAGATTGCAGCCGGTTCTGGAAGGAACGTTGTACATGATAACCGGTGTGGACGGTGCGCTCGCGCAGACAGTCTTAAAATGCTGATACAGGCCTTCCTGTGTGGCCTTGTTGTAATAAGGTGTGATCACAAGGAGTGCATCGGCGCCATAGCCTGCGATCTCCCTGGAGAGATAGCAGCTCGTCCTCGTGCAGTTCGATCCGCTTCCCGCAATGACCGGCACTCTCTTCTTTGTGTAGTCAATGACGAACTTGCAGGCCTGCAGATGCTCCTCCTCCGTCATCGTTGCTGCCTCACCTGTGGAGCCGCATACGACAATGGCATCGGTGCCCTGCTCAATCTGATAGTCGATGAAATCCGCGAAAGCATCGAAGTTGATGGTCTTGTCTGCATCGTCATGGAAGGGTGTAATGATGGCAACTGCAGAACCAGTAAAAACAGACATATCTTTTCCTTTCTGCCGGCAGCAGCCGGCCCAGCAGGTAATAACAGGCAGTATATTTTCAGCGGCGGAGTGCCGCCTCCTTCCGCATTGCACCCGGACAGAATACGGACTGTCCGCTCATCTGTAATTCTTAAAATGCACTGTGTGAATCTCCGAGATTTCATCCGCGAAGGCACACACTCTTGTGTCCATCGCAATGCCGGTGAGAATGACATCTGTCTCACCTCTCCGGCTCACGAGATCCTGCAGATCCTCAACCGTTATAATCTTGTTGTCCACAAGACCTAAGACCTCATCCATGATGAGGAGATCACATTCCGCCGTGTCAAGGACCTTCCCGGCAAAATGAAGGCCGTTGCGCATGTTCACGATGTCATCGCTGCGCTCTGCTTCCGTCATCTCGCTAAAAGGTTTGGTCGATTTCTCAAAGCAGAACAGCTTGATGTCCGGCTCAAGACGTCTGATAAAATCGCTGTTCTTGAGACCCTTTCCTTTTAAAAACTCAATGACAACGACCTTCTTGCCGGCAGAGGCGTACTGCAGGCCCGTTCCAAGCGCTGCGGGCGTCTTCCCGTGACCGCTCCCTGTGAAAATAGTGACCTTTCCATCACTCATATATTCACCCCGTGCCGCGTCCCGGGCGGCACCCGCGGGAGAAATGCCCGAAAGGGCTTTCTCCCGAATCGGGACATTGGGGCCAATGGCACCAATGTCGGTTTGAAAATGACGCATCGGCGTCATTTTCAAACTTCCCTCCAGCGGCGCCAACACCCATTTGATCGGACGGATGCAGAATTCCGGATACCATTATCCTGCCTTCCGGCTAACCCTGCACCGGAAATGCTGTCTTTTCACCATCGGCTGCCGCGATGCATAATCAATTAAAATTTAACACGTTTGTCTGTAAATGGCAATTTGCACGGGATGGCGGTATCATGGAGAGGATAGCTGTGCAGAATTATGAGATGGCAAAAAAGATACTTTGGCGCTGTACAGCAGAAGATAAATACTCCTTACATATGTCTTTTCTCCGAGACAGAAAGCAGAAATCTTATGTCTTCCACCATAAGCAAGCAAACTGAATACGCCCTTTCGGCTGCCGCACAATCTTTTCTCTCCTCCTGGGCTGTCTCCATCGCCTGCGGCCTCTCCCTCAGAAATCTCTGCACAGCGCTCATTCTTCTCCTTCTCCTCCTCTTCTTCCGAAAATACGGGAGGCTTTCCGCGCAAAGCCGTCGGGAGACGGTACTTACAGGTGTGATTGCCGCCATCGGCGCCTGCGCCGTTGTCATGCACGGCAGAAAACTCTACACACAGAATTTTGACAGCGGTCTCTTCAAGGGACTGATTCTTCTGATTACCTTTGCCGGCATGTACGTTTTGCTGTACAGAGTTCTTCTTTTTGCCGTCCATGCGGCGCGGTCGGAGAGGCTGCACAGAGTTATTTTCAGATCTCAGGAAAGAGAAGCCGATACCGGCTCCCGGACAGCATCTGTCAGAACATCCAGAGCAGTCAGAAAGACAGATGCCCATGAGGCGTCAGAAGATGCGACGGCTTCCGGCGCAGCAGACCGCGTGCAAAACAAAGGCACTCTCATGACGGCTCCTCTGACGCAAGACCGCGGCAGGCAGCTTGCCGTCCTCACTTTTGCGGTCTGCCTTCTGTGTTACCTTCCCTATTATCTCTATGAATTTCCCGGCATTCTCTCGCCCGACGGCGTCAACCAGATTGAGCAGTTCATGGGCGCCGCACCGTGGTCCAACCACCATCCTGTGGCGCACACGCTGGTCATCGCATTCTGGACGAAGGTCGGCATGCTGTTCACCGGAAACCTGAACAGTGCCGTCGCCTTTTACACCGCCTTTCAGATGGCGCTCTTTGCAGCGGCTGCGGCTGCCGTCGTATATCTTCTCTGGTCGTTCGGCTGCCGCACTTGGGATTGCATACTGGGAGCTGCCTTCTATGCCATCATTCCCTTTCAGGATGTTTTCGCGGTCTTCATTCTGAAGGACAGCTTCTTTGCGCCGGTCTTTGTGCTGTTCTGCTGCGCGCTTCTTCGCATCGCGCGGGGTGAATCACAGCTTCCTCCCGTGTCCAGAGAAGCAAAGACATTTTTGCACACCACACGGGGCGGTAACAGAATATGCAGGCGGGGGGATTATATCGTTTTTGGCCTGCTCTCTTTTGCAGTGAGCCTTCTTCGCTCCAATGGCTGGTACATGTTCCTGTTCATGATTCCGTTTCTCATCGCGCTTCTTCGCGGCCGGAGGAAACAGATTCTTGCGGTCTGCACTCTCGTTGTTCTCTCGGTGTGCATCGTGAAGGGCCCTGTGATGAAGACAACCGGCGTGCAGCAGCCGGATACCATCGAGTCTCTTTGCGTGCCGCTCCAGCAGATCGCGCGGGTGATCACAGACAAATATCCGATCGCGGAGAGCGACCGGCAGCTCATCTCTCACGTCGTCAACATCGATTACGTGGATGATCTCTACAATCCCGGCTTTGCGGACCCTCTCAAGGAATTGGTGCGCGCCGGCGACGAGGACTATCTCGATGCGCACCTGCCCGCCTTCTTTGGCCTGTGGTGCCGGTTCGGCATCCGCTATCCGGGCACTTATCTGTCTGCGCTCGCAGATTTAACGGAAGGGTATTGGTTCCCGGACGTTGAGTATGACACGGCCTCCATCGACGGTGTCTACCAAAACAAGGTAGGACTGCATGCGCAGCCCCTGATCGGCGGCAGTGCCGTTGTCAAGACGAAGGAAATTCTCATCAAGCTCGGAGACTTCATCCCCGGCTATGCACTGCTGTGGAGCTGCGGGACATATACCTGGATTCTGTTACTCGCGGGGTATCTCGGGATCTGCGGAACGCGGACGCCTTCTGAAAACACCGACGATGCCTGCAATAAGACTTCCGAAGAATCCACGATAAATTATGCGCCGGATAAAAAAGAAGACAGGCGCACGATTCTGCTCGTGCTCCTGCCTTCCTTTGCGCTGATTCTGACTCTCTTCGCCGCCACGCCGTCCGCGACGGAATTCCGCTATATGCTGCCTGTCGTGGAGACGATGCCGCTGTGGCTTGTTCTCTCGCTCATGCCGTATGCGGACAAATAACAAGAGCATTGCCTCACCATTTGCGGACAAAAAAGAAGAATGCCGGTTTTGCAGATCGTCAACATCTGTAGATTTCTAGTTCTGTCTCAGCCAAGTGCTGATCAGCTTAGTCAGTATTGTCTTCAGGGTTGCCTGCTCCTCCTGCGTCAGAGCAGAGAAGAGATCATCTCCTGCCGATGCACTTTGGGAAGAAGCTGCTGCATCCGCTCTGCAGTTGTTCTCCTCCATCTCCTGCAGGAAATCTCTGCCAAGGCCATATTCTGTGAGATCTATCTTATGGGAAACAGCTGCGATGCCTGTGCGCGGATCCGTTCCTTCTTTCATAAGAAGCGTCTCTCTTGACCATACGCCGTCGCGGTCATCCTCACCATTGACAAAATAGTGATCCCAATGCTCCAAAGGGTTCCAGATCTTATAACGAAGATTGCCTGTAGAGGCATTCATACTCTTTGAGTAGTGGTTATAAAATTGGCCGTACCATCTTCTCCACTTCGGATTCCAGGTGACGGGCGTAACTTTTGTGTCAAAGGCTGTTGCACTCGTGAATCCAATTGCTGTCAGCATTTTCTGCTGCTTCTCTTTAGACATACTCTGTGCTCTCATGAACTGCATCCTTCCCTCTGGCCAAACCAGACTGCCGATCCATATATCCGGCTTTCATCTGTATATCTTTGTACTGGCACTTTTATACCATCGGGCAGCGAAGGCAATCAAATCCTCTTTGCATCCGTTTTATTCCGGATTGGAAATAAAGCAGAAAATGTCAATCCAAGTGGTAACAGGACTGCAGAGTATGTATGTGAAATCAGACTTGTATTAATTCCAAACGATATTTTCTTCCAACGTCTTCACGAACAACTCGAGTCCCTCTCTGTCTTTCTCGTCAAACCGCGCGGGAATCGGGCTGTCTATGTCCAAAACGCCCATCAATCTGCCATCTTCCTTATGGATCGGAACAACAATCTCTGAATTGGATGCGCTGTCGCAGGCGATGTGGCCTGGAAATGCATGTACATCTCTGACAAGCTGCGTGCGGTCTTCCTGCGCCGCCGTTCCGCAGACGCCCTTTCCAAGAGCAATATTGATGCAGGCGACTTTTCCCTGGAAAGGCCCAAGGGTCAGATGTCCTTCATGCATCAAATAAAATCCTGCCCAGTTCAGATCCGGCAGGTTCGAATATAAAAGTGCAGACGCATTGGAGAGAACCGGAAGCCACCAGGGATCCGCCTCGCACAGACTCTTCAGCTGTGCGGACAAAAATTCGAAATCTGTGTCGTGTGCCGTCATGGCAGTCACCCTCCTTGTTGGAATAATCCTTCTCGTACTGAACAGAATTGTTTTCATGTCTCGTCAGCAGAACTATAATATCTGTATATCTGTACAGAAATATGTTTATTATATCAGTCATAAAGGGGGAATCCGGATATGAAGAAGAAATTGATGGCTGCCATGCTCAGCATCATGATGAGCACTTGTATGATCGCTCCAGCGATGGTCAACGCAGCAGGAACAGACACAGTCTATGTTACACAGACCGGCACGAAGTATCACGATCCTACCTGCAGGACAATCCGCAGCAGCAAGAACCTGACCGCCATGACGATCAATCAGGCAGCAGCTGCAGGTTATACTGCATGCAAGATTTGTAAGCCCGGAGCGCCGGACAGCACCGCAAAAACGAATACTTCCGCAAAGCCCGCAGCCGCAAAGAAGACAGGCAACACAAAAGCAAAGGTGGCGCAGCCAACAGCTGCAGCCACTTCTGCCGCAGCTAAAGCAGGTGGTATCACCGCAGAGGAAGCCGTAAACGATGCCTTTGCTCTCTATGTGCAGAGCGGCCTGGATGCCAACGCAGCAATGGCAAAGGTACAGGAAGTGCTTCCGCAGATCAGTGCCAATCCATCAAATTACCAGGCAATTGTGCAAAAAGATCTTGGCCAGCAGGCCGCTCCCGCCTCCACTGGTGCGACCGCACAGCAGCTCGTACAGCAAATGTACGCTTCTATGATCGCGCAGGGCTTCTCCTCAGATCAGGCTATGGCACAGATCAATGCACAGCTCCCTGCCATCCAGGCACAAGCCGCGAGGTAATCGTTCCCAACAAATTTGTTTTAAATGTGAAGGCATAAAGAAATCCGCTGAATTCCCTCTTGTGAAGAGATCAGCGGATTTTTTCAGTAGATGATCACCGGCGTGCCCATCGCGATCTTCCCATAGAGCTCCGCCGCCATCTCCGTCGGCATGTTGACGCAGCCGTGGGAGCCGCCGGAGACGTAAATTTCCCTGCCGAAAGATGTGCGCCACTTGGCGTCGTGCAGGCCAGTGCCCGTGTAGGTGACGGGCATCCAGTAGTCTACAGGTGTCTCGTAGTTCGCGCCCTTCAGGACGGCAGGCGACTGCTTGTCCAGCACCATGAAAACCCCCGGCGTCGTGGAGTTCTCTCCCTCACCGGTCACCACATCTGTCTCCAGGACGACTGCTCCGTTCTCGTAATACCAGAGGTGCTGCTGCGCAATGCTGACCTCCACATAGGTGGTACCGAAATCGTTGTCTTCTGTGCGGGTAAAGCCCGCCACCGGCCATCTGGCCGCCGTCTCTTTTCCTGTCAGCACCGCTGCTGCAATACGGGAGGCTGTGGTCTCCTGATCCATCTCGTAACCGAGCGTATCCTTTTCTGAACCTCCAACGGAAATAGTCGAACCATCGTGGGTCTTAAACTTGCGCACAGTGCCAAGTGTGTTGTACTGCTCAGCCAACTTCGCTGTGTAGGCAGCCACCGCGGAGGAATCAACAGAAATCGTATTGCTGTCGCTGTCATAGCTGATCCAGCTCATAATAGTTGACTTGTCGATGCTGACGGTCACGCCGCCGGACATATCGACCTTCAGGTCATCATAGCTGTTGATGGCCTGCATCTCATCTGTGAGAGAGAGATCGGATTCCTTGACTGAGGGCTCTTCATAGCATTCAGAGGCATCGACAGTATAATTCCACTCCTTGAGGGCGGCTTCCGTCTTTGCGACCAGTTTGTCCGCACTGAGCGTACTGCCCTCTTTTTCCTTCATAATGGAGAAGCCTGTGTCCGTCTTCTCTATGTAGGCATCCTGCGGGGCTTCTGCGTTTTTATTGAGTTCATCAGTCAACGATGTGATGACGCCGCTGATCTTTGACTCGTCATACGAGAGATCCGGCGAGAGCTTCAGGGCGCGGCTGACCGGAAGGATCCAGGCCAGGGTGCTCTGTTTCTTAATGGTTTTCTGGAGCTGCTTCGTATAGCTGTAGCTTCCTCCGACGTCAGAAAGACTGAAGGTCCTGCTTGTTCCGTCCTTCAAGGTGATGGAGACGGAAGGAAGTGTAAAGGGCAGCTTCCCCTCTGCCTTTGCCGCAGACATAGAGGAGACGGAAGTCCCATTGATCGTCGTGCGGGGAAGGAAATGAGAATGGTAGTAGAAGACGCCGATCAGGTAAATGGCGAGGAGGACGGCCGGAACAGCGAAGGACAGAAAATGCGAACGATGCGGCTGATGTTGATGATGTGTTGTCTTTTGTCTTTTCTTCCTATTGTCTGTTCTGTAATTCATGCTTCCTCTATGAAAATATAAGTCGGCGTCATCCCG
>DEKA01000041.1:0-35653 GCA_002353635.1 Lachnospiraceae bacterium UBA2734
GCTGATGGGCGTCTCATTCTCCGCCGTGTTCTCCAACATCATTCCGGAAATGCACCTGGACTACGTGACCAGCACCTTCCAGCCGATCCTCTCCGTCAGCCTTCTGGCCGCCATCGTCGACCTCGGCGCGCCGCTCGACTATCACCTCATTGTCGGCGCAGGGCTCTATACCTTCATCTACATTGCAGCGAGAGCGGCAGGCAAGTACTGCGGTGCCAGATTCGGCGCTACCATTATGAAAATGCCGGCGACCGTCCGCAAATACCTTGGCCTCACGCTCCTGCCCCACTCCGGCGTGTCCCTTGTTTTCACAGGAATTGTGTGCGGCGTCCTGCAGACGAATGCGCCTGACCTCGCCTCTATCGTAAAGGGCACAATCGCCGCAGCCGCCGTCATCAACGAGATCATCGCCGTCTTTGCAGCAAAGAAAGGATTTCAGCTCGCAGGCGAGATTCCGGACAGGCAATAAAGACACCATGAGCCGGGCGATGCAATCATTAAAAAAGCCGCCCTCTACTTTCTTGCTCCTCTATTTATTGTCAGGTAAACATCCGAGACAAACTTTCCCTCCTCAGCATTGAACTCCGCATTGCCGTCATAGAGCGCAGCCAGGTTGGCGACGCTCGTAAGCCCTATGCCGACTTCATTCCGTTTGCTGGAAATATAATAGTGCCCCCACTTCCTCGGCTTCCCGGCCATACTGTTCTCCATATGGATGACGATGTGCCCCATGTGCTCGACGACGCCGATGCGCAGATATCTGTCCTTATCCCCCGAAGGCATCCGGCTGATCGCCTCCGCTGCATTCTCCATAAGGTTTCCGATGATGAGGCAGATATTCGTAGACATGCGCTCGGAGAGGTCGGAAGGAAGAGAGATGTCTGCCGTCACCTTTGCTCCTGCGTTCTCAGCAGCCTGCGCGTAATAGGTGACGACGGCATTGACGGCAATATTTTCCGTGTAACGGACATTCTTCGACTTTGGAATATTCTCGCGCAGGAGCGATAGATGCGCGGCCAGCCGATCCAGCTGTCCCTTCCGGAGATAATCCTCGAGGATCGTAATCTGATGGCGATAATCGTGGCGCTGCCTGCGCAACTCCTGCTCGTTGGCGAGGACAGTCTCCTGGTATTTTCTCTGCTCACTGACCTCCATGTTCATGATGGAGAGCTGGAACTCCTGCTCCTTTTCCTTGCGGGCAATAATTATGGATTTGCGGATTTCATTGCCGCCCACCACGCACATGTACAGTCCGAACAGCATTTCCGTCAGGATGTAGCAGTGCGGATTGGAATAGCCGACACTGGCCATATAACGATAAATCTCGGCGGCAGCGCCGGAGCAGAGAATGCACATTGGTATGATCCAGAGAGCAGCCGCGCGATTCCTCCAGCGAATGGTTTCATAGAAGACGCCAATCGTAAAGGCATACTCCGAAACAGGAATAATGACCTGACAGATGAGGACACTCTGTGGAAACATGACCAGGCCCGTAAGCTGCAGAAGCAGCAGAGCCGGCAGCAGAGTCATCAGAAAATAGCGCAGATGAACGAGCAGCCCTCCGCAGTGAAACTGCACACTCGTCTCCAGGAACAATTCCAACGGAATGATCAGGCTGAAGAAACAGATGTAGCCGAATATATACCAGATATTGGGCCAATTGAATAAAAAGAGAATCGCATCGCAGGAAGAAATACCCCATCCCCCCGTCAGGGCCAGATGCGCGCCGAGCAGCAGAAAGAGCTTTCCCCTTGTGTCTTCAAAAATAATGAGCGGAGAAATCGCCATCAGAAGAATCCCGACAATAATCATGGTTGTGCTTTCCACGATCGTCAGGGCATCCTTCATAAAATGCATGCGGAACAGTCCGCTCTGGTTGGAGAGATAAATCTTCGGGACAATAACTTCCCTGCGTGAATAAGAGGCCTTGTAATGAAGCGTTATGTGCACATTGCCAAGCTTATGCACCGGAATCAGATAGACGATCGTGCCCGGATCCTTCATAAAAGGAGGCCGTTCGTCCTTTGCGCCGTACGTAAAGACCTGAACACCGTTCACATAAACAGTAAGAGGACAGAAGGCTGATCTCACATCGATGTAAGTATTCGTTTCACGGTTGTCAAAAGTGAGGTTCACCTCGACATCCGTTCCGGGTGCCAGATTCTCAATTTTGTCAGGAAGCGTAATGTTCTTCTCTTTGCCGTCAATTGTTACTGTCGCGGTTGTGAGCTCTCTGACGGGAGCAGCGCTGCCGGCATAACGTCCGAACTGAATATGCGGCAGTGCGCAAAGGAACATAATTAAGCTGATGACCAAAATGCCAGCAACCCAGATCCTGTTCGTCCACGATTTGATTTTTTCTTTTATCTCTTCTCTGTGTGTCTTTTGATCTTCCATATACTGGTTTATTCCTCTGCATAAAAAAAGAAGAGGGGTTTGTTCCTCTTCCTTCATTGTATTTCAAATCATGGAAAATGAGAAATACAGCGTCCATATTTAACAATATTTTACATGGTCTGCGCACGGAATATTGCCGCCTTCTTATCCTGATGATTTCTCCTGTTCACTGTTATTACCCGACTGACTCCAGGCTTGTGCGACAGAAAAAAGATACTGCTCGTAGGTACGTTTTGCCGCAAAGAAGCCCCGTCTGCTGATGTGTACCTGAGAATTATCTTCCATGACAAAGGTCAGCAGATCTCTGTCGATGCTGCGGATCTTGGACAGATTGACAAGATAGCTCTTGTGACAGCGGTAGAAATTCTGTCCCTCAAACTTACTCTCTTCCCCATTGAGCGTTCCACGGACCACAATCTCTTCCTTATCTTCCATATGGATGATCAGTTTTCTCTCGATCTGTTCCACATAGAGAATCCGGTCAAACGGTACGCGCACCCGGGAATCTCCTGTCCCCGATTCGAAATGAGGCTCCACATCCTTTTTCATGACCACGTACCGCAGCAGATCCTCAATCTCTTCCTTCTTGACCGGCTTTTCCAGGTATCTGGCCGCGTGAAGCCGGTAGGATTCGAGAGCAAAATCGCTGCTGGTGGTTGCAAAGGCTGTCACAACACGGCTGTCTATCCCACGAATTTGCTCCAAAGCATTCACCCCTGTCATGCCGTTCATAAAGATATCCAGGATGAGAAGATCATATCTGCCCGGATAAAAGGCCTTCAGAAGATCCTCGGCATTTTCATATGCCTCCACTGAAACGTCCTGTGCGGATTCCGTGAGCATGCCGAGCAGACGGATGCGCTCCTCCCGGTTGTCTTCACAGATTCCAATCTTCAGTCGTTCCAATGGTGAATCCTCCTTGAGAATCAGATTTTGACGCTGGATACCCTGTCCTCCTTAAACTTTATCACATTGCGGCTGCTGTACGGTGTTGGCTGCGCATTCTTTTTTCGAAGGCCCTGCACACATTTTCAATAAAGGCATCCTTTTCGCCTGTGTCCACAGGTGTGCGGACACCTTCTCTCTTTCCTGTCATGAAACTAAATTCCTCAGTCCTGATTTTTCCTTTGTTCTCAGTCTTTATTTTCTGCTCTCATATTCCGCCGCTTTTATATTGAACCATCCGTTTTCACGAAACATAACAGTAAAGGGCAACCGTCGCCATGCGACAGCTGCCCCGCTGTTAGGATTTTCTATATCTATATGTTGTATGCAATTATACAGTCAATCTGTTCTCTGTCAATTGTTTTTCCCCGGCGCCGGTTTCCTGGATTTTGCCGTCAGTTCAATAAGTGTCACCTTGATGACACACACAGAGGAAGCCATCTGCGGAGCAATGGCAAACTCGCGCCCTGTCTGATGCCTCATGAGCAGCTCAAGACCATGGATTTTCTCTTTCTCATCTTCAACGATTTCGGCATTTCCCCGTCCAATGACAGACGCATACACAGCCCCATAGGCACAGGGTATATCTCCCCCGGATACAATTGCCTCATCACAGTCCAGCTCCACACAGACATGAGGATTTCTCCGGATCAGATCGAGCTTGTGTCCCTCTCTGGCGCCATGCATGTAAAACATATACTGCCCGCTCTCCTCATTTTGCTCATAGCCGTAATGCAGTGGAACAATGTAAGGAAATTCGCCGTCATGCAGGCCAAGATGTAAAATTCTGGTCTTCCGGATAATGGATTCAATTTCCTCTGGTGCTGTGATTTCCCGATCCTTCCTTCTCATACTAATCTCCTTTCAGTTCCCTCTCTATCCCCTGTGGAAGGAACTCATCCACAAAATGCGATGCTCCATCCGAGAATATAAACCTCCATCCCCGCCAGCAGGAATGCGCCCCGTCGTCTGCAGTCCTGCCCTGGCTTGAGCTGCACCAAAGGGGAAGAACAGAATTAAGTCTTAATATACAAAATTTAATCGTATTATTCTATTTTCATGTTCTAAAATCAATACAATAAAGCCAATCGTTGCAAACTCAATTGTCCGCACTTTTGAAAACAGGATACTACTGACGGCGCGGATCAGCGCATTTTCGAAATGATCCATCCAGGTATGCTGTTATTGCACAGCGGACACAGAACCGGAAAGCGAGGTTTTCAATGAGAAGAAAGCGGATTGGACTGGCAGGGATTTGTATGGCAATCGTCATGGGAATGACCGGCTGCGGCGCAGGCGCATCCTCTGCATCTTCCAGCACGGCACTGAACGCAGAAACATCTGAGAGCGCTGCCAATAGCGCGCAGACAGAAGACACAGAGAGCAGCAGTGCGCAGAGTGATCTGTCTGTGGCATCCGATACAGAGGCGGCAGAGGCTTCAACAGAAGACGGTCCCCAGGGTGGTCCCGGAGCAGGTGGACCCGGAGCTGGCGGTCCCGGCGGCGCAGGAGGCGGAATGACTGTTGACAAGAGCTCTGATACCGAACTGCAGGAGATGATCGCCGATGTGGCACCGGATTTCACACAGGGCTCCTATACAGACGAGGAGACAGGGCTGAGTATACCTTATGACATCTATGTGCCGGAGGACTACGATTCGTCCAAGAGTTATCCGATGGTGGTTTTCATCGGAGATATGACAACCGTCGGCACCGATATGGAATATCCGCTGACGCAGGGCTGGGGCGGCCTGATCTGGGCCTCTGATGCCGTGCAGAATCAGCAGGAGTGCATCGTACTCGTGCCCGTCTATCCCGAAGTCGTGATCAACGACAACAACGGAGCGGAGGACAAATCAGACTATCTCGAACTGACCCCCCGCCTGATCGAATCTGTTGCCTCGCAGTACAGCGTCGACACAGACCGCATTTATGGAACCGGTCAGTCCATGGGCGCCATGACGACTCTTTATCTTGCGGCCAACAACCCCGATCTCTACGCCGCCGTCCTGATTGTTGACGGACAATGGGATACGGCAGAGCTCAAGGGACTTGAATCGCAGAAAGTGTTCTACATCGCAGCCGGCGGCGATGAAAAGGCCTCCCAGGGACAGGAGGATGTAAAGGCAATGCTGGATGCTGACGGCGTCTCCTACGCGGAAGTCAGCGATGTGGATGCGCAGGCAAGCGCGGATGACATCAACCGTACAGTGAAGTCTCTTCTCTCAAAGGGGAAGGACATTAACTTCCTGACATGGACCGCCGGAAGCGTTCTGGCCGGCACAGCAGAGGGCACGAGTGAGCACATGGCTTCCTTCGATTACGCCTACAAGTGCTCCGCAGTCCGTGACTGGCTGCTTGCCCAAAGCAAATAGCTCTCCTGCCCCTTCCGTATATTCACCGGAGCTGAATCTGACTGGATCCATCAGCCCCGTATGTACATGGAAAAAGCGGGCTACGCCTTTATACGGAGCCCGCTACGACGATCAGCCCCGTATGTCCCCGAAAAAAGCAGCCGGTTCTTTCGGACCGGCCGCTTTTTCATTGCCCTGACATTTTATACAGGCGCGTGGGATGGTTCATCCTTTCATTCTGATCCTGCGCAATCATCTCCTGCTCCGGATTTCCTCTGATACCCGCAGGAATTCCTTCGTGCCCTCGATGTACTCCTTATAGACAAGCTCCGCCGTTTTCCCGTGAAAGGCAGCACAGAGGCCACACATATCGCAGTCAGCAATGCACGGGAATTTGTCCTTGATGAATTGCTCGCGCTCTTCGCGGGTTGACTGCGCGATCATCGGCGCTTCCATTCGTTACCCCCTCACCATGCCGCGATGGTACTCCATATTGATCTCGGCAATCTCCTTCTTGCCGTCGATATAATCCTGGTACATTCCCCAGGGACTTCCGCCGCCAAGCCAGCATGAGGAGCAGTTCTCGCATCCAGCACCGCCGCAGTCCAGCGACTCCCGGATAATCTCCTCTCTTTCCTTCTGCGTTGTATCCTTAATCAGAATGCTTCTGAATTCCATAGCTGCCGCTTCCTTTCTGACGAACGTGTCTTTGCTTTTCTCTATTGTACTCTATGAAGCGGATTTATTAATAGGCAAATGAAAACGGCTACCCGGATCTTGGTGGATTAGGGCAGCCGCTTCATTTAGCAAATAATTCGCCGGATCAGATGGATACGCCCCATCCTGCCGACTTCTAGATACCTATGTCATAGCATATTCTGTCAATAATCCAACTGATTTATTCCACAGCGGAAGAATCGACATCATCCTTTGTCATAGTAAATGTCACTTTCTTATTGTTCCAGAAACTCGGCGCATAGCTGATCTCAAAAGTCTTGAAATCCTTTGGCACCTGGAAGCAGATCACTCCATTCATCTTCTTACCCGCAGCCACATCGCCATCGAGCTGACTGATCCCATCCCATTCGGGCACCTGATATCCTACAAGATCCTGCGTCAGAGAATAATCATCGCAATAAGCCTCAAAAGATACCATTGAGCTCACTGCGATATCATCTGAAGACTGATTGTCGATATCAAAGATTAAGCCCAGAAAATACCTGCCGTCATCAGGCTTCATGAACTGCCCGTCGCCGTTGGACAAAATAGCAGAAGAAAGCTTCACCTGCACGCCGTCGAAGTCTGCTGTATCTCCAATGCCAAATGTCGTAGATTCCTTTTTTGCACCTTCCTTTGCCGAATCATCTGCCTTGGTCTTTTCGGTGGAGTCTGCCGACTGATCTGTCTCAGTTGCCTTTGCTTTGTCATCTGTTTCAGAAGTTTTCGCAGTTTCTGTAGAAGTATTGCCTGTGTCCGCCGTCTGCACCTTTTTCGGCTCATCACTGCCGCCGGATGCTGCGCAGATAATTGCCAATACAACTACTGCAATAATCACCCACTTCAGCCAGCCGCCGCCCTGCTTCTTCCGGCAGTTCGGACAGATCTTCGCATCTGCAGGAATCTCCGACTTGCAGTATTTGCAGATTTTTGTCTTGCCCTCACCAGAATTACTATCGCTTGCCATAACCAATACCTCCCTCCAAAACTCTAGTGTTACCGCAGATGTTGACAATACCTTCTGAAAGAATCACCCCTGTTCTTCCTTCAAAAAGTACTTTACATATATGGCAAGCTTATACAAAAAATGCATTCTATTGGTGTCCCTGCGGGACACAGTACAGTCACTGCCGCACTTGAAGATTGTTGTTTCAATGCACCTGACATGAAATAAAACCACGCTGATGATTGTTTCGTATGAAGATCTGCGCTTCAATGAATTGCCATCAATACCGTGCGCTCGATCAGCACGCACACAAATGTCCATCCGCAGACAATCTCTGTTAAGCAGAGAAAATACCCCAGGCACTTCACCCATTTTCCGCCCCCTGTCATCAGCGGCATCCGGTGCCAGATCCCGCTCCAGTCCGTGAAGAGATCCACCAGAGACAACTCCGCTCCCAGAAAACAGATCCTGTTCAGCCACAAATCAGCATTCTTAACAGTATCGGCAACAGGTTCGGTTACATTCAGGCTCAGCGCAATGCCGGAAAGGAAAAAATACCCCAATATGGCGGCGAGCATCTTCCAGGGCTTTCCTGAACGAAAGCCCGGAATCGGCCAGAATTTGTGCAATTTGGTGCCCACTGGCAGCGATATCTCCTCTATAGGAAGACTGTCTGTTGTGATGAAGTCTTTACCTGACAAGGAGTGAGAATGCTCTCCGCCGAACACACCGCCTCTGCGCTTAGATATCGCTCCTGACCCGCCGGCATATTTTCCAAAGCACCACTCCGGCAGCTCCCTCGCCAGATCCTGCACGCTCTGGTACCGGTTCTTCGGATCCAGCTGCGTCGCCTTCTCCGCGATGCGCTGCATTGCCTCATCCTCCGGGAACATATCGCGGATCATGATCCCAACGCCGTAAATATCCGTGCGGACGTCACATTTTCCAAAGCCGTACTGCTCAGGCGCGGCGCTCCCCTTCGTACCGATCAGAACTGTATCCTTTTCCTCGGACGCATCGTAGACCTTCGCCGCATCGTAGTCGATGATTTTCACGGTGCCGTCGTCGGTCAGCATGACGTTCGCTGTTTTCAGATCGCGGTGAATGATCGGCGGATTGGCACCGTGCAAAAAGGCAAGACCCTCGCAGATCTGCCGGACGACGTCTCCTTTGGCCGCTTTATCCAGCAGCTCATTTGCCAGCAGGTAGTCGAGCGTGAAACCGGAGATCAACTCCTCAATGACTGTCAGCTCTCCGTCCTCCTCCCAGAAGGCATGCACGCGCGGAATATGCGGATCTGGATGCTGCTGCAGATACGCAAAGACCCTCGTATTGAAAACAGCGAGCGTCTTGCGCATATAAATCCGCCCGGAAACGGTATCCTGCACAAGGGCGTATTTGCCCCCATCCGGATGATATAATTCCCTGTAGAAACTTTTTTCACACTGCGTTTTCAGGTCACTCATGAGAAAATGATATGACAGATAAGAAAGAATTGACAACCCGCACCCTCGAAAATGAGATCGTAAATGTCGACGATCAGGAATCCCTCGATCGGTTTCTTGGACAATTGGACCATGCGAAGTCGTTTGCGTCCTTCATCGATTATTTTCATTCTCTGAAACAGGTAAAAGATCAGTCAGAAGCGGATCTGTGCCGGAAGAGCGGAATCGAACGCACCTATTGCTATCACATCCTGAATGGAACCAAGGCTCCCGGCCGGGATAAGATCATCCGCCTCTGCATTGCGGCGAGCCTCGATGAGACACAGACACGCCGTGCGCTGGAGGCCGGCAAGTCTGCTCCCTTCTACGCAAAGAGTCGCCGCGACGCGGTCATCCGCTATGCCATCCGGCAGCACCTCTCCGTCATCGATACAGACATACTGCTTGAGGATTATGGGCTGGAAAGACTCGAATAAGCCTTACAGTACAACTACACCTTAATCGAAAGTTTGCATTATGCGCAAATGAAAACGGCTACCCCGATCTTGGTGAATCAGGTAGCCGCTTCATTGAAAATTTCATGTCCTCTCTTGAAGGAGGAATGCAGTGCTCACTGAAAAAAAACATCTCTGCCGGATTGCTTAACCGGCAGAGATGTTTTATCACCTTATAAAGTTCGTCGCATTGTACTCCACCGCTGCCGGCTGCATAATACCGGCCTTCTTCCCGGCATCAATGCACTTGAGGAGCCAGGCCATGTTCCTGCCGAGCTGCTTCATGATCCCGACGCCTTCTTCGTCCTTCAGGACATCTGCAGGCGTGGAGCCGTGCACCATCGGCCAGTAAGACGAAGAAACGAGCGGCATCTCATTGATGGTCGGGTACTTGGCCAGCACATCGAGAGAAGACGTTGTGCCCGCTCTTCTTGCGGAAGTCACAACCGCTGCGGGCTTGCAGCGCAGCTCTGCCACGGCTGCACCAAAGAGACGGTCCAGAACCATCTGACTCTCTCCGGAAGGAGATGCATAATACACCGGTGCACCGAAAACAAAGCCGTCCGCACCGGCCGCTTTTATTTTCAGATCTTTGATGCACGCGCTGAGGGCGTTTGCCCCATCCATCGCCGCCTTGCCGACGAAGACGATCTCGGAATCGATCCCTTCTTCGCGCAGTGCCTCTGCCACAATCGAGAGCGCCGTGTATGTGCAGCCGCGCTCTCTCCTGCTGCCGTTAATCATCAGAACCTTCATATGTGTATCCTCCTTGCGGTTTACCTTCTCTTTCGCGCTGATTCCCGTTCGGGCATCTCTGCGGCCTGAATCCATTCGGTTATCTTCCCTGTCGAAATTCGTCAGGTCATCTGCGCTGCCGGCAGCTGTTAAGTTCCCCTCACTGTCCGCATCCATCAGATCCTCGACCTTTTCCCTGACAAGATCCAGATCCGCCGGGAGCCACTCCACATCGTAGAGATGTTCGGCGTCCAGCCATCTCGCCGCCTCATGCTCGAGAAGCTCTAGACGCCCCTCCTTCACGCGGCAGAGGTAACACCGCAGCACGATGTGGAACTTCGGGTAGTCCTCCTCAATCGTATCGAGGAGCCGAACGACCTCTACCGTCGTATTGAGCTCCTCGCGGATCTCCCTGACAATCGCGTGTTCGGGCGTCTCGCCGGGCTCCACCTTGCCGCCCGGGAACTCCCATCCGTCCTTGAATTCGCCATATCCGCGCTGCGTGGCAAAGATCTTTCCATGATCTAAGATGACCGCGCAGACTACATTCTTAATGTCCATTTTCTGCATCTCCTTAGTCCGATTCTACCATTGCATCTATTGATCCGCACCATCTTTTGTTACAGGGAATGATTCACCGACAGAGTGAACCGACGCGCAAAAAAGGATGTCTCTGTTGTCAACAGAAACATCCCCCATTTATCTTATTCCCTGACACTAATCTTCGGACAAAGATCCGTTCTCTTCCAAAGACGTTCTTGCAGGACATCAGCCTTTCGCATTCTCAAGAAGAAGCTAACCCAGCATCTTCTCTGTTGCCGCCTTCAGCTCCTTCGTCGCTTTGAAAACATCTGCCTGCGCGAAGATCGCACTGATCACCGCAACGCCGACGATCCCGGTGCCCTTCAGTTCGCCCACATTGTCCTTTGTGACGCCGCCGATCGCAATGACAGGAATGTCAACCGCCTCGCAGATCGCCTTCAAGGTATCCCTGGAGACAAGAGTGGCATCGTCCTTGGTGCCTGTCGGGAAAACTGCGCCGACGCCGAGGTAATCCGCGCCGTGCGCCTGCGCCTTCAGCGCCTCCTCCACTGTGGAAGCCGAAACGCCGATGATCTTGTCCGGTCCCAGCATGCTCCGTACATCTCCGGCCTCCATGTCACTCTGTCCGACATGCACGCCGTCCGCATCGATCTCCTTGGCCAGCTCCACATTGTCATCCAGAACAAAAGGAACATTCCACTGGTGACAGAGCTTCTTCAGCTCCACCGCCTCCTCATGAAAATGTGCCTCGTCCAGATCCTTCTCGCGCAGCTGCATGAAGGTTGCACCGCCCTTCAGTGCCTCCTCCACCTGCGAATACAGCGTCTTTCCATGAAGCCATCTGCGGTCTGTGATCGCATAGGTCAGCAAGCTCTCTTTTGTGCAGTTCATTATGAAAACCTCCTCTGAAGCTTCTCTCTCATTTCAGTGAAAGATCGATACGCTTCATCTGTCAATGCGCAGATCTCCTGCCAGCGGTCTGCATAGACCGGCTCGGCCATTCCAATCGTATAGAAGCCCGCCGCATGCGCTGTGTGCAGTGAAAACGGCGCATCTTCGATGACGGCGATGTCTTTTGGCTGTATGGAAGTGTTAAATGCCTCCAGACACAGCAGATAGATATCCGGTTTCTCCTTACTGATGCCGATTGTCTCCGTGCTGAATAAATTTTCAAAAAAAGGCAGTGCACCGAGCCTTCCAAGGCACGCTCTTGCGAGTGTCTCATCCGTGGCAGTAGCGACTATCATCCGGACCCCGTGCGCCTGCAGGAACTGCAGAAGCGGCAGTGCGCCCTCCTTTAGCGGAATATCCTCGCGGTAGTGTTGCTCGATCAGACCATTCATCTGTGCGGCGATTTCTTCCGCGCTCTCCGGAAAGCCAAACCATTCCTTGAACAGGGCGGAGCTCTGCAGAAGAGTCATCGTCTCAATTGGCGCCAACTGCTCCTTAGTCGGATGAATGCCGCGCCCTCCCAGATACTCCGTCGCGAGCCGGTCCCAGTACGGCATCGAATCGATGAGTGTGCCGTCCATGTCGAATATTGCGAATTGCTTCATAACCTTACAGGCATCTCCTCAACCTTGATGCGTGCATCCACCATCTCCGGCGTCATATTGAAAACAGCGTCGATGAGGTCCGTCCGAAACGTCGCATTTCCTGTCCCCTTCAGCAGGCGCTTCTCCTCCGCGATGTCACCTGCGATGCCCATCACTGCCATGTTGGAAATACAGGCGCGCAGCGGATCTGTGCGGTCCGCCCCTGTAAAGGCGCCCAGCATGGACGTGCACATACAGCCGCTCCCCGTGATTCGCGACATCGTCGCGCAGCCATTGGCGATCAGGAAAATCTTCTGCCCGTCCGTCACGATATCCTTCTCGCCGGAGACAATTATGACCGTCTTTAATCGCACGGCCAGCGCAGCCGCCTCGCGCGCAAACGCAGCGCGGTTGGCATCCGTAATCGTATCCGCGGCGCTCACATCCACGCCCGCGCCACTCTTCTCACCGGTCATCAGGAAGCGGATCTCAGAGGCATTTCCCCGGATCGCAGTGAAATGGATGTGACGAAGGAGCTGTGCCGAGACATCCCGCCGAAGCGCCGTGCTGCCGCACGCCACGGGATCAAGGCATACCGGAATTCCCAGTTCATTAGCATGCTCACCGGCGACAATCATGGCGCCGACAGATTCGATGGCGCCCATATTCAGGACAAGCGCCTGCATGCCCTCCACACCTTCCCGCACTTCGCGGATGTCCATCGTCATGGCCGGCGATCCGCCGCAGGCCAGAATGATGTTGGCGCAGTCATTTACAGTGACAAAATTCGTGATGCACTGAACGTGCGGCTTCTTCTCCTGCACCAGTGCGAGTGTCGTTCCATAATTCATATCCATTCCTTTACGAATTCAGCTGCTGGATCAGTCTGTTGAGGACCTTCCCCTTCTTCAGAAGCGTGATGACACAGACGCCTATCGATGCGCCGACAACTGCCGCCGGCGTATAGAACGGGATGAGGTAGAACGCGTTGAACTTCGGAAAACCATAGAAAATCCGAATGAGCGGATACGCCGCCATCGCGCTGATGACGCCGGTGCCGATCACCTCACCGATCCAGGCCGCCCAGAGTTTCTGCGTGTGACGGTACATCTCCCCGCCAAGCCACGCCCCGATGAAAGCACCGACGAGCGCCTGCACATCGCACCCTGTCAGTGTCATGCGCAGCAGCCCCGTGATGATCGCCGCCAGCATGTTGTACCACGGCCCGATGAAAACATCGCCGATCAGGTTGCACATGTGCTGAAACGGCGCCATGTGCGGAAAGAAGACGAACGTGTTGAGCACGAACGCAAGCCCCGCAAGGCACGCCGTAAAGACCATTTTCTTCACTGAAAATAACGCGTGCGCCTGCGCTTTTTCTGCCGTCATCATTGTTGCTCCTCCAGTTTCTTCTCTCGCTCGACGCGGGCCTTGTCGTATTTTCCGGTCTTATCTTTGATCGTCCATGCGCCGGTCGGCTCAAAATTGATCTTCACATAGCTGTTGACGTTCTCCGCGCCTGCGCGGGCAGCAATCTTCGTGCACTCCTTTACGATGTCCATCAGCTGATCGAGATCTCCCTCCATGGATGTCTCGAAAGCGCCTACGACGTAATTGACGCCGGTGGAATCGATGTAGGCGATCACCTCATCAACAATTCTTCTGATCTCCTCGCGGTCAGTGACCATGGGCAGAACCTGCAGTGCGATACTTGCGTTCATAAGAAAGCCTCCTTTTAGAGGCGGGGAGCGTGGACGTCGAAGATCTGAAGGATCATGCCGCGCTGTCGTACATGCCTTTGCGCCGCCTCCGAGCGGTGCGCATTCGCTCCGGCGCTCCGCGCCTGCGCTCATGTCGCGCGCTCGCGCTATGTATCGTGAAAAACACCGTTCATTCCTGGAGCAAGCTCCGGAATGCCCGTTGTTTTTCACGATACGCACCGCTCGTAGTACACGCAGAAGAGGCGAACTGTCAACGCTGACAGTTCGCCTCAAAAATTCACCACAGACTATCCCTACGTTGGCATGATCCAAATCAGGTCAATGGGTCGGAAGTTGTAACCTTCCCTCTCAGCCGGATGTATCCGGCTCCCCGCTGTTCATATTGTAAAATCACGTATAACTATAGCACGCCGACAGAGAATATGCCACAGCAATAAAAAAGCTTCAGCTGGACAGTACCGGCCGCCGCTATGTTTTCATTCTTGGGTTCTGCAGGTATTTTTTCTCCGTGGGGCTGCAGCTCCTGGGAACCAAGTACGCAGGCTCCACCATGGCCTCTCTCATCAATGCCCTGAATCCTGTAGCGATTTCGCTGTGCGCCGTACCGGTCCTCGGCGAGAAGCTCACGCGTAACAAGGTCGTCGGCATTCTGCTGGCCGTCTTCGGCGTTTACCTGATCGTCGGCACAGGCGGAGAGATCAACCTTCCCGGCGTCATCCTTTCGCTCCTGTCAGTTCTCTCCTGGGCGCTCGTCTCTGTTTTCACGCGAGAGGGGCTCTCTACGTATGACACATACGCAGTGACGCGCGCAGCCGCGGGCCTCGCCGCAGTGTGCAACTTCGCGGCGTTCCTCATTGAACATTTTGCAACTCACACCGCCATTCCGTTGGGCTTTCCTGCGATTGCCGGCATCCTCTACATCGGCATCGTATGTACGGGCGTCGCTCACATTTTCTGGAATCAGGGACTGGCGACCCTTCCGGCCTCCAACTGCTCCGCGCTCTATCCCGTGCAGCCGCTCACCTCGGCCGTCATGGGCGTCATCTTCTTTCACGAAGTCATCGGGCTCTCGTTCCTTGCCGGCGCCGCCTGCATTGTCGCCGGCGTGCTGATCTGCCTGCTGCTGACGGGACGGAAATAGGATATCAACAAACATGGATAAAGGAATCAGACACACATCACCAACCGATCTTTCCCGCATCATGCAGATCTACGCCCGCGCAAGGCAGTTCAGGGCCGAGCACGGCAATCCCAGACAGTGGGGTGCGACGAACTGGCCTCCGGAGGATCTCATCCGAAAGGACATCCAGGCCGGCCGCAGCTACGTCTGCACAGTGGATGAACGCGTTGTCGGCGTATTCTGCTATCTCTTCGGCGAAAATCCGGAGCCCGGCTACCGCTCCATCGACGGCGAATGGAAAACAAATGCCCCCTACGACGTCGTGCACAGAATGGCTTCAGGCGTCAGCTTCGAATACCACTCTCTTACCAACCAAAAGAAAAACAGCCGGGCTGTCCTTGCAAAACAAGGTCGACTGAACCGTGACCCTAACAGCGCAAGCAAGGACACAAACCAGCCGAATTCTTCTGTTAAAAATTCCCCGTCGAACTATGCACGTCTCTACTGTCCCTCTTCAGTAATATACTCGTACAAATCCTCCCGCACCGGCACGTCCAGCTTCCAATACATGCGCACGGCGGTCTTCTGTGTGCCGGGAAGGACGAACTCCTCGGGCCTCTGTTCGCGGTCGGGGAACATTCTGCCGAGGTAATAGAACTCCTTCGAAATCTTGTCGTCCTTGTTCTTGCGCACGAACAGATGCACAGCGATGCCGCGCTCCTCGCAATGCAGGAAATTCTGCACATCCTCTGAGTCGATCGATCTCCCCGACTTCGAAATCGCCGTCAGCCGGTCCGGCGCCGTGAACTGGTCCTCGTACCTCTGCGATGCCACAACCGAATCGTCCTTTACATAATTCACGAAAACCGGAAATGTCTTCGTCTTCGCATCAAACTTATAACCGCCGATATTGAGTGGCACCTCATTGTGCTCCCAATTCAGGAGTCTGCAGACATCCTCATAAGTGTACTTGCGGTACAGCACAAGATCCGTCCCGCGGTACGGCTTACTGTAGTCCCTTTCATAGCGCGAGAGGCCGAAATCGACCAGCTCATCCAGAATCTCCCTGAAATCCGGATTCGCCAGCATCCTCCTGAACGAATCCGTCACATCGTAATCCCCGTCGGCATTTTTCTGCAGCAAAACGCAGTCCGCATAGGTCTTCTTCCCCGTGCCGGCCGGGAACTCATTTGTCATGATGTTGATGATATTCTGACGAAGTTGAGCAGACAAGTCCGTATCTGCTGCAGTCAAATCCCACGCCCGCAGCACGCCCTTATGCGTGCGCAACATCTCCTTCAAAAGGAGCAGTTCCTCCTTCCGCTTCCCATCTGCGAACTTGTTTGAGACGAACTCGATCACCTTCGCCTCGCGGTCCGTGAGCCTTACCTTATAGTCCTTGTCATATTTGGCCAGAAAACTATAGTACGACCCGCACTTCTGGAAAATATGCAGCACATCCATCTCCCCGTACCGGTCAAAATCCTGCAGAGCAGGAATCCGCCCGAGCTTATGCTTGAGCTGTCTGTAATTCTCCCGAATGAGCTGCAGGTCATTCACATTTGCACTGTCGATGGCGGCATAAATCCTCTTCCTTGCAATCACATCGAAGTGAATCGACGAGCTGCCGGGAATAATCCGCGCGCCGTCCGCCACATAACGCCGCATATTGTCCTTGTTGTAGGAACGATCTCCGGAGAGCGCGATCGGAATCATATAATTCGTCGCATAGTTGCCGATGAAATCGAGGATGACGACGAACTCCTTATTTTCAGCCTTGCGAAGGCCCCGCCCGATCTGCTGCACGAAAATGATGGGACTCTGCGTCGGACGAAGAAGGATCACCTGATTCACCGCAGGCAGATCCACACCTTCATTGAAAATATCGACCGTCAGGATATAATCGAGCTGCTCGTGCTGCGAATCATCCGTTGCAAGGCACTCCATCTCATAGTCTCTCTTCTCCTGCGGCGTGTCCCCGGAGAGAAAAACAGTGCGCAGCCCCCTCTCATTAAATTTCCGTGAGAGCTCCTCGCCGATCTCCCTTCTGCTGACGAACATCAGCCCCTTCACACGGTCGCCGCTGTGGCCGTAATATTGCGCCTTCTCAACAATGTAATCCACGCGCGTATCGCTGGTCAGACGGTTAAACTCGCGCAGGGGGAGGGAACCGTCGGAGGCTTCCGCTCCCTTCCCGACCTGCAGGTCTGTGATCCCAAAATAATGGAACGGACACAGCAGATTTTCCTCCATCGCCTGCTGCAGCCTTATCTCATAAGCGATGTTGTGGTCTAACAGTCCGTAGATGTCGAAGCCATCCGTCCGCTCCGGCGTCGCCGTCATGCCCAGCCAGAACTGCGGCTGAAAATAATGCATGATCTTTTGATAACTCGACGACCCGGCCTTATGCACCTCATCTACGATAATGGTCTGAAACTGATCCGGCGCGAACTGATGCAGCACCTCATCCTTTGCCATCATCTGCATCGTGCTGAAAAGATAGTCTGCATGCACCTGCCGCGCATTTCCGGAGAGCAGTCCGTACGTCCTCGTGCTGCCGAATACCCTTTGATAACTCGCCATCGCCTGCCGTGCAATCTGCTCGCGATGGACGATGAACAGCACCTTCTTCTGCTGTTCCTCCCGCATCGCAAAGGCGGACGCAAACGTCTTGCCCGTCCCCGTCGCCGAGATGAGCAGCGCCCGATCCTTTCCGGCCTTCCGGATCTGCTCGAGACTGTCGATAAAAGCCGTCTGCATGGAATTGGGCTTCAGCGTATAACTCTCATAACTGAAAACGCCCTCCTCCTGCGCCGTCTTTCTCGCCGTCTCCCTTTGCTTCCTTGAGACCTCATAGGCCCTGCGGTACTCCGTGATAAAGGCGTCATACGGCTGCGTGCGCTCCGATGTCCACAATTCGCGGAATTCCTGCAGAATTTCCTCCGCGTATTCGCCCTTCTCTGTGGAAACAATCCTGGTATTCCACTCTTTATTCTTCAAAATAAAAAGCGCCGGGAGATATGCCACTCAGTGTCATATCTCCCGGCGAACTCATGTAACAGGCAAGGACAATATACTATAGCATCAATCGGAATACTCCCCAGTAATCCCGATTTCGCTTAACTGTAAAACAATCTACAGTTAGAAAATCCATTCTCTATCTTTTACTGCGGCAGGCCGTTCACGCAGTGAACCGGCGCGCCGCAGAGAAAATGCTGATCAATCATGCAGATCAATGCACTTCGATCTGCTTAACTTCTTCCTTCTTCTCGAGCTCTTTGCTCTTGTTCGGAACAGTCAGCGTGAGAACACCGTTCTCATACTTCGCATTGATCTCTTCCGGCTTAATCTCTTTGCCGACATTGAAAGCTCTCTGATAAGAAGAGCTGCTGCGCTCGCGGCGCAGGTATTTTCCAGTCTTCTCGTCCTTCTCATCCTTATTCTCGCTGTGCGATGCAGAGATGGAAAGAACGCCGTTCTTCAAACCGATATTGATGTCCTTCTTATCAAATCCGGGAAGATCAGCCGTCAGCGTGAAGTGATCGCCGTTGTCGACGACATCTGTCTTCATCATGTTCTGGCTCATCATCTTGTTCATCTGGTTCCACTCATTGCGAAGCGCTCTGTTGTATCTCTTTGCGAGCTTCCTGTCGTGGCGGTCAATGCTCTTTGCGCTCTCGACCTCGTCCTTCGTGGGCTCCTCAACCAGATCAACAATGTCATCAAACGGATCAAAGAAATCATCAAACGGATCCATCATCTCATCAAAGCCATTCGTCCAAACCATAGGCATTAACATAAGTCATTCCTCCTTTTAATTAGGTAGAAACTCCTGCCGCCTCCCGGCGGTTTGGCTCCTGCGCAATAATCGATTTTTCTTATTTATCTCTTTTCTTTCCCTCTCATCGATTATTGTTATATAACATATAGAACATATATGCAAGTCTTTTCACAAATTCTTCACAATTTGTTATTGATTAACGTAATTGTTTAGCCACACTTACTTCCTCTATAACGCAAGAACAGCCTCAGCTTTCGCTGAGACTGTTCTCATTTTCAGTACAATCCAAATCCCTGCACATTAGTTGTGCCACAGCGGGCAACGCCGATCGTTCTGTACCTGCCCGCGCGGCTGTCCATTTTCTTCTGTCTTATCTATAATTCCTATATCTGTATTTGTTCGTCAGTTCAGTTTCAGATCTTCATCCTTCACCCAGCCGAGCTTCTTGCCGATCTGATGGAAAATCGGTGTCAGCACTGCAGGCAGAACAAACGAAATCAGGATCAGACCGCACCAGTCCCATCCGGTCACTGCAGTCTTTGTCCCTGCCTCAATATCCTTCAGCCATCCGGTATACACTCCAATCTGCCCGACGAATCCGCAGGTGCCCATGCCTGAGGACACCGCTGCACCGTCCATTTTCAGATGAAACAGGCAGGTAGCAAGAGGTCCTGTAATGGCAGAGGTCAGAATCGGGGCAATCCATATTTTCGGATTCTTTACGATGTTGCCCATCTGCAGCATGGATGTACCAATTCCCTGAGAGACCAGGCCGCCCCAGCCGTTCACAGAGAAACTCATGACAGCAAATCCCACCATCTGTGCACTGCAGCCTGCCACCGCCGCGCCACCGGCAAGACCGGTGAGTCCTAGTGCCGCGCAGATCGCCGCGGAAGAAATCGGGAGTGTCAGCGCAATGCCGACGAGGACCGACACCAAAATGCCCATCAGGAACGGCTGAAGATCCGTTGCCCACATGATGACGCTGCCGACAGCCATGGCTGCCTTGCCGAGGGCCGGTGCCCACCACGCAGAAAGCCCGACGCCTACACCGATTGTGACAAGCGGCGTCACAAGAATGTCAATCTTCGTTTCTTTAGAAACCGCTTTGCCGATTTCTGCGGCAAAAATCGCGACGAAGAGTACGGCGAGGGGGCCGCCGGCGCCGCCAAGGGCATTGGACGCAAATCCCACTGTGATCAGTGAAAAGAGGACCAGCGGCGGGCAGTGCAGTGCGTACCCGATGGCAACTGCCATCGCCGGGCCGCTCATTGCACTTGCCAGACCGCCGATCGTATAGTCCGTTCCGGCAACAGTTGCGACTGTCGCCGTCAGGAACGGCACGTGAAACTGTGTGCCGAATGTGCTGATGATGGTGCCGATGAGCAGGGAACAGAACAGTCCCTGTGCCATGGCACCCAGTGCATCGATCAGATATCTCTGCACTGAGATCTCGATGTCCTTCCTCTTTAGAAAAGCCTTGAAATTATCCATATCTCCTCCCATTTGCGGTATTCAGCCAGAGAAATCCGACTACAGCGAAATGTGCATGACATATGTCTTGACACATGTCATGCACATCATTATATTCTTCTTATCAGTTCTGTCAATCCGTAATCATAAAAAGGACTTTTCTGTTCCATGCCCAATCCCGAATGTTCCATAATGCGCCGCCATTCTTCGGTCGGTAACAAATGGAGTTGAACAACTGCAAAATGATCACAAAAATCCCTTCTCGCTGGTGCAATCTGCTGCCAACTGGAAGGGATTTCTTCTTAATATCTATTATAGCTGTATGTGCTCACCCGATATTCACAGAGAAAACAGAACCACGGGAGAGAGGCTTATCGGAGTGATTTTTCAACTTTCCGATGATCAAACATTACGGAGGACTGCAGGGACTCTTTGGCAGTTCTCTCAGATCTTTGCGTGCCTGAGCTTTAGTCCGAGTGGTTTTTCTCTGACCTCACAGCTCCGCTCAGATCCTTGCGTGCCTGAGCTTCGGCGCATATCCTGCCTCGGTCAGTGCGGAGAGAATCTGATGCTTGTGTTCGCTGCCAAATGCCTCCATTGTGATGGTCAGCTCCACGGCAGCACTCCTGTTGATCGTGACGAACTGGTTGTGCTCGAGCTTGATCACATTGCCGTTGGCCTTCGCGATGACACCGGCCACCTTGCACAGCTCACCCGGCTTGTCAGGCAGCTGAACAGAGACAGTAAAGATGCGGTCGCGCATGATCAGGCCCTGCTGCACAACAGAACTCATGGTGATGACATCCATGTTGCCGCCCGAAAGAACGCAGGCCACCTTCTTTCCCTTGCAGTCGATGTGCCGAAGGGCAGCCACAGAGAGAAGTCCGGAGTTCTCCACGATCATCTTATGGTTCTCGACCATATCCAGGAAGCACTCCACCAGCTCCTCATCCGGAACGGTGACAACGCCGTCCAGATTCTTCTGCAGATACGGGAAAACAATAGAACCGGGCGTCTTTACAGCCGTGCCGTCTGCAATCGTGTTGACCGTCGAAAGAGTTGTGACCTTGCCGGCTTTCAGGGATGCAGTCAGGCAGGCAGCGCCCTCCGGCTCCACGCCGATGACACGGATTCTGGGGTTTAGGAGCTTCGCCAGCGTCGACACGCCGGTTGCCAGTCCGCCTCCGCCAACAGGCACAAGGATGATGTCCACCAGCGGCAACTCCTTATAGATCTCCATGGCAATGGTGCCCTGGCCTGTCGCTACGGCTGGATCATCGAAAGGATGGATGAACGTGTAGCCGTGTTCCTTTGCAAGCTCAAGTGCATGTGCACAGGCCTCGTCATATACATCTCCGTGCAGAATCACTTCGGCGCCGAGCGCTTTTGTCCTGTTCACCTTAATGAGAGGTGTCGTCGTGGGCATCACAATGACGGCCTTGCATCCATAGCGCTTAGCGGCATACGCCACGCCCTGTGCGTGGTTGCCTGCGGATGCTGTGATCAGCCCCTTTGCCCTCTCGTCGTCAGAAAGCGTGCTGATCTTGTAGTATGCACCTCTTACCTTATAGGCGCCAGTGCGCTGCATATTCTCGGGTTTCAGGTATACCTTGGCGCCGGAAGCCTCACTGAAATAGTCGGATTCGATGAGATCCGTGGGCAGCGTCACTTCTTTTACAATGGAGCAGGCTCTCTCAAAAGCCTCGATTGTCAGTTCCTTCATTAGACAGCACCTATTCCTTCCTTAATAGATAGTATTTAGAGGGCAAGCAAGGCGCGGGCAGAGGATGCTCCGCGCCTTGCGTTTACCAGAAAATGTATAATTATAAGGGCGATTGTACGTCGGGCAGAATGAAAATGCAACGGATTTCTCTAACGATTGAATTGACATGATGGTACATTGAATCTATAATCATTCAAAAAGTAATCATATTGTATTGATAGGAATTGGAGGCGTTCGATGCCAACAAATCATAACAGTATTAACGAGAAGCGCCTGACCGCCCTCTTCTGCCAGCTGGTATCCATTGATTCTGAATCTTTTCATGAAAAAGAGATGGCTGAAGCTGTAACAGCTGCCTTGAAGGAGTTGGGGATCACTGCCGTCATGGACGACAGTGCAGCAGAGACAGGCAGCAATGCCGGGAACCTCTTCGCGAAGATTCCGGGCACAGGCAGCCAGAAAGATAAAGAACCGCTTCTTTTTATGGCGCACATGGACACCGTCGCTCCGGGCAAAGGAAAGAAAGCCATCATCCATGAAGACGGAACGATCACAAGCGACGGAACAACAGTCCTGGGCGCAGATGATCTTACGGCAGTTTCTTCTATATTAGAAGCACTTACCTCCATCCAGGAGAATGGTCTGCCCCACCGCCCGCTTGAGCTGCTGTTCACAACAGCCGAGGAGGCCTATACAAAGGGAGCAACTGCCTTTGATTTCTCGAAAAGCCAGGCGAAGGAAGCATTTGCTTTTGACTGCTCCGACAAAATGGGCTCCTACTCGCAGACTGAGCCCACGCTCCTCTCCTTCACCATCGAGGTGCACGGCCGCGCTGCGCATGCGGGCTTTGAACCGGAAAAGGGCATCAATGCACTGCTTGCTGCAGCGCGCGCTGCGGCGCAGCTCCCTCTTGGCAGGGCCGATGACCATACAACGCTGAATATCGGGCGGGTGGAAGCCGGCACCGCAACGAACATCGTGCCGGAACGAGCTGTCCTTTCCGGCGAGATCAGAAGCCTTGTCCATGAGGATGCATTGGCACTGTACCAGAGAGTGGTCGATATTTTCAAAAAAGAGGCGGAGAAGATTGGTGCATCGGTCCAGGAAAAGAAGATTGTGCATCTCACCGCGTACAGGATTGAAAAAAATGATCCGGCACTCCTGCGGTATCAGAAGGTTCTGCATGATCTTGGCGTATCCGGCAGCAGCAGAGTAAATTTCGGCGGAAGTGACATCAATGTCGTGCGGCGCCTCGGAAAAGATGGAATTTGCATTGCAAATCCCATGTACGGCGCGCATACTACACACGAGACAACAAATGTTAAGGAACTTGCGCTGATGGCAGAGATTGTCAGGGGGCTGATGCTCTCGTAAAGAGGTCTCTGACGGATCAGCAGCAGGCAGGCCGGACTTGATAAGGTATGAACTCTTCTCTCTGAATCGCCTTATTCATGCAGAGAGAAGATATCGACAAAGATACGAAACAGCAGCAATGAAGTTACCTCTTTTATATCAGACGACAAATTACGACTGCGGACCCACGGCGGTGCTCAACGCCATCCGCTTTCTCTATGACAGGGAGCAGATTCCCCCGGAATTCGTGCACAAGGCTTTCAGCTGTATGCTCGACCGCTCTAACGGAGAATGTGTCTTTGCGCGCGGCGGTACCACGAATGCAGCACTGCGGTATTATGCGCAGTGGCTCAATATTTATGCACAGGATATTCACTACAATATCCGCACATATTATATTGAAGGGGACAAGGTCAATATGAAGGAGAACTCTCTGATCCGCAAGTGCCTGAATATGGGCGGAGCGGTCGTTGCGCGCTGCTGCGTGCAGGAGGACCACTTCATCACACTGACCGGCATACAGATCGGCACGGAAGATGATCCCTACAATACAATGGAGTACGTCCGCATCTTTGATCCATGGTATATGGAGGAGCCGCTGTGGAATGATGACCGCATCCAGCGGGTAAACGATAAGCCAAAGGAATACAACATGCTCGTTCCGGTGGAGGATCTCGAGGCCGGGCGCGAGACATGGTATGCACTGGAGAACTGCGATGAGAAGTGCGCAGCGCTGTTCATCCGTACAGGCCCGGGGTACGTCATGCATCCCGAGAATGACATTACTTTGTAACAGCACCCCAGAGGTGCTGAACAATATATGCAGCTAACAATGCAGGAGGAGTGAAATGAAAAAGAATTTGTGGCGGAAATGGACGGCAGGCGTCATCAGCACGGCGCTCGCCATCGCACTGACGGCATGCGGGACAGCTTCCTCTTCGACGTCCGGCAGCTCAGCGTCTCCGGCGGGCGCCAGCGCAGCAGCCGGCGCGACAGAGAGCTCTGCATCAGCCGGCACCGAGAGCGGTACGGCCGCATCAGGGGATTCTATTGTCAACATTGGCGTAACCAACCAGCTGGGCACGCTCAATCCGCTGAACATGGACTACTCGTTCATTAATCTCCACGCAGCGAGCATGATGTTCCTTCCGCTCGTCGATGTAGGTCCTGACGGCAATTTTGACTATCTGCTCGCAGACAGCGTGACAACAGATGACAACTTGACCTTCACGATCAAAATCAAGGACAACGCTGTGTGGTCGGATGGAGAACCCGTTACCGCGGACGACGTTATTTTCACGGTTCTGCGCATGACGAGCCCGGAAGTGGCCAACCCGAATTTCGATTTCAGTATGTTCAAGGGAATCGAGAGCGGCACTTCTCCTGAGGGTGCAGAGAGCGTTGACGGCCTGAAGAAGGTCGACGACAAGACCGTGCAGTTCATCTCCAACACGCCGATGTCGCTCAACACCTTCCTCAACAACTGCTGCGTATGGATCTGCATTCTTCCTTCCCACGTGCTGAAGGATGTGGCCGCCAAGGACCTTGCAACCTATGACTGGTTCAACCACCCCGATGTTGTGGACGGCCCTTACATTCTTGACGACTACGACAGCGCACATTACATCAGCTATCATGCGAACGACAAGTATTTTCTCGGAGCTCCCAAGATCCAGAAGCTGAATTTCAAGATCATCGATCCCTCTGAGATTCTTCCGGATCTGCAGTCCGGCGACATCGACTTCGTTCAGCCTGCAACCGCAACAATTCCTACGACGGATCTGAAGGCTGTACAGGCACTGGACGGCTATACGAGCTCCTGGACGGATCCCATCACAGACGAGATGACGTTCTTCAACACGAAGAAGGTCACGGATGCGAGGGTCCGCAAGGCGTTTGTCATGGCCATCGACCGCGACACGCTGGTGAACTCTCTGCTCTCCGGCAAGGGCGAGGTTACGGACGGCTTCGTCATGAAGTCCTCTCCTTTGTATGACGATTCGAAGGAGACGATCGCCTACGATCCGGACGGCGCGAAGAAGCTCCTGCAGGAAGCGGGCTGGGATTCCTCCACAACGCTTCAGTATTATGTAGCTTCCTCGGATGATTCGCTGACAAAGGCCGCGCAGGTGATGCAGCAGGAACTCGCGCAGGTCGGCATCAACATCAAGATCAACACCGTCGACTTTGATACACTCATGAGTGTGGCAGGCACGGATGATGTCGATGTTTTCACTGTGCAGTACACGATCACACCGAATGATTTCTATGCCGATGAGAAGGGTCTCGTCGATACAGAGGGAACTTCCTGGACCGGCGGCTGGACGGACAAGGACGTAGATACTGCCCTTGCGAACACGCAGACAGCAAAGGATGACGACGAGCTGAAGAAGTACTACAAGCAGATCGACGACAAGATGATCTCCGACGTGCCGATGTTCTCCCTGTACTTCTTGAGCAATCTCGGCGTTGTCTCGAACCGCCTGAAGAACGCACAGCCTACGCTCTACGGCTCTTATGACAATATTCAGGACTGGGAAATCAGCCAGTAAAGTGATATAACTGTTTAGCACCCGTATTCAGAGATGGGTGCTGAACAGGATACCAACAGAAAATCCAAAGGAGGGGTACGCACTCGCGTGCCCCTTTTTCTTCAGAAAGGAAAGTTTGGAAATGACGCCTCTCTTGCAGGTGAACAATCTAAGGGTCAGATTCCACAGCGATTTCGGCGACCGCATTGTGACAGACGACATCTCTTTCCATGTTGATGAGGGCGAGACGCTCGGCATCGTCGGCGAATCCGGCTGCGGCAAAAGTGTCACAAACCTCGCCATCATGGGCCTTCTCTCCCGCAACGGCACCGTCGAGGCAGGTTCTGCCGTGATGGACGGGAAAGATCTGCTGAAGCTCTCTGACAAAGAGCTCGATAAAGTGCGCGGAAAAGACATCGCCATGGTCTTCCAGGACGCACTGGCGAGCCTCGATCCCGTCTTTCCGGTCGGAAAACAGATCGAGGAACAGGTCCGCAAGCACCTTGGGAAAACACACCAAGAGGCGCAGCAGATGATCCTCGAAGATCTCCGCCAGGTCGGCATTCCGGATCCGCAGCAGACGATGAAGAAGTACCCTTCCGAGCTCTCCGGCGGTATGCGCCAGCGCATCATGATCGCCATGGCTCTCTCCTGCGGCCCGAAGCTCCTCATTGCGGATGAGCCGACCACCGCGCTCGACGTCACGATCCAGGCGCAGATCATGCAGCTGATCCGGGGTCTGGCCGCAAAGCGGCACATGTCCGTCATTCTGATCACCCACGATATCGGTGTCGTCGCACAGAACGCCGACCGCGTCATGGTGATGTACGCCGGCCAATTCGTGGAGGAGGCGCCGGTTCGGGAACTTTTCCGAAACCCTTTGCACCCTTACACAAGAGCGCTCCTCGCCGCCACTCCCTCTCTGGAAGATGAGTCCGGCCGCGAACTCGTGCCGATTCCAGGCACTGTTCCGGAGAACTACACGTTCCTCACGGGATGTCGTTTTGCCGGCAGATGCGCCCTGAAAATTGATGCGTGCGATGCGCACCAGGAGTGGCGTGAGGTTCTGCCCGGCCACTACGTGCGGTGCTGCCGTGTGGAAGCAGGTTTGCCCAAAGGAGCGGACGAAGTAAAAGAAGAAGCCGGTGCAGGCACTGTGTGTCCGGGTAATACTGCAGATGTCGAAGGTCCTGCTGCCGCGCCTGCATTATCTGAAGAGAAGAAGGAGGCAGCACATGTCTGAAAATAAATTTACCCAGGCTGCAGCATCGTCCTCCGCTTCCGACGTGATTCTGGAAGCAAAGAATCTGAAGAAGTATTTTCCCATCCGCCAGAGTGCGCTCCTTGCAAAGAACCGCAAGGTCCTGCACGCGGTGGACGGTGTTAGTTTCCAGCTGCATCGGGGAAAGACACTTGGTCTTGTCGGTGAGTCCGGCTGCGGCAAGTCCACAACGGGACGGCTCCTTGTCGGCATTGAGAAACCCACGGAAGGTGAAGTGCTCTATCAGGGAAAAGACCTCCTGCAGATCAAGGGTGAGGAATTCCGGAAGGCGCGTCTCAACCTCCAGATGATTTTCCAGGATCCGTATGCGTCGCTCAACCCCAGGAAACGTGTCATTGACATTCTCTCCGCACCTATGCTCTATCACGGCCTGGAGACAAAAGATACAGTGAATCGCCGTGTGGATGAATTGCTCGATCTTGTGGGTCTTCCGCACAGCGCGAAGGTGCGCTATCCGCACGAATTCTCCGGCGGACAGAGGCAGAGAATCACAATTGCAAGGGCGCTGGCTCTGAAGCCCGAAGTGATCGTCTGTGATGAGCCGGTCTCGGCCCTCGACGCCTCCATTCAGGCGCAGATCCTGAATCTCCTGCGCTCCCTGCAGAAGGACCTGGGCGTAGCCTATCTCTTTATCGCCCACGGCCTCGGCGCCGTGCACTACATCAGCGATGAGATCGCCGTCATGTATCTTGGAAAAATAGTGGAGACGGGGGAAGCGTCCGATGTTTTCCATCATCCCGCGCACCCTTACGCACAGCTCCTGATCCGCGCGGTTCCCTCCACCAACCCGGACCTGCGGGATGCTTTCCATGTGCCGGATGGTGAGGTCCCCTCCGCAATTGATCTGCCGAGGGGCTGCCGCTTCGCGGCGCGCTGTCCGTATGCCACGGACCGCTGCAGGCAGGAGGAGCCGACGCTGCAGCCGCTGGAAGGAAGACCCGGGCACATGTGCGCATGCTTCTATCCCATTACAGAGAATACTGCGGACAATAATCCGGCCTCAGATGCCTCGAAAGACAGTATTCCACTAAATTCCGGTAATGAGGGCCTGTTGTCCGCAATGAATTCGCAGAAGACAGTTCATCCCATTAAGACCACATGTGCAGAAACGGATGTTGCAGGAAAGGAGGGCCGCTGACATGGCAAAATATATCGTAAAGCGCCTTCTCATCGCGCTGATTGTGCTCTTCGGCATCACTGTCATCGACTTCGGCATCATGAGCCTCGCCGGAAACCCTATGGAGATCATCGGCGCAGGCCCCAAGGTTAATCAGGCTGCCCTCGCGCAGAAGAGCGCGAACCTTGGTCTCAACGATCCTGTTCCGGTGCAGTACGTTCGCTGGCTCATCCAGACACTGCACGGGAATCTCGGTACGTCCTACAAGAGCTATCAGCCGGTGTCCTCGATGATCCTCAGCCACCTCGGCCCCACGCTCATCCTCATGACGTCGGCACTGGTGCTGGCTGCGATTATTGCGGTGTCGGCAGGTATTTTCAGTGCGCTGCATCAGCACTCCAAAGCCGATTATCTGATTGTCACACTGGCGTTCCTTGGGCAGAGCATTCCGCAGTTTTTCCTGGGCCTCGTACTGATCTTCATTTTTGCGGTGAAGCTCAAAATACTGCCCTCGTCGGGCATGCGACTTCTTGGGAGTGACGGGAGCGGCGTGCAGTTCCGGTATCTGATTCTGCCCTGCATTGTGCTGGCCGTTGAGATGGCCGGGCGCGACATCCGCTACATCCGCTCCAGCATGCTGGAGATTCTGAACAAGGATTATCTGCGGACGGCAAAGTCCAAGGGGATCGGTCGGCGCCTCGTCATCTACAGACATGCGCTGCGAAATGCCCTGATTCCGATCATCACCGCCATCGGCATGGAGATTCCTGCGCTCTTTGGCGGATCCATCGTCGTGGAGCAGGTCTTCTCCTGGCCGGGGCTTGGCCTTATGACCATGAATGCCGTGCTGCAGCGCGACTATCCCGTGATCATGGGCGTCTGCCTTATGACGGCGGTCGTCGTTCTTCTGACCAATCTCGTGACAGACATTTTGTATGCGCTGGCGGATCCGACCGTACGGCTGGAGTAAGACCCGACACTGCCCATCCATGCATGAACTGCCAATAATAGCAGCTGCGACCGCATCGCGGCACGGCTGCCTCTTCCCATCAGCAAAAATTTCCCACGGATTTTGCTGAAAAGTGCCGCACAAAGTGCGGTACAGAGAGGATAGCATGACAACAATAACGAAAAAGAAATCTGTCGAAAAGGAGATGGACGAGGAGTCCTATCTCCACACCGTCTGGAGGCGGTTCTGCTACCACAAGCCGGGACTTATCAGTCTCTGGATCGTGCTCGCCCTGGTGATCATCGCCGTCTTTGCGCCGCTCATCGCGCCTTACGATCCCAATGCCATTAATCCCGAGTTCGCGGCATCGCCCTCCCTCCAGCATCTTTTAGGTACAGACACCATCGGCAGAGATATGTTCTCACGCCTTCTGTATGGCCTGCGGGTATCGCTCTTTGTCGGTGCGCTCGCGACGCTCCTCTCCACAGCGCTGGGGACGGTGCTGGGGCTGATCGCAGGATATTTTGGCGGGATTGCAGATATGATCATCATGCGAATCACAGATATGGTGATGTCTTTCCCATACATTCTGCTGATTCTGGTGGCGAGCGTCATCTTTTCTCCCGGAATGTGGAACATCATTCTGATTCTCGGGTTCGTCGACTGGCCGGGCGTTGCAAGACTCGTCCGCGGCTCTGTCATGGAGATCCGTGACGCCGACTATGTGCAGGCGGCCAGAATCGAGGGAATGCCGGGCCATTACATCCTCTTCTCTGAGATTCTGCCGAATACGATGGCGCCGATCCTCGTCTTCGCGACGAGCGTCATGGCCATCTCCATTCTCGATGAGGCGGCGCTCTCCTTCCTCGGCATGGGCGTGCAGCCCCCGCAGGCGAGCCTTGGTAACCTCTTAAACGGTGCGGAGTCGATCTCCGTCCTCACCGGCATGCCCTGGCTGTGGGTGAGCCCCGGCGTCCTCATCATCATTCTTGTCATCTGCACGAACTTCATCGGCGATGCTCTCCGCGATGCGGTGGATCCGTCGACGACGAGATGAAGCACGACAGCACCTGACCATTTCATCCGTCAAAGCACCCCTCAGAAAAAGAACACCGCGCGGCTCCATAAGGGGCCGCGCGGTGAATTTTTATGTTTTGACGGGAATACAGAATGTACGGCTGCTTATGGCTGCTGCTCATTCTTCTTCTTATTGTACTCGACCTTCTTCTCCTCGAAGTAGTTCTTTCCGTACGCGTCGATCGAGACGATGAGCGGCGTGGACTGTATAGTAACCCGTAATATTAATGATTATTCCAAATCACCTGTTCCTGTTTATACGCCGGATGAATTCGTTAAAAAACACTCAAAGAGCGGCCTGTAAGGACAGAGAAAAACACCTGCAATGAACTAAGTCAGTGCAGGTGTTTTGGTTTTCATCACAGCGTCTTCTCCGTCATCACGCACTCAAACGTGCCGCTTCCCGACTTGTTGTTCCAGTCCGGCGTGTAGCCAAGCTTCTCATAGAAGCCGACAGCTGCTGTGCGGGAGTTGATATAAATCTTCGTGACGCCCTTCTCTTTCATCCACTCCTCGGCGCCGTGGATCGCCGCTGCTCCAAAACCACGGCCTCTGTACTCGCCGACGGTTGCAACCCTCTCAATCTTTCCAGTGTGCTCATCAAGGTAGTGCAGTCTGCATGTGGAGACAGGAATGTTGCCGTCCAACACCAGAATGTATGTGCATTCCGGTGTGTCCTCTTCAAACTCCAAATCCAGCGTCACATTGAACTCACGAAGCATCGCTGCCGCCCGCACGTAATGCACGCCTGCGCGCTGCCACTCCTTAGTTACCCGCATCACTTCCATATCAAGGCCTCACACATTCAAAACCACAAAATCAAAGAACTATAACCCTCGAAAGGTCTTAACACTATCCGACATGTAAGCTGTCTATCAGAGTATTTCGGCCTTTGAGGGACATTAAATAATTACAGCAACTGCAAGGCGACAATCAATACCGGTACTTCAGCGGTCCGAACTTCTCCGTCCTATTGTCAGGTTCATCCCACACCGAGTTGTCCGGTCCAAGCGGCAGAATCTGGTACGGGTTCGTCCCTGCATCCCCCAGAAAATACCCTCTCTTGATCGCATCGAAGTCTGTTGCCTCCTTGAAAGCAGGGATGGAGTACAGCTCCTTCGCGTAGTTCCAGAGGTTGTCGTAGTCGCGGATTCTCTTCTTATTGAGCCGGAACTCAAAGTAGTAAGCTGTATCAAAGCGGGCTAGCGTGACATAGAGTCTGATGTCAGAATCAGTCAGGCGATCGCCGAACAGGAATCGATTCTCTGCGAGGTGGGCCTCGAGCCAATCGAGTCTGTCAAAAACCAGATGATAATTCTTCTCGTACTCCGCCTGTGTCTCCGCAAATCCAGCCTTATAGACACCGTTGTTGATCTCGTTGAAGAGGATCTCATTCAGTGCGTCGATTCCTGTACGGAGCTCCTTCGGATACAGATCCGGCGCTCCTTCTTTCCAGAAGGGCTTCCAGACCGTCTCCCAGTAGTTCGTGAGGCGGTGATAATCGTTGTTCACGACCTTGTGTGTCTTCACATCCACGATTGTCGGCACCGTCGCACGGCCCTCGTAGGTCGGATCTGTCTCCGCGTAAATCTCCGGCAGATACCGGATGCCGAGAACCGGGTCCTTTCCGCCGGGATCCAGAGAGAACTCCCATCCCTCCGGAGTCCGCACCGGATTGACTTTGCCGACACTGATGACATCCTCGCCAATGCCGAGAAGCCCAAGTGCAATCTTCTGCCTCGTTGCCCACGGGCAGAGCGGCGTCCAGATGAGGCGGTACCTTCCCGCCTCTACCGGGAGCTGCCCCGGCTTGTCCCCAAACGGTGTATCAAACCGATTCTTCTGACGGACGAAGGCGCCGGAAGCGCTTGTCTCATGTGCCTTCTCGGAGGTGGCGACATGACCGAAGGCGCTTACATTGGTGCTCTGATCAGTGGAATTATTGTCAATCTGATTGGCCTGGCGCTCAAACTTGCCGGTCTTATCTACTTCTCCAGATGTGACATGATCAACAACTGACATAAGATAAACTCACTTTCTGCTAGATCGAATACTCCGGTGCCTGCAGTCTGTCGATTTTCGAGATAAATTCCCGAAGTCTCGGGCTCTTCGGATGGCCGAAGATCTCTGCCGGCGTACCGTCCTCTACAATGTGTCCATTCTCCAGGAATAGAACGCGGTTGGCAACATTCCGGACGAAGTTCATCTCGTGAGAGACGATCAGCATCGTATAGCCCTCCTGCGCCGCCTTTCGGATGGTATCGAGAACCTCGCCGACGAGCTCAGGATCGAGTGCCGAGGTCGGCTCATCAAAGAGAATGAGCTCAGGCTGCATTGCGAGTGCCCGGGCGATCGCTACGCGCTGCTGCTGGCCGCCGGAGAGGTGCTTTGGGTAATGATTTGCACGGTCTGCAAGGCCGACATTGGCGAGCTGCTCTCTGGCAATCTTCTCCGCCTCTGCCTTCGGGAGCTTCTTCACAGTGATGAGTCCCTCCATGACGTTCTGCAGGGCCGTCTTTCTCTGAAAGAGATTCCAGCTCTGGAACACCATACCTGTGCGCTGATGGAGCTCGCGAATTGCCTTGTGGTTTCCGCGCGCGGAAAGGTCCACGTGAAGTCCCGCCAGATCAATTGTTCCGGATTCCGGTGTCTCCAGCCTGTCAATGCAGCGAAGCAGCGTCGATTTCCCGGTTCCGGAGGGACCAATGACTGCGATGACATCTCCCTTGTTGATGGAGAGGTTGATGCCGTCCAGCACCACATTTTCCTTGAATTTCTTTGAAAGATTTTTGATCTCGATCTCACTCATATCTGCATTATCCTTGCTAAATCACCTGATTCATTCCGCTTCAGGAGCATTCTGTCCGGCTGCGTCACATCACCTGTCGCCAGATGCCATATGGCTCATACCTGAACGGAACAAACTGAAGCAGTTATACAGCAGCTGCTCTCTGCACCTCAGTCGCATTCTCACTGCCCTGCACAACCGGCACTTCGTCCGGTATGGCCATCTTCTTCTCGATCAGTTTCATAGCCTGCTCAACAACAATCGTGATCACCCAGTAAATCAGCGCAAGAGAAACATAAACCTCGAAGTAACGGTATGTTCTGCCGCCGATGATCTTTCCCGCTGCCGTCATATCAACTACGGCACAGACGAAGGCGAGGGATGTTCCCTTGATCAGGGAGATGAAGGCGTTTCCAAGGTTCGGCAGTGCCACTGCAAACGACTCAGGAAGTGTAATTCTTGTCAGAATCTGCCATCCGCTCATGCCAAGTGAAGTGGCCGCCTCGATCTGTCCCCTGTCTACGGACTGCAGGGCCGAGCGGAACGTCTCCGCATTGTATGCGGACTGGTTCACCGCCAGTGCAACGAACGCATACAGGATCGGCGGAACTGCGGAAGCGTTATAGGTCGTGCCGTTCTGCATCGCAATATATTTCTGCACCATCGGGATGCCAAAATATGTGACATACAGCTGCACCAGCACCGGTGTTCCTCGGATAATGGAGATGAACAGGTTGACGATCGGCGTCAGCACCGGCATCTTCTTCTCTTTGATGATGGCAAGGAGAAGTCCCAGCACAAGGCTCGCCGCCATGGCCGAAATGGCCAGTTCCATCGTCACCGGCAGATACACCAGAATCTGCGGAATATTCGTGAACACCATCTTTACATCAAACAATTTGCCCATTTCAAGTCTTCCTCTGCGTTACTTGGATTAACTGGTCGAATTACATAATTCCTATCAAATTAATATGTTTTGTAGGTTGAAATGAGTATAAGCTCGTTCTACTGGAAAAGCAAGAACAAAATTCACTAATTCAGTAGGATTTATTTTGGACAGCGGACAGAGAAATCAGGTGTTGCAATTTATTCCCGCAATGCTATAATCGCATTATTACATTTTCATACTATTACAGTATGAATTATAGAATTCAGTGAAGACAGAAATGATCAACGAAGTTCTATATTTATAAAAGAGATAGAAACGGAGGGAATTAAAATGGCAGACGTATGCGATATCAGTGCACACAGAAGGAAGGTCGCTGCAGCGGCAAATGCAAATTCTTCCTATACAGATGCGGAGGCTGAGTGCCACGCCGCAGAGGTCGATGTTCCGCCGAGGCCTATGGAGACAAGAAATGAGATCGACGAGCGCGGTGCATTCGTTCGCCAGCCCAACGCCTTCATAGTTCCCTTCGGAGACAAGGAAGGCGAGTGGAAGGCTGAAGCAGGCCGCTACCGCATTTACTGGGCAAAGGGATGCAACTGGTCCAACCGCCCGATCATCGCCCGCAACCTCCTGGGACTGAAGGATGTCATCACCGACCAGCTGACGACCCACTCAGGCGAGAGCAACCGCTATGGTCATGGCTTTGCTGATTCGCCGGATCACAGGGATCCTGCAACGGGCGCATATTTTCTCTCCGAATTCTATAAGAATGCGAATCCCGATTTTCATGGAAGAGCGACAACACCCACGCTCGTGGACGTAAAAGAAAAGAAGGCTGTCAACAATGACTACCACAGGCTGACCAACTACATCGAGGTACAATTCCGCAAATTTCAGCCTGCTGACGCGCCGGACCTGTATCCGAAGAAGTACCGCGATGTAATCGACGAATTCAACGACTGGCTCTTCCCGCACATCAATAACGCCCACTACCGCATGGCGTTCTGCCAGTCACTCTCCGCGTACAACACGGCGTTCGACGATTTCTACGACAGCATGGACAAGATCGAGAAGAGGCTTTCGGAGAACAGGTTCCTTTTCGGCGACTACATCACCGACAGCGATATCAGATTCTTTGTGACAATTATCCGTTGGGACTTCAGTTATTTTCACAATATCGGACCCACGAAGCACAGAATCGCCGACTATCCGAACATTTATGCCTACGAGAAGGAGCTGTACAATATTCCCGCATTTTATGATGCGACCTATATCAGAGATCTCAGGCTCGGGCGGCACGATGTGAACGAGGACACGAATATTTTCGCGGACTATCTGACAAGAATTGCGCCGCAGATCGACTTCGATGAGCTGTTAAAGAGCGACGGGAGCCGCGCGAAGCTCTCCAGTGATCCAAACGGGGATATGTTCCTGCGCCATCCTAAGGATGAGACGCCGGAGGACTACCAGAGCGAGATCTCGTTCTGCCGCTGGAATCTGCCCGATCAGGCATCCCGCGAGGCGGACGACCCGAAGAACAGTCCTCTGCGCGCAGACGCATCCATCAATCCGCTGAAGGGTTTGCTGCGGAACGAATAAAAGGCCGGTTGGCAGACAGGCACGATTAAATGATAGATAATAAACAGGTCAGGCACAAACGGATCTCTGTATCCGCTGTGTCTGACCTGTTTTGAATTTGTGATAAAGGACGATTTATGATGGAAGACGCCGGTCGAGT
>DEKA01000041.1:35683-41059 GCA_002353635.1 Lachnospiraceae bacterium UBA2734
GCGCATGCGCAAAATCGTCAGGAATCGTCTCCCGCTCTCCCCGCTGTTTATTTCATCGTCAGCATTACTTATCCGGCATACGTAAAGAGACCAACTCTTCAGATATTGTGCATACAGATTTACGTCCGCGGTTTCGCCCGCGGGAAGTATTTTCCGACGATTTTGCGCATGCGCGTGAGGCCGCAGGCCGAAACCGCATACGCATATGAGGAGGAAAACACTTCCCGTGGGCGAAGCTATATAATCTAAATAACCAATTGTATCTCACGTATGCCGCACGACTTCAAACCGCTGGAGCTTCACCGGCTCCTCCTTGCGGATGCCGGCTTTGCGCTTTGCGATGGCGATCTGCTCCTCTACGGTATCTACGCCGTCGAGGTCAGGCAGAAGGAGCCCTCTGCGGCCTCCGTTGGTGACGATGACGCCGTAGCGCTTCACATCTAACTTGGAAGGTGAGTCGATGTCCTCAGGCTCGCCGAGAACGTCGACGCTGTATTCCAGCTGATCCAGTTCGTTCTCCCGCACTTCATCGAAGCGGGGATCGCGGGTGGCCGCCGCAATGGCGTTCTGGATGATCTCATCCGCTATGCATTTGTAGCAGGGCTGAATAGTTCCGATACAGCCGCGAAGATTCCCTGCAATGTGCAGAGAGCAGAAAACGCCGGCTCTGCGGTCCAGCATCTCGTCCGGCACTTCTCCCCTCTTCGGCACCCTGATGATCCTGCCCGTGCGGATATAAGTCTCTACGGTTCTTCGCTCAAGCGCGACGTAAGGGTCCTCGCCTGCTCTGGCCGCCTCGATTTTTGCTCTCTGTGCAGCTTCATACTGATCAAGGAAATTGCGGTGCGGATCTTCTCCCGTCACACGGAAGGTGCAGACACCGTAGCCGACGCCTGTTATGTCCTGATGGGAGAGCCAGTGAGCTTCTACAGACCTGCGGTCCAGGGCGCCTGCCATGATCACAAAGGAGCGGTGTCCGCACTCGGCTGCCTTATCCAGCAGCACGGGATCGAAGGAGAGAAGATCTCCCAGTGCGCCGCGGGAGCAGCACTCCTGCAGCTTCGCATCATAGACCGGCCCGTGCGGGTCGTAGCCATAGGGGCCGTCTTCCTTCAGTTTATGCGATAAATCTCCGCTCGCCACATAGACGACGCGCCGCCCCAGTTCATCTGCCGCCTGCTGCACGAGCATTCCAAAGCGGTACTGCGCCGCCAGTGAAATGCCGGAAATGCCAAGGCGAACCAAGCGGAAATCCTTATATTTCTGCAGAATAAAGTACAGTGGGACAATTGTCCCATGGTCCAGAGACGGATCCCTCTCCCCGAGATACCCCGCAGGAATGTCATTTTTCTTCGCCAGCGCGCACAGTCTCCTCGAGAGCTCCTCGTCATAGTCCCTGCTGATCCGCACCTGCGGCGCGCCAAAGCGGGACATGTCGCCTGAGGCATGCGCTCCAGGTGAGATATGCAGATAATCCGCATACATAATGCTGTGCGGCGAGGAGAGAACTATTGTCTCCGGCTTCAACTCTGCCACGAACTCCGCGGCTTTCTCATATGCACGCGTCGTCTCCTCGATCTCCTTTTCGCCGCCTCTGCCGACCTCCGGCAGGATGAGCGGCGGATGCGGCACCATAATCGCTCCAACAACTGACATAATGACCTCCATGTGCCGCGTCCTTTGCGGCACTCCGAGGCGAAATCCGCGAAGGCGGTTTCGCCGATGAGATCAATGCAATCGATGACGCATAGCGGCATCGACTGCTATATTCGGGATCATGCATCAGCATGATCCCGAATATAACTTCCATGTGCCGCGTTTTTTGCGGCACCCTAAGGAGAAACGCCCGTATGGGCTTTCTCCGATGGGATCACCGAAATTGGGGCCTCATAGCGGCCCCAATTCAGGTATAAATGGGATCGCATCAGCAATCTCATTCATACTGCCTTCGTTCAGCAATTGCCTGTAAAGACATTCGGGAGGTACTCTCTGGCCGCCTCCGCCAAACGAAATACCTTCCGCACATCGGTTGCAGGCGTGTCCAATTTCCATCTTGGAAAATATCTCGACAGATGGTACGCAATCGGCTCCTTCGCATCGAGAGAGGCGAGCCACTGTGCGATCCGGCCGATCTCTTCCTCCGAATCGTTCTTTCCTGGAATGATGAGGGTCGTCACCTCCACGTGGCAGTGCTGTACAGCCTCTGCGATAAAAACCTTTGTCTGTGCAAGGCTTCCGCCGACAAAATCCGAATAGAATTCATCCGTAAATCCCTTCAGATCAATATTCATCGCATCGATATACGGGAGCAGTGCATTCAGCACAGACAGTTCCGCGGTGCCGTTCGTCACGAGGACGTTGAGCATTCCCGCTTCATGGATGAGCTTCGCAGCATCCCGCACATATTCCCACGCGGTGAGCATCTCGTTGTACGTAAAGGCTGTTCCGATTGTGTCCGGATACCTTTTCCTTGTCTCTATTGTAATCTGCAGGAGCTCCTCCGGACTGACATATTTCGTTCCTTCCCGATCCTTCTTCTGTGAAATTGTATAGTTCTGACAGAACGGACAGGCAAGGTTGCAGCCATAACTTCCCACAGCTACTACAAGACTCCCTGGATGAAACATAGCAAGCGGCTTCTTCTCAATCGGATCGAGGGCGATGGAGGTCAGATATCCATAGCTGTCGCAGACAATCTTTCCATCCACGCATCGCCTCGCGCCGCAGAAGCCCTTCTGTCCTTCTTCCAGCCTGCAATGCCGGAAGCAGGTATTACATACAGCACGCATTACTCTTCACCTCTGTTCCATTCAATCCTTGTCTATACTATGCTGCGTCCTTCGCCGATGGCATCATGCAATCGATGACGCGGCGCAGCATCGACTGCTGTTAGAAAGATCATGCATCAGCATGATCTTTCTAACTCTTCACTCCGGAATACTCACCTCATTGCACAGACTCACGGAGAAATAATCTCTGATCTCTCTCTGATCCGAGGTCCTGCCCAGCACCCACATGAGCTTTGTCAGCGCCGCCTCCGAGGTCATGTCGTATGCCTCGAGAACGCCCGAGGCCAGTGCTCTCCGCCCCGTCTCATAGATGCGCAGGCTGCTCCCGTCATATTTGCACTGCGTGCCTACAAGGACGGTCATGCCGCCCTCAATCAGTTTTCCCAGTTCCGCAATAAAATCATGCTTGAGAAAAGGCATGCCGCCCATGCCGTATGCCTCAATATACAGTCCCTTGTAGCCCATCTCCTGCAGGCTCTTCAGGACACTTCTGTGAATGCCGGGGAACATTTTCAGCATGAAAACCTTGTCTGAGTATTGATTGCACAGGTGAAAGGTGCCTCTCCTGCCGGGAATCAGATCTTTTTGCACCTTCATGCCAAGTGAGCTGATGCGCGCGACATAAGGATAGTTAATGCTGTCAAAGGCATCGAACGAGAGCGATCTCGTCTTGGACGCCCGGCAGCCGAGCATAACCTTTCGGTTGAAAGCAAGAAAAATCCCCGGGTATCCGGCAGAAGCCATATGAATCGCACACCGGCAGTTCTCCATGGCATCCGCGACGGGATTGGCCATGGACAGCTGGGATCCCGTTAGCACCACCGGAATATTGATATTAGGCAGCATAAAGCTGAGCATGGATGCTGTGTATGCCATCGTATCTGTCCCGTGGATCAGGACGATCCCGCTGTAGTCGTCCCGCACATTTGCGATCGTCGCCGCAATCTTTGCCCAGTCCTCCGGAAAAATATTGGCGCTGTCCAGCGAGAAGAGATCCATCATCTCCAGATCCGTGTCGCCCGAGACCATGCGCAGCTCCTTCGCGATATCCTCTGTTTTCAGTCCGGGGCAAAGGCCGCTGTCCTCCATCACGGAGGAGAGCGTTCCGCCTGTATTAATGATCAGAATCTTTTTGGTCATATATCTGTCATTCCTTTCGCCGCTGTTCAATACACATCTACTGATTCTGCTATGGTTCGAAAAGTAATGTATCGACGTCGTTTTCAAATGCGCTGCACCGTTCTCATGCTGTAAACGTATGCAGAATTACGCCTCCGCAATCTTCTCCCGCAGCATATTGAGCACCCGCTTCTTGTCCGTCACCCACAGGGGTGATATCAGCAGCTTTCGGGGTCCGTCCCCCGTCATGCGGTGCACAACGACGCCTTCCGGCAATATTTTCAGACAATCAACGACGAGGTCACAGTACTCCTCCATCGTCATCTGTGAAAATGGATGCTGCCTGTACTCCTCCGCCATTGCAGAACCTTTAAGAATGTTGAGCATCTGGAGCTTGATCCCGTCGATCTGCGGCCGGAGATCCGCCAGATACCGGACTGTCGAGAGCGTATCTTCTCTGGATTCTCCAGGCAGCCCCAGGATCACATGTACAATAACCGTCAGTCCTGCTGCCTTCAGTCTCTCATAGGCGTCTTTGAAAACAGCGGTCGGGTACCCGCGATGTATTCTCTTCGCCGTCTCGTCGCTCGATGTCTGCAGGCCCAGTTCCACCCAGACAGGCTTGATCCGATTCAATTCCTGCAGCATGGCCAGCTTTTCATCATCGATGCAGTCAGGCCTGGTGCCAATCGAAAGAATGATGATGTCTTTCCGCTGTATAACACGGCTGTACAGGCTCCTCAGGTATGCCGTATCGCCATAGGTATTCGTGTAGGACTGAAAATAAGCGATGTAGCGCCGCTCTTTTTCCGGCACCGATGCCGGGATCTTCCTGTCCACAAGCGCCTTGGCTGCGGCGATCTGCAGGTCCAGATCCGGCAGCACCGGCTGCGCGAACTCACCTGCTCCGCCGGCAGAGCAGAATGTGCAGCCGCCAGTGCCAAGCGTGCCGTCCCGGTTCGGACAGGTGCAGCCGGACTCGAGGGAGAGCTTGTAGATCTTCTGCCCGTATTGTTGCTTTAAGTACATAGACAAGGTGGTAATCGTCATATCGTTATCTGTGTGCACACAGATCCGTTGCTGTTAACATGCATTACATATCAGGCGATCAGCCTGCCGATCCCTGCGATCAGCCCGACTATACCCGCCGACAGAAGAAGCGTCCACAGAAGGCACGTGCCGCAGCCTCCTCCAGTATTGCCGCCGCTTCCGGAGGCCATGTCCTCTTCTTCCATCATCTGCTCGTCAAAATCGTCATCAGCGCTCATATCTTCCCCCTGCATTATGGATTCAGACACATCGCCATTCTTTCGATATTCGTGATCCACAAAAGTGCAATCCATTTTTCTGAGAAACAGTATAGCAAATATATTCCGTCAAAAATAATTTATGCGAATACAGAATTCATCCATGAATCGAGTAGGAGGTGGCAATCGCCTCCTACTCGATGTCGCGGTGGTCTCGCCTC
>DEKA01000041.1:41100-47182 GCA_002353635.1 Lachnospiraceae bacterium UBA2734
CTTCCTCGCTACTACGCGCACAATATAGCCGTTCGGCTATATATCCAATCTTTCATTTTATTGACCGAAAATAACTGTTTTCGTATAATTCGACTGTCAAGACGAGGGTGCCCTGTTTTCAGCATCAGGAAAACAAGGTACTTATAAGGAAAGAGAGGGGACCTATGAGCCGTTCTAAAGAGAAGAAACCCATGCCGCTGGCCGGCCAGATCTTCATCGCGCTTGTCATCGCGATCATTGTGGGGCTGCTGATTCAGCCGTATGCTGATTTCGCCAACAACTATATCAAGCCTTTCGGCACGATCTTCCTGAACCTNNNNCATCATGGCGGGCGTCGTCTCCATGAAGGATATCCGCAAGGTCGGCGCCATCGGCGGCACTACGCTTGTCTACTACCTCTGCACAACAGCATTTGCGACCGCCATCGGCCTGTTCCTGGCTAATACATTTCAGTCGCACTTCCCGGTTCTCTCCGTGTCCGGCCTCGAGTACAAGGCAGGGGAGAGCGTATCTGCCATGGACACGCTCGTGAATATCTTCCCCAGCAATTTCCTGGCGCCCCTCTATGAGGCCAATATGCTTCAGGTCATCGTGATGGCCCTTATTCTGGGCTTCGCCATCATTCTTGTCGGGGAGAAGGCAGAGCCCGCCGCCCGTGCAATCGATGTGCTCAATAACATCTTCATGAAGGCCATGGAGATGATCCTCCGCCTTTCTCCGATCGGCGTCTTCTGCCTGCTCTGCCCTGTCATTGCGGAGAACGGTGCCAAGATCCTCGGATCTCTTGCCATGGTTCTTCTCGTCGCCTATATCGGCTATGCCGCGCACGCCCTGATCGTATATTCCCTCGCCGTGCGCACAATGGGCGGCATGAGCCCCATCAAATTCTTCAAGGGCATGATGCCCGCCATTTTGTTCGCATTCTCCTCTGCGTCCTCTGTCGGAACACTCCCGCTGAATATGGAGTGCACGGAGAAACTCGGTGTCCCTAAGGAGGTTTCCTCATTCGTACTGCCCCTCGGCGCCACGATCAATATGGACGGCACCGCCATTTATCAGGGCGTCTGCTCTGTTTTCATTGCCGCGTGCTACGGCATTCACCTGACACCGTCCCAGATGCTGACCATCGTCATCACTGCCACATTGGCATCGATCGGCACCGCCGGTGTCCCTGGATCCGGCATGGTCATGCTGGCCATGGTGCTGCAGTCTGTAGGACTCCCTGTGGACGGTATTGCCCTTGTCGCCGGAATCGACCGGATCTTTGATATGGGCCGCACTACCGTCAATATCACCGGTGATGCCTCCTGCTCCGTCATTGTCTCCCACCTTCTGCGCAATAAAATTTCCACCTGGAGCAGTGGAGAGACAAAGGCCATGAAAGAGGCCGGCAACAGCATGAGCACACTTGCCTCCAATGAGGCGGAATCCTCCGGTGTAACTAATGATAAGGAATAATTCTCATGACGCTGACACCTTCCATGTTTCTTCTGGTCTGCCCGTTTCTCTTTCTGGCAGGTTTCGTTGACTCGATTGCCGGAGGAGGCGGGCTGATCTCCATGCCCATCTACCTTCTGGCAGGCCTTCCGCCCCACACAGCCGTTGCGACCAACAAGCTCTCCTCTACATGCGGCACCGCACTGACCACGGTGCGCTTTATCAAAAACCGGCTGATCAATCTGAAGCTGGCGCTGCCCTCCATCGCTGCTGCCATCATCGGCTCAACACTTGGAGCAAAAATATCGATTCTCCTGTCCGAGGCCATTCTGCGCAGGACGATCATTTGCGTGCTGCCTGTGGCGGCCTTTTTTGTTATGAACCGCAGGCTTTTTCACGAGGAGGGGGAAGGACAGGCGCAGATTTCCGTGCGAACGCTCACCGTGGCCACGGTTTCCGCATTTGTCATCGGGATGTATGACGGCATGTATGGTCCCGGCACAGGAAGCTTTCTGATCATCGCATTTACCGTATTCGCAAAGCTTCCGGTGAAAACCGCCAACGCGCAGGCCAAAATCATCAACCTCACTTCGAACGTCACTGCACTTACCGTTTTTCTTCTGGAAGGCAAAGCGCTGATCCCTCTCGGCCTCGCCGCCGCTGTCTGCAATATGGCGGGCAACTACGCCGGATCCGGACTGGTCATGACAAAGGGAGGAAAGATTGTCCGGCCTCTTCTGCTGGTTGTGTTGGCTGTACTCTTTATTAAGCTGGTGTATGAATCACTTCGAATATAAGGAACTGAAATGGACTTATCTGGAACAGAGAAATTAATTGATGTAGTAAGGAAACTCCGCAGCAAAGACGGCTGCCCATGGGACCGTGTCCAAACGCATGAGAGTTTGAAGCCGGAATGCATAGAAGAAGCCGCCGAGGTGATCGGCGGCATCAACATCCTCACGGCAACAGGTGATCCTGCCAATCTCAAGGAAGAGCTGGGCGACCTCCTGCTGCAGGTCGTCTTTCATGCCCAGCTGGCCCAGGAAGAGGGCCTCTTTACCTTCGATGATGTTGCACAGGCGGCGGCTGAGAAGATGATCCGGAGACATCCCAATATTTTCGGGGAGCCGATGAGGGATGAGAATGGGAATCCTGTCACTGACTGGGAGGGGATCAAGTGCCTTGAAAAGAAGGGCAGGGAATGGGAGGCCGATTACCTCCCGGACGCCTTCCGTGAGGCCAAAGGACTCATCGATCAGGCGTGCAGGAGAAAGGATATCCATCCGACAGCTGACTCTCTGATCTCGAAAATGGAAAAGAAACGGCAGAAATCGGTAAGGTCATGAAGGTGATCCTTACTCTCGGCCTCGACATTGAACTCGCACAAAGGAATTACAATTTAAATGCGGTTTTTCCTGCCCTCCTTCTTTTCCCTGTTCGCAAGATACCCACAATACCAGGAGCAATGAAGACTTATGTATAAAAAATCATCATTACTTACGATAGTATTTACAATCATGCTGACAGTCTGCGGATGTCAGGCATCATCTTCCCCGACCCCATCATCCATTGATTCATCAGAAGCAGTTTCCGTTTCATCGTCTGCTGCAGATGCAGCTAACTCAATATCTGATGCAGGATTATCTGTCAAATCATCCGCTTCTTGCGCATCGACCGAAGATTCTGTTGCAGCTGCATTCTCTTCAGAGTCCGCCTCCGACTCCTCATCTTCTGCTCCGGCATCTGCTCTCATCAAGAATTGGTCCACGAAGAAAATTGCAGATGGGAGCACTCACGTACTGTCCGCGCCGGTGATCACCAAGGTGACCAGTCAGGACGATCAGATCACGGTCACCTGGCAGGCAGTACAGGGCGCTTCGCAGTACGACGTCTCCTGGGGAAGAGCCGACAGTCTTACCCAAGAGCCATCTTTTACATTTTCAAGCGATGAGGGCACCTGGCCAAACGACACGGTCGGATCAGACCCCGTACAGATCCATATTAGCGCGATGAACGATCTGGGTGAGGATTCGGCCTTTACTGACGTGGAAATCAGTCTGCATACAGAAAAGATCACATTCGTGTTCTATGATTATGCCAATAAGGAGGTCAAGGTGGGCGAAACCGAGTCAGAGACACCCCTCCCCTGCGGCGTGCAGACATTAAATGTTGACGACAATACGATCAACGTCGGTCCCCTCGAGCTGGGACAGGCGCCGGATGGCTGGTCTTTCCGGGGGGATTTCACCTTTGAGACCAGGCCCATACAGGAAGGACAGGATAATTCAGTGTCCATCTTTGTTGTAAAGCAATAGCACGCACCCATTATAAGATGAGAGCTGGAGGAATTCAGGCATCCGCATAGTCATCCAATATCGTCTGCAGCGCCGCAATTGATCTTCTAAGTTACATGTATCTGTTGAACACTCCATCCAGAATTGTTCTGTACTACACCGCAATTCTTCGATGCAGGCGTTCAGAGGCTTCACAGGGAATGGCCGCCCTTGTCTCAGCACGATTTAAGTTCATCGAATACCTTCGTCACTTCCTGCTCCGGCGCCGGTGTCAGAAGAGAGACAATCACGTTCACGAGGATGGCCAGCACGAAGGCGGGAAGAAGTTCATAGATATTGAAATTCCCGCCGAGCGGGCGAACGCAGTATTTCCAGATGAAAATCATCACGCCCCCGGTCGCCATTCCGGCAAGAGCGCCGTATTTATTCGAGCGGCGCCAGAACAGGGCGAGGAGCATAACAGGCCCGAATGTGGCGCCGAATCCGGCCCACGCAAAGGAGACGATGCCGAACACCGAGCTGTCCGGATTCCATGCGAGGAAGACACCGATCAGAGCAATGGCAAGAAGACTGAGTCTTGAGATGAACAGAAGCTTCTTCTCCTCTATATGCACGTGCAGGAATCTGGTCAGAATATCATTGGATACTGATGAAGAGGCTGCCAGCAGCTGAGAGTCGGAGGTCGACATGGTCGATGCGAGAATACCGGAGAGCACTACACCTGCGATCAGGGCTGCCAGAATGCCGTAATGCGAGAGCACATCGGAGATCCGTACAATGACAGTCTCCGATGCATTGCCGGAGAGTGCTGTGATGACGCCGGCGTGCGTCATTGCATTGCCAACGATGCCGATGAGAACAGCCACGGCCATCGAGATCACAACCCAGACCGTCGCAACCCTCCGGGAAAGTGCAATCTTGTCCTCGCTCTCAATCGCCATAAACCGGAGCTGAATATGCGGCATGCCAAAATATCCAAGTCCCCATGCCAGCGTGGAAACCACGGTAAGAAGCGTATAAGGGTGTGCCTCGCCGCTGACCGGATCATAGGACTGCGAGAGACTGAGATACCCCGGGAGTGCCTGCGCGTTTGCCACCACCTGATCCCAGCCGCCGGCCGACCAGATGCCGAAGAAGAGTACAGTGAGCAGCGCTGCCGTCATGATGATCGACTGAATAAAATCTGTCAGAGATGCGGCGAGGAATCCGCCGGTTGTCGTGTAGAACATGATGACAACTGCGCTGACAATCATCGCCAGATGGTAATCAACTCCAAAAAGGGAATTAAAGAGCTTTCCGCAGGCGGCGAAGCCGGACGCTGTATACGGCACAAAGAAGATGATAATCCAGACTGCTGCAAGACATGTCAGAAGATGTCTTCGATCGCCATATCTGTTGGAAAAGAATTCCGGGAGCGTGATGGATCCCGTCCGCTCCGTGTAACGGCGCAGCCTTTTCGCAACAAGGAGCCAGTTGAGATATGTGCCGCAGGCAAGGCCGATGACCGTCCACCCAACATCTGCAGTGCCCGAGAGATAGGCAAGGCCCGGAAGACCCATCAGAAGGTAACTGCTCATATCTGAGGCCTCGGCACTCATCGCCGTAACCAGCGGTCCAAGATGGCGCCCGCCCAGATAAAAATCCCCAACCGTCTCATTTTTCTTTGACAGCCTGGCACCTATCCACATCATGGCGATCAGATAAATGCACATCGCTGCCAGCATAAGAAATTGTGAACCTGTCATGCTACCTCCCCTTGCCGCGTCTTTTGCGGCACTGTCTTCAGAATGCGTACAGCATTTTGAATAATTATACACAGTTTTGCCGCTCAATACACCTCCTGTCTCCTCAGCTGCCGTCCGTATAAGTCAAACTGATTATTACCTTCATCACTTTTCAGGTCCTCCTGGGTAAGCTCTTCTGTCCTGAATTTCTCTATGTCGAGCTCTTTTTCAAATGGATGATCCATCAGTATACATGCCGCCATGTAAATAATCTTGGGAGCCATTCTTTTAGCGACTTCTGCGCTGAAATTTGCTTGATAGATTCCTCCTTCGGCCACACATTTCTTTAAAAACATCTTTATAGCTGTAGACATATCGATGCCGAGTTCATCAAAAATAGTATTGGCACTATCTCTTAATTCCGTGTCCATACGAACCTGTACCAGACTTGAGCTCATGGATTTTCTCCTTTCCATTCATTATCAATATCATTGTATGTTGAACGAATGGCAATTGCAGGCTATTCGAGTAAATTCAGTGCTCTGCTAATCTCTATGCTATGTGGAGTATGCTGCCGGCATAACTTCTCTTTCCGGTTTTACTTATGTCCGCGGGATCTTTCTCTCC
>DEKA01000050.1 GCA_002353635.1 Lachnospiraceae bacterium UBA2734
CATGGATGCCTCCTTCCTCGCTACTACGCGCATATAACAAAAAGCCCATGCTGATGCATGGGCTTTTTAGATATCCAGCGTAATTCCGTTCTCCCGAAGCCATGTGAGCCATGTGCGGTAGTCCGGCATGAGCTGTGCGACAAGAATCCAGAACTGCGCCTGATGATTCATATAGACGGTGTGGCAGAGTTCGTGGACGACGACGTATTCCATGGCCTCTCTGGGAGCGAGATACAGCCGCCAGTTAAAAGAGAGGGTTCCTCTCGAGGAGCAGCTCCCCCAGCGCGTCTTCTGGTTCCGGATGACCACCTTCCGGATCTGCATGTGTCTCTTTGGGAGAAGCGGTTCGTACTGTGCGATATAGCTGCGCAGGAGCGGCATCATCTCAGCACTGATCTGTCTGATCTTTGCCTCCCGCTCCTTCTGGGTAAGTGCGGATATGGGGCGGCAGGCAGCCCGGATCCTCTGATCCGTCACATGGCGCAGGATCCAGTCGGATTTGTCCCGGACAAGGCGCTCGGCAAAGCCGTCGGAAGCACTGTAGGGGAGACGAAGAACGACCTCCGCGGCGGCATTGATGCTGACGGCACAGGTTCTGCGTCTGCTGCGGACGATGGTATACCGGATATCCGCAGGATTGCCATCACGGTCCGTGACAGATGCAGTATAAATTGTCTGATTCATGATAGATTTATCTGATTTATTCTTAAACATATCTGCAGTATAGCACAAAGGAAGATAGTTTTAAAATGACGCCGCAAGGGGGGATAACGATGGGAAAATGCATCATCATGTGTGCCGGCGAGTTCAATCCGGTAGATCTTGACAGGGAAGAAGGAGATTTTGTGATTGCCGCAGACAATGGACTGACCTACCTGCAGAGGATGGGGATCGTTCCGGATCACATTATTGGTGACTACGATTCCCTTGTTCCGGAAGGACAGGCTGCTCTGCGTGAATTCGAGAAAGAGAGGCCTGAGGCAGTGACAAGGCTCCCGAAGGAAAAGGACGATACCGATACGATGGCAGCTGTGCGCCTTGGATTTGAGCGGGGCTATAAAAAGTTTTTTATCTATGCAGCCCTCGGCGGCAGACTCGACCACACGATTGCCAATCTGCAGACCCTTTGCTTTATCAAGGAGCACGGCGGGCAGGGCTACATCATGGACGCCTCCTGCATGGCCTTCATCATCCGGAATGAGACGAGAGAATTCGCGGAGGGATTCCGCGGGACGTTCTCGTTATTCTCCATGGATGAAAAATGCACAGGGGTCACCATCAAAGGCATGGACTACGAGACGGACGGCATCACACTGACCAATTCTTTCCCGATCGGTGAGTCGAACTTCATTCCGGGAGACCGGAAAGCCAGTGTGACAGTGGAGCACGGCACGGCGCTGGCGATTGTGACCTGGGCTTAAAGCTCTTCTGGAAAATGCCCGATTGGGCTTTCTCACGGATTGGAACACTGGGGTCCGCACATCGATGCCGATTTGAAAATAATGCATCGGCATTATTTTCAAGCGTCCTTCTTGTAGTGGTCCACCTGCACAATGACGCGGTACTGTTCGCCGACCTTGTGGAACTCGCTCTTCAGAAACTGCACGATCTCTCCATCGGTCATGCGCATGCCATAGGGTACGGCGATGTCGAAGAGGATCTTTACGTGCTCACGCTCGTGCACCACGCGGAAGTCGTGATAGAGGATGTCAGGCGTAAGATAGTCCAGAAACTCAGAGAGCTTCTCCCGGAGTTTCTTCGTCTCAGGGTCGCCCACATCGATCGGATCCACATGGACGACGGCTTCTATGCCGAATTCCCCGTTCATGCGAAGCTCAATAGTATCTGCGAGCTGGTGCGCATCCACGAGCGTCATATCGGAAGGAACCTCGATGTGCACAGAGAGCATGCGCCTGCCGGGACCGTAGTCATGAATGATGAGGTCATGGATGCCAAGGACCTTGCCGTAGCTCATGACCGCATCGGAAATTTTCTTGACCAGCGCAGGATCCGGCTCCTCGCCCAGGAGCGGATTGATGGCCTCAAGAATCTGCGAGAATCCGGACCACACAATGAAAACAGCGACCGCCGCGCCGCCCCATCCATCGAGGAGGATGCCTGTATACCTTGCAATGAGAGAGCAGGCAAGGACGACGCTCGTCGAGATGACGTCGCTGATGGAGTCCTTCGCTGTCGATTCGAGCGCCACGCTGCCAAGGTGCCGTGAGAAGGACATGTTGTAGAGGTACATGTAGAACTTGACGCCGATAGAGAGAAGGAGCGACGCAATCGTGACCGCCGTGATGACGGTGTGTTCCGGATGAATGATCTTGCTGATGGATTCCTTCGCCAGTTCCACGCCGACAACGCAGATGATGACCGAGACGATGAGGCCTGTCAGGTACTCCATGCGCCCGTGACCGAACGGATGCTCGGCATCCGGCTTTTCACCGGCCTTGTGAAAGCCGATGAGCGTAAGGATGGAGGAGCCGGCGTCCGAGAGGTTGTTGAACGCATCGGCAATGACGGCGATGGAAGCGGAGAGGAGTCCTGCTGTGAGCTTCACGGCAAAGAGAAGGAGATTCAGAAAAATGCCGACCGTCCCCGAGAGAACGCCGTAGGCAGCCCTCACCTTGGGATCGTTCACATCGTTCCAGTTCTTTATGAAATGTCTGACCAGCAGCTGCATAGGATCACCCCCAGATTCTGCCCCCAAGTCTAAGTCGCAAAATCTTTGATAGTCAAGAATAACAGTCCGTGCTATCATCTTTGTGTCATTGTTTGGTACCATCGGTTCTCAGGACGCGGTGCTGAACAGTCACCTTAATGATATTCAGCACCTGTTTGCAAAGGAGCAGTATACATGCAGAAAATCGGAGAGGAATGCGGCGTTTTCGGCATCTGGTCACCGGTGCGCCAGAATCTTGCCTACACAGCGTATTATGCGCTGTTCGCCTTGCAGCATAGGGGACAGGAGGCTGCGGGCATCGCAGTGAACGATGACGGGGTCTTTCATTATCACAGAGATCTGGGCCTTGTGCACGAGGTCTTCAATAAGGCAGAGCTGGATAAGCTCGGTGAAGGCAGGATCGCAGTCGGGCATGTGCGCTATTCGACGAGCGGCATCTCGAACCGCTCCAATGCGCAGCCCGTCGTCGTGCGCCATATCAAGGGCAGCATGGCCCTGTGCCACAATGGAAATCTTGTCAATTCCTATGAACTGCGGACACAGCTTGAGAACGAGGGCTGCATCTTTCACTCTACGTCGGATACAGAAGTCATTTCCTATCTGATCACAAGGGCGAGACTCCACACGAACAGCATCGAGAAGGCTGTAGATGAGACGATCAATAAGATCCACGGCGCCTTTTCCCTCGTCATCATGTCTCCCTCCAAGCTCATCGCCGTGCGCGATCCGCACGGCTTCCGTCCTCTTTGCTACGGCAAATGTCCCGACGGATCGATTGTTTTCACGTCTGAGAGCTGTGCGCTTGATGCGGTGGGCGCTAAGATGGTGCGCGACCTTGAGCCTGGTGAGATCATGATCGCCGACCAGAACGGCGTTCGCTCCATCAAGGACCACTGCGGAACGGCGAAGCCGTCGCTGTGCGTCTTTGAGTATATTTATTTTGCAAGGCCTGATTCCGTGATCGACGGCGCCTCCGTTCATGAGGCAAGGCTTCGCGCCGGCGCCTATCTTGCCCTCGAGCATCCCGTACAGGCGGATGTCGTAATAGGAGTGCCCGATTCCGGCCTCGATGCGGCGCTTGGCTATTCCAAGCAGTCCGGCATCCCCTACGGAATCGGTCTTCTGAAGAACAAATATATTGGAAGAACTTTCATTTCCCCAGGTCAGGCAGCCAGGGAAGACCTTGTGAAAATAAAGCTCAACCCCATCGCCGAGACTATCCGCGGCAAGAGAGTCGTCCTGATCGATGACTCCATTGTGCGCGGCACGACATCGCAGAGAATTGTCAATCTCGTGCGCGAGGCAGGTGCGAAAGAGGTGCATTTCCGCGTGTCCGCGCCGCCCTTCCTGAACCCGTGCTACTACGGCACGGACATTGACTCCAGAGAGAACCTGATTGCCTGTCATCACACGATCCCGGAAATCGCGAAGATGATCGGTGCGGATTCTCTGGGCTACCTCTCTGTCGAGAGTGCAAGAAAGATTGCGAAGGGTGTTGTCGAGGACGCTGAGCCTGAGTTCAAGGGGTACTGCGCGGCATGTTTTGACGGCCGCTATCCGACAGAGGTGCCGGACAACGGGAAAGACCGGTTCGAGCAGAAGATCCCCGAGGAGTGGATGAATAAGCACACAAAGGATGAGGGAGATACAAAGAAAAAGTCGTAATTGTCAGCCCTGTCTCTGGAATTCTCGGTTTTATCTGATTGGAGCTGAATAAAAATATACCACAAGCGGCCCCGGACCTTGACACAGGCCCGGGGCTTTACTATGATGTTTGTGTATTAGTATATCTAATACAGATAATACGGAATGTATGACAGGGCGCAGAGTTCAGGGCACATATCCGAGGGGAAACTACATGAAAAAGCTTGCACAGGGGGACAGAACTAAACTGACCGGCAGGAAAAAGAGAAGGAGACTTCTCTGGATTATTCCGGCCGCGGCGGCAGCGGCCGTCGTGGGGTTCTTTGCCTGGCGCCATTTTCATCCCCCGGTGACGGATGAAGAGACGGCGCCTGTCGCAGAAATGGTCCCGATTGAAAAGAGGGATATCGAGAACATCTATTCGGCCACAGGTACGGTCATCAGTGCTGACCAGAGCAGCGCGAACGCGGTCTCCACAGGTGATGATACGTCATATCCTGTGAAGGATGTCCTCGTAAAGGTCGGGGACAATGTCAAAAAGGGTGATGTTCTGTATACGCTGGATATGACGGCGCTGCAGGACGACATCGCCCTGCAGGAACAGAAGATGGCACTGCAGCAGCAGAGCGATTCCATTGATCTACAGGCGGCGCAGAGGGCAGTGGCAAACGCGCAGGCCGCCTCCGCCCAGCAGTATGACGATGCGACAAGAGCCCTTGAGGAGGCCGCACAGGATACGAACGACTCTCTCCAGGATCAGGTGAAGGCGCAGCAGGATCTGCAAGAACTCCGGGACGAGGAGGCAAAGGCAAAGGCGGCGTATGACGCAGCACTGGCGGCATCACAGAACGAGACTTCCGACAAGAGCAGTCTGCAGGCAGCCGTAGATGAGGCGCAGGAAGAAGTGAACCGCCTCGACCATAAGATCAATGAGAAGCTCCTTGAGAATCAGAATTACAAGTCATATGACGACTCCAACAGCAGTTCATCAGATTCCTCTTCGGACAGTTCCTCTCCCTCCAGTGAGAGGCAGCAGCCCGACGATGGAGATTCGGAATTGAACGACCTCTATAAGGACAGAGAGGATGCCAACTACAAGCTGACAAGGGCTCAGCAGGCACTCTCTTCCTATGAGAACCAGAACGCCAATGTTTCGGATGCCCTCACTAAGGCACAGACCGACTATGAGAATGCAAAGAGCAAAAGGGAGAGCGCCGAAGAGGCATTAAAGACAGGCCAGAGCAATGTAAAGACGAATGTCCGCGCGCTCGAGGATGCAGGAAAGACGACGAACTCCACGAACAGAGATGTCTATGAGTCCGAGCAGCAGGCAAAGGATGCCGCCGCGAAGCAGACGATCAGCGGCAAATCCAGTATTGTGGATATGCAGGATCAGATCAAAAGGGCGAGACAAAAGCTCGAAAACGGCAGCGTCATTGCCCAGACAGACGGGACGGTCACGGCGGTCAACATCACACCGGGGCAGGTTTACTCCGGACAGAATGCGGTAGTGATCAATGATCTGCAGGAGATGAAGGTCACGGCAGATATCGACGAGGGCCACATCGCAGATATCCATGTAGGGACGCCGGTGCGCATTAAGACGGATTCCACGAAGGATGAGGTATTGGACGGAGAGGTGACCTTCGCTTCCCTTACGCCTGAAGGATATGGCGATGATACTTCCTCTGGAACCGGATCTACTTCTTCTGGAACAGCCTCTGCGGGAACAGCATCAGCATCCAGCGGATCTGCCGCCTCTTCGAAGACGTCTAAGGCGAAGTACCGCGTGGAGATCGCCCTGAAGAGCCGGAATGAGCGGCTTCGCCTCGGCATGACGGCGAAGATCGATTTCGTACTGGCGACGGCAAAAGGTGCGCTCGCCGTGCCGACGAGTGCCATCACAACGGACGATCAGGGGAACAGCTTCATCACGCTCATGCCGTCCTCTGCCGGTAATGCGTCAGAAGGCATGACGGAGGCTGGAACAATTGGAACGACGGAGACATACAGTGAAGACCAGTCTGAAGGAGTATCGGCAGGCGAAGGAAGCAACTCCGACAATCTGACAGACAGCGGAAGCAATGCACAGATGGAAACGGGCACAGCTCCTTCCGAAGGTACAGAAGGCACAGCAGCCGACGGAACGGCAGCCGGGGGAGATGCACAGATGTCAGCCGGCAGTGCGGATTCCTACTCGGATGAGCAGTCCGTCAGTGCGGATGAGGCGGCACTGGCTGTGCAGACGCAGGTGACGACAGGCATTGCAGACAATTATTACACCCAGATCATTGCACCCGGCATCAAAGAGGGGGACTATGTGGAACTTCCTTCCGCGGACGCGGGCGGATCGGACAGCGGTATGCTCGAGGGCGTCTACTGATGGAGAATCTCATCTGTCTTCGGAACATTGTAAAAAAATATTATATCGGCTCCGAGAACGAACTGGAGGTGCTCCACGGGATAAATCTTGACATACGGGAGGGAGAATTCACCTCCATCGTCGGCGAGTCCGGCTCCGGCAAGAGCACGCTCATGAACATCATAGGGCTCCTTGACCGGCCGACGGAGGGCACATATGAGATGAAGGGGATAGACGTAGACGGCCTCTCTGACGATGAGCTATCCGACGTCAGGAACCGGCAGATCGGCTTTGTTTTCCAGACTTACAATCTGATTCCAAGAATGAGTGCGCTGGCAAATGTCGAGGTGCCCATGCTCTATGCGCGGATTCCCAGGAAGGAGCGGGAGGAGAAGGCGCAGCACCTGCTGGAGATGGTCGGCATGCAGGACCGCATGATGCACCGCCCGGATGAGCTCTCCGGCGGGCAGAAGCAGCGCGTCGCCATTGCGCGGGCCATCGCCAATAACCCGTCCCTTCTCCTCGCCGATGAGCCGACGGGTGCCCTGGATTCGAAGACGGGGCAGAGGATCATGGATATTTTCCACAGGCTCCATGAGGAGCAGCACAAGACGATCCTTCTCATCACACACTCGCAGCCTCTCGCTGAGGAGACGGAGCGAATCCTGACCCTCAAGGACGGACAGATTGTGGGCGAGCGTGTCGGGAGCGGCTCTGCTGGCAGCGCAGACGCAGAAAAAGCAAAGATATCTGCAAAAGATGTTCCTGCTACTGAGAAAGGAGACTCCTCACATAAGGAGGCTGCTTCTTTCCATGCAGAACATTTGGGAGCAGATAAGACAGAAGATGCAGAGGACGGCATCATCTTCCTGGAACTGGATGATAAGGGAAAAATGAGAGAAGAGGAGGCCGGCCATGCTGATTGAGGATGTAAGGCTCGCCTTCATGAACATGGCGGCGAACAAGCTCCGCACGTTTCTCACGATGCTGGGCATCATCATCGGCATTGCGGCCGTCATCGCGATCATGACGGTCGGCAGCGCCCAGACGGCGGAGAATGAGCGGCAGAACTCCATGTACGGCGTCAATACAGTCAGCGTCAACATGTGGCTGAAGGACGGCGTTGAGATCACGGAGGACACCAATACCGCGGATCTGATCCCGGAATTCAAGGAGAGCATGCTCGACAAGATGGTGCAGAACTACGCCGATGAGATCGAGGCGATCGCGGTACAGACGTACCTGCCGACCGGCGGCCCTGCAAGGCCTGAGAACAGCACGAACGACAGGATCTATGCCAACTGCGATGTGACCGGCGTCAATCCCGGGTACTTCACGGTGAACAAGGGGATGGTGCCGATGAAGGCGGGACGTGTTTTCAGCAGGAAGGAGACCGTGGAGGACAGCTACGTCTGCATCGTGTCGGATCTTCTGGTGAAGAATCTCTTTGACGGAGATGCGGACAAGGCGCTCGGCAGCAGAATCGATATCCCGATTGCGTCGGACGAGGATTCGCTGGATTACACCTACACGATCATCGGGGTGTACGGATTCTCGGATATGGCCGGATACGCGGGGGTCTCTTCGGAGAAGGACATCTCCACGACGGTCTATATTCCCTTCAAGAATGCGCAGGCGCTCTCAACAGACCCTTCGGCGAAAAAGATCTCGAACTTTGATCTGACGGTGATACCGGGAGTCGATGTCATCCAGTTTTCAGACGATCTGAACAGCTACCTGACATCGCTCCTTCCTGCGGATACGAATGACCAGATCTACGTCTACAACAACCAGGAGTGGATCGAGCAGTCGAATGAAAATATGCGCAAGCAGACGCTGACCATCACCATGATCGGTGCCATCGCCCTTGTGGTCGGCGGCATCGGTGTCATGAACATCATGACCGTGACGATCACAGAGAGGACGAGGGAGATCGGCACGAGAAAGGCACTCGGCGCAAAAAGAAGAGAGATCAGGCTTCAGTTCATCACGGAGGCTGTCATCATGAGTCTTCTTGGCGGGGTGATCGGAATCGCCGCCGGGATCGGCGCCGGCATCATCGTCTGCCATTTTGTGCAGCATATTCCACCGGTCGTCTCCATTCCCAGTGTCGCGGCGTCGTTTCTGGTCTCTGTCGGGATCGGCATTTTCTTTGGATTCTATCCCGCGGACAAGGCGGCAAAGATGGATCCGATCGAGGCGCTCCGGTATGAATGACGAAGAGATGAAGAACAAGATGATGAAAAAGAATGGTTCCTTCAGCGGAGGACAGCATGCAGTTAATCGATTACAGTGATCCAAGACCAATCTATGAACAGATCTGCGAAGGATACAAGACAATGATCCTGAAGGGCATCCTCGAGCCGAACGAGCAGATGCCGTCTGTCAGGGCGCTCGCCGTGGAACTCTCCACCAATCCCAACACGATTCAGAGAGCCTATACGGAGCTGGAGCGGCAGGGCTTTATCCACAGTGTGAAGGGACGGGGCAATTTTGTCTCCGGCAACACCAACCTCATGGAAGAGAAGAAAAAAGAGCTGGCGCAGCAGCTGAACCGCCTCTTCAAAGAGGCACAGGATCTGGGCATCAGCCGTGATGAGCTGATCAGGAAGGCAGGGGAATGTCATGATTGAGACAATGCATCTGACAAAGACATTTTACGGGGCAAAGCCGGTGAAGGCTGTGAACGACGTGTCCCTCACAATAAAAGACGGAGAAGTGTTCGGCCTCGTCGGAACAAACGGCGCCGGCAAGTCAACGTTCCTTCGGCTTCTCTCCGGCGTCCTGCAGCAGGATTGCGGCAACGTTCTTGTCGACCGCGAGCCCGTCTTTGACAATCCGGAGAGCAAGAAGAAGATTTTCTTCGTGCCCAGCGAGCCGTTCTGGTTTCCGAACAGCTGCGCCATGGACATGGGCATCTACTATGCCGGTGTGTATGAGGACTATGACATGAGCCGCTTTATCCGGCTTTTGAAGGATTTCAGCCTTGACCCGGAGAGAAAGATCTCTGAATTCTCCAAGGGCATGCAGAGACAGCTCGCGATCATCCTTGGCGTGTGTGCGGGTACGCATTATCTTCTTCTGGATGAGACCTTCGACGGCCTGGACCCTGTCATGCGTCAGGCAGTAAAGAGCCTTCTCGCCAAGGATATGACAGACCGGAATCTGACGCCCGTCCTCTCCTCCCACAACCTGCGCGAGCTCGAGGATATCTGCGACCACATAGGACTTCTCCATCAGGGCGGCATCCTTCTCTCTGAAAATATCGACGACATGAAGCTGAACATCCAGAAAATCCAGGTGGTCTTCGGCTCGGAAGAGGCACAGAAAGCTGCCGAAGGCATGCTCCATATCCTTGAGCAGAAGACAATGGGAAGGCTCCATACTTACATTGTGACGGGAGAGCGAGGGGCTGTGGAGACAGTGTTCCGGAGCGTTGCTACCGTTTTCTTTGAGGTGCTGCCGCTTACGCTTGAAGAGATCTTTATCAGTGAGACAGAGAGCAGCGGATACGATATCAGAAAGCTCATCATGCAGGAGCAATAGATATGACAAGTGTGAATATGAAGCTGGATCCGAACAGATTCAGCACGGACAAAATCAAAAAAAGAAGCGCTTTTGCTCAGCAGGCGGATATGCTGGGCAGAAGGCTGTGGACGATCGGCATCGTTGTTCTGTATCTGGTGATCTATTACCCGGTTGCGGCCGTCATGCTCATCTCGCGCAGCAACAACAATGCAGTTCTGAACAACCCTAACATCACAAAGGCCGCCATGCGTGCGCAGCGCATTCAGGAGATCAGTACATGGATTGGCGTTCGCGCGGATTTCAACTGGGTCATCGTCATACTGGCCATTCTTGTCGGCATCTCCGGATTTTCCTTCGTCTTCTCAAGACAGAAGATGGACTTCTTTGAGAGTCAGCCGGTGACAAGAGCAAAGAGATTCCGGGAGGTTTACCTGAATGGCATTCTCATCTTCACCGTACCCTATGTGGTATGTGTCATGGCGGCAATTCTCATCGCTTTCGGAATGGATGCCATGAACGGCGTGGTGCTGAAGGACTGCCTTGTCCAGTTCATTCATCTCTTTCTGACTTACTGCAGTGCCTACAGCTTCGCGGTGCTGGCCGTCATGCTGTGCGGGCGCGTGTTCATCTCCATCTGCGTGGCAGCATTCATGATGATTGCGGAATTTTTCTACGCCGTTGTTCTTCAGATGTATGCCTCCAATTTTTTCGCGACATACGCAGGTGATGCCTACGGCAAATGGATGCTTTCACCTCTGTACAACACAATGGCCGTGCTCCTCACGGGGACAAGGGGCAGCACATATTCGCAGACAGCCATGTCTGGTCAGCTCCTGTCATTTTATATCAAGGCCATCGTTCCCGCGGACGCAGCTCTTGTCATCACAGGTATTGCGGCTGCAGTTTTTGCCTTTGTACTGTACAAAAAGAGACAGACCGAGTGGGCGGGATCATCCATTGTTTTCCGGCCTGTCGCGGTCCTCATCAAGATTATTACGGGCACCGGTGCAGCGCTCTTTGCCGGCATCATGACAGCTGCCGTCTTTAACGTGAGCTACGTGGGACGCGCGGGCGATATGCGCAAGAACGTCATCTTTTTTATGATCTTTGCCATGTTCGCTGCCGGCATCATCATCAGCGGCGTCATTCAGACAGTGTACACGCAGGATGCGCGCAGATTCTTCTCAAGACCCTTTGAAATGCTGGCGGTGTGCGGCGCGGCGCTCGTTATTTTCCTCACATACAGATATGATCTGACCGGGTATGACCGCTATATCCCCAAGGTGTCATCGGTGGAGAGCGCTGCGGTGAGTTTTTATGACGGATCAAGCTACACGTATTACGACGATCTTTCGCCAACCGATATTCTCACATTGGATGATAATGCGCAGCAGCACATGTTCCTGAAGAACATAGACGCCGTGGAAGCGCTGGCAGAGCCCGCAATGAAATATACAAGGGAGACAGCCCTGTCTGATGTAGAGGGGTACTATGCCACGATTATTTACAGGCTCAGGAACGGAAGAGTCGAGAAGCGGAATGTGTATATTCCGTATGATATTGACGCATCCCTTATGGATGCTGTGACGGGCTCAATGGAGTACAAGAAGGCAGTATGCCCGCTCTTTTCCTCTGTTGATGAGAAGAAGGGCAAAGACAGCAGCTGGCAGTATACAAACGGCATTGCGTCTGCCTATGGCGAGAGCGGCTCGGACGACGATTTCGCCGAGGGTTTCGAGACCGCCTATCTTGAGGATCTGAAGAACGACTGTTACTCCAAACAAAAGAAGAATGACACGATCGGCGCGGTGACGGTAGCCGGAAGCAGGACGGACTGGTATCAGCAGTCGTATCCGGTCTTTCCTTATTACACCAACACCATCGCTTATCTGAAAAAGGCAGGAATATGGGAGGAATCCGCCGCAGACAGTGCACCTTCCGTCGCGGGCGTCACGGTGAATTATTACGACGATAACGGAGGATCGACATACAAGACATACGATGACAAGGCAAAGATGGCGGAGATCCTGCGGCATGTGGTCTGCACCTCCTTCAGTCAGCTGTGGATGACGGACGATGAGACAGAGCCCGATTACGGTGTGACAGTTCAGTCCAAGAAGACCAGCACATCGAACAGTGCAGGGGTTTCATATATAGATGCCTACAGCTTCTCGTTCAAAAAGGATGAGATTCCGACCTTCGTGAAGGAGGATCTGCGCTCGGAACAGGGGAGCACAGTGCAGGGCGTGCAATAGCTACAGGATTTTGTTTCATTCATTTTCATGACAGTCTGCCTGTTCGGACGGATGAAGCAAGGAAGATATTACAGGAATAGTTTAGGGATGAGAGGAATGTGCTGGAAGGCGCAGGATCTCAACAGGAAGAAACATAAACGTTAAAGGAGGTTATGAAAATGAGAAGAAGTGCTATGTGGAAGTGCACGGCGGCGGCCCTTGGGGCAACCATGCTGATGACAGGGTGCAGCGGAACAAACGGCACGAGCGGCGCAGCAAAGAGCACAGATCCCACTGCGCAGGAGAGCACTGTAGCGCCCGCGGGAGAGGGGGATACGGAAGGCTCCGTTGCAGGCGCGGGGGAGTCTGTTCCGGCATCGGCAGGCGCACAGACCGTGACAGTGACCGCAACAGGAACCGTACCTACGACACCGGACGTGGCGACGATTTCGTTCGACATCGAGAGTCAGGCGTCTAAGGCTACAGATGCGCAGGAGAAAAATTCGGCGCTGGTGTCCAAGGTCACCGATGAGCTGTCGAAGCTCGGCGTGAAGGACAACGATATCACAACATCCAACTACAGCATGTATCCGCGCTATGACAATTATGGGAACAAGGTGACAGGCTATCAGGTCACGACAACCCTCACGGTGGACGGACAGAAGATTAAGGATGCCGGCTCTATCATTGATGCCTGCGTGAACGCGGGTGCGACAGGCGTCAATCAGGTGACCTACACGTGCAGCAATTACGATGAAGCTTACGACGAGGCGCTGAAGAAGGCGACGCAGGCAGCGGGCGAGAAGGCAAAGACGCTCGCGGAGGCCTCGCGCAAGAATCTCGGCGGCATTGTGTCTGCGACGGAGGGGTATGAGGACAGGTCCTATGCCTCCACGGATTCCGGTTTTACCATGGCGACTGCCGCTTCCGAGAAATCCTCGATGCAGGATTCGGTTAACCTTATGCCCGGGCAGCTCGATATTGAGGCGCAGGTTACAGTTACGTATGCATGGGGGAACTGAAATCTGATACCGGGACGCCGCGGTATGGTATCATAGTGCCGTAACCATCATCTTAATTTTCTATAAGGATCAGGCAATTCATGGCTGAAAACAACAACAATGTCCGCCCCGGCGATATCCCCCAGGATCACATCAGGAATTTCTGCATTGTGGCACATATTGACCACGGCAAATCAACGCTGGCTGACCGCATGATTGAGAAGACGGGTGTTCTGACCGCGCGGGAGATGCAGGATCAGGTGCTCGACAACATCGATGTGGAGAGGGAGAGGGGCATCACGATCAAGTCGCAGGCTGTCCGCCTCATTTACAATGCAAAGGACGGCGGCGAGTACATGTTCAACCTAATCGACACGCCAGGTCACGTCGACTTCAACTATGAGGTCTCGAGGTCTCTTGCCGCCTGTGACGGCGCCATTCTGGTCGTAGATGCGACACAGGGCATTCAGGCGCAGACGCTCGCCAATGTTTACCTTGCGATGGAGCACGACCTCGATGTCTTTCCTGTGATCAACAAGATTGATCTGCCATCGGCAAGGCCGGAGGAGGTCAAGAAGGAGATCGAGGATGTCATCGGGATTGAAGCGGAGGATGCGCCGGAGATCTCGGCGAAGAACGGCATCAATATCGAGGAGGTCCTCGAGGATGTCGTGAAGAAGATTCCCGCCCCGAAGGGCGACGCAGATGCACCGCTGAAGGCACTTATTTTCGATTCCCTGTATGACTCGTACAGAGGCGTAATTGTCTTTATAAGGCTTCGTGACGGGCGCATTCACAAGGGTACAAAGGTGCGCTTCATGTCGACCGGCGCTGTGGAAGAGGTCGTGGAGGTCGGATATTTCGGACCCGGAAGATTCATCCCGTGTGATGAGCTCTCGGCCGGCATGGTCGGGTATTTCACGGCATCCATCAAGAACATCAGGGACGCCAGAGTCGGCGATACGGTGACGGAGGATGAGAGGCCCTGCAGTGAGGCGCTGCCCGGCTATAAGAAGGCGCAGCCCATGGTCTTTGCGGGACTCTATCCGCAGGATACGGCGAAGTATCCGGACCTTAAGGATGCGCTGGAGAAGTTCCAGTTAAACGATGCGGCGCTCACCTTCGAGCCCGAGACTTCGGCGGCGCTGGGCTTTGGCTTCCGCTGCGGCTTCCTTGGTCTTCTCCACATGGAGGTCGTGCTGGAGCGTCTCGAGAGGGAGTATGATCTCGACATCATCAGCACGGCACCGGGCGTTATTTACAGGGTGTACAAGACGGACGGCACGATGGTGGAGATCACAAATCCGTCGAACCTGCCGGATCCTTCGGTTATTGAGCACATGGAGGAACCCATTGTCTCCGCAAAGATCATGGTGACGACCGAGTACATCGGACCCATCATGCAGCTGTGCCAGGAGAGGCGGGGTGTCTACATCTCGACGGAGTATATCGAACAGACGAGAGCAGTGCTCTCTTATGAGCTGCCTCTCAATGAGATCATCTACGACTTCTTCGATGCGCTCAAGTCCCGCTCGAGGGGCTATGCCTCCTTCGACTATGAGCTGAAGGGCTATCAGCCGGCGAAGCTCGTCAAAATGGATATTCTCGTGAACAAGGAGCAGGTGGATGCCCTCTCGTTCATTGTGCCGGAGGCAAGTGCCTACGCGAGAGGAAGCCAGATGTGTGAGCGGCTGAAGGACGAGATCCCGAGGCAGAACTTCGAGGTGCCGATTCAGGCGGCCGTCGGCGGGAGAATCATCGCGCGGGAGACCATCAAGGCTTACCGCAAGGACGTTCTGGCCAAGTGCTACGGCGGTGATGTTTCCCGAAAGAAGAAGCTCCTGGAGAAGCAGAAAGAGGGCAAGAAGCGCATGCAGATGGTCGGCAACGTCGAGATCCCCAAAGAGGCCTTCATGAACGTGCTCAAGCTCGGGGACGACAAGGGATGACGGGTCCGATCTCCATATACATACACATTCCTTTCTGCGCGCGCAAGTGCAGGTACTGCGATTTCCTCTCGGGACCGGCACCGTCAGATGTGCGTGCGCGGTATCTGCAGGACCTCCTGCTGGAAATCAGAAGGTCGGAATTCGGGGCTGACAATGCCGGGCTTTTGGCCGGCAGTGCGGTAGTCGGAGACAATCCTTCTGGGTGCAGGGGCGCCGATGTCGATACCATCTACATAGGCGGCGGCACGCCCTCTCTTTTATCCGGGGAGGAGATGCAGCAGCTCATGGATGCACTGCGCGCGCAGTTCCGGATCCGTGAGGATGCTGAGATTTCGTGTGAGAGCAATCCCGGCACTGTGACCGCAGAGAAGCTGAAGGCTTACAGAGCAGCCGGCATCAACCGACTCTCCATCGGAGTGCAGTCGTTTGATGACAGGGAGCTCCGTCTTCTCGGCAGGATTCACAGCAGGGAACAGGCGCTGACAGCCTATGAGGATGCGCGGGCGGCCGGATTTTCCAACATCAATCTCGATCTCATGAGCGCCCTGCCCGGGCAGACGTTCGATGCGTGGATGAACAACCTGCGCACGGCCGTTTCCTTAGGCCCGGAACACATCTCCGCCTACAGCCTCATCCTTGAGGACGGGACAGTGCTGAAGGAGATGTATGAGAGGGGAGAGCTCCCGGCTGTTCCGGATGATGATCTGGACCGCAGAATGTACCACGAAACAAAGCGGTTTCTTGCGGTGCACGGGTATCACCGGTATGAGATCTCGAACTACGCAAAAGAGGGGTATGAATGCCGGCACAACATTGGATACTGGACGAGGCATGACTACCTGGGCTTTGGCCCCGGCGCAGCATCTCTCATCGGGCATGAGCGGTGGACGAATGTGCGCAGCACAGTGCAGTACATGCGGCTTGTTGAGGAAAACAATACAGCGGTCATCTCATCTCTTCGCACCGAGCGGGAACACCTTTCGCAGCATGACGAGATGGCGGAGTTTATGTTTCTTGGCCTTCGCCTCACAGAGGGGGTCAGCGAAGAGACATTTCGCAGAACCTTTGGTCAAGCCATTGAAGAAGTGTACGGCGATGTCCTTCGGACACATATCCGCGGCGGGCTTTTGCAGAGGGAAAACGGAAGAGTCTTTCTCACGGAGCGCGGCCTGGACATCTGCAACTACGTGATGTGTGACTTTCTGTAATTGTTCAGCCACATCGAGGAGAATCGAAGGGCGCACGACATCCGGTGGATGTCGGTTCTGCGCCGACCGGAGCGGAGCGCAGACCTCGAGATGGGAGTGCTGAACAATTACAATTTTTTCTGTATAACGCGTTCTCATACAGTATGAAAGATATTATAATGTCATTTCGGACGTCTTTTTTCAGGACGAAATGATCTGATCCGGCAGGGACGGCAGCGATTCCCCCGTGCCGTAGGATGGCAGGAACTGCAAAGGCATCAGCAATCGCGGGAAGACACAGACAGAGCAGTTATCCGCAGCCTTTTTTTGGATTTTGAGGAGGAGCAAATTGAAGGGTTTCTGGAAGGCGGTTAAGTTCACGGCAGCAGCAGCCGGCGTCGCATTGTTCATAGTAGTATCACCCGTATCGACGAAGAATGTACAGGCAGCAGCCGTGCAGGGCATCGATGTCTCGAAGTATCAGGGGACCATCAACTGGCAGGCAGTCGCAGCAAGCGGCGTCAAGTTTGCTATGGTCCGCATCGGCAATACCAAGTACGGACTGGACAGCAACTTTGCGGCGAATGTGGCAGGCGCGACGGCTGCCGGCATCCGGGTAGGTGCCTATGTCTACTCCTATGCAATGAATGAGACGCAGGCTGCAGCTGATGCACAGCTCGCAGTGCAGGCAATGGCGAATCTTCCGGTCTCCTTCCCTGTTGCCATTGATCTGGAGGATCCGTCCCAGGCTAATCTCAGTACCGCCCAGCAGCAGGCCATCGTCAACACATTCTGCTCCACCATTTATGCGGCGGGCTACCAGCCCATGGTCTATTCCTACAGGAACTGGTTCCAGACCAAGCTCGGGGCGACGATGTGGGATCACTGGGTGGCTGACTACAATTCCAGCTGCGGCTTCCAGCCGGCAGCGATGTGGCAGTACTCCAGCAGCGGCTCTGTCAGCGGCATCGCCAGCAATGTAGATGTCGACTATCTGCTGAAGGACTATTTCACCTCCATTCCGGCAAACGGTCTTTCCACACAGAACGGCGCAACTTATTACTATGTCAACTATAGAAAACAATTCGGCCTGCAGACAATCGGCGGCCTGAACTTCTTCTTTGACACAACTGGCGCTATGGTGAAGGACAAGACAGTGACGGATACAGCCGGCAATATCACCCGCTACTGCAAGGACGGCCATGTTGTGACGATCACTGTGGCCATGCAGCAGCAGGCAGCACAGGCAAAGGCGGCTTACGACAAGGCGGTGGCCGTACAGGCACAGGCTGAGGCTGACGCGAAGACGGCAGAGGCAACATCTCAGAGCCTTGCCGCACAGTATTCGCAGGCGAAGGCGGCAGCTGATCAGCTGGTACAGCAGGCGGCACAGGCAGCTCTTGCGGCGCAGCAGGTGCCTACACAGGATAACCTGACCGTTGCGGCAACTCTCCAGCAGCAGGCGGAGACGGCACAGAAGCAGGTCGTGACACTTCAGCAGCAGGCGACAACAGCAGCTGCGGACGCCGCGAACAAGGAGACAGTTGCAAAGACAAGAGCGGCAGAGACAGCCAACTACAAGGCAGTCAACGACGCAGCACAGGCAGCCATCGTCATTCCGCAGTAAGGATATCGATGTCGCGGTGGTCTCGCCTCCGGCCCGGTCCGTTCTGGACGCGTGCCACTGGCACGCAGAACCGTCAGAAGGCATCTCATGCAGGCATGGATGCCTCCTTCCTCGCTATTACGCGCACATAAAAAAGTCAGGAGGACCCGTTATTCTGCATAAAAATGCAGAATAACGGGTCCTCCTG
>DEKA01000006.1:0-132 GCA_002353635.1 Lachnospiraceae bacterium UBA2734
CTTGACTTTTAATCAAGTTGTCGCGGGTTCGAGTCCCGCATCGCTCATTCTAATGATCGGTATAAAAGGACACCTGAAGATTTCTCTTCAGGTGTTTTTTATGATAATGGTTTAGCACCCCTCGAAAAGTCG
>DEKA01000006.1:294-21253 GCA_002353635.1 Lachnospiraceae bacterium UBA2734
ACGCGCAGGATTTAGGTTCCTGTACCTTTGGTGTGAGGGTTCGAGTCCCTTCAACTGCACTCTTCTATGAGCACCGGCACATTTTCATCTGCGGCAGCACCGATGCAGCGGCTCGAAAATGAAGTCATACAAGACGCCGTCTGTATATCCCTCCGCATGGATATACAGACGGCGCTTTTCTGAGTCTCTAAATGAAGCTAGTCCTTCGCCAGGTTGATATTCTTTACAGAATCTCCCTCATATAAAACGCCTTCCACACAAACGCGCTCAATCAGAGTAGTCTTTGGCTTCTCGATGAGGTCGATCAGCTTCTTGGCCGCGAGATGTCCGATCTGTTCCGTGTCCTGATGAAGTGTTGTAAGGCGGGGATTGATGTGCCTGCTGATCCGGATGCCATCGTACCCCACAATGGAGATATCGCCGGGTATGGTGAGTCCCCTGCTGTGAATGGCATTGATGCCGCCGAACGCCGCAAAATCATCGGGGTAAAGAATGCACGTAGGCGGCGTCTTCAGATCGAGAAGATGCAGTGTATCCCGGAAAGTTACCTCCGTATTGCGGTACGGCGCCTCCATCACGTAATCATCCGGAATGTCAAGACCCAGATCCTGTGCAGTCTTGTAAAAACTGGACAGTCTTGCCTGCGTAACAGCAGAATCTGCTCCGTGAATGTAGGCAATTCTGCGGTGCCCCATCCGGTAAACAAAACTCACCAGGTCCCGCATTCCTTTGACATTGTCCGAGTAAATGGCCATGCGGTTGTCAAAGACATAATCGATCGTCACAATCGGAATGTCACTGCTGACAAGCTCCACGACTTCGGGATCATTAAAATCCACACAGGCAATGCACACGCCGTCAAAGCCGCGGTAGCGCGCATGTGCGAGATAGGACATGTTGTTAATCCTGGTCTTATTGCAGTTGATGAAAGTCAGGTCATACCCCATCGACTCCGCTGTCCGCTTGAAGCTGTCCAGAAGCGCCGCATAATAGTCATGCGTCAGTCCGCTTCTTGCCTCATCGACAAAGAGAATGCCAAGATTGTAGGAGCGGTTAGTCTTCAGCGCCTTTGCGGCCGAATTGGGCATGTAGCCCAGCTCCTCCGCCCTCTTTCTGATCCTCTTCTTTGTATCTTCGCTGATATCATTGTGATTGTTCAGCGCCTTGCTGACCGTGGCAACTGAGACGCCGCATGCTGCAGCTATATCTTTAAGAGAGACCATATACCATTATCCTTCCTGGATCTGAAGCAGGCTTTTCTTGCTGTCATTTCTGATGTATCCGATATCTTTCACTGACCGGACCTGCAAAAACGCCGACCAGGAAGAGGATGCTTCATATTACGACATTTTCTGCTCCACAAGCTGAAACAAAAATGACGATTTCGCAAATTGTCGCAATCGTTTTCGATATTATATTAGCTCATATTTCAAATTATCTCAAGTTTATCAGCTGTATAGTTGTCGATTTTTACTATATTTTCAGTACTTCTGTATTCTCATGTTGCTTTTTAATCAGTCTCAAGCCTATAATTGAGTTAGATTTTTGTGCCCTTTTACTTAATCGTTTTCTTTCAAGGGAGATTGTTATGCAGTACGGATATTTTGACGATGTGCACAGAGAATATGTCATCACAACGCCGGAGACGCCTCTGCCGTGGATCAACTATCTCGGCAATGAGGATTTCTTCAGTCTGATTTCCAACACGATGGGCGGGTACAGTTTTTATAAGGATGCAAAACTTCTGCGCCTTACCAGATACCGCTACAACAATGTGCCTTACGACAGCAACGGGCACTATTTTTACATTCAGGACAAGGATACTCTCTGGAATCCGGCGTGGCAGCCGACCAGAACGCCGCTCGACCGCTACGAATGCAGACATGGCATGGGTTACAGCCGCTTCCTCGGGGAGAAAAACGGAATTGAGGCCCAGGTTCTCTCCTTTGTGCCTCTCCACGAGACATGCGAGATACAGCAGATCCGCCTGACGAACAAGGATACAAAGGCACATCAGATCCGCCTTTATTCCTATGTAGAGTGGTGCCTCTGGAATGCGTCGGATGACTGTGAGAATTTTCAGCGCAATTTCTCTACAGGCGAGGTCGAGATAGGGGGATCGGCCATCTATCACAAAACCGAGTACAGGGAGAGGCGCAATCACTATGCAGTGTACTCCGTCAATGCTCCAGTCGACGGCTTTGACACCATCCGCTCCGAGTTCATAGGCCAGTACAACGGCGCGGACAGACCGCAGGCAATTCTGGACGGCGGATGCCGCGGCTCTGTCTGCTCCGGCTGGTCTCCGATCGCCGCGCACCAGATCAATTTAACTCTCGCTCCTGGTGAAGAAAGGAGCTTCATCTTCGTCCTCGGCTATGTGGAGAACCCCGAGGACGAGAAATGGGCTGAAGGAACAACTGCCAGCGATGAGATCATCAATAAGACGAGAGCGCACGAGCTGCTCGCCCGCTTCCAGAGCGATGAACAGGTCGAGGCCGCTTTTGCTTCGCTGCACAGCTTCTGGGATCAGCTTCTCTCCCACTATCACGTGAACTGTGTGGATGAGAAGGTAAATCGGATGGTCAACATCTGGAACCAGTACCAGTGCATGGTGACCTTCAACATGAGCCGCTCCGCTTCCTATTTTGAATCCGGCATCGGCCGCGGCATGGGATTCCGCGATTCCTGCCAGGATCTTTTCGGCTTCGTTCACATGATTCCGGAGAGAGCAAGACAGAGAATCATCGATATCGCTTCCACACAGTTCACCAACGGCAGCGCCTACCATCAGTATCAGCCGCTGACTAAGAGAGGCAACGCAGGCATCGGCTCCGGCTTCAATGATGATCCGCTGTGGCTGATCGCCGCTGTGTCGGCCTACACAAAGGAGACCGGTGACTACTCCATTCTGGAGGAAAAGGTGCCATACGACAACGATATGTCGGTCGCAACAACACTCTTCGAGCATCTGCTCAGATCCTTCCAGTTCACGGCTACGCACAAAGGGCCGCACGGTCTTCCGCTCATCGGCCGCGCGGACTGGAATGACTGCCTGAATCTCAACTGCTTCTCCACAAAGCCCGGCGAATCCTTCCAGACCTTCGGTCCATCAGAAGGACCGGTGGCCGAGTCTGTTTTCATCGCCGGTATGTTCGTGCAGTATGGCCGCGAATATGCGGACCTCTGCCGTATACTCGGCAGGGAGGATGAGGCAGCCCGTGCGGAAGAAGAAGTCCGGAAGATGACGGAAGCAGTCGAGACTGCCGGATGGGACGGCAAGTGGTTCATCCGCGCCTTTGACGCTTACGGACATCCGGTTGGATCTCATGTGTGTGAAGAGGGAAAGATCTTCATTGAATCCAACGGATTCTGCTCCCTCGCCGGCATCGGCAAAGACGACGGCAAGGCTGCACAGGCCCTTGCGAGCGTGCATCAGTATCTGGACACGCAGTATGGCATCTGCATTCTACAGCCCGCCTACACAAGGTATCATGTAGAGCTCGGTGAGATCTCCTCCTATCCGCCGGGATACAAGGAGAATGCCGGGATCTTCTGCCACAACAATCCCTGGGTGTCCATCGCAGAGACCGTTCTCGGCCACGGAAATGAGGCATTTGATGTCTACAGAAAGACCTGCCCCGCCTATACAGAGCCTATCTCCGACATTCACCGGTGCGAGCCTTACGTCTACTGTCAGATGGTGGCCGGGCGCGACGCCAAGTTCTTCGGGGAAGGAAAGAACAGCTGGCTGACCGGCACCGCAGCATGGACCTTCATGGATATTTCGCAGTACATCCTGGGTGTACGTCCGACGCACAAGGGGCTCATGATTGACCCCTGTGTTCCGGAGGGATTCGGCGACTATGACGTGACAAGAGTCTTTCGCGGCGTGACTTACCATATTCATGTCTCTAACCCTGGCAAGGTACAGAAGGGAATAGCGAAGCTGACACTCGACGGAGCGGAGATCAGCGGGAATATCATTCCGCTGAGTGAAACCGCCGGAAAGAGCGAAGTGCAGGTTGAGGCTGTGATGGGCTGAGGAGCAATTTGAAAGATCCCGCCGACGCGGCGCCGCAAAGAATGACACCGTTGCCCGGTACTATTTTCAGGTTGACATTAATTCCGAAAGTGCTATCATATATGTGTTGCGGATAGAGAAATCCGCAGCACATATTGTATGTATGTGTAGCTCAGCTGGATAGAGCGTCTGGCTACGGACCAGAAGGTCGCGAGTTCGAATCTTGTCACATACATAGTTAAGGCCTCAAGGCATCTGCCTTGAGGCCTTTCTTGCGTACAGCAATGAGCCATGCCAGTTCAGCCTCTTCCGCATGGGCAGACCCGCTTGCGGGGATGAACATGCGGAAGAGACTGAATCGATACGGCGAATGCCGCAACATCGAAAAGCCGCTGTCCCTCAAGCGGGTTTGAGATGTCGGCATGGCTCATTTATTCAAATCAATTCCGCATCTCCCTCAGCGTCATCGTGAGAAGATTGGAGATGGCAACCGCCAGCTGCTCGATCTTCTGGATCCGGACGAATTCTTTGCCATAGATAATATGAACATTCTCCAGGTTCGTCGTGGCACCGAGGAACACGGCTGCAACGCGCACGCCGTCTGCACGGATCTTCTTCACCGCATCTGCTGTATCCTCTACAGCAGCAGCGCCCTCATATTCTCTCATAAAGACAGACCCCTGCTCCGGCGGCATTCTCGTTGAATCATTCGGGCTGGCATCCGTCAGGATCATGAGAATTCTTCTGCCGTGCCTGTTCTGCTCCATCTGGGACTCTGCAGCCTTCAAGGCGAGTCCATCCCGGTTCCATCCGCCTGCAAAATAATGGAAAATTCCGCTGCAGTCCTCTTCCTTATACTCCTTCAGCACTTGTAAAACTGTGTAGCTGCGAAGGCTCCGGAAAGCCAGGACCTCAACAGGCACATGGCATTTTACCAGGCTCTTGGCGATGATGTAGGCCTGTGAGGAGATCGTCTCCTGTGAGTTCATGCGCGACGCCGAGGCATCCAGCAGAATGTCTACAGAGACATCGTTCTCCACCTCATCCCCAGGGTGTGTGAAGACATAAGGATCGTCCAGAACAGCCAGACGGTATGCCTTCTCCGGGGACAGCGTGCCATGCTTCGATGTCTCAGGAAGAGGCTGTGCAAAGGATGAGAAGATCGTGTCCAGCTGCGCCGACAGCCGTCTTATGCTGCTGCCGACAAGTCCCGCCTGATGTTTGTAATAAGCGAGATTTTTCTCATACTGCTTCTTGGCTGCAGCCGCCGTCTCCACAGCCGTCTTCGTCCCGGCTGACGCAGGATCAGGCTCCCCTTTTGTGAACCACAGTCTGCAGCCCTCGTCATTGTCTTTGCAAAGATCATTCTCTAAGGCACGAAGATCGTGCCCGTTATAGATACTCTTTCCAAAGCACGCTTTAATATAAGAGAGGTCTTCCTCCGCCTTCTCCGAGTTGTGCACCTCTCCGATGTTGTGGCGCAGCTGCACGGAGCCCTCGCGGTCGCCCGTTCCAGTACCGGTGCGCACCATGAGAACATCGACGCGCCGCGTCTCCTTCTTCATGACAAGACCAAGTAGCTTAGCTGCCGCGCCTTTAACCTCTTTGGGGCCGTGCACGCGGGCAGCTTCCTTCTCCACATCAAAACGGAAAAACTCACGAAGAAAATCCTTCATCGCGCTGATGACGCCGTCAACATCCAGACTGCCGGGAAAGAGAAGTGCCTGTGCCATTTTCTTCTCTCTCGGGCCCAGTACGGGCGGCTTTCTTCCCGTTGCCCGTGCCCAGCGCGTTTCCTGCTGGTTATAAACAAGCATACTCTGCAGCATCATCTGCTGCCTTGAGAGCGTCTGCTGGGTCTTAAAGAATCTCTCGCCCCGCTCCGCGCGCAGCATTTTCAGAATCGGCCTCTCCCCGATCTCCTTCTCATAAAGACAGTTCTCCAAGCCAAGCCAGAGAAGATCGTCATATTCATCGCGGTCCCTGGCGCCGTCGTAGCTCTCGAAGAACTTCTCGATTTTCTCCGTGTCGAGCCACTTATCCACGAGGCCGATCATCATATTAAAATATCCGTCCGGTCTGCCGTTTGGAAAAAACGCCATAAAAGGCGGATCAAAATCATATCTCCCTGCGGCATTCCAGATCATGTTGAGAGCTCTGCGCTGCTCCCCGCTGTAATGTCTTTTGATCATGACCGAACACCGCCCATCACTTGCTGAATACGATATCCCTGTTCATATCCTGCGGGATTCTTGACGCAATCACATCATGAATGAGCTTTCTCTCATAGGCATCAAACGTCTTGTTGGTGATGCACATATCCAGTGCGTCGCCCGAACTGAGTCCCTTTTTGATCAGACCAATGGCATCAAGCAGTCCTCGAAGATCCAGCGCACGGTCAGAGATCTCGGCACTTTCTGCCTTCTTATCGAGCTCATAGAAAAGTTTTACGAACTGCCCGCAGATCTGCTCATTGATATCGGGGTATTTTCTGCGGATGAGGCGGTTCAGATCATCCTCTGCAATGATCGGCATATCGAGCACCGCAAAGCGCGATGTCAGCGCCTCGTTCAGATCCCTCGTGCCGGCGTAGCCGTAGTTCATCGTCGCAATGAACCTCGCTGCCGGATTGACCTCAATCTTGTCATAGCCGGGCACATCGATGGAATGCCGGAAATCCAGTGTGGAGTGAAGGACCGCGAGTGCCTCATTCTTTGCCATGTTGATCTCGTCGAGAACGCCGAATCCGCCGTTTGTCGCACACAGATAAATCGGACCAGGTCTGAAAACAACCTTCTCGCCGTTAAACGTATCCGTGCCGATCAGATAAGCGGCATCCACGTTGATGTGGAAGGAGACATTCCAGCAGGGGCGCCCGAACAGTGCCGCCAGATTCTCCGCCAGAACATTCTTGCCGGTCGCCTTAGGACCCGCCAGCAGAAGATTTTCGCCGCACAGAAGTGCCGCAATGGCCTTCTTCCACGTCTCCTTTCCGTAATAATATACATCCGGATCAGGAATTCTCTTTGCATATGCCGCGGGCACAGTATTCTCTGCCCTGTATGCCCTGACACCGTCCAGAAGATCCTTTTCAATGCCTTCCTTCTCCAGGAAAGCAAGAAGATCATTATCCATCACAGTAACCTCCTGTCAAATATTAGTTCTGCATACCGTCAGAGGACAGATACAGCAGGCGGCGTGCAGCACGAATCACTGAAATATGTAATTGTTTATAATCCTTCGAAAATCCTGCACCGAAGAGACCCGGAAATTCTCAGTATAGGTGCTGAACAGTCACCCGAAAATATACTCCTCACTGATAGTTGCTCACAAGGAAAAGCGGCTTCACCAGCGTCACCTCGTCGTATTCCTTCCGGGATACTGTAACACTGCTGTTGAGTGCCTTCAGGTCCTCCTTCAGGCATTGGAGAGCTTCATCAGCGCTCTCTGCCCTGCCTTCCCTGATCACGCGGATCATGCGGTCAAGAATCACAGGGTGAGCGTACTGCGCTGGAACAGGAAAGTCCGCGTCATCCTTCAGGAAGCTGCGCATGGCTTCCACCTGCTCATCCCACTGCTTCTGCATGAATTTGCGGTTGTTCGTGCGGCTGGGAAGAACTCTTGTAGATGCCGCAAAGATCATAAATGCCATGCCAAAGAGACACATATAAAGGCCGACCGATCGTGCCCCATAGACAACCTGATAGAGGCCCGCAGCCACTGCAGCTGCTGCAGCAATGAAAATGACAAGTGCCACAGCCCGCGCCGCAGGTGAGATATGCTCTACGATTCTCTTATCCTTTGCAGCAACAGTGAGATTGTTGTAAAGGACCGGTTCCTTCTCCAGATATTCCTTGGCATTTTCGAGCTGCTTTACTGCATTCTGCGCACTCTCCGAAATATGCTCTGCATACCTTTTTCTCTCAGCTTCCTCCTCATCGCGGAGCTTTTTCTCCGCTGCCTTAGAGTGCACAGGGATCTCCGGATGCTGCTCCGCCAAAAGGCTCAGGAAGGTATCCACGTCCTCCTCATATTTGAAATTGCACTGCCTGGAGAGTCCATTGGAGAATTCCACGACCAGATACGGCAGCGTACTGAAAACGCCTTTCCCCGTGAAACCGCCCTTGCTCATGGCAATTCGCTTGTAAGCTCTGCGAATATCGGTGTACGTCACATAATAATGTCTGTCGATGAAGAAGCTGTTCAGATAGACAGCCTTTTCACCGATGCCGCACGGTCCGATTTTGCGGCATTTCTTTTTGTCTTTTTCCAGCTCATCGGCTGCAAGTTTTCTGTTGCCGAGGGGTTTGGGTGCGAAAATCATGTTATTAACCTCGCTGAGGCGAAATCCGCGCAGGCGTTTTCGCCGAATGCGGCAGCCGGTGCGCCAGCACCGATGCTGCGGTTTGAAAATGAACCATCGGCGTCATTTTCAAACTTACCTTCCTGTTCCGCGTCCTTTGCGGCACAGGGTATAAGTATCTGTTTAGCGCCTCATCCCGAATTGCTTCAAAAACGTCAGGGTTCTTCGAGGGGTGTTAAACAATTACAAGTTTAGCAAAGGAGGGCGGCGCCTTATCACTCAGGTTCCACCCTCCTTTATTATAAGCTGTATTCAGTTGTAATGAGCCTCATCGGCTGCATATTGTATGATCCCTTTAATCGAGATCCTGTTATGCAGCTGCTTCAGCCTTCTTGTGTGCTCTCCAGAACAGGCAGAAGAACAGGATGATGAATGCGACACCTACCGGATAAGCAACCGTCGTGTTGTTCTTGAAGAACGGGATGAGGCCGAGGCACTCAGGCGCCATCATGAAGTATGTCGTCGAAACGCCCGTCATGAACATAGCAGGAACTGCGCAGATCCAGAAGTTCTTCTTTTCCTTTGCAAGGAACATAGCACCGGCCCAGAGAACGATCATAGCCAGTGTCTGGTTCGTCCAGGAGAAGTATCTCCAGATGACTGTGTAGGAGAGGAATCCAAGTGTGTTGCCAAAGCCAAGGAATGCGCCTACACCAAGAACAGGAACGCAGAGCTTTAATCTGTTGGCATAGCCTTCCTGATCGATCTTGAACCAGTCAGCAAGTGTAAGTCTTGCAGAACGGAAGGAAGTATCGCCGGAAGTGATGGGGCAGACGATAACGCCGAGCATGGCGAGAACCACGCCGATTGTGCCCATTGTCTTCTTGCAGACATCATAGATGGCTGCGGACTGGCCGGCCTTGAGGGCTTCCTGAAGGCCTACGCTCAGGCCATCCTTTACCTCGTACAGAGAGCATCCTGCTGCCGCCCATACAAGAGCGATGATGCCTTCTGCGACCATGGCGCCGTAGAATACGAAGTGGCCCTGTCTCTCACTCTTCAGGCATCTGGCCATCAGAGGGGACTGTGTGGAATGGAATCCGGAGCATGCGCCGCAAGCAACGGTGATGAACATGAAGCTCCATACAGGTGTTCCTGCAGGATGCATGTTGTGGAAGTTGGCGAACAGCTCAGGCATATGATAGCCGTGAAGCGGAAGGCCGATGGCAACGCCGATTGCCATGACGATCAGGCAGATACCGAAGATCGGGTAAATCTTGCCGATGATCTTATCGATGGAGAGGAACGTTGCGATGAAGTAGTAGCAGAGAATGATGGCGAGCCATACCGTCGTTGTGGCGAGAGGTCCGGAAACACCCTGCTCCTTAAAGAGCTCGACGATCAGACCTGCAGGTCCTACTGCGAATACAGTGCCGACCATGATCAGAAGGACTACAGAGAAGACTCTCATGACATCCTTCATGACAGGTCCAAGGTAAGTACCTGTCACCTCGGAAATGGATGCACCATTGTTTCTCTCAGAGAGCATGCCGGAGAAGTAATCGTGTACGCCGCCGCAGAAGATGGTACCGAATGTAATCCAGAGATATACGATAGGTCCCCAGAGAGCACCCTGCATGGCACCGAAAATAGGGCCAAGTCCTGCGATGTTGAGCAGCTGAACCAGGAAGAGCTTCCACTGCGGCATGACAACATAATCGATGCCATCATTGATGGCAACGGCCGGTGTCTCTCTGTCATCAGGCCCGAAGGTCTGGTCGACGAGCTTGCCGTATGTGAAGTATCCACAGATCAGAAGCAGTAAGCAGACAATAAAGCTAATCATTGTGTTTACCCCCTACAGTGATATTTGCAATATGGAATCGTTTCCGGTGCTGCAACACCCTCCGCGCTCCAACTACATATTAAGTTTAGTTCCATAATGTGAAATTTTCTATGATCATACTAACGAAAAGTTTCTCATTTATTTATACATTTTTAATAAAAACAATACTAATTTAATAGGTTTATTTATACGCATTCACTATAATAGCTGACTATATTAATGAAAGAGGGCTGGGATTCCTGATAAGGAATCCCAGCCCTCTCTGTCTTCATACCTGTCCCCCGCCGGCCCACTGTAGCCCAAAAACGTGACAGCGTATCTGCTGAATACAAAAGACAGTTTATTCCTGCCGAAGCGCAGGAACATGCTCAGCTTTACTCTCTCTCTACGATTGCTGCGCAGCCCATGCCGCCGCCTACGCAGAGGGTAGCAAGGCCCTTCTTTGCGTCTCTCTTCTGCATCTCATACAGAAGTGTGACAAGAATGCGGGCGCCGGAGCATCCTACGGGATGTCCGAGTGCGATGCCGCCGCCGTTGACATTGAGCTTTGCGGGATCGAAGTGAAGCTCTCTTGCAACAGCTACAGACTGTGCTGCGAATGCCTCGTTGGCCTCATAGAGATCGAAGTCCTCGATCTTGTAGCCGGTCTTCGCCATTGTCTTTCTGGTCGCATAAATGGGTCCGATGCCCATGATGGAAGGATCAACACCTGCGAGCTCGCCGCCGATCCATGTAGCCATAGGCTTAATGCCGAGCTCTTTAGCCTTGTCCTCGCTCATCACGATCATGGCTGCAGCGCCGTCGTTGATGCCGGAAGCGTTGCCGGCAGTCACAACGCCGCCCTCCTTGAATGCAGGGCGAAGCTTTGCAAGGCCTTCAAGTGTCGTATCCGGTCTGTTGCCCTCATCTGTATCAAAAATGGCGGTCTTGCCATGTTTAAGCTTGACCTCAACAGGAACGATCTCGTCCTTGAATCTGCCGGACTCTATGGCCTTCTTCGCCTTCATCTGGGAATTGTAGGAGAACTCATCGAGCTCCTCTCTCGTGAGGTGCCATTTCTCAGCGACATTCTCTGCCGTGATACCCATGTGGTATCCGCCGAACGCATCCGTCAGTGCATCGCGGATCATGGCATCATCTACCTTGCCGGCATTCATTCTGTAACCAAAACGTGCCTTATACAGAAGGTAAGGCGCCATATCCATGTTCTCCATGCCGCCGGCAACAATGATATCTGCATTGCCGTTCTCGATGAGTTTGGCAGCGAGGTTTACGCAGTGAAGTCCGGAGCCGCACAGCACATTGATGGTGACGGCGGGAACCTCAACCGGGATGCCTGCATTGACAGCAGCCTGTCTTGCGGGGTTCTGACCGGCACCTGCCTGAATGACGTTGCCCATGTAGACTTCATCTACCTGCTCGGGCTTAACGCCTGATCTCTTCAGAGCCTCACGGATGACGATCTCGCCGAGCTTCGTAGCCGGTGTATCCTTGAGTGTGCCGCCGAACTTGCCGATGGCAGTTCTGCATGCGCCTGCGATAACAACCTTTCTTCTTGCCATAGCGTTAACCTCCAATATCATGTTGTGTTCTTTGCAGTGAGTGCACTTGTGCTGTGCGTGAAGCTTCCTTTTGTTTCCGGTGAACGTTTCGGCCGCCCCCTGTGCAGAGAACAGTCCGTTCTCTCTGACGGGTGACGCATTCAAAACTTTTTGTCATTATTTTCCAAAACTAAAGGGAGTTTCTTCTCATTCCTGTAAGAATGTCACAGAATCCGTGCTGTTTTCATCATATAGCGTCTGCAGGTAAATGGCAAGAAAAATCTGATATTTTTTTAACAATGGTATGGATAAAAAAAACCGGCCGCCTGGAAGTTCATTCCAGACGGCCGGACCAGGCCTCACACACAATCTGCTGTCTTATGACGAATAAAAATGGTGTCGCAGCAATCGTACAGGCAGGCCTCTCTTCACTTCTCCGGCAGAAGGTTCGTCATGCTGCGAAGCCCTGTCACCACTGTCGATGTGTTGTGCAGAAGCGCCAGAGACGCCGGGGGCATAATGCCCATGACACCAAGGAAAATCAGGGCCGAATTGAAACCGATGATGAAGTGGTAGTTGGAGTGGATCCGGTCCATGAGCGCCATGGAGAGCTTTCTCAGGAACAGGAGTTCCCGAAGGCCGTCCTGTGTAATCGTGATATCTGCGATCTCACGCGCGATCGCGGCGCCGTCACTGACAGCGATGCCGCAGTCCGCCTCGGAGAGTGCCGGTGCGTCATTTACGCCGTCGCCAACCATGACGACCGTTCCGCCGGCTTTCCTCTTCTTATGGATATAGCTGGCCTTATCTTTCGGCAGCACCTCCGCGTGATACTCGACAATATTGAGTTTCTCTGCGATGGCCCTGGCTGTCTTTTCATTGTCGCCCGTCATCATGCACACCGTCTTTATGCCAAGACGATGGAGCTGGTCGATGACATCTGCTGCCTCTTCGCGCAGAGGATCGAAAATATGAAGGACCGCCATCAGTTTTCCGTCGATCGCCATATAGAGATGCGTGTACTCAGCAGGCATCCCATCGAGCCGCTCCTGCCCCTCCGGATTCACAGCACAGTGCTCATCCTCGAAGACGAAATAGTAGCTGCCTATGATCGCCTTTCTGCCGTTGATGGCACTGGCAATGCCGTGTGCGACCACATACTGCACCTCGGAGTGCATCTCCTTGTGTTCAATCCCCCTTCTCTTCGCCTCTGCGACTACCGCATTGGCGATGGAGTGCGGATAGTGTTCCTCCAGGCAGGCCGCGATGCGCAGTGCATCGGCTTCCGACATGCCGCCGAATGTGTCAATACCCACAACCGTGGGGGTTGCGTGCGTGAGCGTGCCGGTCTTGTCGAAGACGACCGTATCTGCATTGGCAACAGCTTCAAGGAATTTTCCCCCCTTGACAGTCATGTTGTTGATGCCTGCCTCGCGGATTGCGGAGAGGACAGAGAGAGGCATGGAGAGCTTGAGTGCGCAGGAAAAATCCACCATCAGGAACGAGATCGCCTTGTCCACATTCTGCGTAAAGAGCCATGTCAGCGCCGTCCCGCCGAGCGCATATGGAACAAGTCTGTCTGCAAGGCGGTACGCCTTCGTCTCTGTGCTGGACTTGAGCTTCTCCGTATCCTCAATCATCCGGACGATTTCATCGTATTTGCCGGTGCCCTGCGCCTTCTCCACAGTGACGACGATTCTTCCCTCCTCGACAACAGTGCCGGCATAGACATAGCCGCCCGCTTCCTTTACAACGGGAACAGATTCGCCGGTCATAGAGGCCTGGTTGACCATTGCGCGGCCGCTCCGCACCTTTCCATCGAGAGGAATGATGTTGGATGTGCCGACGACAATCTGATCTCCGGGCTTTACCTGCGAGACGGGGACCAGCACATCCGGGCCGTCATCGGAGCGGATCCACACCTTATCTACCTTCAGGGACATGGATCTGGCGAGGTCATCTACAGACGCCCTGTGCGTCCACTCCTCCAAGATATCTCCGATATCGAGAAGGAACATAACTGTGCCTGCCGTCGAAAAATCATTCCGGAGCATGGAAGCAGTGATCGCTGTCGCATCGAGGACGGAAACCTCTATCCTTCCGTGCAGGAGTGCCTGAACTCCCTTCACAATAAAGCGGATACTCTTTACTGCTGTCCAGGCGATGTTCCACGGCGTCGGGAAAAAGAGATCCCGGAAGCCCTTCCCAAGGACTGTGAAAACAAGTTTTTCCTGGTACGCCTTGTTCAATACTCTGCCCGTCTTCTCCGGAACAAGGCTGCATGCGTGCTCATCTTCATAAGAGAATTCCGCAAATGCGCGGACCAGAGCTTCGCGTGTGCCTTGGGCGCGGTCGTACAGGACAATAGCATCCCCCGTCCTGTCGCATACGCGCGCTCTGCGCACGAACTTCAGATCATTCAGATAATATTCCAGGATGTCTGCCTGGTGCATTGTCATCCTGCTGCGGAGAATGCGCACGCGCATTCTGCCGGATGATTCATGCATGATTCTGCATTTCAAATCGATGTCCTCCTTTGCTGCCCTGCCAATCATCGGGGAGGCAGCAGACGCCTCCTCCTGATGTCACGGTGATTCATTCCAGCACTGCGTGCCCGCTGTCAAAGCGCGGGCGATACCATTTGCCTGGCACTGCGCGCATGTCGCGCGCTCACGCAAAAACGCGGGCGGAATCTCTTCCGTCCGCGCCAGCTGTTTCAGATCATATTCCGATGGGTGTCTTACGCCTCTGCGGGAGCAGCTTCCTTTGCGTCTGCAGGAGCAGCTTCACTCTCAGCCGCCTTCTCCTCTTTCTCTTTTGCTGCAAAGGCCTCTAAAGTGGCCTTTGCATCGGCGATCTCGCGTTCTTCCTTCTCCTTAGCGCGGCGCTCATTGATCTCGTCCGCATCTGCGTTGATATCCTCGCAGTTCTCGCGGATTGTGTCAGCTGTCTTCATCACACAGTCAGCGCCTCTCTTGACTGCTGCCGTAACCTGTGTGTAGAACTTCTTTGCATCATCAGAACTGAGAATGGCAATGCCGGCTGCGCCGAACAGAACACCGCCCGCGAATAAGCCTAACTTACCGTATTTCATTGTGCTGTCTCCTTATTCTGCCACTTGGTAAATTTCCAGTAAGCTTTGCGTAAATAAGCATAGCTGGATAATATCAAAACCGTCTGTTTAGCACCAAATAATATTTGTTAGTTTCAAATAACCAATTGTCAGGCTCATATCGCAGTACCTGCTCCCTCTGCCTTGTTCTCTTTGACGGTCTCTTTTTCTTTCATCTCTTTATCCACATATGCCTTAATTTTCTGGAACGTCCCGGCACTGATCGAATGCTCAAGAAGGCAGGCCTCATCCTCAGCCGTATCCGCATCCACACCGATCTTCTCGAGAATGTAGGTCAGCGTCTCGTGCTTCTCCAATGTCTTTGAAGCGACCTCCATCCCGGCATCCGTCAGGCGAATCTCGCCGCTGCTCTCTCTCGTTAGGTAGCCGTCCTTCTCAAGCTTCGTGAGTGCAATGCTGACGCTTGGTTTGGAAAATCCCAGCTGCACCGCAATGTCGATCTCCCGGCACCACCCATGCCGCTTGTTGAGCATGAGAATTGCCTCAAGATAATCTTCTTTTGATTTTCCAAGAGATTTGTCAGCCATTGCAGATACCTCCGTCAGGCATATTGTTATTTGACACTAACTGTCAATTTGTTAGTCTGCACTAATATTCAGGGCGGTGCAATATTTTATTGATTGAAATCGGGAACTTTTTGCAAATCTTCAGCTCTCCCCGTGACAATCCCTGAACTTTCATCCGAAATTGGCGAAGGTGCAAAGGGAGCAGGTGCCCCGCTTAACTGTAAAAGGCCCCGGCAGCTTCACGCTGCCAGGGCCCTTTTGTTTCTTTTTATGTTCCTTAGATTATCCGATTACCTGTTGAATGCCTTTTTGCCCGGATAAACGGCAGCACTGCCGAGCTCCTCCTCGATGCGCAGCAGCTGGTTGTACTTGGCCACACGCTCGCTTCTGCTGGGCGCGCCCGTCTTGATCTGGCGTGTATTGAGAGCTACGGCAAGGTCAGCAATTGTCGTATCCTCCGTCTCGCCGGAGCGATGGGATGTGATCGCTGTGTAACCCGCCTTGTGCGCCATCTTGATGGCCTCAAGGGTCTCAGATACAGAGCCGATCTGGTTGAGCTTGATCAGGATGGAGTTGGCGCAGCCGTTCTCAATGCCTTTCTGCAGTCTCTTTGTGTTGGTCACGAAGAGATCATCGCCGACGAGCTGTACCTTACCGCCGAGCTCCCTTGTCAGATTCTTCCAGCCGTCCCAGTCCTCCTCGTCGAGGCCGTCCTCGATNNNAGGCTCTTCCAGTGTGCGATCAGCTCATCGGAAGTGTAGTCTCTGCCGGACTTGGGCTGGTGATAGAAGCCCTTTCCCTTCTCACTCTTCCACTCGGAAGAGGCAGCATCCATTGCGAGTACGAAGTCATCTCCGGGCTTGTAGCCTGCATCTTCTACCGCCTTCAGGATGTGCTGGATCGTGTCCTCATCATCCTTGAGATTCGGTGCGAAGCCGCCCTCGTCGCCGACNNNNTGGAAGACTTCTGCACACCATCTGAGTGCTTCCTTGAATGAAGGGGCGCCAACAGGCATGATCATGAACTCCTGTGTGTCCACGGAATTCGTTGCATGTACGCCGCCGTTAAGGATGTTCATCATCGGCACAGGAAGGACATTGGCATTGGCGCCGCCAAGGAATCTGTAGAGCGGAATGCCAAGTGACTCCGCTGCTGCCCTGGCACTTGCGATGGAAACAGCAAGAACGGCGTTGGCACCGAGCTTAGCCTTGTTCGGTGTGCCGTCTGCCGCGAGCATTGCACCGTCCACGGCATATACATTCTGGGGATCCAGCCCCTTCACAGCATCGTTGATGATCGTGCTGACATTGTTCACTGCCTTGGAGACACCCTTCCCTCCGAAGCGGCTCTTGTCACCGTCGCGCAGCTCAATGGCCTCAAATTCACCTGTGGATGCACCGCTCGGTGCGGCTCCTCTTCCGACAGTGCCATCTGAGAGCGTCACCTCTGCCTCAACAGTGGGATTCCCTCTGGAATCAATGATCTCACGGCCTACAACCTTTTCTATCTCAAGATGTCTCAACATATCCCTGCACTCCTTTCGGTGTATATCAAATCATTCGCCGGCGATGCAGCAATACCTGAAGAATATTGTCTGCCGCCCATTGTTAGCTAATGCTAACTAAAGCTATTGTAAACGATCCGGTTCATTCACACAAGAGGCAGTTCAGAATTATGGATTCTTCTCTCCCGTTCCCTTGTGCACTTCCTTTTCGTTCTGACTATACAATACTGCAGAGAGCTGCATTGCGATGTACCATTTGTTACGAAAATGCTGTATTTATTTCCTCGCTCTGTATCTCTTTTGACACTTCAAAGTGAAATAACCGCCCCCTTTTCGCTCACCCGATCAGGCACTTAATGATGCGGCGCAGCACCAGCTTCTGACGTCTGTCGCAGCCCGAATCCAGAATGTGTGAATCTGCAGCCATGACGGCTATCACCTGACCCTTGCCTCTTCCAGCGTCCCCGGCATGGTCAGATCCGCATACTCCCCCTTATCGGCCTTCAGCAGATCGTCCGGGGCCAGCTCAATCTGGCACCCAAGGCGCCCGCCGCTGACATAGATCTTCTCCTGATCCCTTGCAGACTGATCGACCCTCGTCACGAACTGCTTCTTCATGCCGATCGAGGTGCACCCGCCCCGCACATAGCCGGTCAGGGCAAAAAGATCCCTGACATGGATCATTTCCACACTCTTTACGCCGACAGACTTCGCGCACTTCTTAAAGTCCAGTTCCTTGTCAATCGGCAGAACGAAGACATAGTGATTTCGGTCATTTCCCACAGTCACCAGTGTTTTGAAAACTTTTTCGTGCGGCAGTCCCAACTTGTCCGCCACTTCCAGTCCGTCCGTGAATTCGCCGTCCTGTTCGTAGGTATGTGCCGTGTACGGAATCTTTAATCTCTCCAGAATGCGCATGGCATTCGTCTTTGCTTCTTTTTTGGCCATTTATATACCTCATCAGTTTATCTGTTCAGTCTCCGTTCCGAATTCCTCCCCAAAATGCATTGGGGCTTTTCAAGGCAGACCTGACAATTACTATAACTTTTAGCACCCTCTCCCGAGAACCTATGGTTCTCGGGATGTAGGCGTTCAGAGGCGCTCCGCGCCTTTGTGCTCCTCCATCCAATGGATGAGGGAGGGAAGGGCCTGCTCAAAATTGACGCCGTACCAGCGGTGATCCGGATCCTCCAGTGTCTTCTTTACGCAGAGCATCGTGAAATCCACTGCCAGCTGTACAGCCTCGCCAAGTGTGTATCCCCGCACGACTGCTCCCTCCGTCACGGCAGCGAAAATATCCCCTGTCCCGGTAAAGGACGCCGGCATGCGCTTATTTTCATAGACTGAGAGCTCCTCTGTCTCTCTGTCGTAGGAGACAGCACCGATAGAGCCCTCTGAGGATGAAAATCCTGTGATGATCACGCGAAGGCTCCCCTGCGCTGCAAGTCGCTTTGCAAGGTCCGCGCAGTACTGCGCATCCGCATTCTCCCGGTACTGCGTTCCGGTGAGAAGACACGCCTCTGTGATGTTGGGCATGGAGACGTCTGCGCCCGCGCAGAGCTGCCGCATGACGTCCACGAAGGAGTCCGGTACGCCACGGTAGAGCCTTCCCCCGTCCGCCATCGCCGGATCCACGAAATGCAGGGCCCCTTTGGTGCCAAAAGATCTGTACAGCTCCCTTACGATGTCCACCTGCCGCCAGGAGGCGAGATACCCCGTACAGACGGCATCAAAGATCATCCCTTCTCTTCTCCATGCATCCAGTATGGAGGGAATGCGCTCCGTCAGATCTGTGACAGAAGGGTCCTTAAAGCCAAGATGTCCTGACAGCACCGCTGTCGGCAGCACGGCCGCCTCTATCCCCATTGCTGAGAGAATGGGGAGAGCCACGGTGAGTGAGCATTTTCCTGTGCAGGAGAGGTCCTGCATTGTCACAATTCGCTTCATATATCCTCGTACAGTAAGGTTTCTGTCAATTGGTGTCAATCCAGGCATCATTATAAGCGATCTGCGCCATAGTGGCAAAAGACGATGAAGAGAATCGGCGCGCATTCGATTTGGCGTCGCGCCCCTCTTCCTGCGGCAATGTGCAAAGGGCCGCCCCGGATCTCTCCGGCGCGGCCCCTTTCATTTGTTCAATATTGATCGAGATGCTCGATCCCTCTGAATGGTGATCAGCCGTTGTTCTTGGCTGCCAGGAACTCAGAAATCTTCTTTGTGAGAAGAGGAACGATCTTGTTCAGATCGCCGACGATGCCGTAATCAGCAACATCGAAGATCGGTGCGTTCTCATCCTTGTTGATGGCGATGATGATATCAGAATCCTCCATGCCGGCAACGTGCTGGATGGCGCCGCTGATACCGATGGCAAAATATACATGAGGACGAACTGTCTTGCCAGTCTGGCCTACCTGCATATCCTTCGGCTTCCAGCCTGCATCTACTACTGCACGGGAGCAGGATACTGTGCCGCCGAGAACGGCTGCAAGATCATCGAGGATCTTGAAGTTCTCAGCAGAGCCAACACCGCGGCCGCCGGAAACAAGAATCTTGGCTGCCTGGATATCCGCAACAGTGCTGACTTCCTTGACGATCTTGAGAATCTCTGTGTAGCAGCTGTTCGGTGTAAGATCAGGAGCGAATGTGATCTTCTCAGCCTTGTGATTCTTATCGGGTGTGATCTTCTGCATAACGCCGGGACGTACAGTTGCCATCTGCGGTCTGTAGTCAGGGCACGCAATAGTAGCAATGGTGTTGCCGCCGAATGCAGGACGGGTCATAAGGAGCTGCTTATGCTTCTGCTCATCCTCGTGTCCGGGAATAGCAACCAGCGGGAAATCGCCGATATCAAGCTTCGTGCAGTCTGCAGTAAGACCTGTGTGGATCTTTGCAGATACGCGGGGTCCGAGATCACGGCCGATGGCTGTTGCGCCTACCAGGAGGATCTCAGGCTTGAACTCTTTTACAATAGCCTGAATAGCATCTGCATAGGGCTCTGTTCTGTAGTCCTTCAGCTCAGGGTTATCAACAACGATAACCTTGTCTGCGCCGTAAGCGCCCAGCTCATCAACAAGAGCATCGCTCAGCTGATAGCCGAGAAGAATGGCAGTTACGTCTTTATTGTCGAGATCCTTTGCAAGATCTCTTGCCTTGCCCAGGAGTTCGAGTGCGATCGGGCTGATCTTGCCGTCAACCTGCTGAGCAAAGATATATACTCCTTTGTAATCCTCTAATGCCATTTTATGTTCCTCCCTTATTAGATAACGTGCTTCTCATCGAGTACGTTAACGATGTAGTCAACAGCCTCTTCAGGTGTCTCCGGTGTAACCTTTACGCCCTTGCCCTTGGCTACCTTATCAGAAGCCTTTGCAATAACGGTGGGAGAACCGGCCTTGCCGAGGTTGGAATCATCTACATCCTTGAGATCCTTTCTGCCCCATACAGTTACTTCCTTCTGGAAAGCATCAAAGATTCCGCCGGGAGTCATATATCTGGGAGTGTCCAGCTCAGACAGGCATGTCACAAGGCAGGGCATCTTGGCTCTTACAATGTGATAGCCGTCATCATACTGACGCTTTACAGTTACAGTGTGTGCAGCCTCATCGACCTTCAGATCCTCGCAGTAAGAAATCAGAGGAAGGTGAAGATGCTCGGAGATCTGAGGACCAACCTGTGCAGTATCGCCATCGATTGCCTGACGGCCGGTGAGGATCAGATCATAGTCAAGGTTTCTGAGTGCACCTGCAAGTGTCTGAGAGGTAGCCCATGTATCAGCGCCGCCCAGAACTCTGTCGGTTACGAGAACGCCCTTATCAGCGCCCATAGCGAATGCCTCGCGAAGAACTGCATCAGCCTTGGGAAGGCCCATGGTCACTACTGTGACCTCAGCACCGTACTGATCCTTCAGCTCAAGAGCCTCCTCAAGAGCAGCCTTGTCATCAGGGTTCATGATGGCGAGCATGGCAGCACGATCAAGCGTTCCATCGGGTTTGAACTTAACGCCGCCCTTTGTATCAGGGACCTGCTTTACGCAAACTACAACTTTCATATTTTCTTTCCTCCTGTGCCGCGGTTTTTCGCGGCACTCTGAGGCGAAATCCGC
>DEKA01000006.1:21411-21722 GCA_002353635.1 Lachnospiraceae bacterium UBA2734
TAGCCGCCCATCAGCTGTACGCACTTGGTTGTGACATCCATTGCAGTCTCTGCTGCGAACAGCTTAGCCTTGGCTGCATCTACAGAGAATCTCTTCTTGACATCTGCTCTGGCTGCTTCCTTGGCCATTGCTGCCTTGTAAACAAGGAGCTGTGCTGCCTCGATCTCTGTTGCAAGATTAGCGAGCTGGAACTGTGTGTTCTGGAAAGCGGAAAGAGCGCGGCCGAACTGTTTTCTCTCCTTAACGTAGGCAACAGTTCTGTCGAATGCACCCTCTGCAAGGCCGAGAGCCTGTGCAGCGATACCGATACG
>DEKA01000023.1:0-13427 GCA_002353635.1 Lachnospiraceae bacterium UBA2734
GGAAGTTAACTTTTTACTTCAGACAATTGAATCCAGCAAGCCGAAGCTCAAAATAACTCTTGACACTAACCTTCCGGTTCTGTATAATTTTCAGCGTATGTGAGAGGAATATTCTTCCACACAACACATCAAGCAGAGTTACCGCTCTCACCTGACGATAATTGCGTTGTCAGTGTTCATGACTTCATCATTCCAGCGAATGATCCAGGAGAAGACGGTGGCAGCTTGAATGCCAGCGTCTTATTTTTCGCGCTAAACTGCGATAGCGGGCGGCGGGCGCCGATCCGCGATTGGGAGGGTAATACCATTAATAACAGGAATAACAACAAATTCTCAGTACCGATCAATGATCAGATTCGAGACAGAGAGGTCCGGGTGGTTTCCGCCGAGGGCGAGCAGCTCGGCATCATGAGCATTCAGGATGCCAGAAGAGCTGCAGAGGATGCGGGCCTTGATCTTGTGCTCATCGCAGCACAGGCAAAGCCTCCTGTCTGCAAGATCATCGATTACGGCAAATTCAGATATGAGCAGCTTCGTAAGGAGAAGGACGCCCGGAAGAAGCAGCACATCGTAGAGATCAAGGAGATTCGTCTTTCTCCCAACATCGATACCAACGATCTGGAGACCAAGGTCGGCGCGGCAAGAAAATTCCTGACAAGAGGTGACCGCGTCAAGGTGACTCTCCGATTCCGCGGACGTGAGATGGCACATATGGGCGCCAGTGTTCATATTCTCACGGATTTTGCCAATGCATTAACCGACTGCGCGATTGTGGACAAGGCACCAAAGGTCGAGGGAAGAAGCATGTCCATGTTTCTGGCACAGAAGAAGAACTGATCGTCAGTTCGCTTTACTAAGGAGGTAATTGTTATGCCCAGAATGAAGACAAACAGATCAGCTGCCAAGCGTTTCAAGCTGACAGGAAACGGCAAGTTAGTAAGATTCAAGGCCAATAAGCGTCATATTCTTACCAAGAAGTCCACAAAGAGAAAGAGAAGCCTCAGAAAGCCTACCGTTACGGATGCAACGAACGTAAAGGTAATGAAGAAGATTATGCCTTATCTCTGATTGAGATTTCCGGCATTGACGTATAGGACCAAAGGAGAATTGAAATGGCAAGAATCAAGGGCGCTTTAAACGCAAAGAAGAAGCACAACAGAGTACTCAAGCTCGCTAAGGGTTACAGAGAGGCGAGATCCAGACATTACAGAGTTGCCAAGCAGTCCGTTATGCGCGCACAGAACAGCGCATTCGGCGGCAGAAAGATCAGAAAGAGAGATATGCGCTCTCTTTGGATCACACGTATCAACGCAGCTGCAAGAGTAAATGGCATCTCCTACAGCCAGCTGATGCACGGCCTCAAGGCTGCCGGTGTTGACATCAACAGAAAGATGCTCGCAGACCTCGCAGTCAACGACGCAGCAGGCTTCACAGCTCTTGCAGAGCTCGCGAAGAAGAACTGATCCTGAAAACTAATCTTCAGAATTGATCTGCAGATGATCGGTACATCTTCAAATGATCCATTTAAAGAAGGATCTGATCATCCGCAGCGGATCTGTTTGAAGAATCTGCCCGTTTATATAGACAGAATACAAAAACCAGTCGGGACATCCCAGCTCGGCTGGTTTTTTCTTGCACTATGTAATTCAGTATGGTACAGTGATAAACAATTAAATTATTAAAACAATAATATGAAGAAAAAGGCCGCTATGCGGCCCGAGAGGAGAGCATTATGAAAAAAAGAATTATGGCAGTTGTATTGGCGGGATTGNNTTCGCTTACAGGCTGCGGCGGGCAGAGTTCTTCAGGTGCCTCTTCAGCCGCTTCGAGCGCCTCTTCAGAGAGCACGGCAGCGGATACGGCGCAGGCGGATGCATCTGCTGCTGATGCCGGAACAGAAGCAGCAGCGGAGACGGACAGTTCCTCTGATGCTGCGGACAGCGATGTCGCCTATATTAAGAACAAGGGCACGATGATTGTCGGCATCACGGATTTCGCGCCGATGGATTACAAGGATGACAACGGAGACTGGATTGGTTTTGATGCAGACCTTGCCAAGAAGGTCGGCGAGGATCTCGGTGTAGATGTCAAGTTCACGGAGATCGACTGGGACAACAAGCAGCTCGAGCTCGACAATAAGAGCATTGATGTCGTGTGGAACGGCATGACGCTCACGGACGAGGTAAAGAAGTCCATGGAGTGCACAGAGCCCTACCTGAACAACGCACAGGTAGTCGTTCTGCCCAAGGACAAGGCAGATAAATATCCGGATACAGACAGCATGAAGGATCTGAATTTTGCAGTCGAGGCGGGCTCTGCAGGAGAGGCAGCAGCCAAGGATCTCGGCTTCAATTACACTTCCCTGAGTGCGCAGTCTGATACTCTGATGGAGGTAGCCGCGGGCACATCGGATGCCAGCATCATCGATCTTCTGATGGCGGGTGCAATGATCGGAGAGGGCACGGATTATCCGAATCTCACACACACGCTCGAGCTGACGACAGAGGAGTACGTCGTAGGTGCCAGAAAGGGATCCGATCTCGCCTCTTACCTGAATGACGAGTTCGCAAAGTTCACCAAGGATGGCACCATGGAGAGCATTGCTAAACAGTACGGTGTGCAGGATGCTCTTGTACAGCAGTAAGAATCGTAAAATGTTCAGACGCAAGCACCGAAAAATTGCACTACTGGAAAGAGCATTTTGAGGTGATGGACTGAATGGAAGCAACATTTTTATGTCCCGGAAAGGCAGGAATCCGAGAGGCGCTTCTGCGCCGGATTTCTCCCTTTCCGGGACAGTGCTGACAATAACATCTGGAAAGGACAATATTTTCCGTTATGCTCCTGACAGTTACACTATCCCTTTTGAATGGCTTTGGTATGACGCTGAAGCTGTTCGCCCTCACGCTCCTCTTTTCCCTTCCGCTGGGACTTGTCATGAGTCTTGGCTCTATGTCGAAGGTGAAGGTCATCCGCTGGCCCATCGTCTTTCTGATCTGGGTGATGCGCGGAACGCCTCTTCTTCTGCAGCTCCTTGTGATTTACTACGGCCCAGGAATGATGCTGCACAACAACATCTGGGGCGCCGGAGACGGGGGAAGATTTACCGCGGCGCTGGTCGCTTTCGTGATCAATTACGCGTGCTATTTTTCCGAGATTTACAGAGGCGGCATCCAGTCCATTCCGGTTGGCCAGTATGAAGCAGGACAGGTCCTCGGCATGACGAGAGGGCAGATTTTTCTGCGCGTCATTCTGCTGCAGGTAATCAAGAGAATCGTCCCTCCGATGTCGAATGAGATCATCAACCTGGTCAAGGATACTTCGCTGGCGCGGGTCATCGCGGTATACGAGGTGATCTGGGCCGGGCAGGCGTTTATCAAGAGCGACGGCATTCTCTGGCCGCTGTTCTATACGGGCGTGTTCTATCTTGTTTTCTGCGGACTGTTGACTGCACTGTTCGGCAGACTTGAGAAGGCGTTGGATTATTTCCGCTGACATGAGGCTTGATGTATGGCAATTCTGCAGGTAGAGAATATTATCAAGAACTTTGGCACGACACAGGTGCTGAAGGGAATCAGTTTTTCGATGGAGGAGGGGACGGCGCTCTCGCTCATCGGCTCCTCCGGGAGCGGCAAAACGACGCTTCTCCGCTGTCTCAATTTCCTTGAGCGGGCGGACGAGGGGAAGATCATTGTCAAAGGGGAGACGCTGTTCGATGCAAAGGTGAAGGAAAATTCCTCTGAAGAGGAGCTGCGCAGGAAGCGCCTGCACTTCGGCATGGTTTTCCAGCAGTTCAATCTCTTTCCGCAGTACACGGCGCTGCAGAATGTGATGCTCGCGCCGACACTTGCGGCGAAGGCGGCCGGCACTTATGACGCGAAGGCCATCGAGGAGCACGCAAAGGAATTGCTGGTCAGCATGGGGCTGGAGAACCGCATGAACAACTATCCCCATCAGCTCTCCGGCGGTCAGCAGCAGAGAGTTGCGATCGCAAGGGCAATGGCGCTGAAGCCGGATATTTTGTGTTTTGATGAGCCGACGTCTGCACTCGATCCGGAGCTCACAGGCGAGGTTTTGAAGGTCATCCGGGGACTGGCTGAGCACCACACTACGATGATCATCGTGACGCATGAAATGAGCTTTGCCAGGGACGTGTCGGATCATGTTATTTTCATGGATGACGGGAGGATCGCCGAGCAGGGTACGCCGGAGGAGGTGTTCGAGCATCCAAAGGAGGAGAGAACGAGGCAGTTCCTCGCCAGTTATACGCGGGAGGGGGAGTGACATCGGCAGGATTCTGAGATGAAAGGGGTATGTTGCTAATCCCTTTTCTTGGTACGGACAGGAGCCTTGGCAATCCGCTGCTTTGGATGCAAGGCGAGGGCTGATTCGGGAAGCGGTACGGACAAGGAAGCAGCATTGTCGGGAATTTGGATGCATGACAGAGGCAAAATGGGACCCCGGTACGGACAGGGGCTCTGGCTGCTCGGCACTTTGGATGCAAGGTGCAGCTCGATTCGGGAAGCGGTACGGACATAAGAGAGGCCCTGTTTGGAATTTGGATGCAGGGTCAAGGCATAATGAGTTCCCAGTACGGACAAGAATCTTGGCAACCTGTCACTTTGGATGCAAGGCACGGGCTGATTTGCGCGGCGGTACGGACGAGAGTGATGACAAACCACAGATTTGGATGCAGGGCCGCGCCGGAATGGGTGCCCGGTACGGACAAGAGCCTTGGTAACTGGTCACTTTGGATGCGGGGAACAGTTCGATTAGAGCACTGGTACATACAAGAGGGGAGCTATATCGACCATTTAGATGAAAGGTACAAGTATAGCTCCAGAAATGGAACGAGTCCGTAGAAACTCTGACCATAGCGAAAATACAGCGGTTTTGGCGCAGTCAATACAGCACACATCCGTGGATCCGGGAAGTTAAAAGTCCCGACAAATGACTTTACAAAGTTGATGAGAGAGTCTTATGGAGAGGATCCAAAATATCAAAGATATCTATGTACTCACGAGAACAATGACGCGATCTGCAATTGCGGTTTTGCTCTTGTCACGGTATCATAATTGAAGTAAAACCTATTTTGGAAACGGTACCGGAACAAGAAACAAGGAAGAAAAAACAAAGAACAAGGAACAAAGAACAAGGAACAAGAAACACGGTATCGTCAGCAATCGGTTTCAGGGGGATTCATAAGATGAGTAAGGCGAAGTACGCGTTTGGTATTGATGTGGGCGGCACTACAGTGAAGTGCGGCCTTTTTGATGCAGAGGGAGAACTCCTTGAGAAATGGGAGATTCCGACGAGGACCGAGGATAACGGCCGCAGCATCCTGCCGGATATCGCGCAGACCATCAAGGATAAGGCAGCGGAGAAGAAGATCAGCAAAGAGGAAGTTCTCGGCGTCGGTATCGATGTCCCCGGACCTGTTCTGGAAGGCGGCGTCGTGAACATCTGCGTAAATCTCGGCTGGGGCGTCGTGAATGTGAAGGACGACCTCTCTGAGATGCTGGGCGGTGTCCGCGTTGAGGTTGGCAACGATGCCAATGTCGCAGCACTCGGCGAGTATTGGAAGGGCGGCGGTCAGGGCTTCTCGAGCATGGTCATCGTCACGCTTGGCACAGGTGTAGGCGGCGGCATCATCATTGACGGAAAGATCCTCTCCGGCTTCCACGGCGCGGGCGCTGAGATCGGCCACATGACCGTCAATTACGACGAGGCAGATGTCTGCAACTGCGGCAGAAAAGGCTGCCTTGAGCAGTATGCGTCCGCGACCGGCATCACAAGGATGGCGCACAGGAGGCTCGCAAAGAACAGAAAGAAGACCGTTCTGGAGAATAATGACGAGCTCTCTGCAAAGAAGGTTTTTGATGCGGCCAAGGACGGGGACGCAGTTGCTCTTGAAGTTGTTGATGACTTCGGCCGGATTTTGGGCAGAGCACTTGCCAACCTCGCGGTCGTCGTTGATCCTGAGGTGTATGTCATCGGCGGCGGTGTCTCCAAGGCGGGGCAGATCGTCTTGGATGCGATTGAAAAATACTATAAGGACGCCGCATTCCACTCCTGCAAGACGACACCATTCCGCACGGCTAAGCTCGGCAATGACGCCGGTATGTACGGCGCTGTGAAGCTCCTGCTCGGATAATGGCCTGATTTGCCGTCAGAAGATGTATGAGTCTCCTGCCCGGATGATGCAGAAGCTTATCGCGGCGTGCTGCCGCGGCGGGAATGACGAGAGCTGGTGCCCGGATAAGGCAAGACGGGAGAAAGACCCAAAGGAGATTTCATCGAACTCTTTTCAGGTCAGGGAGGAAACAGCTGATTTGAGTTTGCAATGAAGTGTCCTAAGGATTTCTGATAATAATTGCGGCCTTACATGATCGAAGGCAGATCCTGTATAGAACAAAACCCTCAGGGAAACGGAAAATCCGCGGTTCCCTGAGGGCTTTCTTTATACATATATCATCGCTGTTATGCAAACGCTGCTGCGTTTATACGTTCAATGACGTGCTTTCGTTTGTATTGCCAGACTTAGTCTGCATTGCTGTCTGATGCGCCAGGGTAAGTGCCGTACTGACCTTGTGCTGCCTGGGATTCAGATGCTGTTTCGATATTCGCCTGCGCAGATGATTCCTGTCTGTCTTGTGCATTCGCAGAGGAATCGGAGGCCTGCGCCTGCTGCCCGGCAGCAGAAGAATTCTGTGTTCCCTGCTGTGTCTGCGCACCCTGCTGCGTCTGCCCGGGAGCGGGCTGGCCGAGAAGGTGCGATTTGAGCGCGACATAGAGCGCGGCGTTTGTGCACTGCTCATACGGCGCTACGTAGAAGATCTTGAGAATGCCGAGCGTGCATATAGAGAAGATCTCCCAAAGGATAAAGGAGAGGTCGAGCACGAAGGCATTCCACTTCTGGCCGTCCATCATTTTGCGGGAGAGACGGAACGCCTCTCTCCAGTTCATCTCGGGATCCTCAGCGAGAATGTAGGGCACCATTCTATAGGAATATGACTTCACGATGCCGGGCACAATGAAGAGCAGCGTCCAAAGAACAAGGAACAGATCCCGCAGAAAGAGCGTCTTGACGACATTCAGATAGCCGTGGCTGAACGGATGCATCATTTCGCCAACACCGGCTTTGCCTTCGGTGTAGTGGTTGATGACAAAGATTCTCTTTGCACCAGCCTCCAGCGGATTGCACAGGAAAACAGATACCGCAAACTTAAGCACAAGACCGATCAGGACGATAGCCGCGGCGGCGATCAATAATATTGGCAGATACGGCGTGAAAAGACTAAAAAACGACGAAAACCCGTCCGCACGAAAATGGAGCTGAGGGAGACTTCCGGCATAAAATTCCGCGCTCGGGCCGTCGGAGCGATATTCAAACAATCCTCCGACTGCAGGGAGTTTCCGGAGAGCAGAGCCTGCTTCGTCGCTCAATACACCGATGACAAGAAGAACGAATGCTGCAAGGACGCAGCGCCAGTAAGCGTACTTCATCACATGCCGCGCCTGTTTTTTTAATTCTTTTCTGGTCCACATATATTCCTTTCCGTGCCGCGTGATCTGCGGCACTCCGAAGCGAAATCCGCACATGCGGTTGCGCTGATGGCAAATGGTCCGGTGGATCATTTACAAGAGCGCTTTGACGCGCGGTTCTCTTCAGTTTTCCATTGCTTTCGTAGTATACTGATTAAGTGCTGCGGAGCATCTGCAGCAACGGCAGTTGTTCTGCGGTCCTGCTGAAAATAAATTCTCCGGCATTTCGCAGATGCATTGCCAGACATCTCTTTGCAGTTTAAGGAGTGAAGGAGCGCATGTATTTTCACTCTTTCGTAAAGTCTAGCACGGGAAAATGCTGTACTCAATGCATTTCACAGTTGTTTCACGCAAGCGACACAAAACTGCAACATACTGCGGTGGTATACTGCGAACATAATAACGAGCGCACATAGAAAGGACGACTATGGAAAAATCAAAGGTATATTTCACAGACTTCAGAACGAGGATCGGCGTCAGTCTTCCGGAGAAGCTGCAGAAGCTGATCAGAAAGGCCGGCATCGGGCAGATCGATATGGACGGCAAGTTCGTTGCCATCAAGATGCACTTCGGAGAGCTGGGCAACATCGCTTACCTTCGTCCCAACTATGCGAAGGCCGTGGCAGATGTTGTGAAGGAGCTGGGCGGCAAGCCGTTCCTGACAGACTGCAACACACTTTATCCCGGAAGCCGCAAGAACGCATTGGATCATCTCTACTGCGCAGAGGTCAATGGATTCAATCCCATGACGACGGGATGTCAGATCATCATCGGCGACGGCCTGCGCGGAACGGACGACGTGGAGGTTCCTGTAGAAGGCGCCACCTACTGCAAGACTGCTTTTATCGGGAGAGCGGTCATGGACGCAGATGTTTTCATCTCTCTTACGCATTTTAAGGGGCATGAGGCAACTGGATTCGGCGGAACGCTCAAGAACATCGGCATGGGGTGCGGTTCGAGGGCCGGCAAGATGCAGCAGCACAACGACGGCAAGCCGCATGTGGATCCGGACCTGTGCAGAGCCTGTCATCGGTGCGCATCGGAGTGCGGGTCGGATGCCATCTCCTACGAGACCGGCAAGGCTGTGATCAACCAGGATCTGTGCAAGGGGTGCGGACGCTGCATCGGGGCTTGTGCTTTTGATGCGATTTCGAACGACAACGAGAACGCAAACGAGATCCTTGGCTGCAAGATTGCGGAGTATACGAAGGCAGTTGTGGACGGGAGACCCTGCTTCCACATCAGCCTGATCACGGATGTATCGCCCAACTGCGACTGCCACGGCGAGAATGATGCGCCGATTCTGCCCAACATCGGCATGCTGGCCAGCTTCGATCCGGTTGCGCTCGATCAGGCGTGCGTGGACCTGTGCGAGAAGGCGGAGCCCATCCGCAACTCTCAGCTGGGCGACAACCTGGCAAAGCCCGGCTGGCACCACTACCACGACCACTTCATGGACAGCAACCCGAATGTCCGCTGGAAAGAGACGCTCGAGCACGGCGAGGCAATTGGCATCGGCAGCAGAGAGTATGAACTGATTAAGATGTAAGGTATGAACATTTTCGACATCATCGGGCCCGTCATGATCGGGCCCTCCAGTTCCCATACGGCCGGCGCCTGCCGGCTCGGCGGCGTCGTCTGCAAGATGGCGGACGGCGACCCGGTTGTGGAGGCAACGATACGGCTCTCAGGGTCCTTTGCGAGAACCTACAGAGGGCACGGGACGGACCGTGCCATTCTTGCCGGCATCATGGGCTATCACAGCGATTCTGTGGAGATCAGAGATGCTTTCCATATCGCCCAGGAGAGGGGCCTGCGGTATCTCTTTGTGCCGGAGGACATTCCAGATGCGCACCCCAACACGGCGCGCATTACTTATACCTGCAGGAGCGGGAAGAGCGGGATTGTCGAGGGTGCCAGCATCGGCGGCGGCAACATCCGGATCACCGGAATCGACGGGATGGAAGTGAGCTTCACCGGTGAAAACAACACGCTCCTCATTCTGCACAGAGACACTCCGGGCGTCATCGCCAGCGTGACGAATCTCATGTACTGGCACTACAGCGAACTGAACATTGGCAACTTCCGCTTAAGCCGCAAGGAGAGGGGCGGAGAGGCGCTCATGACCATCGAGCTCGACGAGTTGCCGCCGGAGGAGCTGATCACAGACCTGAAGAAACTTGAGAACGTACACAATGCGCTGCTGATCAGGGCGGTGTGATGTTGTTCATGCGGCGATGATCAGATATGCTGATGAAGGATCCTGGTTCGGAGACCGACAAAAGATGTAATTTTGCTGCTTCAGATGTGGTAGAGAGATATGCTCACTTACGATACAATCCGCGGTCTCGTGGAACAGGCCGCGCGGGAAAATAAGAAAATTTCAGAAATCTGCCTTCAGGACCAGGCACAGCAGCTGGAGAGAGAGCCGGAAGATCTTTTCAGACAGATGGATGAGAGCTTCCAGGTGATGGTCGACTCCGTGCAGTCCGGCAAAAAGGAAGGTCTGCACTCGACATCGGGCCTCACCGGCGGCGAGGGCAAAAAGATGGCGGACTATGCCGACCGGGGCGGGAGCGTCATGGGGGATTTCATGGCGCGCGCCACGGCCAGGGCATTATCTGTGTCCAACTGCAACGCGGCCATGGGCAAGATTGTCGCGACGCCCACAGCGGGCAGCTGCGGGATTCTGCCGGGGTGCCTTGTTTCCTTATATGAGGACCGGACAATTGACCGGAGAGACATTGTGCTGTCGATCTTCACAGCCGGCGCCTTCGGCATTGTGATCGCGCAGCACGCGAGTATTGCGGGCGCACAGGGCGGATGCCAGGCGGAGTGCGGCAGTGCTTCCGGCATGGCAGCCGCGGCGGTCGTCGAGGCCATGGGCGGCACGCCGCAGATGTGCGCCAATGCCCTTGGAATGGCGATTGTGAACCAGATGGGCCTTGTGTGTGATCCTGTCGCCGGTCTCGTGGAAATCCCCTGCGTGAAGAGAAATGCTTCCGGCACGGCAATCGCACTCTGCAGTGCGGACATGGCACTCGCCGGAATCGATCTGAAAATACCCGTGGACGAATGTATCGGCGCGATGAAGGCCGTGGGTGACTCGATGTCCCCGTCATTGAAGGAGACGGCGGGCGGCGGACTTGCGGCCACGGAAACGGGACGACTCCTGCGGGAGAAGGTTTTTGGAAAGCAGTGAGGATGGACAGTCAGGACAAGAAATTTGAATGTGATCGGTGATGCGATCCCATTCAAATACGAATAGGTGCCGCAAAGAACGCGGCACANNACATGAATGGAGAATAAGCAGAAGCTGACCCAGGCGCAGTACAAGGAAATCGCCTACCAGAAGCGCATGAGAAAGCGCGCGCAGCAGGAGGCGGAGAAAGAGAAGGAGCGGAAGAGGCAGCTGGCAGAGGATGAGCACTTCATGCGCGAGGCCATCCTGCAGGCGAAAAAGGCCGGGCGCCTTCTTGAAGTGCCAATCGGCTGTGTGATCGTCAAAGACGGCGCAGTCATAGGCAGAGGGTACAACCGCCGCAACACAGACAAGTCGACGCTCTCGCACGCGGAGATCCGGGCAATCCGGAAGGCCGCAAAGGCAGTCGGCGACTGGCGGCTGGACGGCTGCACGCTCTATGTGACGCTGGAGCCNNGAGCCGTGCCCCATGTGCGCGGGCGCCATCGAGCAGGCGCGGATCGACCGCGTCGTGTACGGCGCGCCGAGCGACAAGTCGGGGTGTGCGGGAACCCTTCTGAATGTTGTGGACAACCCGAAGTTCATGCACCGCTCAGAGGTCGTGGGCGGGGTTCTGTTAGAAGAGTGCGAGGGGCTGCTGAAGAGTTATTTTCAGAGGCTCAGAGATGGCAGAAGTAAATGAAATTCTGGAGGTGTTTTCAGTATGAAGCACAATGACGTTTTATGGAGTGATCGAAAGCGCAATGGACTTGGACTGCCGTGGACATTCACGCTATACCAGCTGACGAAGAACAGGCTGTTCGTGCAGACGGGCTTTCTGAACCAGAAGGAGGACGAGATCAGGCTCTATCGCATCACGGACCTCACACTGACAAGGAGCCTTTGGCAGCGCATCATCGGGACGGGGACGATCCATATTGACTCATCTGATAAGACGATGGCGGACTTCGACCTGAAGAATATCAGGGACAGCGAGAACATCAAGGAGCAGCTCTCGACCCTGGTGGATAAGCAGCGCAGGGAGAACAATGTTTTCGCGAGGGAGTCGCTCGATTCCGCACCGGGGCCGGAGGGGCACGCCGGACATGCGCCGGAGGGTATGGGTCCCATGGGTGATCATGTCGACTTCAATGGCGACGGTGTCGATGACCTCACGGGCGAGCATATCCACTGACAGGTCCCATCTTAGCCGGCAGTTCAGGCAATGAATCCGGTTTCGATCAGCTGCGCTGACGGCTGATCTGGCCCTGTTCAGGTGTTCAGACAGCATAGATCACTGAATAACTTGAGAGCAGTCAAAAGAGAGGTATTCCAGCCATTTAGCTGAAATACCTCTCTTTTAGCAGATCCAACAGATAAACCGTGGCAGTAACTCTCTTCTGTTCCGCCCAACCCGAGAGAAGGAAAGTTATTTTATCAGTTCTTTAAGATCCTGCACACCCTCTCCACCGCTTCCTCTGTCGTGGCCCAGCTGGTCGCGAAGCGGATGACGGTGTGGTCATCATCCTTCTTCTCCATGTAAGCATATGCCGCGTGCTCACCCAGCTCGGCCATCTTCTTGTTGTCGATCACGAAGAAGATCTGGTTGGTCGGCGAGTCCATAAAGAGCGGGTAGCCGCCCTCTTTTAGGGCCTCCTTGATCCTGCCGGCGAGACGAATCGCGTTCTCTCCGATGTGCAGGTAGAGGTTATCCTTGAAGAGCTCGTCGAACTGGATGCCGAGAAGCCACCCCTTGGCAAGGAGCGCGCCGTGCTGCTTGATGATCGTGAAGAAGTGCGGGATCCTGTGCGGATCGGGGATGACCACGGCCTCGCCGAAGAGGGCGCCGCACTTCGTTCCGCCGATGTAGAAGACGTCGCAGAGCTGTGCGAGATCCTGCAGGGTCACATCGTTGGCCGGAGAGGCGAGCGCATACGCCAGACGGGCGCCGTCCACGAAGAGCGGGATCTTATATGCATGGCATACGCGGCTGATCGCAGTCAGCTCTTCCTTCGAATAAAGCGTGCCGAACTCCGTCGGCTGGGAAATATAGACCATGCCGGGCATCACCATGTGCTCCCAGTTGCCGTCTGCGTAGAAATCTTTGAGGTACTGCTCAACCTGGTCACTCGTGATTTTTCCATAACTGCCCTTAATCGGCAGAACCTTGTGGCCGCCGAACTCGATGGCGCCAGCCTCGTGGACATTGACGTGCCCGCTGTCCGCCGCTATGACGCCCTGATAAGACGCCAGAAAAGCATCGATGACTGTCGTGTTCGTCTGCGTCCCGCCGATCAGAAACTCGACCTCCGCCTCGGGGCAGCCGCAGGCCTTCCGGATCCTCTCCTTCGCCGAGCTGCAGATCTCATCGGTGCCGTACCCCGGCATAGAGACCATATTGGTCTCCTCCATGCGCCTTATAATGTTCGGGTGTGCGCCCTCCTCGTAGTCGGATGCCAGCATAACTTTCTGCATTATATTCTCCTCCATATTTTGCCTTTTCCTTGTTTTGTTGTGAATGCGCTTCTCTGAAAACAACGGCGCACAGTATTGTCTCTCTTACGGTGCTACTCCTTATTCCGGGGGTTTGCGACGCGTCTTTGCTGTTTCCTGATGGTCACTATTGTATCCTGCTGTTATTGATGACACAAACGCTGAATTGGAATTCTTATTATGAAGAATAAGTTTGAAAATGACGCCG
>DEKA01000023.1:13465-18775 GCA_002353635.1 Lachnospiraceae bacterium UBA2734
GATTTCGCCTCAGCGAGGAATAATCATGGAAAAACATCATGGACATGACAAAATATGATGCCTTCCTGTCCGCCACAGGTGCGCGGCGCCGTCTGCAAGTTGTCCGAGACGGTCAATAGATGTGATTCTTTTGCTGGGATTATCGCAGGATATTCCTGATATCCCGACCACTGTACAAAATGCGGATGATTGTAACTTTGTTGGCTTCTTCTTCGACGATGTAAAAGACGACAAAGTTATCCACTGGAACCTTATGCGTATTCCTGCTTTTCCAGGGTTCCCAGTCCACAAGGGAGTAGCGCTCCGGCATGAAATCCAATGAACGAATTACCTCGCGGATTCGATTTACCTGTCTCTGTGCGTTTTTCGGGGATAACAGATCATAGCTGATATAGGCAAAAATCCCAATAAGGTCTTCTAATGCCTCTGAAGAGTATTCAATCCGAAATGCATTGCTCATACATTGAACTCATCCTTCATGATTTTGTCTACGTCATCTGCGCAGTATGTCCTTCCAGCCATGGCGGATTCATATCCCTTGGATAGTTCCGCATCCAGTTCTTTTCTGTTCATGCCGCCAATGGCAGTTGGTTGTCTGTAGGAAAGATGGAGATCAAGAGGGAAACTTTTCGTCAGGACAATCTGGCTGTAGAGCATCTGAATTGCGCTGGAAGGCGTAATCCCCAGTTGATGCAGGATGCACTCGGCATTCTCCTTGAGGTCTGAATCAATTCTCGCGTAAACTGCTGATGTATTGGCCATAGATTCCTCCTGTGCCGCATTCTTTCCGGCACTCTGAGGCGAAATCCGCGTATGCGGTTTCACCGATAGAATCATGCAATCGATGATGCATCGCGGCAACGATTGCTGTTTGAAAATGACGCATCGGCGTCATTTTCAAACTTCATGTGTCTCAAGTATATCGGCAATCGCTTGCGATTGCAAGCAAACTGCATTAATACAAACGCGTTTTCATTGGGTCCGAAAGAAGACAACTACATTGTCTGCAGCATCTGGAATGGTACTTTGCCGGCGCTTCTGCTGAGCTTTGGGTAAGGAAATGTTATACTCAAAAGACATGGTGAAGAGGTCTGATTATCATCACAATGGGTGTAAGAACAATCAATATCGGCCTGCGCATCATGATGCACAGATTTTAATACTGAAGGCGGGAAAACCAATTAACACCTTTGGTTATTGAAGCATTGACCGCCATGAACACAACAACTTTTGAGGGGATTTTCAATATGTCTGCAGTTTCCATCATCGTACCGATCTACAACGCCGGCGCACAGTTGAGGCGCTGTGTGGACAGCATTCTGACGCAGGAATTCCAGGACTTTGAGCTCCTGCTCATGGATGACGGCAGCACGGACGATTCAGCACAGATCATCGACGAGTATGCGCAGAAGGATGCGCGGGTGCACGCCGTGCACAAGGCGAATTCCGGCGTCTCGGACACCAGAAACCAGGCAATGCGGCTGGCGAAGGGCACCTATATTCAGTTCGTCGACGCGGACGACTGGCTCTCCCGCGATGCAACGAAGCTTATGGTGCGCGCGATCGAGGAGAGCGGCGCGGACATGGTCATCACCGACTTCTACCGTGTGATCGGCACGCGCCTCTCCCGCAAGGGCGACATCGACGAGGAAGGCGCGATCACCCGCCGCGAGTACGCCGATGACATGCTCGAGGACCCCGCGGACTTCTATTACGGCGTCGTCTGGAATAAGCTCTATAAGAGGTCGATTCTGGAGGAGCACCACCTCGAGATGGATGTGACACTGAACTGGTGCGAGGACTTTATTTTCAATATGGAGTATGTGCTGCACTGCCGGACGATTCAGGTGCTGAAGGCGCCTGTGTACTACTATGTCCGCACGCACGGTTCGCTTGTCGCCCAGAACTCAGGCCTTGCGGCCACCGTCCGCATGAAAATAAACGTCATCCAGTACTACAGCGCCTTTTACCGCAGCATTTATGGCGCCGAGGAGTACGCGACAAGGCGGCCGGAAATCTATGGCTTTCTGATCGATTTTGCGCGGGATGGGAATGTCGCGCCGCTTGCGCCCGGCACGAAGAAGCTCGGAGAAGAGAACGTGCAGGCCGTGACGGATCCCGCCCTCGGCACCAACATTCTGACAGCGCAGTACTACGAGCGAAAACTCTTGGAATATTGCTTGAAACCCATCGCCCTGCAGAACGACATTCGCATTACAGATGCCGCTGTCCTCTTATACCTTGTGAAAATCTGCCGTCCTGTGAGCGCTGAGCTGATGGCGGACCTCACAGGCCTGTCGAAGAGCAGTGTCTCGTCCTCTCTCCAGCGGCTGCGCGGGAAGAAATTGGTGGAGACGGTGAAGCGGTTGAAGCCTTCGAAGAAGGAGAAGAGGGAAAAGGCGGATGCGGTAGCGCGGTTCGACAGGAAGAGCGATACCCTGACACTATCCGTCAAGGCGGATGATACCTCCGAGGGCAAGGATAAAGATAATCGTTACAGGAAGAAAAAGGCCGAGAAAAAGCTTCGCAAGGTCACCCTCTATGCGCCGACGGCGCCTGAGGGTGTCATCCGGCAGATGAACCAGGTACTGCAGGATTTTGACCGGATCCGGCTGGATGGGTTCAGCGCGGCGGAGAGAGAAGAGTACCTCACGCTCAGAGTCCGCTCGGCGGAGAGAATCCGGGAGTTCTTTGCGGGGATGGAAAAAAGTGAACTTCCTGCGATGGAGGAGCAGAATCAATGAAGAGGTTGCGGGAAGAGGGAACGGGAACATCAGTCGATATGTCTGCGAATGAGGTAATGAAGCTCAGGCTTGCGGTCGCGATGAAGGAGTGCATTGAGACAACTCCATTTGATGCTATCACGGTCAAGCAGATCTGTGAGAAAAGCGGGACGTCCAGGCAGACATTTTACAGGCATTTCCTGGATAAATATGATCTGACCAACTGGTATTTTGACAGACTCCTCATGGAGAGCTTCGATCGGATGGGAGAGGGGCGGACAGTCTATGACGGCCTTGTCCGCAAATTTACGTTTATAGCAGAGGAGCGGGCTTTTTTCACGGCGGCATTTCATAATGACGATCAGAACAATCTGCGCGATCATGATTTTCACATGATCTATCACTTCTATTTGAAGAGAATTGCGCTTTGGCAGCATTATGAAAACAGCAGTGTTCAGCGGCCATTCGCGGCAGTGGACACATGGACAGGCCGCGTCGCTGCGGAGAGGGGCCTGCGCTCCGTGTCAGATGATGAGGATGCAGTGGATGAGGAGACAAGGGAGCTTCTTGAAATGTACTGTAATGCATCCATCTATATGACAGTGCAATGGGTTCTCGGCGGTATGAAGAAAAGTCCCGAAGAACTGGCCAGGCTGATGGTTGCGGCGATGCCGGAGAGAATCAACCGCATCTTTAAGGCAGTCGGGCTTTTGGAATGAGAGGATTTTCAAGTGACCGGGAAGGAGATCGGATTGATTATCAAGTATGTGCGGATGATCTTGAACGGTATCGTGTTTCCTTGCAAAAAGTAGGAATCCGCACATTTTCAACAAGTGTAACATTAGAATTTTGTTGTATTTTCAGTTCAAGAAAGTGACATGCATATCGACGTGTCACTTTTTTTTACGGCCATAGATTGTTAAACTTTAGACATATAACAAAACAGATCTTAAGGAGGACAACAACATGGCTAACAGAATTTCTCTCAACGGCACATCCTATCATGGCTTCGGAGCGATCAAGGAGATCGTCAATGAAATCCATTCCCGTGGATTTAAGAAGATCTTTGTTGCATCAGATCCGGATCTTGTCAAGTTCGGCGTGACTGCGAAGGTTACTTCTCTGCTCGATGAGGCGAAGATTCCGTATGAAGTCTATTCAGACATCAAGCCGAATCCGACCATTCAGAACGTGCAGCACGGCGTAGAGGCATTCAAGGCTTCCAAGGCTGATGCAATCGTTGCTATCGGCGGCGGCTCCTCTATGGATACATCCAAGGCCATCGGCATCATCATTGCTAATCCTGAGTTTGAAGATGTCAGAAGCCTCGAGGGCGTTGCGCCGACAAAGAATCCCTGCGTTCCGATCATCGCTGTTCCGACGACAGCCGGAACAGCAGCGGAAGTTACGATCAACTACGTCATCACAGATGTTGAAAAACAGAGAAAGTTCGTCTGCGTCGATCCACACGATATGCCGATTGTGGCAGTTGTCGATCCCGATATGATGTCTTCTATGCCGAAGGGTCTCACAGCTTCTACCGGTATGGATGCGCTGACCCATGCCATTGAGGGTTATACAACAAAGGCTGCGTGGGAGATGACAGATATGTTCCACATTGAAGCTATCCGCCTCATCTCCGAGAGCCTGCGCGATGCAGTTGCCAACAAGCCCGAGGGACGTGAGAAGATGGCCCTTGCCCAGTATATTGCCGGAATGGGATTTTCAAACGTAGGTCTTGGCATCGATCACTCCATGGCACATACGCTGTCAGCACATTACGACACCCCGCATGGTGTTGCCTGCGCAATGTTCCTGCCGATCTCCATGGAATTCAACAGAGATTATACAGGTACCAAGTACAGAGAGATTGCCAGAGCGATGGGCGTTGAAGGCGTTGACGCCATGACGCAGGAGGAGTACAGAGATGCCGCAATCAATGCGGTAAAGAAGCTGTCCAAGGATGTAGGCATTCCGGAGAAGAATGACCGCATAAAAGAAGAAGATCTTGACCAGCTTGCTACAGATGCACTGAACGATGCATGCTATCCCGGCAATCCAAGAGAGGCTACCAAGGAGCAGGTTATTGAGATGTTCCGCAAGCTGATGTGAGGGATATGATCAATCATCCATCAGTTTGCGGGAGAATGAAACCGATAAATGACCGCCCGGCAGTGCAGAATGAAATGATCTGTCTGAGCGTCATGATTAAGTGAATGCATAGGACAGATACAAGAAAAAGATGCCGACCTTTGTGGTCGGCATCTTTTTGGAGTTTACCCGTTAAGGGCGAGGTCAAACACCCGTTTGACCTCTTTTTTGATATCCTCATAGCTCATGCCGATATGCGCCTCGAAGGCCTTTTCACCGCCGACATAGAAGGTGGGAGTGGCATAATAATCATATTTCTCGGCGATATCCATGTGCTGGGACTCCTCGATTTGCTCGATCTCCAGAGCTTTGTATGCCGGATTTTCTTCCATCAGCTCTGCCATGGCGCGGTGTGTGCGGGCGCAGTATCCGCAGTCAGTCAGGTAAAATAACAGAATTTTTTTCATGGTTATTCCTCGCTGAGGCGAAATCCGCG
>DEKA01000045.1:0-6549 GCA_002353635.1 Lachnospiraceae bacterium UBA2734
AACGTGCGCCGCCGGGCGCACATGCAGAGAGGACAGAGTGTCACAGACACTCCGTCCTCTTTTTCATTTGGATACAATTATTCTGTCTGCAGGCCGTTCCTATCCAATTTCAATCCGTCTGCTTCCATTCTCCTCATAGATTCTGTGCGAGATGGAGATCACCGTGCGATCCTTTCCGGCGCGGCGCAGTGCCTCCATGAGTGCCGCCTCCGTGTCGGCGTCGAGATTAGCCGTGATCTCGTCCAGCAGAAGAATGGAGGGTCTAAGCGCAATCGCCCGCGCAATGGACAGCAGCTGCTGTTGGCCCTGTGAGAAGAGACTCCTCTCATAGACAGTATCCAGCCCTTCAGGGAGCTTTTTCACAACATCGGACAGTCCGACCGTTCTGAGCGCTGTCTCAGCATCCTCCCGGAAAACTCTGGGGTCTCCAAGGCTGATCTGCTCCAGCACGGTACCTGCGACAGGCACGAATTGCTGCTCCACATAGCCGAATATCTTTCTTCTCTCCTCTTCCTGCACAGTCACAGCGGGTCTGCCACACACAAGAACTTCCCCGCCATCCGGCCTGTACAGGCCCATAATGAGCTTCAAAACCGTACTCTTTCCGGCGCCGGTTCTGCCCACAATCATGACATGCTCACCCTGCCTCACCTGCATGGAGAAATCACGCAGAATTGACCGCTCATGATCACCCGGATAGGCAAAGTTCACATGGGCAAAGGCAACTGCAGGTATTCCTTCGAATGTGATGTTTTCTTCATGCCTTTGGGCGAATCCGTCGTGTTCCTGCCCGCTGCCGGAAATATATTCATCAAGGCCGGCGACCGCATGACTTTGTACTATATCCGCGGACTGTGCAGTACCCTGATCAGACAATATCTCGTGATTGGTTTCACCGGACATCTCCGCCTGCTGCGAAGAATCCCCCGTCTCCTCTTCCCGCATGAACTCCTCTATCCTGTGCACGCCGGCAGCTGCCGTCTGCAGATCCTGAATCTCCATGCCGATGCTCTCAAGAGGCGTGAAAATTTTGCTCACATAAGCGATCACGGCCACAGCCGTGCCCGCACTCATGCCGAAAAGACTCTGGAAGGCCGCCCCCTGCCCGGAGAGAATCATCATGACAGCGATCACGGCGCTCCCGGAGGTGATGATCACAGGAGAATACACTGCGTCGTAGAAGTTCGTCCGCTCGTTTGCCTCAAAGCTCCTCTGAATGCTCCTGTCATATCTTCTCTCCATGAAATTCTCTGCGCCAAAGACGTGGAGGGAGCGGATATTTTCAATGGTCTCGGGGATGACGGCATTGGCGTCTGCGATGGCGGTGCTCCCCGCCACTTTTGCCTTCAGAAGGCTCTTCTGTGCATGCCTTGTAAAAGCAAAGAGAATCGGCGATACGATCAGCAGGATCACAAAGAGTCCCCGGCTCTTCGTCCAGATGACGGCGAGAATACCGACGACTCCCGCAAGATCCGAGATCATGCTGATGAGCCCTGACGAAAAGAGCGTCTCCACACTGTCCACATCGTTAACAAAGCGCGAATCCGTGACGCCCGGGTCCGTGCGCACATAGTACTGCGCAGGAAGGCGCCTCAGCTTGTCTGCCATGATGCCGCGCATCTCATGCGTGAGCTTCTGCCCGAAAACAGTGATCAGCACTTCCCGCGCGGACTCCGCAATGCCGCCTGCTGCCGTAAAGAGGTAGTACATGGTGATCAGCGCAGCGCCCATCGGAAGAGATCTTCCCAGTCTGTCCACGCCTTTGCCGAGCACAAGAGGCGGAAGAAGGCCCAGAACGACAGAGAGAATGATCATGACAGCAAGGGAGATACTCAGCACAATGTGGCGTCTGATGGTCCGGGCAACTGCCGCTCGTACATGCTTCATGATCTGCCCCCCTTCTCTGTGTCCGCCTTCGCGCCTTCCGTTCTCTTGCCCTCTTTCGAAGCGGAGGCAGCGCCGTCACTTGCTGTCTTTTCATTATCCGCTGCTGCAGTTCTCTCTCCAACCTTCTCCTTTTCCAATCCGCCGGCTTCATCCAGATCAATCGCCCTGGCGGTCTGTTTTGCATACAGATCGGCATAGACGGGACATGTGCGCAGGAGTTCCTCATGCGTGGACAGGCGAGCTGTCCCGTTCTCGAGCCAGAGCACATGATCCATCACAGGGAAGAGGGAGAGTCTGTGGGAGATCAGGAGAATGATTCTGTCGCTGTACTGCTCTCTGAGGGTCTTGAAAATACCGTCCTCCGTCCGCATATCAACTGCCGAGAACGGGTCATCGAGCACCAGTACGGGACCTTTGTGGTACAGAGCTCTGGCCAGGGCAATCCTCGCCTGCTGGCCGCCGGAGAGCCTCTGTCCGTGGCGTCCGGTGAGCGTATCGCGGCCGTCTGCAAATGTGCGCACCTCGCCGTCAATATGGGCCTGCTGCAGGGCGAGATCGATCCGCGCTGTGCGCGCCGGATCGCCTCTGCTCTCTTCCATTGCGACATTGTCCGCGATGCTCATTGTGAGGAGCTCCGGGTTGTGGCCCTGATATAGAATGCGGTGGTCCGCATCGTTCGAAGCCAAAGGTTTCCCGTCAAGTGTGATGCTCCCGCTGTGCGGATATTCCTCGAGAAGGAGTCTTCCGAGCGTGGACTTGCCGCTGGCCACCATACCGGTGATGCCGATGATTTCTCCCGACTTTGCGGTGAAACTGATGTGATGAAGGATTTCCGGACCGTCCGGATAGCCGAAGGAGACGTCTGATACGCAAAGGATGTGGGGAGGCGGACAGACTTTTCTCTCTCCTTCCGGAAGCTTTGCCGGGGTATCAATATTTTCAACATACGGACGGATCCTCTGCCAGGAGACGCGCGCCTTCTGCACGGCATTGAACAGCTTGGCCGCGGTGGAAGATTTCTTCGAGAGCTTCACGTAGACAGCGAGCACTGTGGAGAGGGCCGCGATGTCCCACGTGCGAAAACCTATGCCAAGAACATTCCTGCTGCCGTAATAAAGGATGGGCAGGGCGCCCGCCATGGAAACTGCCATGTACAGCGGCTGAAGGGATCCTTCAAGAATCTGAGAGCGGATCTGATGGTGCTCGTAATCGGTGAGACTGGCCTCATATCTGCCGCGCTGCACGGATTCCTCTCCGTACACGCGATAGGTCAGGACGTTGCTGATGAGATCCATTGTTGCTTCATTGAGCCTGCCTGTGCTCTTTTTTGCCTCGCGGGATGCTGCAGCCACGATGCCGCCCAGGCGGTGGGCGATGTAATACGCGATGGGCGGTGCGAGCAGGGCCATGACGGCAATGTGCCAGTCATAGACAAAGAGCATCACAATGTACACACAGAGAGCGACGCCGGTATCGAATACCTCTGTTGTGAACTTGCGCATGCCCTCCGCGCACTCGTCCGCATCCTGGATGGCTCTCGTCATCAGCTCGCCCCTGCCGGCATCCTGCGCTTCCCGCACAGACAGGCGCACGATGGAATGATAAATGAGCTCCTTCATGGACCTGCCGGTCTCGTTGGCGAATTTGCGCACATACAGGCGCTTCAGAAAGCGGCTCCCCTGCACGATCAGGATTGTCACCAGGTAGCAAAGCGCAAGTCTGATCATTTCCACAGCAGTGCGGCGCCCGCCCATGATATCCAACAGATNNACGTCATTGCAAGCCGGATCATCTCTGCAGGAGTTCTGGTCTTCTGAATGATGTCGCACAGCATCTGTGCCATCTGTCCTTCAAACCAGGGGCCTGCGCCGAGACCGACGTTGTAGAGAATGCCGGTCACCGTCACGACGGCCAGATTCTTCTTCTGCTGCCGGAAAAACCATCCGATTGTGCGCTTCTTATAGTCCATGATGCATTGGAATCCTCTTTATTGCAGTCATCATACTGCCAGAGCAGCATGCAGATGTCACAGCATCAACAAGGCAGCGCTCAGATTGATGAATGCCATCATCCATCGCGCTGCCTTGTTCTGATATCCAGAATACAGCTAATTCTCCGTGATCTCCCGGAACGCCTTGTTTCCGGCATCTCCCCAGTCCTTCTGACCGCCGGCGACGACCCTGCCCGTGTCATACTCGTAGGCGTACATGTTGCTGATCGCAGCTGTGCTGAAGAAATCGTTTCCGGAAGGAGCCTCCTCCAGTGCATAAATCGCACACTTCCCGTTCTGAGAATCCTTGTAATAAATCAGCCGGATCTCGCGGGACGAATCGCCGGAAAAGGTGATGTAATCCTCACCTTTTGCATTATAGTCCATCTTGTAGGACCATTTTCCACCCAAAGAATTTCCAGTGTTACCCCTGCTCTGCCCGCCGTTCAGATCACCGGCGACAACATTTGCGACAACGCCGTAACCGATATCGATCTGCTGCGCATCCTGCTCGAAGCCCGCTTCCGTGTAATGGTCAGCCTCCTCGCCGGGGTAGGTCACGTCGCCATTCTGATCATCATAATCGTCAGTATTGGCTCCAGCGGCCTGATTCTCGCTGCCGTCAGAAGAAAAAGATGATTTCATTGAGGAATTGCTATTCTGTTCTGAGACGCTATTCTGTACAGAACCGGAATTCTCTTCCGAAAGGCCGCTATTGTCATCATAAGAACCGTCGTCATCCTCGATCGCGTGTGACGCTCCCTCGTCCACCGTCTGCGCCTGCACATCGAGAGCTGCACCCTCAAGGTTGAACTGCATCAGAACGGTGAAGCTCACCGCCGCGATGAGAAGTGCCGCGCGCACGCCGTGGAAGCGCACAAAAAGCCGCACGAGCGCCATGACGCCCACCGCCAGCAGTACCAGTACATACCAAAGGGCCAGGATCCGCCGGATCGTGAGGCCGTACAGACAGATATAGAGCAGGAGCTTGAAGAGCGCCACCACAGCGAATGCGATCGTCATCATCATGAAAATAACACTCAGCCGCCGCACCCATCCCCGCCGCCGCATAGGATTCTTCTCCCTTCCATTTTCGGTGTTCAGGAAGAAGGCGAGGGCCGCAAGGACGAACATATTGAGGCACCAGACCCGGCACAGTTCCCAGAAGCCGTTTACAGCAGTGAACGACGCATCCGCTGCAGAGAGAATATGTGTCTGCTGCATGCTCTGGACAGGAAGAGGAAGGAGCGGCGTGAGCATGCTCTTCCACTTGATCATCTCAAAGAAATCTACGCCCTGCAGAACGAGGAAAACGGCATACATCACGGACAGAGCGCCCATGACGATGAATGCCGTGATCTTCGGCAGACGGCGAAACGGCACCATCCGGCAGCGGAATAAGACCTCATTCATCTCCGGATCCGGCGTGCAGAGGGCGCCCGCTGTGACCGCGAAAAGATACCAGCCAAATGGAATTGAGCAGAGGAAGCGCTCCAGCCAGTTCTGCCTCGCCAATGTCCTGAAAAAGCTGCCGAACGCCCGGCCGAAAGCTCCGCTGAACCCTGCGAAGCGGGGATCCGCCGCTGCCAGCTGCGAGCTTGCGTACATACCAAGAAAAATGGCTGCCAGGATACTGCATATAATGATGGCGATTCGTTTTTTCCCTGTGCCTTTGAATCTGCCGTGGGCCAGAAATGAAATGCCGCTAAAGATCGATTTCCATCTCAGAAGGATGTTGGAAAAAGGCACCGTGATGAACATGTGCAGGAGATCGAGCCAGATCATTGCACCAGTCCTGCCCGCTGTCAGAAGTCCTGCGGTGATGGCCGCGTAATAGACCGCTGTCACGTGCCAGAGGAGGAACTGGAAGAGATCTATAGGAAAAGCGTGCATACCCTGCACAGCAAAGGCCAGCGCCTGCAGAAAGAGGAGGATCCCCCAGATCGTCGATTCGCGCTTCCAGGTGCTCTTTCCCTTCACGGCTATAGTGAATACGTTGACAAAGGCTATGTAGAAAACGGTGAACAGGAGCGGTTGGACCGCCGGCGATCCGGTGTCGATCCAGTCCGTTCTGCTGAACAGGATGATGGATATGTACCAGTATCCCAGTATGAAACTGGCTGCTGTCGCGAGCAAAAAGGCCAGCGGATGCGCTGCGCGCACACTTATCCTGTACTCTTCCATTCCGATTACTCCCCGAATTGCCCCCGAACCGTCTTCACAGGGGCCCAAAGATGCCCGCATACGGCCGACAGTTATACTCCCTGATTAACCACGCAGCGATCACAGTTCATCGCTTTGCTGTTCGGGGTAGGCATCTCTTGAGCTGTCGGCATTACATTTCAGCTATTACCTGCAGAGGCACTTTGCGGCCTCTCTCCCTCTCATGCCCTCTTTGACGCCGAGCTCGGCCGCCTTTGTTGTCATTCCCTTAATCGGGTTGGACAGCACTGCATCAAAGTCTGCGCCGCCGACCAGCACCGCGGCGTCGCCGAACTTCTCCGCTGCTGCAAGATTCAGATAGCCGCACATCAGGTAGCCGAGATCCCCCTGGATCAGGATCATGTTCGGATGTCCCTCTCCGCCCGGTGCCTTTACGATAGTTCCCTGAACCTTCTTGTCATCTAATGTGATTGTTTCGATCTGAATCATGATTATTCCTCGCTGAGGCG
>DEKA01000045.1:6558-7221 GCA_002353635.1 Lachnospiraceae bacterium UBA2734
GTTTGAAAATGACGCATCGGCGTTATTTTCAAACTTTCTCCTCTCTTTTTCTTATTAACCATCTCAGCCCCATACATTGCTGAGGCAAAATCCGTGATGCGGGTATTGCCAAATGTGCCCGATTCGGTGCTGCGATCAGGAAGTAATGTGTCAACGACAATTTCCCGATTCAGTACCTGCCGCTATTATATCCTCTCCTGCATTTCTCTCAAAGCCAGTATTCCAATATCTCTGTTTGTCATACATCGAATAAAATGATGCAATTCAGTCAGTTGATAAACAGTCTGATTATACTTTGACTAAATATAAACCGACTAATTTAATAATCGACAGTGGAAGAACGATCCTGTGACAATGGATATCTTTGAGACACTGCGGCACAGAGGGAGCCTGATCAGCGATGGCCAGATTGAAAACAAAACGCCCGCCCCTCTCCAATTTTCAGGAAAGGGGCGGGCATTTATTGCTCTGAATGTTCAGTTGTCTGTATCAGTGACGGCAGTCACGACAGCATGATGAGAGACGATCAGGCCTTCTTCAGCGGTCTTGCGTTGCCATCCTTAACAGCAGCCTGTGCAGCAGCCAGTCTTGCGATCGGAACTCTGAACGGTGAGCAGGAGACGTAGTTGAGACCTACTCTGTTGCAGAACTCGATGGAAGCCG
>DEKA01000045.1:7419-8237 GCA_002353635.1 Lachnospiraceae bacterium UBA2734
TTTGTTCCGAAGGAGAAGAACTCTGCCTCCTCAGCGATCTGGTCAGCCAGAAGAGCTGCACGAGGAATCTCGATCATTGTGCCGATGTGGTAAACAAGATCGGAGCCGCGCTCCTTCTTTACCTTCTCAGCCGTTGTAACGATCTGGTTCTTGACGAACTTGAGCTCCTTCACGTCGCCTACAAGAGGAACCATGATTTCAGGCTCAATGTGATAGCCCTCTTCCTCGTTGACCTCAATAGCTGCCTCGATGACGGCTCTGGTCTGCATTCTTGCGATCTCAGGGAATGTGACGGAGAGTCTGCATCCTCTGTGACCCATCATGGGGTTGAACTCCTTCAGGTCATCGCATCTTCTCTGTACTTCCTCAACAGTAAGACCCATCTCCTTGGCCATAGCCTCGATCTCGGGCTTTGTGTTGGGAACGAACTCATGCAGNNATGGTGACCGGACGGCCCTCCATTGCTTTGTAGATTCCCTTGAAATCGCCCTTCTGGAAAGGAATCAGCTCATCGAGAGCTGCCTCTCTCTCCTCTGTTGTATCAGAGAGGATCATCTTTCTGATCTTCGGGATACGGTCAGGGTTGAAGAACATGTGCTCAGTTCTGCAAAGACCGATGCCCTGAGCGCCAAGTCTTACGGCGTTGGCCGCATCTGCAGGTGTATCAGCATTGGTTCTTACATCGAGGACTCTGAGCTGATCAGCCCAGTCCATAATTCTCTGGAAGTTGCCGGTGATGGTAGCTTCAACAGTCGGGATCTCACCGAGATAAATCTTACCTGTGGAGCCATCGAGAGAGATGTAGTCGCCCTCGTGGA
>DEKA01000026.1:0-969 GCA_002353635.1 Lachnospiraceae bacterium UBA2734
TCCTCGCTACTACGCGCACAAAAGCGGCTGCCTCTGCCGATCTGGCAGAGACAGCCGCTGGGTTTATAAAGGAAAAACAAATCCTATCCATTCAGCCCCATCTCGAATTGCTCAAAAATATTATATGGTAAGCGAGCTTCCCATCCAAAATTTTGAGCTTCGAGGGGCGCTGAACAATCACAGGCTCTCGTGTGCGTTTCTCGCAATGACGTCGAGCTGCTGCTCGCGAGTCAGGTCGATGAACTTGACTGCGTAGCCGGAGACGCGGATCGTGAAGTTCGCGTACTCGGGCTTCTCAGGGTGCTCCATCGCATCCTTCAGCTTCTCTACGCCGAAGACGTTGACGTTCAGATGGTGTGCGCCCTTGTCAAAATATCCGTCGAGCACATGCACAAGGTTGTTCGTGCGCTCCTCATCGGAGTGTCCCAGCGCGCCGGGATTGATGGTCTCCGTGTTGGAAATGCCGTCGAGGGCGTACTCATAAGGAAGCTTGGCCACGGAGTTGAGTCCTGCAAGGAGACCCTTCTGCTCGGCGCCGTAGGAAGGTGTAGCTCCCGGAGAGAACGGCACATAGGCCTCTCTTCCATCCGGCAGTGCACCTGTCGCCTTGCCGTAAACGACGTTGGAAGTGATCGTCAGGATCGAAGTCGTGGGCTCAGCGTTCCTGTAGGTGTGGTATTTTCTGATCTTCTTCATGAAGGTCTTCAGGAGCCACACGGCGATCTCATCTGCGCGGTCGTCGTCATTGCCGTAGCGGGGGAAGTCACCTTCAACAACATAGTCTGTCACGAGGCCGGACGCATCGCGAACGGTCTTCACCTTTGCGTACTTGATCGCGCTCAGGGAGTCAACGACATGAGAGAAGCCAGCGATACCGGTTGCAAACGTGCGGCGCACATCTGTGTCGATCAGGGCCATCTCTGCTGACTCATAGTAATACTTGTCATGCATGTACTGGATCAGGTTCAG
>DEKA01000026.1:1103-19325 GCA_002353635.1 Lachnospiraceae bacterium UBA2734
ATCTCCTTGCCGGTCTGTGTCGCGGAGACGCAGCAGCAGATGCTGTAGTCATCGCCCCAGATGGGCTTCATGACGTCATCGTTCTCATACTGGATGGAGGACGTCTTCACGGAGATCTTCGCCGCATACCGCTTGAAATTCTCCGGCAGAGCGGAGGAATACAGAACGGTCAGGTTCGGCTCAGGGGCAGGTCCCATATTTTCAAGGGTGTGGAGGAATCTGTAGTCATTCTTCGTGACCATGTGTCTTCCGTCCATGCCGATGCCGGCCACCTCCAGGGTTGCCCACACGGGATCGCCGGAGAAGAGCTGATTATAGGAAGGAATGCGCGCGAACTTCACAATTCTGAACTTCAGAACGAGCTGATCGATCAGCTCCTGCGCTTCCTTCTCGGTGAGTGTCCCATCGGCCAGATCGCGGCTGATATAGATGTCGAGGAAGGTGGAAATTCTGCCGACGCTCATCGCGGCGCCGTTCTGTGTCTTGATGGCAGCAAGGTAGCCAAAGTACAGCCACTGCACAGCCTCCTTCGCATTCACAGCCGGCTTGGAGATATCGAAGCCATAGGAGGCCGCCATCTCCTTCATGCCCTTCAGGGCCTTGATCTGCTCGGCGATCTCCTCGCGCTGGCGGATCACATCGTCTGTCATCATGCCGCAGCCGCAGTTCTGCAAATCATCCTGCTTTGCGCGCAGAAGAAAATCGATACCGTATAGTGCAACTCTTCTGTAGTCGCCGACGATGCGGCCTCTTCCGTAAGTGTCCGGAAGACCTGTGATGATGTGGCTGTGTCTCGCCTTCTTCATCTCGTCCGTGTACGCATCAAACACGGCCTGGTTGTGGGTCTTGTGGTACTCATTGAAAATTTTGTGGAACTTGGGGTTGACCTTGTAGCCGTAAGTCTCTGCTGCCTCCTCGGCCATCTTGATGCCGCCGTAGGGCATAAATGCGCGCTTTAACGGCTTGTCGGTCTGCAGGCCCACGATCTTCTCGAGGTCCTTGTGCTCGGGATCGATGTAGCCGGGGCCGTATGCGGTCAGACCGGAAACCACTTCTGTCTCGCACTCGAGGACGCCGCCCCTTTTGCGCTCTTCCTTCTGAAGGCCCTGAATCTTGTCCCAGAGAGCATCGGTTGCCTCTGTGGGTCCCTCGAGGAAATCCTCATTGCCGTCATAGGGTGTGTAGTTGTCCTGAATGAACTGGCGGACGTTGATGTCGTCCCTCCATTTTGTTCCTTTGAAATCGCTCCAGGCTCTTCTCATATCTCTTATTGCGCCTCCAATAACCTGTTCTGCTGCTGCACGGAAGCTTTCCCTGATTTGGTGAAAGCCCCGTTTTTCGGGGTTTCCCGCAGCTGATGTGCTGCTTTCATCCTTTTTCGGAAAATCCTATACAGCAGTTTTACCTTGTGCAACATCCTGCAGAAGTGTCTGCGCCTTTTCTGCCTCCACCGCCGAAGGCGTCCTCACATCCCGCAGCGTATAGGGAATACCGAGCTTGTCCCACTTGGCTATGCCCATGGTGTGGTACGGAAGGACCTCGATCTTCTGCACATTGTGCAGATCCCGCAGGAAAATTCCGGTCCGTTTCAGGTAATCCGGATTGTCCGTGATGCCGGGAACCAGCACGTGCCTCACCCAGATGGGGACATGCCACTCATCCAGACAATGGAACATGTCCAGAATGTTGTCACCCGGCTGTCCTGTGAGCCATTTGTGCCTCTCGGGATCGATGTGCTTGATGTCGAGCATGACCAGATCCGTCACCTTCATGAGCTCTCTGAAAACAGAAAAGAACGGCTCCTCTCTGGTAAACGGCTGCCCTGCTGTATCCAGGCAGGTGGTGACGCCCCGCTTCTTCGCCATCCGGAAGAGTTCCAGCACAAATTCGATCTGCAGAAGGGGCTCGCCGCCGCTTACGGTGATGCCGCCATCTTTCCCCCAGTACGCGCGGTAGTGTTCCGCCTCGTCCAGGATCTCCTCTGCGCTCATCCATTTCGTCTCCGCCTTCTGCGATGGCAGAGCCCATGTATCCGGATTGTGGCAGTACCGGCACCGCATCCGGCATCCCTGCAGAAAGATCACATAGCGGATGCCGGGGCCGTCGACCGCCCCGAATGTCTCTATGGAATGAACTGCTCCCTTTGTCATATCCTTCCTCCGTTCCGAGCACCGCTCCCGCGGCGTCTTCCCTTTACGATCCTCATTGTACTGAACAGATCTCCAGCAATCTTTGATTGTGATCAAGTAAATTGAAGGATTTTGCGGCCGAACCAAATGCCGGGCTGACATAGACAGAGAAAAATTGCAGGCATAGACAGAAATAGAATCGGCTGCGAAAGATTCATGCAGCAATGATGAAAGACGGCCCCAAATGTATACCAATTCTGCTATAATTTTTACCGCACTTTAACCGATTTATTACAAAGGAAATACGGGATGAACAGATTAGCAGAAAAGATCACCGGCAGAATCTATGACGGCTCTCAGATCGACTGGGACCACCTTCTCTTCTCCAACACAGATCTGAAGCGCCTTCTCATTCCCCTGATGGTCGAGCAGCTCCTCACCTCCCTCATGGGCATGATGGATACAATGATGGTCTCCTGGGTAGGCTCGGCCGCCATCTCCGCTGTCTCCCTCGCCGATTCCATCAACAACCTTGTCATTCAGACATTTGCTGCCCTGGCTGCCGGCGGAACCATCATCTGTTCCCAGTACATCGGCCAGAAGGATCTGAAGAGGGCCAATGCGGCCGCAAGACAGGTTGTCCTCACCGTGGCCGCCATCTCCATTGTGCTCGCTGCGCTCTGTTTCATCTGGAACCGGCCTCTCCTGCACTTTATTTTCGGATCCGTGGAACCGGCTGTGATGACGAACGCCGTCACGTATTTTGCCTTCACCTCGGTGTCCTTTCCTTTTCTTGCACTGTTCCAGGCGGGCTCAGCCTTTTACCGCGCCGGAGGCAACAGCCGCTTTCCGATGCGGATCTCCGTCCTCTCCAACTGCCTGAACATCGTGGGAAATGCCATTTTTATCTTTGGCTTTCACTGGGGCGTCGGGGGCGCTGCCTTTTCCACGCTTCTCTCGCGCATCTTCTGTGCGGTCGTTGTTTTCGCAAGCCTGCGTCTGCCCAGGCAGGAAATCGTCATCCGGAATTACCTTGTGAAGCCCGACTGGTCCCTCATTATGAAAATCATGGCGATCGGCGTACCCTCCGGCATTGAGAACAGCATGTTCCAGTTCGGCAAGCTCGCCATCCAGTCCAGTGTCTCGACGCTCGGCACAACAGCTATCGCCGCGCAGGCGATGACCGTGATCATGGAGAACGTCAACGGCGTCGGCTCCGTGGGCGTCGGCATCGGCCTCATGACCGTCGTCGGACAATGCCTTGGCGCGGGCAAAACGGAGGAGGCCAAGTACTATATCTGCAAGCTCTTCGTCATTGCAGAGGCCGTGATGATCACTGCCTGCCTCTTCGTCTATCTCATCTGCCGGCCTGTGACCTTCCTCGCAGGGATGGACCCTCAGGCGGCAGATATGTGCGTATATATGACCGGATGGATCACGATCGTAAAGCCCATTATCTGGTGTTTCTCCTTCCTGACCGCTTACGGCATGCGCGCCGCGGGGGACGTTCGCTACTCCATGATTCTCTCGAGCTGCAGCATGTGGCTGTGCAGGGTTGTTCTCTCCATCGTGCTCATCCGCGTGGTGCATATCGGTGCAATGGCCGTATGGATCGGCATGTTCACCGACTGGGGTGTGCGCGGCATTTTCTATACGCACAGATTCCTCTCCATGAAGTGGCTGAATCATCAAGTTGTATGAGTTGTCCGTCTTTTCCCACTTTTTTCTTTTTTTATCACTTATCTTTGCCCTTCGTGCTATAGTGGTAGTACTTAAATCGAGGGGATTTAATCAGTACATCACCCCGGGGCTCTCCTCAATACATCGGAAGTCTTCAGGGGATACTGAACCATTACAATAAGCACACAGACTGCCGCCGCTTGCAGGGGACGGAGGCAGTACGGATATCGCGAGGTGTTCTATGACGAAGAGACCGGACGCATCCTGGAGTGAGAACCAAATGAGGGCCTACATCGCCTCTGCCGCGGACAATCTGTTCGTGGAGGCCGGCGCGGGCGCCGGCAAGACGACCCGTCTGTCCTGCCGGATTCTGCATCAGCTTCTCTCCGGTGAGCCTGCTGCCCATTTTCTCGTCATCACCTACACAAAAGAGGCTGCAGATGAGCTGCGCGTCAAGATCGAGAAGCAGCTCAAGAGACGGATCGCCGCCGCAGACGCTGCAGAGCGCCCTGCCTTGATTCATCTCCTCGAAGAAGTCCCTTTCCTGTTCATTTCCACTTTTGTGTTTTTCAGCCGCCATGTGCTGGAGTCCTCAGGCATTGCAGACGCGGCGGGTACGGATGCCACCGAAGAGACGCTCGCACGGCTCCTCACCGAAGTTCCAGAACTTCTCTCCTCCCTCCGCAGACGCTTTACGCACATCTATGTCGATGAATTTCAGGACACCGACGATATACAGAAAGACATCATCTGGCGTATCGCCTGCGATGAGAACGGGCGTCTGCGCGACAATGCGCTCTTTGTGATCGGAGATTCCCTGCAGGCTATCTATCGGCCGGGCAGAGAGCAGATCGATTCTTTTCATGCCTTCCGGGGAAAGATGGAGAAGTCCGGAAATGCCTCCGTTCTCTCTCTCCGGGACAATTTCCGTTCCGGCCCGCAGATTGTTTCGTGGGTAAATGAGCACTTCCGTCCTCTCGTCCCCGGCTACCGTGACATGCGCTCTGCGCAGGACTCCTCCAGTCAGAGATCCTTCCCGCTCTGCGGCATGTTCAGCAGCATGCAGGCCAATCCTGCTCTCCTGCTTGCAGGCCTTATTGAAAAATTCCCTTCTCTCACACCGCAGAATTTCATGATCGTCGCAAAGGACGGCGCATCTGCGGACCGCTGCAGACAGGATCTGCAGACATGCGGCATCCCCTGCCTGCAGACGAGCCTCGAACACGAAGAGAATGACGGCGATGTGCAGCTTCTGGATGTATGCAGCGCAAAGAGTCTGAACCGCGACATTGTGATCATCCCCGCCTGCCTGAAAAGGCCGGATAAGGAGAAGGGCAAAGTGATCTTCTTCTCCGCCGCCAGAGACCTCCTCTTTCCGGAACAGAAGAGTGCTGACCAGTCCCTCCGGACAAGACGCGAGTATGTGGCGGCCACAAGGGCCAAGCACGCCGTTATTTTCATTCCCGATATGGTACAGAGCGGGGACAGCTTCTGGTTCGACAACGACTGCTACCACTGGAGCTCTCTTCCCGAGCCGCCCGTCACAGAAATCACATCCGGACTGACACAGGAGCCCCGGCGTGCGATACAATGAATAATGTTCAGCACCCATCAAAGACCCCGACATTCTTTGGAGGGGTTCGAAATAAGGGTGCTGAACAGATCCGTCACCCATCAAAGAATTGCGGCGCATGCTCTGCGCCGGCGGAGGTTATCTATGAATATTGTCTGCCTGGATATGGAGGGCGTTCTCGTCCCTGAGATCTGGATTGCATTTTCGAAGGCGAGCGGAATCCCGGAGCTCTCCCGCACCACAAGAGATGAGCCAGACTACAACAAACTCATGCGCTGGCGCCTCGGCATCCTGAAGGAGCACGGCCTTGGCCTCTCCCAGATTCAGGACGTCATCGGCACAATTGACCCGCTCCCGGGGGCAAAGGATTTTCTCGATCAGCTGCGCCGGGAGACACAGGTGATCATCATCAGCGACACCTTCACACAGTTCGCCTCTCCTCTCATGGAGAAGCTCGGCTGGCCGACACTTTTCTGCAACGAGCTGGAGGTTGCTCCTTCCGGCGAGATCACGGATTTTCACATGCGCATAGAGAACTCCAAACTCAGCACGGTGAAGGCGCTGCAGTCCATCGGTTTTGATACAATTGCCAGCGGCGACAGCTATAACGACCTCGCCATGATCCGCGCCAGCAAGGCGGGATTCCTCTTCAAGTCAACGCCGAAGATCAAAGCGGACAATCCGGACATCCCCGCATACGACGAGTTCCCTGATCTTCTGGCCGCCATTGAGCGGGCACTGTAATTATTATTGAGCGGGCACTGTAATTATTATGAAAATATATCTCGCGCCGATGGAGGGCATTACCGGCTATGTGTACCGGAATGCCCTCTTCTCCTGTTTTGACCATATTGACCGGTACTACACACCCTTTGTCGTCTCCACGTTCACAAAGAAGCTGAAGACCAGGGAGCGGACGGACGTCCTGCCGCAGAACAACGCGGGGATCCCCCTCATCCCGCAGATTCTCTCCAACAACGCGGAAGAATTCCTCGAGACCGCCCGCTTTATGGCAAAGTGCGGCTACACAGAGGTCAATCTCAACCTCGGCTGCCCCGTGCGCACAGTGACGGCGAAGAGAAAGGGATCCGGCTTTCTCGCTTACCCGGACGAGCTGGATGCCTTTCTGGAAAAGATCTGCCGCGGCGCAGAGGACATCTCCGTACAGCAGGCGGACGAAGATACCGCACCTCTGCGGATCTCCATAAAGACAAGACTGGGCATTCAGAAGCCCGGAGAATTTAAGCATCTCCTTGAGATTTACAACCGGTATCCGCTTGCAGAACTGATCATCCACGCCCGCACGCAGAAGGAGCTGTATAATGGGCGGCCTCACCTGGAGCTCTGTCAGGCCATCGCGGAGAACTGCCGGCTTCCCCTGTGCTGGAACGGCAATATCCGCACATTGGCTGATTATGAGCGGATTCTGCCCCTGCTGAAGGGATACTCCGCGGTGATGATCGGCCGCGGCCTCATCGCAGATCCGGGGCTCGCAAGACAGATCCGGACCGGTGTTCCTACTTCAAAAGAGGATCTCCTGCACTTCCACGACGTGCTCTATAAGGGCTATCAGGCGCAGTACATGAACTTCCGAGGAGACAGACCCGGAGAGACTGTGCTCGTCAACCGCATGAAGGAGGTCTGGAACCACATGGGCACCATGCTCCGCGACGAAGGCCGGTACATGAAGAACATCCACAAGGCCCGGAACAAGGTCGAATACGAGGCCGCCGTGCGCATGCTCTTCGCCAACTGCCCGCTGACAGGCACGTATGATGGACTTCGTCCGGATACGCACGCGGCGGACTTGAACGCCTGAACCGCCCGCACTCTCCTGATTTGCGCGGGGACTTTCGCTGCCGCCTGCGCGAATCGGATATGATCTGCGTGCGTTATCCACAAATTCCTTTGAGCAGGGCTAAGTTATCCTCATCGTGCTCCACTTCCCGCGAAATAATCCGGGCGATCTCCTCAAGATCGGCCCTGGCAAAGCTGCTCCCCAGTGCCGCGCCCTCTGCGGCCCCTGCGAATAAAATGTCCGAATGGGCCTGCTCCGGGCCCGGAGTCTTAGCGCCGATCGCACGAGAGCGCAGCGCACACAGAAGAAAGGTAAGGCGAAGGAGCCGATCGCGCAGACGCCTTGAAGAAGCGATATCCCCATCCTCCGTAAACCACGCATCTATCCAGTAGCGGTACGTGAGAGCGACGGCAATTTTGGTCATCCACTCATCCAGGCAGCTCCCTTCGTGGTAGAGAAGGTTCTCCTCAGAATCCCGCAGGGATTGAGATTCCCCGAAAGATCCTGTTCCTTCCTTCTTTGCATTTCCGAAAGCAGTGTCCCTCCCTCCGCCGTTATTTTCAGAGGAGACAGAAGCGGCCGATTCCATCTCACGGACGAGTTCATCCCGCAGGGCTGTCCACTTTTTGCTGATCGGCTCCATCTTCCGCAGAAGAGCGCAGAGGTTCCGATCATCTCCGCTGCATGTATAAATTTTCCTGACAGCGCTATACTGTGAAACCTTTTGTTCCTCTGCTTCCTGATCTGTGCACTGCCGGCTCCTGTACCGGTCGGCCGGGTGCTCCCGAGGGACGTCCTGCTGCCCCCTGGCTTTTGCAGGAGTCGCCTTCACAGGAATTTTCCCCTGCAGCCTTTCGATCTCCAGGTCTCTCTCCCTCAGAATCTCCTGCAGCCGCCGATTTCTCTCCGGCGTGAGATCGCTCTCCTCATAATCGCTCTCGTCCGTCTCCTCCTTGATCCAGCGAAAAGGCAGCGGCGCATCCAGGACCAGTCTGCACACCTCGGGACAGGACAGGCTCATATCCCGCTGCTCGTAGCTGCCCGCCTGCACATAGTAGCGCGGGTATTCCCGGCAGGTCTGACAGATGCTCCCGTCCCCCGCCTGCAGGATGATCTCACACAGCCCCTTTTCATCGAGGAACGGGCATCTTCCCTCTTTTGTCAGCGGAAAATAACAGAACTCCCCCTCCGTTTTCATACACGCGCGGATTCTCTCCCCAAGGGGTCCCGGCATAATGCCGTAGTAACTGACGGCATCCTCGTCCAGATCCACTTCCCAGCCCGCACAGCACGTGTCCGGACATCTGTCCGCGATACAGCGGAATTTGTTATAATACTCAGGATATTCAACCAGCATAGGAGTACCTTTCCACGATGACGATTACTGTTCTTGCCATTGGCAAACTAAAGGACAAATCCCTCCAGGCGCTTCAGGACGAATACTGCAAGAGACTGCGCGCCTTCTGCACGCCTGAAGTGATCGAGGTAAAAGATGAGGCAAACGCGCACACAGACAGGGAGAGCGAGTGCACGCTGATCAAGGACAGGGAGGCGCAGCGAGCCCTTGAGAAGATCCGCCCCGGCGACTTCGTGATCCTCCTTGATCTCCACGGAAGCGAGTGGACGAGTGAGGAATTCGCCCGCCGCCTGGATGCATGGACACAGCGCTCCGCGCATCTTGTCTTCGTGATTGCGGGTTCCCTCGGCCCCGGCCGCGCACTGACGGCGCGGGCCGACGTCCGCTGGAAGCTCTCGGACCTCACATTCACCCATCTGATGACACGCGTGCTCATGCTCGAGCAGATTTACCGCGGCTTTATGATCAATGCAGGGAGGGAATACCACAAATGACCGGACGACTCTACAGCGCCTCTGACATGGCAAAGATTTACTGTGAAAAATGCAACGGCTGCGGCGAGTGCTGCCACGGCATGACGGACACCATCCATCTGGATCCCTGGGACATCGCAATGCTCTCCAGGGGAACGGGAAAGACCTTTCTCCAGCTCCTCGACGAGGGCCGCATTGCGCTCCACGAGGAGGACGGCCTTACCCTCCCTCACCTTCGCATGCAGGACGGCGAACACGGCGCCTGTACATTTCTGTCTGCGGATGGGCGCTGCAGCATCCATCCCTTCAGGCCGGGGCTCTGCCGCCTCTTCCCTCTGGGACGCGACTACGATGCGGACACGCACACCTTCCGCTACTTCATCGTAGGCGGCGGATGTGAGATGCCCGGCAGGATGAAGGTCAAGATCAGCAAATGGCTCGGCGTCCCGGATCTCCAGGAATACGAACAGTATATCACCGAGTGGCACTACTACCTGAAGGATGTGAAGGCATACCTGGCCGCCGGGGCGGACGCCGCCTTTGCACGGCAGCTCAACCTCTTTCTCCTGAAGGTCTTCTTTGAGACGCCTTACCGGGAGGAGGCTGATTTCTATGACCTGTTCCGCATGCGGCTTGCGCAGGCAAAGAGTGTGCTGTCGTGATGCCGCAGAAAAACTCTCACAGATCCGCCAGTGCGATCTCCTTATACACATGGTAGGCAGACGGAACAGCGTAGCGCCCCTCAAGATCCGCGCGGTCGGTGAGGAAGACGGAAGCAGGCATCACCGCGTCGTCCACCAGCACTTCATATCCTGTCATCTGCCACTCAATATGTGTGAAAATATGCTTCGCCCCCGGCAGCTCTCTGATCCGGACAGGCGAAAAGCCGAGGGAGCGCACAAAAGCAACCGCCTCATCGCGGGTGAGCTTCCCCTGCGCGCAGGGAAATTCGTACAGACCGGCGAGCAGTCCCCTGGCGGGGCGCTGCTGCAGCGCGATCTCATTCCGGCAACGGATCAGAAAGACCGTCCGCTCCTCCATGCGTCTTTTCTTTTTGGCGGGCATCACGGGCAGCTCCATCTCCCGTCCTTCAAGGTGCGCCTGACACAGCGCAGAGAGAGGGCATTCCCCGCACTTTGGCATCTCTTTCGGCACACAGACAAGAGAGCCCAGATCCATCAGTGCCTGGTTGAAATCCCCCGGCCGATCCTGCGGGATTCTCTCCTGAAACCACGCCTTGGCGGCCTTCAGCGCCGCGGGCTCTCTGATATTGTCGCCATAGCTGCTCATCCTCGCGAATACGCGAAGGAGATTCCCGTCGACAGCAGGGACTGCCTCCCCGAAGGCGATTGAAGCGATGGCCGCCGAGGTATAGGGACCGATTCCCGGGAGAAGCGCCAGCTCTTCTGCGCGCCCCGGCATCTCTCCGCCATATTCCTTCATAATCTTTACGGCTGCCCTGTGGAGATTGTTCACGCGGCTGTAGTACCCAAGTCCCTCCCAGAGCTTCTGGTACTGCTCCTGCGGGGCTGCGGCCAGCGCAGCGATGTCCGGCAGGGCCGAGAGAAAGCGTGCGTAATACCCCAGCACAGCCTGCACTCTCGTCTGCTGCAGCATGATCTCCGAGAGCCACACGTGATAAGGCGTGGGGTCGCGCCTCCAGGGGAGGTCTCTTTTATTGGTATCGTACCAGGTGAGGAGGCACACCGCCATCTCGCCGCTCTTCTCTATGACATCCATAGAGCGGCAGTCTTCTTTATCCTCTTCTTTACTGTCCATAAGCCGGCAGTCTTCCTCTTTTTCTCTTTCAGCTTCGCCGCTGATGCGCCGGCGTCAGCGCAGTCTATTGTTCATAGGTCAGCGCAGACTCCTTCTCCAGCGCCTTCATCCTCTCCGGAACAGTCTTTTTCGCGAGCTTCTCCGTCGCCTCAAAAACCTGACTGCAGTTGTCCTTCGTGACCTCGTACTGCCCTGCTGCCATCTGTGTGACCATCCAGTGATTAATCTCCGGCGAGAAGTGCACAGTGTCCATGTACAGGTTGAGATTGGTCACCACCTGTTCCTCGTTCTGGAAATCGAAGACCCGCACATTGCTGTAGGACAGGAGTGCCCTGACCGCTTCCCGATCCCCCTGCAGATAAACGTCCGTCATCCCTTCTCTCTGCGCGTTGTCCCACCACAACTCCGAGTAAGGCGGCAGAAAAAAGAAGAACTCCGTGTCCGGATGAGCTTTCACCATCTCCGTGAGGAGGCGGATATTGCCCTCGTTCTGCTGCGCGTACGCCTTCACCGGCTTCGCCTTGACACTCTCCTTGTGCCGCAGATAATGCGAGAGAGCCCCGCTCTGGCTGAAGTCCTTCCCATCCGCCCAGTTGTAGGAGAGGTTTTCATTGTATCCGGACAGAGCCTGCGCGAGCATATAGGGAATCTTCTCAAAGAGGACTGTTCCATTCAGCAGATAGGAAATATCGTTGAAGGGATTGCTGTCGTAAAGGTACATGGGGCATCCCGTTGCCTTAAAAGTCGTCTCGGGCTCCTGCGTAAGGGAGGCCGGATCCAGATTGAAGAAAACCTTCTTCACATCCTGATGATCAAACGCCTCATCGAGGAACCAGCACAGATCCGCAATGCCGCCGTAGGAGCGCACGGCCTTGACCGTCTTACAGGAGAACGCCTTGTCGAACCAGGAATTGTCATTGTTTTCCACGACGGAGGAGCCTGCCAGCACGGCGTCGTAGTCGAAGTGCCGCAGACTTCCCACCACCTGGTATTCCTTCTCCGTGAGGACGGCAGGAAGTCCGAACCAGGGCTTGTGGTAGTGATAAAACGGGTCCAGCACATAGACGATAGAGGCCAGCACAAGGCAGAGCGCCAGTGCCGTGACCAGCGCCGTCCTCAGAAACCGCCAGGGGTTCTGCCGCGGATATTGAGTTGAAGGTTCCCGTCTCTGTCGATTCATGTTGATCACTGAACAGTCACACTAAAATTTAAAATACAAAAACGTCGACACCCCCGTCAGCTGCAGCAGGCAGGCCGTGAACAGAATGCCCAACAGCACTGCGTTTCTGCGGCGAAGCGAACATGTCCATGCAATCTCCCGCGCATTTCTTCGTCCGTACACGAGAATAAACGAGATGAACACAAGCGCAGCCAGTTCTCCCAGCTGTACCCACTGCAGGAATCCCGGGCACAGGATCGATACCGCCTTCTCCAGCGGATAGAAAAAGGGAATGGAAAGGCTCCCCGCCATATGGAAAATCCATCCGGGCCACATGGGCATGAAAAGCCGTCGCAGCATATACAAGGCATGCACAAGGTCCGGCGCACCGAAGAAAATCAGCGTAAACGCAAACACCGCGAAGGTGAGCCCGCGAAGTGCCGCCAGCTCTCTCCCTGCCGCCTGTGCCGCCCTCCTTCTGAGCGTCAGGTTGCAGGCAGCCACAAGCGCCCCGCTGAGCAGTCCCCAGACGACATAGGTGCCGCCCGTCCCATGCCAGAGCGCGCTCAGGAAGAAGACGATCATAATGTTCATGCAGGTTCTGCGTGTCCCTCTTCTGCTGCCTCCCAGCGGAATATATACGTACCGCGTGAAAAAGCCCGTGAGAGACATATGCCATTTCTGCCAGAAAACACTGAACGAGGGCGCCTTGAACGGAGAGTCGAAGTTGAGCGGCAGATCTATCCCCAGCATCCGGCTGATGCCCATGCCCATGTCGCAGAAGCCGCTGAAGTCCCAGTACAGCTGAAACGCATATGCGGCCACAGTCACGATGACGGATCCCATGTCCAGAAGTGCCCCGTTCTGAAAACCGTTGGCGGCCGCCGGTGCGATCAGATCAGCCAGAAGGACCTTCTTCGCCATGCCAAGGACAAAGAGGACAAATCCCCGGACGATATTGTCGGGATCTGCATGCCCGGCTGCCTTATTTTCAAAAGAAGGTATGACCTCCTGCCATCTGGCGATCGGCCCCTCTGCCAGCTTTGGAAAATAGACCGCGAACAGCACATACTCCAAAAGGCTCCCTGTGGGAATGTCGCCTCTACAGACATCGATGACATAGGAGAGAAGGCTGAAGGTGTAAAAACTAAGGCCCACCGGCATTGCGATCGAGGAAAAGCGATTGTCCAGGGAGGGCACATATTTGAAAAAGCCCAGCCACAGGAGGTTAAAAATAACGGCCAGCGCGATGACGCCGGAGGTCTGCGGTCCATTCGCGTTCCCGCCCCCGGAGCGCAGTTGTGCCAGATCTGCGGATGGGGATAATGGCCCCCGCCTGATCCCATCCCCAGCACGCAGCCTTGCTCCCCAGAGCGCCAGCGCGCGGTTCATGACAAGGCTCACTGCCAGAACCCCCAGGTACTGCCGCCCGAACGCCCCGTAATACCACAGCGACATGCAGATAAGAAAGAGGCGGGAGNNTCCCGCCCAGCCAGTACCATACGATCAGCGTGATGGGCAGAAAAATCAGTATAAAGAAAAAGGAGTTGAACAGCATACACTCTCTCCGTCAGAATGCCTGATGGCGCACCACCGCGTACTCATCGCCGTTCTGCCAGTACGGGCAGTGCGATGCGTGATGCACGCTCTCCTCCAGCATCATTCTGGCCATGTCGTCCTCATCAATGTCCGCGCAGCAGTAATATTCCTCATTCTCCTCGTCATAAACATAGTTGCCGCAGGAGTCACATTCATTTCCCATGTGCAGTTCCTTTCCGGGCCGGCGTTATTTTCAGATTTTGAACCTGTAGCCCACGCCCCAGATCGTCTCAATATACTGCGGCTTGGACGTATCATACTCGATCTTCTCGCGGATCTTCTTGATGTGAACTGTCACTGTCGCGATGTCGCCCACGGAATCCATGTTCCAGACCCTGCGGAAGAGCTCTTCCTTGGAGTAGACGTGGTTCGGATTCTCTGCGAGGAACGTCAGCAGATCGAACTCCTTTGTGGTGAAATTCTTCTCTGTGCCGTCCACCCAGACTCTGCGCGCCGTCTTGTCGATCTTGAGTCCGCGGATTTCGATGATGTCATTTTCCTTCTGGCCTGCGCCTACAAGTCTCTCGTACCTGGCAAGGTGTGCCTTCACACGCGCCACGAGCTCGCTCGGGCTGAACGGCTTCGTCATGTAGTCGTCCGCACCAAGGCCAAGTCCCCTGATCTTGTCGATATCGTCCTTTTTGGCGGACACCATGAGAATCGGGATATTCTTCTTTTCGCGGATGCGGCGGCACACCTCAAATCCGTCGACGCCCGGCAGCATGAGGTCCAGCACGACGAGATCAGGACTGCCCTCCAGCGCCGCCTTCAGGCCGGTGTCCCCTCTTGTCTCAATCTGCACGGTGAAACCGGACAGCTCCAGATAATCCTTCTCAAGATCTGCGATCGACTCCTCGTCTTCAATAATCAGTATCTTACTCATTGCCCTCTCCCGAGCTGTCCACGTGGGCAGCCGGATTCTCCTTTTCCTTATATTTGCGGATCACGAAATGCATGCAGGTGCCGACGCCCTCCCGGCTGGTCGCCCAGATATAGCCGCCGTGATCCTCGATGATTTTGCGGACAATCGAGAGTCCGATGCCGCTTCCTCCCTGCGCGGAATTCCTGGACGAATCCGTCCGGAAAAACCGATCGAAAATATTCGGCAGATCCCGCGCCGCAATTCCCTTTCCATTGTCCTCGATCTCGATCCGCACGGAATCCTGCTCATCCAGGATACGGATGTCGATCGTCTGGTGGGACTTATCCATATATTTTACACTGTTGCTGATAATATTGTTAATCACGCGCTTTAATTGCTCAGGGTCCGCAATGATCATGGTATCGGGCGACACAAGATTGTCGTAGTTGAGCTTGATCCCCCGGGCCTCCATGTCCATGCCGATCTCCTCCACGCAGTCAGCAAAATAGTCCGCTAGGTTGATCTTCTGAAAATTATACGGAATCCGGTTGCTGTCGATCTTCGAGTAGAGCGTCAGCTCGTTGATCAGATTGTTCATGTCGTTGGACTTGTTCAGGATGGTCTGCAGGTATTTTCTCTGCTTCTCCGGCGTGTTGGCAACGCCGTCCAGAAGTCCCTCCACATAGCCCTTGATCGACGTAATGGGTGTCTTCAGATCGTGACTGATGTTGCTGATGAGCTCGCGGTCATGTTTTTCATCCTCGAGCTTCTCTTCGGCCGTCTCCTTCAGGCGAAGCCGCATGTCCTCGTAGTTGCGGTAGAGTTCTCCGATCTCTCCCTTGTCATTCGTCTGCAGCCGGTACTCAAAATTCCCGTCCCTGATATTGTTCATGGCGATGTTGAGTGCCCGCACCGGCTCATAGAGGCTCCTCTTCAGCCAGCTGGTGAGAATCGCTCCTGTGATGCACAGCACGGCCAGAATTGCAAAGAACATGGCAACGACGAATTTCTTCGAGAACATGAAAACAACCTGCGTCACCACAAAAAAGCTTCCCTGCGCGCCGTCGCTGAAGGAGAAATCCATCTGCCGGATCAGCCGGTTATTTTTCAGCACATAGCCGCTGCCAGCGCCCTGCGCACTATTCCCGCGGTACTGCGGCAGAGCTGTGAAAAGTCTGTTGGCATCTTTTTGGTTGTCCGTGTAGTAAATCTCCTGGTCCCTTCTGATCAGAATATAGCAGTTATACCCCTGCAGCTTCTCGGCCAGTTCCCCATCATACTCCTTGTTTTCCAGCGCATAGGGATCCTGCTCCGTCTTCTCCCTCACTTCATTATAAAGACTGTCGATCACTGCGCTGTTTGTCTGCACATTGTCCGCAAGCGTATTGTAGTTCTGCAGCTGCCTCGCGCCGTCCTGGAGTGCCAGCACATTGCCGACGATCAGGAAAGCAACGATACACAGGAGAACAGGCAGGAAAATAATTGTGACGAAAGCCAGCAGTAGTTTATGTTTAAAAGTCATAGACTCCCATTCCTTTTTCTATATTCTGAAGATATCGTAAAGGGTATACAGCGTATTACTTTATTATAACTAATTCCCGCAATGATAGGCAGAATCCGCAAAATTGATTCTTGACAAATCCTCAAGATTAGTGTTGACTAATATCCATCACCCGTTTATATTAATAACAGTAATCGTTATTGATTAAGGAGATCGCATGGCAATCAAATACAGCCGGCAGCGCGAGGCAATCTGGGAATATCTGAAGGACCGCAAGGATCACCCCACAGCGGATGACATCTATATTGCGGTGCGCAAGGATTTCCCCAACATCAGTCTCGGGACTGTCTACCGCAATATCATGCTGATGAAGAATATGGGCCGCATAAGGACCGTTGATGTAGGCGACGGCATTATCCACTTTGACCCCAACACGAGTGAGCACGATCACTTTATCTGCTCGCAGTGCGGTAAGGTGGTTGATATTGATGCTGCAGACATCGAAGAGGTGAAGAAGCTCGCTGCCCACAATTTTCCCGGCAGAATTGACGGATATTCAGCCTTCTTTTATGGACTGTGTGAAGACTGCCTGAAAAAGAAACAACAGTGACGCGCCGCCTTAATCCCAACAGCATACTATTTTTCACATCATTCCCTTTAGGGAAAGGAGAACATTATGAAGTACAGATGCACAGTTTGTGGTTACATTTATGATGAAGAGAAAGAGGGAGTTAAGTTCGCAGATCTCCCTGATACATGGACATGTCCTACCTGCCATCAGCCCAAGTCCAAGTTCGTTCCTGTTGATGAGTCCAATGATAACTGGGCCGCTGAGCATGTCATCGGCATCGCAAAGGATGTTCCGGAAGACATCAAGAACGATCTTCGCGCAAACTTCGAGGGCGAGTGCTCCGAGGTTGGTATGTATCTTGCAATGTCCAGAGCAGCTATGAGAGAGGGCTATCCTGAAATCGGTATGTACTATCGTCAGGCAGCTTTCGAAGAGGCTGATCACGCTTCCCGTTTCGCTGAGCTCCTCGGTGAGGTTGTTTCTCCTTCCACAAAGCACAACCTTGAGGTTCGTGTTGCAGCTGAGAAGGGCGCTACAGAGGGCAAGACAGACCTTGCAAAGAGAGCAAAGGCTCTGAACCTTGACGCAATTCATGACACCGTTCATGAGATGGCTCGCGATGAGGCAAGACACGGCAAGGCATTTGCAGGACTTCTTAAGAGATACTTTGGCTGATTGACAGCTGAGAATATTCCGGTATGATCAAGGGAGGCATAAGCTAACGCTTATGCCTCCCTTGCGCGTACTACAAACGGTGCAGAAATTCACCTTCCCGTTCAGCGCGGACCGAAGCGGNNGCCGCAGCGAATGCGCACCGCTTGTAACTGCACCCAAACGAACAGCCAACTCAGGAGGATTTATGCGAATAGGTATTATTGGAGCTATGGAAGTCGAGGTCGAACTGCTCAAGAGCAATATGCAGGTGAACAATACCACCCAGATAGCGGGGATGCAGTTCATGGAGGGAGTCATCGGCAGTACGGAAACTGTTATCGTGCGAAGCGGAATAGGCAAAGTCAATGCCGCTGTCTGCACACAAATATTGGTCGATGTCTTCCACGTGACACATATCCTTAATACCGGTGTTGCCGGGTCGCTTCGCAAGGAGATCAATATAGGCGATATTGTCGTCAGTACAGATGCCATGTATCATGACGTCGACGCAACCATTTTCGGCTATAAGAAGGGTGAGGTTCCCCAGCTGGGAACTGTATCATTTCCTGCCGATCCCGAACTCAGAGAACGTGCCATTTCAGCTGTCCGTGAGGCCGCGCCGGACGTTGGCGTGTTTGAAGGGCAGGTTATATCCGGGGATCAGTTCATCTCGACTCAGGCGAAGAGAGAGCAGCTGATGGATGAGTTCAAAGGTTACTGCGCAGAAATGGAAGGTGCAGCCATTGCGCAGACTGCATGGCTGAATAAGATCCCCTTTGTCATCATCCGCGCCATTTCTGACACAGCGGATGAACGAAGCCAGGTCTCCTATGATGTGTTTGAAAAGAAGGCAGCACATGACTGCGCTGCAATTGTGATGTATATGCTTCAGCATATGAATTGACAGGGGATAAAGAGAAAAAAGAGAAGTCAGCCGATCTGCTCGGTTGACTTCTCTTTTTATTCATCTGATTGATAACGTTTATTATATGTTGGATTGCCTTTATCGCCTCTATGAACTGGCTGAAGACAATAAAAAATGCCCAGAGCCGGAATCGAACCAGCGACACGGGGATTTTCAGTCCCC
>DEKA01000046.1:0-7862 GCA_002353635.1 Lachnospiraceae bacterium UBA2734
CGGGGAGGCTTCAAACATACGGGTCTCCCACGCGCGTTCCCGAAAACGCGCGTGGGACCTCTTCGGGACTTCGCTCTCGGTAACGCGAATCAGATTGCTTGCAGAAACGCACGGGACATCCTCTGCCCGCCCTCCGCGTTTTCATGCCCATGGCACTCCGGCCTGCCTGGTTGTCAGAAAATCACAAATTCACTATAATCAAAATAAGACAACGGTCTGAATTATAGGGCCGGTCCGAATTATACGGCATTTATGTCGGATTACGGCATTTGTACCGGACGTCTGACCTGTTCTTTTGCCATATCGCGATCATCACCGGAAAGGAGTGCCTATGCTGATCCGGGAACAGCTGGAAGAGAGAGAAAAGGAGATTCTGGCGCCGTGGGCGAGCTTCTCAGCCAGGTCCAAGGGGCGCGAACATGAAGAGCCGCAGGATGATCTGCGGCCTGTTTTCCAGAGAGACAGAGACCGGATCCTGCACAGTAAATCCTTCCGAAGACTCAAGGACAAGACGCAGGTCTTCATCACACCTGACGGAGATCACTACAGAACGAGGATGACACACACACTTGAGGTGTCCCAGAATGCGCGGACGATTGCCAAGGCTCTTCGGCTGAATGAGGACTTGACGGAGGCCATTGCGCTGGGGCACGACCTCGGACACACGCCGTTCGGACATGCAGGTGAGAGAGTCCTGAACAGGCTCTGTGACGAGGGATTCGACCATGCGGCACAGAGCGTCCGGATTGTGCGCGTGCTCGAGAAGAACGGACAGGGGCTGAACCTCACCTGGGAGGTGCGGGACGGCTTCCTGAATCATCAGACGGCGGGTAATCCCGCAACGCTTGAAGGCAGAATTGTTCGCTTCTCCGATAAGATCGCGTATTATCACCACGATATGGATGATGCCATCCGCGGCGGAATTCTGAAGAATGAGGACGTGCCGGAGGACATCGCAAAGGTTCTGGGACATACGCTCGAGGAGCGGCTGGATACGTTCGTGCATGACATCATTGCCACGAGCTATGGAAAGCCCATCGTCGAGATGTCTCCGCAGGTTGCATGGGCGTACAACGCCTTTCGCCAGTTCCTTTTCGAGAATGTCTACACGAATCCGAAGGCGAAGGGCGAGGAGAAGAAGGCGATGTTCGTCGTCGAGCAGCTCTACCAGTACTATCTGAAGAATATTGATCTTCTGCCGGATTATCTGAAGCACCGGATGGATCTGGGCGATTCGGAGCAGAGGGTCGTCTGCGACTACATCAGCTCTATGACGGACCGCTTCGCCATCGCGAGATATGAGGACATCTATGTGCCGAAGTGCTGGCAGTAAGAGAAATGGATCTTCTTCTGTATGAGATTTTCCATCAAAGGAAGAATCCCGGTCAGATCAACATAGAGAATGCAGATTAAGCTTACGAAAGCGGCTTTGACGCCGTGGAAAGTATTGAAGTTTCGTTATGTATTATCCTGAAGAAGTGATCCGCCAGGTGATCGACGCGAACAATATCGTGGACGTCATCGGCGGCTATGTACATCTGAAAAAGAGCGGATCCAGCTACATGGGGCTGTGTCCGTTCCACAACGAGAAGACTCCGTCGTTCTCGGTTTCGCCGGGCAAGCAGGTCTTTCACTGCTTTGGCTGCGGGGAAGGCGGAAACGTCATCACTTTCCTGATGAAGTATGAAAATATGACCTTCCAGGAGGCCCTGAAATCCCTTGCAGACCGCGCCGGCATCAAGCTCCCCGAGGAGAACTACTCGGAGAAGGCGAGGGAAAAGGCCCGTCAGAGAGATACATTGCTGTCCATCAACAAGGAGACGGCAACGTATTATTACCGGCTGCTAAGAAGCCCTGTCGGCAGGGCGGGCCTCTCCTACCTGGAAGGACGAAAACTCACCCCTGAGATCATGAGCCGGTTTGGCCTTGGATTTGCGGACGGCGCAAGGAGCGATCTCGTTGCGATGCTGCGAAAGAGAGGCTTCAAAGACGAGGATATTCTGGCGTCCGGCGTCGCGGTTTTCGACGAGAAGAGGGGACTCCACGATAAGTTCTGGAACAGGGTGATCTACCCCATTATGGACCTCTCCAATCGCGTAATCGGCTTCGGCGGCCGCGTCATGGGCGACGGCAAGCCAAAGTATCTGAATTCGCCGGAGACCCCTGTTTTCGATAAATCGAGGAATCTGTACGGGCTGAATATCGCGCGCAGATCGAAGGCACCGTATTTCATCCTGTGCGAGGGGTACATGGACGTGATCTCCATGCACCAGGCCGGATTCGATATGGCTGTGGCATCCCTGGGCACGGCATTCACGGAACAGCAGGCGCAGATTCTGAAGAGATTCAACAGGCAGATTCTGCTCGACTACGACAGCGACGGCGCCGGCGTGAAGGCAGCTCTGCGCAATATGCAGATCCTTCGAAGCGTAGGCATCACGCCCAAGGTCGTCAACATGCGCCCCGCAAAGGATGCCGACGAGTTCATGAAAACATATGGCCCCGGGGAGTTCCAGAAGCGCCTCGACAATGCGGAGAACGCCTTTATGTATGATATCCGCATGGCGCAGGACAGTTACGACATGGACGATCCGGATCAGAGGACAGCCTTCTATCATCTGATCGCACAGAAGCTGTGCAGCTTCACGGACGAGATCGAGAGGAACAACTACATCTCGGCGATGTCGCGCACGTATCTCATCCCCGAGGATGTGCTGAAGAGGGAAGTCGCCTCTTACAATCTTGCGGGAGCAGAGGCAGTGCATATGCAGGCACAGGTGCGGAGCGAGCGGAAGAAGGAGGCGGAGACGGATGCGTCCGGCAAGCGCCTGACGGCAGTCGAAAGTGCACAGAAGAAGAACCAGAGACTTCTTCTTACCTGGCTCTCCGATGAGCCGTCCCTGTATCCAAAGGTGCGCCAGTACATTACGCCGGAGGACTTCGATGAGGGACTGTACAGAGAGGCGGCCGGCGCTTATTTTCATCTGCTGGAAAAGGACTTCGGCGATGCGCTGAATGTGGAGAGCGGAAGCCCGTCGGCAGGCAATGCGGCACCGGCCTCCGTCATTGCATCTTTTGATACAGAGGAGGAGCAGAAGGAGGCAGCCTCTCTTTTTGAGACCAGAATTCCGGGTCTTGACGATAAGAATGAAAAGGAGAAGGCACTGCGGGATGTCATCTACAATGTGAAGAAGAACAGCCTCGACCGGAACACGCAGATGAATGATCTCACGGCGGTCATCGCGGGCAAGAGGCTTCTCCAGTCGATTGCGAAGGAGAACTTCACTGTATAGTCCGCTGCAGTGCGCAGTTCATCAGAATGTCTGTCTGCATGAAGCCGGGTATCCGGCGCCGGCGGCGGAGGGAGTTAATATATCTATGATCAAGTTGTCAAAGCGGCTGGCCGCCATCGCGGACATGGTGCCGCAGGGGAGCCGTCTCGTGGATGTGGGGTGCGATCACGCCTACATCGACATAGCTCTCCTTCAGGAGGGAAGGATACCGCATGCGCTTGCGATGGACGTGGCGGACGGGCCTCTTGCAATCGCGAGGCAGAACATCTCTCTGGTCGGGCTTGACGGGCAGTGCGAGGTGCGTAAATCGAATGGGCTCTCAGCTTACCGGAAGGGAGAGGGGGACGTTCTTGTCATTGCCGGCATGGGCGGCATTCTCATCCAGTCGATCCTCTCTGATGCACCGGAGAAGGCGGAGAGCTTCCGGGAGCTGATTTTGTCGCCCCACAGGGAGCCGTGGGTTCTTCGCAGTTACCTTACGGCGAATGGGATGGGCATCTGTGAAGAGAGATTCATTGAGGACGATGGAAAATTCTATCCCATTCTGCGCGTTATTCCAGGAGGGGAGTCTGTTCATCCGGACTGGGACCAGTGCATACTGAGGCTTTTGCAGATGAGTGATGAAGAGCTCTCACAGGCGCATGTGCGAAGAGAGACTGTGCTGGAGCTTCTCCGGGATTGCGCCTTTCGCAGCAGTGCAGAGGCAGTCTACGGGCCCTGCCTTATTCGTTCCAATGATAAAATTTTGTTTAACTTCGTTGCGCAGTCACTGAAAGCAAAACTCGCAGTATATAATAAATTAAACGAGGCATCGGAGCGGAGTACTGCGGCGGATCGCCGCAGAGTGGAGATGCTGAGCGAGATCGGCATGATGCAGACGCTTCTGTTCATGCACGAATTTCTGTTATGAGGAGAGCAACTATGGTTTTAAGTGACATAATGCAGCAGCTGGAGGACTTCTGTCCGGCTTCTTTTGCACAGGACTGGGATAACCCGGGACTGCAGGCAGGCAGAAGAGATCTGGACGTAAAGACGGTGTTCCTCGCCGTGGACGCGACGAGCGAGGTGATCGATGAGGCGACCGCGCACGGCGCGCAGCTCATTCTCACTCATCATCCGCTCCTGTTCGACGGGATCAAGCATGTGACGGACGCGGACTTTGTGGGCAAGAGAATTGTGCGTATCCTGCAGAAGGATATGGCCCTGTTCGCAATGCACACGAATTTCGATGTCATGGCGATGGGGAGCGAGGCTGCAGAGAAGCTCGGCCTCATCGACAGCGATGTGCTGGAAGTGACCTATGAGGACTCCATCTCACACGAGGGCTTTGGAAGAATTGGGGAACTTCCGGAGCATGAATCGCTTCAGGATCTCGCGGAAGAGGTGAAGGAGGTCTTTGACATTCCGCATGTGCGCTTCTACGGTGATCCCGATCAGCAGATCGTGATGGCAGCCGTTATGCCCGGCGCGGGGAAAGGCGAGATGGACCTCGCGGCGTCGAAGGGGGCGGATGTCCTCATCACAGGGGATATCAATCACCATGCGGGAATTGATGCCGTGGAGAAGGGCATTGCCGTTATAGATGCAGGCCACTACGGGATCGAGAAGCTCTTTGTGCCATATATGAAGGAGTACATTGAAAGAGAGATGCCTGAGCTGAAGGTGGTGTGCGCAAGAGTGCACGAGCCTTTTCATGAGGTGTAATTGTTCAGAACCCTCGGAATCTCTGTAATTTTGTATGGGAGCACAGCAAAAAGGGAGGTTGCCTATGCCTACATTATTCGTGAACGGAGAGCAGAGACAGTACGAAAAGGGCACGTCATTTCTTCGCATCGCACAGGAATTCCAGCCGAAGGTGAAGGCGAGAATTGCGCTGTGCTATTACAACAGCAAGATGCGTGAGCTGACGAAGAAGGTCGACAAGGACGGAGTTCTGACCTTCATCACGACAAAAGACGCCCCGGGGCACGCGGCTTATGCGCGCACGGCAACGATGATGCTCGTCAAGGCAGCTAATGATATAGGAAAGAAAGAGGGCAGAAATTTCCGCGTAAAAGTGGAGTTTACGATCGGCAAGGCGTATTTCTGCACGCTTCACGGCGATGTGGATACGGTCGATGAAGAGATGGCCGCAAAACTTCAGACGGAGATGGAAAAGATAAGGGATGCGGCCCTTCCGATCACGAAGAAGACCTATCCGATCGATGATGCAATTGCGCTCTTCCACTATCAGGGCATGCGCGACAAGGAGAGGCTGTTCCACTACCGCAGGAGCTCCACGATCAATGTCTACTGTCTGGATGGGTTCTATGATTATTTTTACGGCTACATGCTGCCGTCGACAGACTATGTCGATCTCTTCGAGGTTCTGCCGTACAAGGGAGGACTTCTTCTGAATATTCCAGGGCAGGAGAGCCCTGATGAGCTGACGCCGTTTACCGATGAGCCCAAGCTCTTTGAGCAGCTCATGCTCTCTACAAAGTGGGGCGACCTCGTCGACATCAGCACGGTCGGCGATCTGAATGACAAGATCTGCAGCGGCAATGTCTCAGATATGATCCTTGTGCAGGAGGCTCTGCAGGAGAGAAGAATCGGCGATATTGCAGAGCAGATCGTGAACAAGGGAAATGTGAAGTTTGTCCTCGTGGCGGGGCCCAGCTCCTCGGGCAAGACGACTTTCGCCCACAGGCTCGGCGTGCAGCTGCGCTCCTTCGGAAAGGTTCCGCACATCATCAGCATGGACAACTGGTTCGTCTCGCGGGACAAGACGCCGATTGACATTGACGGCAACTACAACTTCGATGTCATCGAGGCGCTGGATCTTGACCTGTTCAATGCAGATATGTCCGCCCTTCTTGCGGGGGAGACAATTGATCTGCCTACGTACGACTTCCGCTATGGCAAGCGAGTTTATAAAGGCAACAAGATGAAGCTCGGAGAGAGCGACATCCTCATCATCGAGGGCATTCACGGACTCAATCCGCGCACCAGCGAGGATCTTCCGGAGGAAAATAAATTCAGAATCTACATCAGTGCCCTCACGAGCCTGAATGTCGACGGACACAACAGAATTCCGACATCCGACACGAGGCTCCTTCGCCGGATTGTCCGCGATGCGAGAATCCGCAGCAACAGTGCGGAGATGACGATCATAGGATGGAAGAAGGTCAGAGAGGGAGAAGAGAAGAATATTTTCCCTTACCAGAACAATGTGGATGCGATCTTCAACTCGAATCTGATCTATGAGCAGGCCGTGCTCAAGCAGTTCGCGGAGCCCCTCTTGTTCGGCATCCCCCAGAACAGTCCGGCCTATTACGAGGCAAAGAGGCTGCTCAAATTCCTGGATTATTTTGTGGGTGTGGACACGGCGTCCCTTCCTGCCAATTCGATCTGCAGGGAGTTCGTTGGCGGCGGGTGCTTCCCGGTGTGACGTTCCGCGCACATTCCTGTAATACCTTGGCTGTCCCCTCAAAAGGCGAAAAATTCGTCTGGTAAGCAAGCTTCCCATCCGAATTTTCGACTTTTCCAGGAGTGCTGAACAATTACCATTTAAGTATGATAAGTGTATCCGGACGGTCCTGTTTTCATCTGAAAATACAGCCGTCCGGAAGACAGTGATCATAGGGGAGTATTCTATAAGCGAAAGGAGTTACATCAGCATGTTCGAGATTACACGCAAGGAACTACTGGGACCTAAGGTATACCTCATGGATATCAAGGCGCCCTGGGTGGCACAGAGGGCTCTGCCCGGACAGTTCCTCATTGTCCGTAATGATGCGGAGGGCGAGCGCATTCCCCTCACCATCTGCGATGACGACAAGGAGAACGGGAAGATCACGATCGTTTTCCAGACGGTCGGCGCGGAGACATACCGCATGGCGGAGAAGGAAGTCGGAGATTCCTTTGCAGATGTCGTAGGACCTCTCGGCAATCCCTCTGATCTTGTGAATGTACCGATTGATGAGCTGAAGAAAAAGAAGATTCTCTTCATCGCGGGCGGCGTCGGCACTGCACCTGTCTATCACCAGCTCAAGTGGCTCTCCGAGCACGGCGTGAAGGCAGACTGCATTCAGGGCGCGCGCACCAAGGATATCCTGATCCTCGAGAAGGAGATGGATGCGGTGACGGACAACCTGTATTTTGCAACCGATGACGGCTCCTACGGCATTCACGGCAATGTCTGTGTTGCACTCCAGCAGCTCTATGATGAGGGCAAGAGATACGACCACTGCGTCGTGATCGGCCCCATGATCATGATGAAGTTCGCTTGTCAGCTCACAAAGAAGCTTGGCATTCCGACCGTTGCCAGCATGAATACGGTCATGGTCGACGGCACGGGTATGTGCGGCGCCTGCCGTCTCATCGTCGGCGGCAAGGTGCAGTTTGCCTGCGTGGACGGACCTGAGTTCGACGGCTGGCAGATTGACTTTGACCAGGCCATGCAGAGAGCGAAGCTCTACAAGACGGCAGAGGGACGCCTTCTTCTCGAGGAGCAGGAGGGCGATACACACGAGGGCGGCTGCGGCCTGTGCAAGTAAAACGAGGTATAAGTTTGAAAATGACGCCGAT
>DEKA01000046.1:7876-13381 GCA_002353635.1 Lachnospiraceae bacterium UBA2734
ATTTCGCCTCAGCGAGGAATAAATATGGCGATCACAGTAGATATGATGAAGAAGGTTCCGGTGCGCGAGCAGGATCCGAAAGTGCGTGCCACCAATTTTGAGGAAGTATGTCTTGGCTACAACAAGGAAGAGGCGGAGGCGGAGTCCACAAGATGTCTCAACTGCAAGAAGCCTATGTGCGTACAGGGCTGCCCTGTCTCCATCAACATTCCGGGCTTTATCCAGAAGGTGAAGGCGGGAGATGTCGCAGGCGCATATGAGGTCATCTCCGAGAGCTCAGCTCTTCCTGCTGTCTGCGGCCGTGTGTGCCCGCAGGAGACACAGTGCGAGGGCAAGTGCATCAGAGGCATCAAGGGCGAGGCCGTCAGCATAGGCAAGCTCGAGAGATATGTCGCTGATACGGCAAGAGAGATGGGCATTCATCCCACGGCGAATGTGAAGAAGAACGGCAAGAAGGTCGCCGTCATCGGTGCAGGTCCTTCCGGCCTTACGTGCGCAGGAGATCTGGCAAAGCTCGGATATGACGTGACCATCTTCGAGGCACTCCACAAGGCGGGCGGCGTTCTGGTCTACGGCATTCCGGAGTTCCGTCTTCCGAAGGACAGAGTTGTGGCCAGGGAAGTTGAGAACGTAAAGAATCTCGGTGTGAAGATCATCACCGATGTCGTAGTCGGCAGATCTGTCACAATCGATGACCTTCTCGACAAGGATGGGTTTGACGCCGTCTACATCGGCTCCGGCGCAGGCCTTCCCAGATTCATGAATATCCCCGGCGAGCAGGCCCTTGGCGTCTTCTCCGCCAATGAGTATCTGACTAGAGCCAACCTCATGCACGCGTATGAGAAGGACTCCAGAACACCCATCATGCGTCCGAAGAAGGCGGTCGTTGTCGGCGGCGGCAACGTTGCGATGGATGCGGCGAGAACAGCACTGCGCCTTGGCGCTGAAGTGCATATCGTCTACAGAAGAAGCGAAGCAGAGCTGCCCGCCAGAAAGGAAGAGGTAGGGCATGCGAAGGAGGAGGGCATTGTTTTCAATCTCCTCACAAACCCTGTGCGCATCACAACAGACGAGAACGGCTGGGTGAACGGTATCGACTGCATCCGCATGCAGCTGGGCGAGCCCGATGCTTCCGGAAGAAGATCTCCCATTGAGATCCCCGGAAGTGAGTTCCACACAGACTGCGACTGCGTCATCATGGCGCTTGGCACAAGCCCGAACCCGCTGCTGCACAGAACGACGAAAGGCCTTGAGGCCGACAAGAGAGGACGCCTCATCGTAAGAGAGGGGTCTGAGGAGACGACAAAGGACGGCGTCTTTGCAGGCGGCGATGCCGTAACAGGCGCCGCAACAGTAATCCTGGCCATGGGCGCAGGAAAAGAAGCCGCCAAAGAGATTGACCAGTACCTGAAGGACCGCGCATGACAAAGACGCTCGATTACACCGCTGATCTGCAGCGGGAGATTTTCGGAGGTCTCGATACGCACGTCCGCAGGATTGAAAATGAATTCCATGTCACGATCGTCCCCAGAGAGGGCGTCGTCAAGGTCACAGGAGAGGACGCAGGCGTCAAGGGCGCCTGCGCCGTCCTTGACCAGCTGGCGCATCTTGCCGGGCACGGCGGTGACGTCGGGGAGCAGAGTGTGGATTACGCATTGCAGATGAAGGATGAGAGCACGCCCTCCATGCTGGAGGATCTGGACAGTGACATCATCTGTCACACAACGACGGGAAGACCTGTACGCCCGAAAACCATTGGCCAGAAGCAGTATGTGGAGGCGATCCGCGACAACCTGATCGTCTTCGCCAACGGCCCTGCCGGCACGGGCAAGACATTCCTTGCGATGGCGATGGCCATCACGGCGTTTCAGAACAAGGAAGTGGAGAGGATCATCCTCACAAGGCCTGCGATTGAGGCGGGGGAGAAGCTGGGCTTTCTTCCGGGAGATCTGCAGAGCAAGGTTGACCCCTATCTTCGTCCGCTCTATGATGCGCTTTACCAGATCATGGGCGCTGAGAAGTTCCAGGCGAACATGGAGAAAGGACTCATTGAGGTGGCACCCCTCGCCTATATGAGAGGAAGAACCCTCGACAACGCCTATATCATTCTCGATGAGGCGCAGAACACGACGGCGGAGCAGATGAAGATGTTCCTCACAAGGTTCGGTTTCGGCTCCCACGCCGTGATCACGGGCGATTCGACGCAGAAGGATTTGTCGCCGAATTCGCGTTCGGGACTCGACGTTGCGACGAGAGTCTTGTCGCGCAGAAAGATAGAGGGCATAAAGTTCATCACCCTGGATTCAAGGGATGTCGTGCGTCACCCGATTGTCCAGAAGATCGTCAAGGCATACGAGGACTATGAGCAAAGTCACACTGATCACAGAAAAGGATTCCAGCGACACGTTTGATTTCGATGAGGAGGAGCTGGCAAAAGCCGTCATCGGGAAGGTTCTGGAAATGGAAAACTGCCCGTTCGACGTCGAGGTCTCCCTCTCTCTCGTGCAGGATGATGAAATTCAGGAGATGAACCGGAATTTCCGTGAAATCGACCGCCCGACGGACGTCCTGTCTTTTCCGGGGCTCTCGTACGATACGCCGTCTGATTTTCACAGCGCGGCTGCAGATGCGGCTGACTGCATGGACCCGGAGACGGGGAGCGTGGTCTTTGGCGACATCGTGATCAACACAAAGCGTGTGAAGGAGCAGGCAGCGGAATATGGTCACTCCGAGAAGAGAGAATTCGCCTTTCTCGTTGCGCACAGCACACTTCATCTGTGCGGGTATGACCACATGACGGATCCGGAGGCGGAGGAGATGTTCGGCCGCCAGGAGAAGGCACTGCAGGCGCTGGGCATCACGAGGGATTAAAAGAACAGGTGAATTATCCAGTGCAGTATCATGCTGCAGGCCCTTGGATTTTTCGGGGAACCATGGCGCATGTGCCGTGTGACGTTGAGAGCTGAGAACAGGAAGGAGCCGAATTGGCAGAGGGAAAGAAAAAGGGCAGACTCTATGCTGATCTTGTTTCATCTCTGATCATGCCGGCCGCACTGATGGCGGCAGTGATCGCTGCCTCGGCCGTGACGGGAGGGGGGACCGCTTATTATGCGCTCTATCCGCTCTCCTTCACGGCTTCTTTCTTTATGCTCTTTTACTGGGGTGAGAGCGCGGTCTGTGAGCACCAGATCCATCTGCGGCTCTACAGAAGACACTTCGCGGATGCGATCTCTTTCTTCCAGTCTGCCTCGGTGGACGGGTGGCTGATCGCACTTTTCTGTCTCATCTACATGGTACTCGGCGGGAGGTTCTCGGCGGATTTCCTCTTTGGCACCGCAGATTCCTATCTCATTCTGTACGCACTGACGCCGGCGTTTGTTCTGCTGCCACAGATCGGTGTCATGACGGGACTTCTTCGAAGCGTCGGCTGGCGGACTGCCGCCAATATCGGCGCAGGTATCGGCGGGTGCATCTGTGCACCGGCATCCCTCCTTTTCTGCATTGCTCTCCACCATTACGGGGAAGGGGCATCGCTCCTTCTGCAGAACAACACCTATCAGTACATCTATGCGGCGGCAGGGCTGTGCCTTGGTATCAGCGCAGGCGTCTTTATTTCCTTTCTGTTCCTGCTGTTCATGTCGCATCTTGCACGCAGGGGCATCATACAGCAGCAGGACCGCCTCCGCATCGACAACGACGAGCGTCTGAAGGATCTTCTTGGCTATGCCATGAGAAAGCTCCTTCCTTATGTCATCCCGTCGGTCATCCCTTCCGCACTCATGATCCTGGGCGGCCGGATCGGCAACATGGCGGCCTCGCAGGACGGCACACCGCGCTTTAGTGTCAACGCTTTCTGCGGGTTTGCTGCTTTCGCTACGCCGATTGTCGTGCTGTGTGCCTGCCTTCTGGTGATTCTTCTCTCAGGTGTTTTCAGAGGGCTCCTGACAGAGGTGGTCCGCCAGAGAGAGGGTGCACTGCGCATGCGCTTCGATATTCTGATGAACATGCTCCTTTTTGTGTGCGTGCCGTCGTCGTTTTTTATTTTCAGTGCGGCGAAGCCCCTCCTTGTTATTGTCCGGAGCAGGTGTCTGCCGTCCGTCTTTACAGGTGCCGTTATCTCTCTGAAAACATCCTCGCTCCTTCTGACCGCTATCCCCCTTGCCTTTTTTATGACTGCTCTGGCTGTAAAGACGGGGATGTTCCGCGGCATTGCGGTCGCCGGGGCGGTGGGGATTTTCGTCAACTGCTTCTTCGATTATATGCTGACGAATCTGGCAGGTCTTGGCATCACGGTGATCGGCCCGTCGATGACGGCAGCTCTTCTGGTGTACGCCCTTCTTCTGCACAGCATCATGAAGAGAAGCGTACTTCGGAGGACAGAACTTCTGTATCCGCAGGGGGATCTTCGGATTCTCATCTCTGCAGCTGTGGCCGCCGTGCCCACGATCCTCGGAAATGACTTTGTGACGGACGAGCTCATTCCCATCGGCGGTTTCGTGGTCTCAGCCATCATTTACTGGGTCATTTATCTGGTTCTTGTGATTCTCCTGGGCGGCGTGGACCTCGAAAACGTACACAGGATTCCGTTCGGCGCACTGGTCCTTCGCCTCGCGGGGGCGATGCATGTGCGGGTTGGGGAGGACTATAAATGAAATCAGTTGCAGTGATCGGCGCCGGTGCGGCCGGCCTCATGGCTGCCATCGCGGCAGCGGAGAGCGGCGCCCACGTGGATCTCTTTGATGCGCTCGATGCGCCCGGCCGCAAGATCCTCGCGACGGGAAATGGAAGGTGCAACCTCACGAACCTGAACCAGGGGGCCGCATTTTATCACTCCTCGAGCTGTAATGATGTGATGGCTTTCTTCAAAGACTGCGGCAGCGCACAGCTGCGGCACTTTTTTGTGTCCGGAGGAACCTGGCTGACGGACAGGGGAGGCTATGTCTATCCAAGGACTGAGCGCGCGTCGACCATCCTGCAGGCGCTGCTGTCCAGAATCAGAGTGCTCCCCGTCGATCTGCATCTGGGAGAACGGATCACTGAGGTGGGGTGCAGTGACCGGAGTGACACTGCCGCAGCCTCATTTGAGCAGGTGAGGTGCGGACAGGCACGAAATCTGCAGGAGCAAAATGGAACACAGACAGGCGCGGAAAGAGATTCTGGTGCCTGTTTGAAAAATGAAGGGGCACATACGGACCGATTCGTGATTAAGGGCAGACATAGCGGAGAGACTTATCACTTCGATGCCGTGATTCTGACGACGGGCGGAAAGGCCGGAAAGGTATTTGGCTGCCGCGGAGACGGATATCGGATTGCGGCTTCATTCGGCCACACGCTTGTTCCTCCGCTTCCCGCATTAACAACGCTGACAGTCAGCGATCCGCAGATGAAAATCCTCGCGGGCGTGCGCGCGAAGGCGGGGATACGGCTTTTGTGGCCGGTGGGGGGTGCCAATGGATGCCGGTTTGACAATAACGCCGATGCGTTATTGTCAAACCGCAGCAACGG
>DEKA01000046.1:13393-19477 GCA_002353635.1 Lachnospiraceae bacterium UBA2734
ATTTCGCCTCAGCGAGGAATAAGTTAGGCTGTATGTCGGCTTCGGGTGAAATTCAGTTCGCAGACGGAGCACTCTCCGGCATTCCGGTCTTTCAGGTGAGCGGCGCTGCTGCGCAGATTCTGCAGATGCATAAGTGCGGAGACAGACAGCAATCGGGGGCGAAGACCTGTGCGCAGATGCAGAGCCGGCCGGGAGCAAATATTTCTCTCAAGAAGAATCATTTGAACAGGAAGAATTATTCGAGAACGAAGAACTCTGCAATTGCACAGGATCAAAATGCACAGAATCAAAATCCTGCAATTGCGGGAAATTCTTATCTTACGGCCGAGATCGACTGCCTCCCTGAGTTCAGCGAAGAGATGTGGCAGAATGAGTGCAGAGTGAGGCTCTCCCGCGCGGAGACGGACGCATCCATGACCGCCGCCGGGTTCTTTGAGGGCCTTGTGCACCCCGCAATCGCTTCTTACATCATCAGGAGCGAGGGGATCGCTGACGAGAAGAAACTCGCAAACCTGAGAGAGCGCCGAGAGGAGATTCTGCAGCGCTTTATGTACAGACTGCGGCATCTGCAGTGGACGGTCACGGGCACCGGCGGCTTTGAGCGCGCACAGGTGACGAGGGGCGGCGTATCCCTTGCCGAGGTAGATTGCCGCATGGAGTCGAAGCTTCAGAAAGGGCTCTTCCTTGCTGGCGAGCTCCTCGATCAGGACGGCCTCTGCGGCGGCTACAACCTGACCTGGGCCATGTGCACAGGGATGATCGCGGGCAGGAGCGCAGCACAATAGGAGGTATCTGTTCAGTACCTCTACCCAAAATTGATTCAAAGATTTCGCAGTTCTCTGATGTGGGCATTTAACAGCTATAGGAAATGTGACTGTCAAGCTGCAAACCCGAGAACCTTCAGTTCTCTTTGATGAAGATACTGAATATTGAAGAAAAATCATGATACAGGTAAACCAGATCAAGCTCCCGTGTGGGGCAGACAATGATTTTACAAAGAAAGAGCACCCGCTTCTTGAGAAGAAGGTGAGAAAGATTCTCCGCCTCTCTCCCAATGAAAAGGCAAAGATGTCGATCCTGCGCTACTCGGTAGATGCAAGGAAAAAGCCTGTGCTCTTTGATGTTTTCACGGTCGGTGTGGAGCTCCCCGAAGGGGAGGCGCGGGAAAAGAAGCTGACCGCAAGGCTCAGAGACCACAACATTCTCTATAAGGAACCGGTGCAGTACCATTTTCCTGTGCCTGGAACAGCGGGGAAATGCGAAGATACTCGGCTGCATCGTGTACACACTGCTCGCGGCATTCTTCCTGTTCCGGGAGCGGCGGATAAATGTGCGGATAATTGGAGCGGATTGAGAGGCAATTTCTCTTCACCGGATATAGGGGAAGGCGATGTACAGACGCTTCAAAACCGCCCTGTCGTAATCGGCTTCGGCCCCGCGGGCATTTATGCGGCATATCTTCTTGCGGCGAACGGCTACCGCCCGCTCGTTCTCGAGCGCGGCAGGTGCATGGAAGAGCGCATCTGTGACGTGGAGCACTTCTGGAAGAGCGGCGAGCTGGATCCTGCATCGAACATCCAGTTCGGCGAGGGCGGCGCAGGAACCTTTTCCGATGGAAAATTGAACACAAACGCGACAGACAAAGCCGGCAGGACGAATTTCGTCCTTCGCACATTCGTAGAAAACGGTGCGCCGGAGGATATTCTCTACGCCTTTCATCCACACATCGGCACGGATGTTCTGCGGGACGTCGTCGTCAACATGCGCAGGAAAATCACAGAGATGGGCGGCGAGGTACGCTTTGGGGCGCAGGTTACACGTATCCTCACTGAGAAAATGCATACCGGCGCTGCAGAACCAATGGGCAGAGATGACAAAATTCGCGGCGTCCTCGTGCATTATGAGGATGGCACTGAGGAAGAGATCCCTGCGCAGGCCGTAATCCTTGCGATCGGACACAGCGCCCGCGACACGGTCAGGGAGCTTTATCGGATGGGGATTTCCATGGAGCAGAAGAACTTTGCCATCGGTCTTCGCGTCTCCCACCCGCAGCGCCTCATTGACGCCTGCCAGTACGGCATCAGCGATCCGAAGGAACTGCACAGACTCCATTTGAGCGCCGCCAATTACAAGGTGACGTACAAGGCGGCCTCGGGGCGCGGCGTTTATAGTTTCTGCATGTGCCCGGGCGGCTATATCGTCAACGCCTCCTCCGAAAAGGGACGCACTGCGGTCAACGGCATGAGTGATTATGCGCGGGATTCCGCCCGGGCGAACAGTGCCATCGTCATGACCGTAGGCGAAAAGGATTTCGGCGGCAGCGATGTCCTGGCCGGCATGCGCATGCAGGAGAGGCTCGAGGAGAGAGCGTATGCGCTCGGAAAAGGCGCAGTGCCTGTGGAGTGGTTCCGGGATTTTGCGCGCGGGGCAGATGCGCAATCGGCTGCGCAGCAGTCTGTGAAAAGTGTCGCTTCTGACGCGTCCGATCCCGGCATGAAGAATAACCTCTCCCTCTGCATCAAGGGCCAGTACACCTTCACGCACCTGGAAGACCTTCTTCCAAAGGATCTGACACGAGATTTCATCGAGGGCATGCACCGCTTTGGACATGTCATCCCCGGATTTGACGGGGATGAGGCGCTCGTCGCCGGCGTGGAGAGCAGGACATCCTCGCCCGTCCGGATCGTGCGCGACGAGACACTTCAGTCGTCGCTCACAGGACTTTTTCCGGCCGGTGAGGGCGCAGGATATGCCGGCGGCATCACATCGGCCGCCATCGACGGCATGAAGGCTGCGGAGGCTGTGGCGCGGCTGTTTCGTCCGGCGGAAGATGACTGAATTCTTAAATATTGTGAGTCTTTTTTTCAAGAAGACTGGAAGAAATCGGGGGGAAAAATGGACCGTATCAGTGCACTGGCAGTAGAGAATGACCGCTACAGAATGGGTCTTCGGGACAGAAAGAGGATCGTCATCAAGATTGGCTCGTCCTCACTCCTGCACAAGGAGACCGCAAGACTGGACTATCACCAGATCGACATCCTCGCGCGGGAGCTCTCAGATCTGAAGAACCGGGGAAAGGACGTGATTCTCGTCTCCTCAGGCGCCGCGGCAGCGGGGCGCGAGGCACTCAAAATGGACCTCGATGTCTACAAAAATGAGACGGAGATGAATGTCAAACAGGCTTGTGCCGCCGTCGGCCAGGCGCGTCTTATGATGATCTATCAGAAGGCCTTTGAGGAGTACAACCAGCTCACCGCACAGGTCCTGATGTCCCGCGCAACTGCCTCCAATCCTACGAGCAAGGAGAATCTGAACAACACGATGACGGAGCTCCTGCGCCTTGGCGTGATTCCGATCGTCAACGAGAACGATTCCGTCGCAACAGCCGAGTTCTCCCTCGGCGACAACGACAACCTCTCCGCAATTGTCGCCTCTCTTATGGGCGCGGATCTTCTGATCCTTCTCTCAGACGTGCGTGGACTCTACACCGACGATCCGCGGCGCAATAAAGACGCGCAGTTCATCAGCTATGTTCCGCATCTCACGGAGCAGTACTTGAACATGGGCAAGGATTCCACGGGGAGCGGCGCAGGCACAGGCGGCATGGCGACCAAACTTCACGCAGCAAAGATTGCGGCCGCATCCGGCTGTGATATGATAATTGCGAGCACCGAAAACGGTACCGGCGTGATCTATGATATTGTTGAAGGGGCCAACATCGGAACCCTCTTCAGAGCGGATAAGGAGCAGGGCTTCGATCTTAGCCGGTATCTGGACGAGATCTGATCCGCATGATGCAATAAGAAATTTTGAAAATAACTGCGTCCGCCGCATATATTTTCAAAAAGAAAGGGAATTTCCCCCTGTTCGTAACAGCAGATCCGGATAGAAGTCAAGATCAAGGATCCCGGCGGGAATTTCCAGATAGATGCGTAAGGGCAGATCTGAAAAGCAACAGAAAAGAAAAAATATCACAGCAGGAAAAAGCAATGAATGAACTGAATATTGTAAAACAACAGAAAAAGGATTTGCGCGAGAAGGCGAAGGCAGCGCGCGACGCCATTCCGGACGATGTGCGCGCAGCGGAGAACGAAGCCATTGTCAACATGATCACAGGCACGGAGATGTACGAAAATGCGCGGCATATTCTGACGTACGTGAGCTTCGGGAGCGAGGTCGATACCACTGCGCTCATTAAGAAAGCTCTGCGGGATCAGAAGAGAGTCTACGTGCCGCGGGTGATGTCCAGGGAATCTATGGAGTTCTTCCGGATCGAATCTCTGGATGACCTCGAGAGAAATTCCATGGGCATCCGGGAGCCGCAGCCTGATCCGGCGATGATCTTCCCATACGACTTCCACATCAGCCTCGACAGTGCGCAGGAGTGCCTTGTGATCGTGCCGGGACTTGCTTTCGATAAGGATCTGCACAGAATCGGCTACGGCGGCGGATATTACGACAGGTTCCTGCGCTCGTTTCAGAAGAGGATGGCAATCGGCGTTGCTTTCAATGAGCAGATCGTGGACAAGGTGCCGATGCTGGGACCGGATGAGCCGGTGGATCTGCTGGTGACGCCGGAGAGGGCGTACTTTTAATGAATACAGCACCCCGCGGCAGACGAAATCCGGATGGAAAATTTATTTGCCAGACGGACTATCGTCTGCCGCGGAGCGGACAAGCTGCGCAGCAGCTCTGGACGCATTAATCGAAAATTGCGACGTATCAGGGAGCAATTTGAGATTGGTGCTGGATTTACGTAATGAAAGAAGGAGACCAGGCCATGTCTATGGTAGAGGACCTCTGCCGCCGTGCGCACGCCGTGCGCCTCGCCGTGCAGGAGCTGAATACGGAAACGAAGAATGCGGCGCTGCGAAACGCCGCCGATGCGCTGGAGCAGCACGCCGGCGAAATTCTTGAGGCGAACAATGCCGACCTCGTGCAGGCCAGAGAGAACGGCATGAAGGAGAGCATGGTCGACCGCCTCACGCTCACAAAGGAGCGTATCGCACAGATGGCAAAGGGCCTTCGCCAGGTGGCTGATCTCCCCGATCCTGTGGGAGAGGTGCTGGACGATTTCACCAGACCTTCCGGAATACGCATCAGAAAGGTGCGCTTTCCGTTCGGCGTCATCGGCATTATCTATGAGTCGAGACCGAACGTGACGGCGGATGCTTTTGCGCTTACTTTTAAATCCGGCAATGCAGTCGTGTTAAAGGGCGGGAGCGATGCCATCTGCTCCAACACAGCAATCACAAAGGTTCTGCGGGATTCGCTGACAGCATCCGGTGTGCCGGCTGACGCGGTGAATCTCATTGAGTCGACGGACCGCAAGGATACAGCAGAGTTCCTCACGATGCGCGACTATGTCGATGTGATGATTCCAAGGGGAAGCGCAGGCCTCATCCGCATGGTTGTGGAGAACTCCCGGATTCCCGTCATCGAGACGGGCAGCGGCAACTGCCACATCTACGTCGACAAAGACGCCGATCTGGACAAGGCCATTCCGATCATCATTAACGCTAAGACCCAGCGCACCGGCGTCTGCAATGCCGCCGAGTCGCTGGTAGTCCACAGGGATATTATGGATCGCTTCATGCCTCGCTTTGCAGAAGCCATGAAGGAGCATCACGTGCGGCTTCACGCAGATGACGAGTCGAGGCCTTTCCTTCCCGGCGCGGCCCCCGCGACAGAGGAGGACTTCGCAAAGGAGTATCTGGATCTCGATCTTTCCGTCAAGACGGTCGGAAGCGTGCAGGAGGCGATCGACCACATCAACCGCTACCACACACAGCACTCCGACTGCATTATCACGGAGAACAAAGAGGTCGCCGATCTGTTCCTTCGCCTCGTGGACTCCGCCTGCGTCTATGTGAACGCATCCACGCGCTTTACGGACGGGTTTGAATTCGGCTTCGGCGCGGAGATCGGCATCAGCACGCAGAAGCTCCACGCGAGAGGACCCATGGGCCTCAAGGAACTGACGAGCTACAAGTACCTGATTACTGGAGACGGGCAGATCCGGCATTGACAATAAGAGAACAGACACAGGGAGTTAGTTTGCATGTGATCGCTGATGCGATCGCA
>DEKA01000046.1:19482-24659 GCA_002353635.1 Lachnospiraceae bacterium UBA2734
AAACACGAATTGGTGCCGCAAAAGCGCCCCCAATTTCGATGATCCCCGAGGAGAAACCGCATTCGCGGATTTCTCCTCGGGTTGCCGCAAAAGACGCGGCACAGAGAGGAAGTTATGAAAATTTACGTCATGCGCCACGGCGAGACCGACTACAACCGCCAGCACAGGTTTCAGGGGCAGATCGATATTCCGCTCAACGACATGGGCAGGCAGGAAGCGAGAGAGGCGAACAAGCGCATAAAGGATCTCGGGCTTACTTTTGACCGCATTTACTGCAGTCCGCTCTCCCGCGCCATCGAGACCGTGGAGATTGCGGCCGGTGTCGACAGATCGCAGATCATCATTGAACCCAGAGTGGAAGAGATCAACTTCGACGAGCTCGACCGCACCCCTTTTTCATACGATGCGACGGACTGCGGATGCCTCTTTTCCGATCCGGAGCACTTTGTGCCGGCGAGGAACGGGGAGAGCTTCCACGATGTGGAGAAGAGATTCGGCAATTTTCTGCTGGAGCTGCAGCAGAAAAAGCCCGGCAGGCGGATTCTTGTAGGAAGCCACGGCGGCGCGATGCGGTGCATGCTGGCCTTCCTGCACTACATTTCGTTGGATGACATCTGGCACCAGGGCATCGGCAACTGCCAGATCGTCGAGATCACGGTGAACGATGACGAAGACATAGCGCCGGCGGGCCTTCGCGGGTACCACGGCATGTACGTCACCAATATGTACGAGACGCAGGATATTTTCATGACGACAGTGAGATAACAGCGGTACACGAGAGTTCATACCACCCGGACAATCTTTTCGGCACGAAGGCCTGCCAAGTCGGGATGGCAGTTCACCCGCAGACAGAGTATAATGCACAGCGGTGGTTTTTTTAGTGGATTCGGCGCAAGGCGCACCGTCAGGTATTGGAGGTAGTTATGTCCGCGACAAAGAATGACAGATATGTGGCTTATGTCTCTTCCTACACGACAGAGTCAAAGGATAATTACGGCATCCGCATCTACGATGTCGACATGAAGAACGGCAGGTTTATCGAGAAGGACAAGGTGGAGATCACGAACTCCTCCTATGTGACCATCTCGCACAACCAGCGCTTTCTGTATTCCATCACGGATTTCGGCGTTGAGTCCTACAGCATCGGAAAGGGCGGCGATCTCGCGCTGATCAACAAGGCGTCCATCAACGGCATGAGAGGAAGCTACCTCAGCACCGACTACACAGATAAGTGGCTCTTCGTCTCCGGCTATCACGACGGCAAGATCACAGTGCTTCGCCTGAACGATGACGGATCCATCGGTGAGATCACGGACGAGGTTTATCACAGAGGCATGGGCTCGATTGCGGACCGCAACTTCCGCCCCCACGTCCAGTGCGTGAAAATAACGCGCGACAACAAGTTCCTCTGCGCCGCAGACCTTGGTCTCGACCATGTGAATGTTTATAAATTCAACCATGAAACCGGCAAGATCAAGCAGGTCGATATTATTCACTGCGAGCTCAACTCCGCACCGCGCCATATTAAGTTCTCAAAGGACGGGCGCTTCCTCTATCTTGTCAACGAGCTCAAGTGTGCGATCGACGTCTACAGCTATAAGTGCATCGACAACGAACCCGAGTTCGAGAAAATCCAGACGATCTCGACCCTGAACAACTATCACTCCAACGACGCCGCGGCGAGCGCACTGAACCTGTCTGAGGACTTCCGCTATCTTGTGACCTCGAACGCCGGCGACAACTCAACGATGATCTATAAGATCGATCAGGAGACCGGCATGCTCACGAAGATTCTGTGCCTGCCCGTATCCGGCGCTTATCCGAAGGACTGCGCGCTCTTCCCTGACGACCGCCATCTCGTATCTCTGAACTTTGAGAGCAACACACTGACGTTCTTCCATGTTGATCTCGAGAAGGGGCTTCTCATCATGAACGGCAAAGAGATTCATGTGGAGCAGCCGAACTGCGTGATTTTCCATAGGCTGACGGAGGAGCAGGAGTAAATGTTTTGCATGGAATCGCCGATGCGATCCCATGCAAAACCGAATTTGTGCCGCGGTGCGTCGCAAATTCGATGATCCCGAGGAGAAACCGCTTTCGCGGATTTCTCCTCGGGGTGTCGCAAAGAACGCGGCACGGGAAGGATTTTTATGGCAGGCTCTTCTTTTGGCAATATTCTTAAGGTGACGACATTCGGCGAATCCCATGGAAATGGGATTGGAGCCGTGCTGGACGGCTTCCCCGCGGGGATGGACCTCTGTGAGGAGGACATCATGGCCTATATGCGCAGGAGAAAGCCCGGCCAGTCCGCAATCTCCACGGCGAGGAAAGAGGACGACGAAGTGGAGATCCTCTCGGGTGTTTTCAATGGGAAGACGGAGGGAACGCCGATCGCGCTCCTCATCCGCAACAACGATCAGCACTCGTCCGATTACGAGCAGATGAAAACCATCTATCGTCCGGGCCACGCTGACTTCACCTACGATGCAAAATACGGCTTCCGCGACTACCGCGGCGGCGGCCGCTCCTCCGGACGGGAGACGGCGGCGCGCGTGGCAGCAGGCGCCATCGCGGCAAAGTTCCTGAAGGAGATGGGCATTGACCTTCTCTTTTACACGGCGGCCATCGGCGATGTGATGATCAGCCGCGAGAGATTCAACCGCAAATTCCTTGACTCCAGCGTGACGGGCATGCCCGACGTTGTGGCCAATCAGCAGGCAATGGGCCTCATCGAGGGACTTCGCGCCGAGGGCGATTCTGTCGGCGGCATCATCGAGGGACATATCAGCGGGGTGCCGGCAGGGATCGGCGATCCGGTTTTCAATAAGCTGGATGCAAACCTTGCAAAGGCGCTCATGTCGATCGGCGCCGTGAAGAGCGTCAGCATCGGCAACGGCATCTTTGCCGCTTACAACAAGGGCTCGGACAACAACGACCAGTTCGAGGCAGACGAAAACGGCAATGCTGTGAAAAAGACGAACCGCGCCGGCGGTATCTATGGCGGCATCACGGACGGCTCCGACATTGTGCTGTCCTGTGCAGTGAAGCCCACCCCGTCCATCGCGAAGGACCAGACAGCCATCGATGTGAATGGCAAGGCCGTTCCTCTCAATGTGAAGGGGCGGCATGATCCGTGCATCGTGCCGCGTGCCGTTGTGGTCGCGGAGTGCATGAGTGCGCTGACGATTCTCGATGCGATGCTTATGAACATGACGGCGAGAGCGGAGAATGTGAGAAGGTTCTACGCTGGGAAAGACAGCGAGTGAGCAACAATATTATAAAGTTTTGCTGCGTGTGTACGGTTGATAGATTGCGCATGCACGCAGCTTTTGTATCGGTTTATCACCCATCTCAAGAACGTTCAATTCCAGAGATTGCTTTCTGAGGGGTGCTGAACTATCAGCTTATTTGTTTTCAGTTTTATTTACAGTTAAAGAGATAAGAAGGATATGCAGGAAGACTACAACCCCAAGATGCAGCCGATCAGCGTGACGAAAACGCCGGACTACACTTATGAATTGCTGAAGACGGAGGGTATGGCCAAGCGCGCCCGCATGACGACGGTGCACGGCATCATTGAGACGCCCGTCTTCATGAATGTGGCGACGGCCGGGGCGATCAAGGGCGGCCTCTCGGCCACAGATCTTGAGAACATCGACACGCAGGTAATGCTCTGCAACACCTACCATATGCATGTGCGCACGGGTGACGACGTTGTGAAGGAGCTGGGCGGACTGCACCGGTTCACGACCTGGCACCGTCCGATCCTCACGGATTCCGGCGGATTTCAGGTTTTCTCTCTGGCCGATCTTCGAAAGATCAAGGAAGAAGGTGTGACGTTCCATTCGCATGTGGACGGGCGCGTTATTTTCATGGGACCGGAGGAGTCCATGCGGATCCAGGCGAACCTAGGGTCCACGATTGCGATGGCCTTCGACGAGTGCCCGCCGGCGCTGGCGGAGCGGGATTATGTCGAGAATTCTGTCGCCAGGACGGAGCGGTGGCTTGCGCGCTGCAAAGCAAAAATGGCCGAGCTGAAGGCGGAAGAGGGTGCGGTGAATCCGCACCAGCTCCTTTTCGGCATCAATCAGGGCGCGATTTTCCCGGATATTCGTATCGAGAACGCAAAGCGCATCGCGGATATGGACCTCGATGGCTATGCGGTCGGCGGCCTTGCAGTCGGCGAGACGCACGAGCAGATGTATTCCATTATCGAGGAGACGACGCCGTATCTGCCTAAGGACAAGCCGACTTATCTCATGGGCGTCGGCACCCCGCAGAATATTCTGGAGGGCGTGGAGCGCGGCATCGATTTCTTTGACTGTGTGTACCCGTCCAGAAACGGGCGGCACGGCAATCTCTACACGAATCACGGGACGCTCCGTATCCGCAATGCCAGGTACATGAAGGACATGCGCCCCATCGATCCCGACTGCGGCTGTCCGGTGTGCAGAAGATTCTCCCGCGCATACATAAGGCACTTGTTGAAGGCGGACGAGGCGCTGGGGCTTCGGCTGTGCGTGATGCATAACCTGTACTTCTACAACCACCTGATGGAGGAGGTCCGGGCGGCGCTGGATGCCGGGTGCTTTGCTTCGTATAAGAAGAGAAAGCTCGAGGAGCTCGCGCAGGACTGCGCGGAGTAGAATTTGGTGCTCAGTGTTTTTCTTCAAGGTACTGAGGGATGGCCATTGGCAGGACTGCGCGGAGTAGAGATTGCAATTTTTTTAAGATCTACACGGGGGCAGAGAGAGGACCTTGCGAAGCACTGCGCAGAGTGGTGAGAAATCTCATGCGAAGCACTGCGTGGTGCAGGGACGTAATTTTCCGGGGGACTGCGCGAAGTGAAGGCCATTTTGAAGCTTACTTCGATTTGATCATCAAAAATGCTGTGGAATTTAGGTTTTGATGTCGTGGTCATCAAAAATGCTGTGGAATTTAAAATTTGATGTTATTTTATGGCATATAAATTTAAAATGACATCAAAATTGGATATTGATATGATTTTTGCTGACGTATTAAGCCGAAATCATGAAAATACAGCATCAAAATGATGGCATATTGTTTTTTTGATGCTTTTAAAAGTTCTTCCTAATCTTTTTTAGAAAAAAGCTCATCAAAAATCTGGAATTAGGGGATATCTGATGACATCTCCGGTCAAGTCCTAAATGTGGTGT
>DEKA01000012.1:0-111306 GCA_002353635.1 Lachnospiraceae bacterium UBA2734
TTCTCAAGCATCGGGCACGGACGGAGCTGGTTTCTGTTGAACGGCTGACCCTCGTGGTAAGCCATGAACAGAGGACTCTGCAGGATCTCGAGGATGGAGCTCGTCTTGATGTTCGCGTTCGAGAAGTGGATGAACACGCAGGGCTCGGCATCTCCGTTCGAGTTGATATGAAAATAGTTGCGGCCTCCGGCAATGCATCCGCCAACGTATTCGCCGTCGTTCTGGAAGTCCATCGGGAAGAACTGGATATCGCTCTTGTCGGATCTGATATAGCGGATGCGGTCGATCATATACCGTCTCTGCTCGACAGTAGGCATCAGCTCAGGCACAGCGTTGTTGCCGACAGGCATGAAGTGGAAGTAGAAGCCGAATCTGGCTCCCTTTCTCTCCAGCATGTGGAAGAAGTCATCGCTCGTTACGGCCTCGACATTTGCCTTTGTGTAGCAGATGGATGTGCCGAATACGATACCGTGGTTCCTCAGAATATCCATCGCGCGCATTGCTGCGTCAAAGTGACCTGCGCCTCTTCTGGCATCGTTTGTCTCCTCCGTTCCCTCAATGGAGAGAAGGAAGGTGATGTTGCCCAGCTGACGCACGTGCTCTGCCATTTCATCTGTGATCAGCGTCGAGTTGGAGAAGAGTGCGAAGAAGCAGTCGTCGTGCTTCTCAGCCAGCTTGAAAATTTCCTTCATCTTAACGGTAGGCTCACCGCCGGTCAGCATATACAGATGTGCGCCGAGTGCCTTGCCCTCCGTGACGATCTTGTCCATCTCTTCGAAGGTAAGAGATGACTTGTGACCGTAAGTGCCGGACCAGCAGCCGATGCAGTGGAGATTGCAGGCCATGGTGGGATCGAAGAGGATCAGCCACGGGATGTTGCAGTTGTACTTCTTTCTGTTCTCGCGGATTGTCTTTGTGCCGCAGAAGAATGCCTCATAGCCGAGCGTCATGAGCATTCTCTTTGCGTAGTGCGGATCAGTCTCATCGATGACGCGGTTCAGGAACTTTGTCCAGCGGTTCTCGGGATTGGCAAGATACTTCTTGACCGCATCAAGCGTCTCCTTCTTTGCTCCGTTTCCATAGAATTTTGCGGCGAGATCAACGACCTGCTCGTAAACCTGTGTTCTTTCATTTACATCTTTGCCTTTAAGGCGATCCCAGTAGCCATCCAGCACGGCGGAGAGTGCCTTGCGCTCAGCTGCATGTGTCAGATTCTGAATTGTTCCAGCCATATGTGCCTCCATATCTATATTTCCGCCCGGGGCGGTTTTGTACTGCGGGTATTTTGACAACATCTTTTCCCTCTTCACTGCAGCACACAGCCTGGGAAAAGAATGGGCCAGATTCCCTCTCATATCTCTGTATTGTAGGCATTTTCGAAAACTGACGCATTGGACAAAAACGTAAGTTTGTTGCAAGAGGCTGATTATTTCGGACAGTTTGCAGGAAGTGACGGGTACAGATCCTGGGTCATATATGAAAACAGCTTATCTGTCAGCGCTTCTTCTCAGGATACCGAAAACGGTGCAGTGACATTAAGCAGTTGAAAAATAATTTTCACACCAATAAATCATATTTAGAAAATATTTTCATATTTACTTTATTTAATTTGATTTATAATCGTAAAAATTAATTATATTACGGAAAATATTTATAATATGATACTAATATATGATTATTGTACGAAAATGGAATAATGATACAAATTTGATATTTTATATAAATTTATATATAATATTTTCTGAATTACATGAAGAAAGGAGGCAGTATGTATGAACAATGACCGCATTAAGGTTCTCGCGACACTGTATATGAACAGATATCATGAACTGATCGAAAAGAAGAACGATGTGAGAGATAAGTGGGCTGCCGTTGGGGCCTGCATCAGGAAGTGGAATCCGGGAGCTGAAGATTTCGGCAGCATGTTCAGGGACGCGATGTCCAAGGCTGACTTTCTTCTCAATCACGGTGAGGTGAATCAGACAGGGGGGATTTGTGCGTTGTGTGAGCACGGCCGCACTGAGGAAGTGCGGGAGGCTTTTCTAGATCTGCTCGAAAAGGATGGCGGAGAGATTAACGCCAGACAGGGCAGGGTGAGAGATTTCACGAACAAAATCAACGTGATGTTGGAAGAAGAGTTTCCGGACAAGTGGGAGATGCGTCAGAGAATCAGGACGGTGATCAAGTACCTTGGTCTCATCCGCCCGGAGGAGAACTACATGCTCCGCGCCTCGGCGGCGGCAGCTTTTGCGGGATACGTGGATTTTGACGATGAGATCGGGTACGACAAGACCCTGAAGCTGGCCAACTACTACAGGATGTGTGATGACACCGCAGAATATCTGCAGACAAGATCAGATCTTCTGGACATGGTCGGCCGCAGCATGAAGGAGAAGGGGCAGGAAGCTGCCGAGGCTTTTGACTTTGATACAAAGCTCCATATTCTGACCTACGATCTGATTGATTCGGCGTACAGGTTCGATTTCTACTCAGCACCTGTCGCCAACCGCAAGTCGAAGATCAGTACAGTTGCGCAGAGAAAGATCGACCGCATGAAGAGCGCCGCACAGCTGATCGATGAGAGAGAGAATATTGTCGATCGGTTCGATCAGGTGGCTACAGTTGAGAAGATGGCAAGAATTCCTGAGATGCAGGGGCAGAAGGTCCATCATGTATCTTACGGGGATGGAACGGTCTCGGAGCAGGACGGCAGGTATCTCATGGTTCTGTTCCCTATCGGCATGAAGAAGTTCGCTCTTCCCGGCGCTGTTGTGAAGGGGTACCTCACAACCGGCGGCAATGAGAAGGAGCTGATGACGAAGTGCTCACTCATGGATGAAGTGCAGGTCAGGCGCAAGAAGCTCGAGGATGAGCTGACGAGTATAGACGTGCAGCTGCAGATGCTGGCGTGAGGCAGCAGGATTCGTTCGCAGCTATATCACAAAAAATAAAAGAGGAGTTTCACACCCGTGCCGGGTGCGAAACTCCTCTTTACGTCGGTAATATTATCGAGTACGCTTGCCCGGTCTGCGCTCTCGTTATGCATACTGAGCATATTGTATATCTTGATTTTGCAGATAGATAAGCGAAGCCAGTAAGCAGGAAGTCCCTGAGTGCCTTTGCGTGCCGTCGTTGCTTAACGAGGTTTTTCACGAGTTTGGCAACGTGACGAGCCAAGCAAGAGCGGAAGCGTGCCGAAGGGACTCCTGCTTACTGGCAAGCGTATGTTAAAAAATTATTGGTATCAGATCAACCCCATAACGAACACGATAATGAACAGTACCGGCAGGATCCAGGTGAGGTAGAAGCGCATCCAACGGTGCACGCGAAGGCCCTTGCCCTCATTGGCCTCTTTACAGAAGTTGTCGAACCCCCAGCCGATGCGCCTCGTGCAGAAGAGCGTGATGACAAGGGAGCCCAGCGGCAGGATCAGGTTCGAGACGAGAAAGTCCTCGAGGTCCATGATGCTCGTTCCCTTTCCCATGGGCTGCAGAGCGCTCAGGATGTTCGGTCCGAGCGCACAAGGCGTGGCCAAGAGGAGCATAAGGATGCAGTTGAAGAGGCAGGACTTCTTTCTGCTCCAGCCGGTCAGATCCATGAACATGGCGATGATATTTTCAAAGACACCGATGACAGTAGAGAAGGCCGCGAAGGTCATGAAGACAAAGAACAGGGATCCCCAGAGGCGTCCCCATACCATATGGTTAAAGATGTTGGGCAGTGTTTTGAAAATAAGTGACGGCCCGGCATCCGGCTGCACCCCGTAGGCGAAGCACGCGGGGAAGATGATGAGTCCCGATGTGAATGCCACAAAGGTGTCCAGAAAGGCGACATTCACAGATTCTCCGAGGAGCGCCCGCTCCTTGGAGATGTAGCTGCCGAAGATGGCCATGCCGCCCATGCCGATGGAGAGGGTGAAGAAGGACTGGTTCATGGCATTCTTGATAACAGTCCAGATGCCAACCTTGCGGATTTCAGCGAGGTTGGGCTTCAGATAGAAGGAGAGGCCGGCCTGTGCGCCGGGCATCACAATGGAATTGACGGCCAGGACCACCATAATAAGGAGAAGGGCGATCATCATAACCTTTGTCACCTTTTCGACACCCTTCTGCAGGCCGAGGCTTAAGATGAAGAAGCCGACGCAGACAGAGATGGCCATGAAGATCCACTGCCGTGCGGGACTTAGCATCATCGCATTGAACTGATCAGATATGCCCTGCACATCCAGTCCGTCAAATGTTCCGTCAGCTGTGTAGACAAAGTACTGAAGCATCCACCCGCACACGCAGGTGTAGAACATCATGAGGATATAGTTGCCGGCAAATGCAAAATAGCCGTGAATGTGCCATTTTGTCCCCCCGGGCTCCAGCGGGTAATACATGCGGACCGGACTCTTCTGTGCGGCACGGCCCATGGCGAATTCCATGGTCATGACGGGAACGCCCATGATGGCGAGGAAGACCAGATAAATCAGAACAAAAGCACCGCCTCCGTTCTGGCCGACGAGCCAGGGGAATTTCCACACGTTGCCGATGCCGATGGCACAGCCTGCAGACAGCAGAATAAAGCCAAGGCGGCTCCCAAGATGTTCTCTCTCCATAAAGATGCCTTTCCAGCCGCTCTTGTACGCGGCAGCGCAGGGGATCCCGTTTGGCCTGGACAGACTCAGCTGTGCGTCACTTTCCTACGGTGCGGAAAGATTTCTTTCCCGCACTCTCCCCCGTGAATATATTTGACGCTGTGACGCTTCAACGCGCGTCAGCACGCAGTCTCTATCTTACTACATTCAGGGAGGTTTGGCATCTGAATAAATATAAGACGTAAGGTCTTAAGGTCTGCGATTTGATGTGAATTTGCCCTTGAAAACTGTGCCTGAGGTTCAGATGCAACCGCAGATTTGTGTGCAGCGGATGTGATTTTCAGACCCCCCGTGCGTATCTTTTGATGTAATCTGACGGCGTACAGCCGACGTAGCTCCTGAAGATCCGGCTGAAGTGATATATACTGTTGAATCCGCATTCCTCAGAGATTGATGAGATCGTCCAGCAGCTGCTGAGGAGCAGCCCCTTAGCCTTGTTGATTCTGGACTGGATTACATACTGTTTAGGGGACATTGCGAACTCTTTGTGGAAAAGCCGCCGGAAATAGCAGGGACTCAGATTGACCTGCTCTGCGAGATCACTGATGCTCAGAGAAGGATCTGTAAAATGTTCATTCATATATTGAATTGCCGGCTCAAGAATATTGCGCTGCCGGCTGTCTGAAGTGGTGGAATCCAGATTTCCAATCATTTGATAGAAAAGACTCATCGTCTGAAAATAATAATAAGCGGACTTGTAATTCTGGTACTCTTTGATCACAGAATATGTATGCAGAAAATTATAGCTGTCATCATTCGAGATATCAAAAGTTTGAAATTCCTTAGGCACAGAATCCCCCTGACATTGAAAATCAATCAGCGGGAATTTGCCGTTGCTGATCCCATACAGCATGTATGTCTGATCCTTTGGTAAAAGGATAGCATGATTGTAGTCGGAGATATATTCACATCCATTGTGGATATACACAATTTTTCCTCCAGGCGTCTCACAGAATGATATACCATATCCCTTTCGGTTGGAGATCTGACGTTTGATTCCGGGAATGATAGGAATGGTCATAATATCGAATAATTGTGTGACAACAATTTCTCCAATCATCTTATTCTCTCCTGAAATTATTCTCTCCTAAAACGGCCGGTCTTTCCCTTACCAGATGTTCCTGCCAAAATGATAAAAATACAGAGCGATTAATATTGACGCAAGTTCTGTATCGAAATGATCAAAACAGGCGTGTTTAGAACATTGAACATGAATTATTTAATTAATACAATGAAGACAAGATGAAAAGCTGATATACATAAAATGTGCACAATAAAAGTATACCACAAAGCTTTTTTTCAGAAGGGCGCTCGAATCATTTTCCGGAGAACAGGAGGCACGAATTGAGCAAGCAATCATTCCTTGACTGCAAAAAGCCGCTGCTGACTGCCATGATCCAGAAACCGGACCCGGACAGCTGCATTTCTGCGATCCGCAATGCTGTCTATGATGGGGCAGAGGCGTTCGGATTTCAGATCTGTGAGCTGAAGCGGGAGTACAGGGATGAAGAAACACTCCGGCATATTTTCAGTTACTGCGGAAGCCATCCGATTTACATCACAAACTACAGACAAAGGTACAGCGATAAGGTATCGGATGAAGACAGAACTGAGGAAATGCTGACAGCCATGAGGGCGGGGGCTGTTCTTATGGATGTCATGGGAGATCTGTACTGTCCGGATCCAAGGCAGCTGACCTATGACGCAGAGGCTGTGAAAAAACAAAAGGAGCTGATTCACGAGATTCACGATATGGGCGGAGAGGTACTGATGTCAGCACATATTTGGGAATTTGTCCCAGGCAATGAAATCGTGAAGATGGCACAGGAGATGGAAGCCAGGGGAGCGGACATCGCCAAGATTGTGACAATGGCCAACAATATGGACGAACTGCAGAGCAATATTGACACACTCTTTGCACTCAGACAAAAGCTCAGCATTCCGTTTGTATTTCTGGCCAATGGGGCTTACTGCAAGTATCAGAGGATCATTGCACCGATGCTGGGCTCTTGGCTGGTAATGTGCGTGTCGCGCTATGACAGTATCACAACGAAAGAGCAGCCGCTCCTTCGGAATACCAAAATTGCATTTGACAACATCGATGTAGACCCTTACAGAGTCTGAGCCAAAAATTATAAGACAGGAGCTCTGTAATGTGTCCTGTCAGGGGTCAAAATTTAAATATGTATGGGAGGAAAATATGTTAAAGCAAGTTGTATCTGCAATGACAATGGCAGCTATCGCTGCTTCTTTATTAATCGGATGTGGCAGTTCCACATCTTCGTCCACAGCATCGTCCTCAGGCAGCTCTTCGGGAAACAGTGCTTCATCAGCATCTTCCACAGAAGCTGCAGCGGCGAATACACAGGCTGCTGCGGCTGCACCTGCTGATGCCGTTACCATCAAGGTCAGCAGTTCAGAGACACAGGCAGATGTCAAGTGTCAGGTTCTGGATGAATTTGAGAAAGAAGTTGTCGACAAGACTGGCGGAGCTGTTCAGTTCGAAAATTATTATTCCAATGAGCTTGGTTCTCTTGATGACGTCGTGGAACAGGTCTCGACCGGTGCCAACATCATGGTCTCTACATCTGGCGATTTCTTTGCGGATTATGGATGCCCGGACATCGCTTCGCTGGCCGTCTTCTATGCTCTGCCGACAACGGATGCCGTGCAGAAGATGAATGACTCTGATCTTTTCAAATCCTGGTGTGATCAGGTTGAGAAGTCTTCCGGCATTAAGATCCTCTGCTGCAACTGGGCAGCGGCGCCCCGCAATATTATTTCCACCAAGCCGATCAACAGTGTTGCAGACATCAAGAACCTGAAGATCCGTGTTCCCGGAGCCGCGGCAGATGCCTTTTTCAGCAATCTTGGCGCTGCAACTGTCACAATGCCGTTCTCAGATGTCTATACAGGACTGCAGCAGGGAACAATCGAAGCTGCAGAGGCTTCATTGTCCGGACTGTACACATATTCTCTTCAGGAAGTGGCCAAGAATGTTTATCTCTCCCAGCACTCTTTTGCACCAACATGTTTTGCTATGAGCTCTGACGTATGGAACTCGATCTCTCCGGAGAACCAGAAAATTTTCCAGGATGCCCTTGTTGAGTATGGCAAGGAGTTCACACAGAAATGTCAGGAAACTGATGCTGACTATCAGAAGAAGATGGAAGACGCCGGTGTGAAGTTTGTTACACCTTCTGACGATGACAAGAGTGCAATGCAGAAGGCCGGCGCAGCGTCGTTCTCCGCTTTTCCGAATATCTCTGCTGACATTTCTGATCAGATCGCGAAAATCATCAACTAGTCAGATATTCGCTATTATGTTCCACTTCTAAAGTTTCTTTACTTTTCCGGGGGCTCTTTCGCTGGGAAGAGCCCCAGAGCATAATTCCCGCTTCTGCTCATAGCGATCTTCTCCCTGCAGGCGGGTACAGCATGGATTTATTTTCAGACCTGTGAGCCAACAAGGAGATAATGTGGTCAGGAGAGGAGCATCTCATGAAAATTATCAAGAATATTGAGGAGATTGTGGGCGCAATCGGCCTGACGATCATGATCTCGACGGCTGTATTGAATGTGATCTCCCGGTACGTCTTCGGTCACCCGTTCACATGGGGAGAAGAGCTGGAGAGCATATCGCTGTGTTGGGGAGGATTCTTCTCTGCGGCGGCAGCATACAAGAAAAATCTGCACTATGGCCTCGATTTCGTGATCAACCATATGCCCTTCAAAGTGAAGTACAGCATGCGCAGAGCGATCACCGTTCTTTGTTTCATATTATTTGCAACCCTATTCGTCCTTGGCTGCATGATGATTTCCAAGGCAAACCGTTCAACGACATTCTTCCATCTGAGCTACAAGTTTATCTACCTTGCACCGACACTGTCATTTCTCAGTATGACTATTTATTCGGTTATCTTCTTTATGAAATCATTCAGGGATCCTAAGGGGTATGCGGATCTCTATATCAATAATTATCAGACAGGCGATGCGTCGCTTACGATGGAATTGAATAAGAAAAAGAAGGAGGCAGATGCAAAATGACTCTGTGGCCTTTGCTCATTCTTGCGATTTGTTTTGTTTTCGGTGTTCCTGTTGCCTTCTCTATGGTCGGTTCCGTTATTCCGTATTTCATGGTGACGCCGCACCTTGATGTCAGCCTCATCATCCAGAAGCTGGTGACGAACACGGAATCCACGTCCCTTATGGCTGCACCTGTTTTTATCTTCGCAGGTGCGATTATGAATTATTCCGGCGTTACGACAAGACTCATGAATCTTGCCGAAACGCTTGTCGGACATCTGACCGGAGGACTGGGACATGTCAACATCCTGCTTTCCACACTGATGGGCGGTCTGTCAGGGTCCGGCGTTGCAGATGCTGCAATTGAGAGCAAACTTCTCGTGCCAGAGATGGAGAAGAGAGGGTACAGTAAGGCGTACAGCGGCGCTGTCACTGCAGCATCTGCGTGCATTACGCCGATCATTCCCCCGGGTGTCGGACTGGTCGTCTACGCCGTTCTTGTACAGATATCGGTTGGAAAACTTCTGTGTGCGGGCTATATTCCGGGCTTTCTCATGTGTATTTCCATGATGATCCTGAATGGATATATCTCCAAAAAGAGGGGATATAAGCCATCTCGAGAGAAACATGCATCTGCGAAGGAAATCGGCAGTGCACTTCGGGCATCTTCCTGGGCATTGGTTATTCCGTTCGGTCTGATCATTGGCCTTCGAGTGGGAGCATTTACGGCCACTGAGGGCGGTGCAATGATCGCTGCATATTCGTTTATTATCGGCAAGTTCATCTATAAGGAAATTAAGTGGTCAGATGTCCCTAAGATTTTGCTGGACGCTGTCTATGGAACCGGTCCTGTCATCATGGTACTGTGCACTACTGCAGTACTCAGCTATTACCTCAGCTGGGAGAGAATTCCGCAGATGATGACACAGGTTCTGATTTCTGTCTGCCACAACAAGTATATCTTCCTGCTGCTGGTCAACATTCTTATGCTGATCCTTGGCATGTTCCTGGACAGCTTCGCCTGCATGATCATTGTGGCTCCGCTCCTTGCCCCGGTTGCCACGGCATTTGGAATCAATCTTGTTCATTTTGGCCTCGTCCTTTGCCTGAATTCGGCAATTGGCGCAATCACGCCCCCGTTTGGATCCTATATTTTCCTGGTCAGCGGAACGATCCACTGCAGGATGGAGGATATGGTTCATGATTTGATTCCCTATATTCTTGTTATTACTTTGGTACTTCTGATCTGTACGTATTGCCCGTGGCTTGTCACAATTGTTCCCAAACTCGTCTATGGCAGCGTGTAATACACAAAGTAAACGATGAAATGAGAGGAAGAGAAATGTGCATGCAGTTTTTATCTGCCTGCACGTTTGGAAAGGACAGCTTTTTATGGAAGAAGAGAAGAAAATTGTGCAGGTGAAGTTCTCCCCTGTTCAGGCAGATCGTATTCTTGCCGGTCAGAATGTGCTGATCACCGGAGGAGGCGGGGGAATCGGCAGTGCAATGGCCAGAAAATTTACTTCTGTAGGTGCCAGTGTCATTCTTGTGGATAATAAACCGGAGAAAATGGAGAAGGTGAAGGCAGAACTGACAGGATATCCTGTGTTCACAATGACGTACGATGTTACGGATACGAAGGATATGCCTGAGCTGTTTGCTGATGCAGAAAAGATATCGGGAAAAGAAGTCACAATCTTGTGTGCAAATGCCGGTATTTCTCTGCATGAACATGGCATTACGGAAGTGACAAGAGAAAAGTTTGATCTGCAGATTGCAGTCAATCTGCGCGCACCGTTTTTCCTCACTAAAGCCTTCCTTGAGAGATATGAGAAGAATGCAAGGGGAAGAAAGATTCTGATCACCACTTCGGAAGCAGCAGATGAAGGCTTTGACCGGCCATACGGTATGACAAAGGCAGGTCTCAACAACATGATCAAGGCCATCTCTCACCGCGTATATGAAAAGGGAATGCGGATCAACGGTATAGCACCGGGCGTCACGATCACAGATATGACGCGCGACAATATCTCGTCTACGGAGCAGAATCTTGCCTATGAAGGTGTCGCCGGCCGCGTTATGGTTCCCGAAGAGATTGCTGAGGTTGCATGCTTTCTGATCAGTGACGCTTCCACCTGCATCAGCGGAGAGATTATCCACTGCAATGCATCGGCTCATGTGCGCTCCTACTACAAGGCGTAAGGGCAGCAGAGGGTGACAGTTTGACGGAGTATTCTGTACAGAATCGTCAGATTGACAAATGAATGATCGCGGCTGTATAGAAGCTTCACATTCAGGAAATTTTGGGAGGAAAAGCAATGCATGCCACTCTGATCGGTGATGATGGGCATCTGTGTTGGTCAGATGTTCCAGATCCTGTCATTTCGGACAATCAGGTTTTACTGAAAATATATGCGGCCGGTGTCAATCGTGCAGACCTTTTACAGCGGGCCGGCCAATATCCTGCGCCGCCCGGATGGCCGGACTGGTTCGGCCTGGAGGCATCGGGCATTATTGAAAAAGTGGGCGCAGACGTTGCTGCGCATGGAAAATGGAAAGTGGGAGACCGGGTTTGCGCACTTTTGGGCGGTGGTGGATACGCCGAATATGCGGCTGTCCCCGAAGAGCTGCTGATGCCTGTTCCAAAGGGCTTATCCTTTACGGAAGCTGCTGCACTGCCAGAGGCCTTCGGTGCAGCCTATCTTTTCCTCTTCCATGAAGGACACTTAAAGGCAGGGGATACATTACTTATGCAGGCTGGAGCGAGCGGTGTTGCCAGCGTTGTCATTCCGATTGCCAAAGCTTTTGGCGCGAGAGTTCTCACTTCCGTCATGAATGATGAGTTGGAGAGCAAGATTGGCTACCTGCATGCTGACAGAATTATCAATACATCAAAAACGACACTGGCGGATGCCTTTAAGGATGAACTGGAGAGCGGCCATCCGGTCGATATTGTAATTGACTGCCTTGGCGGGGAGAAGATAGGAGACTGTTTTCAATATATGAATCGCCTTGGCAGGTGGATCATGATCGCTACACTCGCCGGTGACATAGCACCTGTCAATCTGCGGACTATGTATGTGCGGGGTATTCGCCTGATTGGCACAACTCTCCGCAGCAGAACATTGGAACAGAAACATGAAATTCTGAGCGAGATGACAAAGAATCTCTGGCCAAAAGTATCTACCAGAGAAATCTTCCCGAACATCAGCAGAGTCTTCTCCATTCAAGATGCGGAGAAGGCACAGGATCTGATGGCGTCCGGTAAAAATGCCGGAAAGATTGTTCTTAAGGTAAGGGAAGAGTAAGATCCTCCGTTCCTTATATACACCCCCGCATGGAATACCCTGCCGCTGGCAACATCCCGCGGCGGGGTATTCTTCTGCATATGCAGATATTTGATATCCTCTGACTGTATAGTTTCCTGCAGTTTTCTTCACGATCCTCTGTCCCGCGGCGTCTGTTCGCGGTATGATTATGTGCATCAGGCTTTAACTGCACTGCCGATTGTCGGCAAAGGGAGATGAAACTCCTTTAGCCGCCTTTGGACAGCTGTATTCAGGCAGAGAGTTCATCGTTATACGATAATATGATGGCAGGCCTGATCCTCTTTGTTTTCCGGAAATTGAGGTTTCGGGGGGTGTGTTGTTATGAATGAACGTGAACATCTGGGAAGCCGGCTCGGCTTTATTCTCATCAGCGCGGGCTGTGCGATCGGCATCGGCAATGTGTGGAAGTTCCCGTGGCTGGTGGGCCAGTACGGGGGCGGGGCCTTCGTACTGATCTATCTCGTTTTTCTGGCCATCATGGGTGTGCCGGTCATGACGATGGAGTTCGCCATGGGCCGTGCGGCACAGTGCAGCCCTGTGAAGATGTATGGAAAATTGGAGCCGAAGGGCACGAAGTGGCATTTCCACGGCATCGCCTCCCTTGCAGGCAACTACCTGCTCATGATGTTCTATACGACGGTTGCGGGGTGGATGCTGCAGTATTTTGTGGAGATGGCGTGCGGCGGATTTGAGGGAATGGATGCCGGCGCGGTATCGGACAAGTTTTCTTCCATGCTGACAGATCCGGCACTTCAGGTGGGCTACATGGCCATCATTGTGATCGCGGGCTTTGCCATTGTGGCGATGGGCCTGCAGAAAGGACTTGAGCGCGTCTCAAAGGTCATGATGACGCTCCTTCTTGTCATCATGGTCGTGCTGGCTGTCAATTCCATCATCATTCCCGGAGGCGGGGCAGGCCTCTCTTTCTACCTTCTGCCCAATATTGAGGAGGTCAGAAAGGCCGGTCTTCTGAATGTCATCGTCAATGCGATGAACCAGGCGTTCTTCACGCTCTCGATCGGTATCGGCGCCATGGCGATCTTCGGCAGCTATATCGGGAGGGAGAGGTCACTTCTCGGCGAGTCTGTGAATGTGGCGCTTCTGGATACCTTTGTTGCTTTCACGTCAGGTCTCATTATTTTCCCTGCATGCTTTGCCTACGGTGTGGAGCCGGGAGCAGGGCCATCGCTGATTTTCATCACGCTGCCGAATATCTTCAATCACATGGCGCTTGGTCGTCTCTGGGGGTCACTGTTCTTCGTGTTCATGACCTTCGCAGCATTCTCGACAGTGCTGGCCGTGTTCGAGAACATCATGGCCATGACGATGGACCTCACCGGATGGGATCGGAAGAAGACAGCGGTGTTCAGCTGCGTGATGGTGTTCATCCTATCGCTCCCGTGTGCTCTTGGCTTTAATGTGCTCTCCTGGATTCAGCCGCTGGGAAAGGGAACGAGCTTCATGGACCTCGAGGACTTCCTTGTCTCCAACCTTTTGCTGCCGATCGGCGCACTGATCTACGTCGTTTTCTGTACGAGAAAGATCGGCTGGGGCTGGAAGAATTTCGTGCAGGAGGCCAACTGCGGCAAGGGTCTGAAGATCCAGAACTGGATGCGCTGGCCGCTCACCTGGATCCTGCCGGTGCTGATCGGCGTCATTATTGTCGTGGGGCTGGTGTGATGTGTGCCTGTAGCCAGTCGAGAAGAATAACCGCATGATTGCACGAGGGGGACCTGGCGCCGTAGAGGAGCGTCACGTTCCCCTCTTTCAGATCCTGCGAGAGCTCCTTTAAAAAGGCAGGGGCAGTCTTGTTGTTGTCGAGCTCAGCGGTGTAGAGCTCTTTAAAGCGATCAAAGTTCTCTTCCTTGTGACCAAACCATTTGCGAAGCTCCGGAGAGGGCGTGATGTCTTTGTTCCATTCGTCCAGGCGGGCTCTCTCTTTGCTGATGCCGCGGGGCCACAGACGGTCCACCAGAATTCTCTTCCCGTCATCTTCAGAGGCGGGATCATAGACTCTTTTGATGCGAAGTTCGTATGCCATAGGAAGCCTCCTTCCTGAATCACTCACTTATCAATAGTTATTGTAGGCGTTTCTGCGCGTGAAAACATGTAACTTCTGATACAGATATCCCGCCTTGACAGGTTTTTCGCGGACAGATACATTAAACAGAAAAAGAAGTATGCATGAAGAGATTCACCCGGATTTTATTCGATCTCGACGGGACGCTGACGGCGTCGGCGCCGGGCATCACAAAGAGCGTGCAGTATGCCTTGAAGAGTATCGGCATCGACGAGCAGGATCAGAGGCGGCTCGAGTCTTTTATCGGTCCGCCCCTGCACGAGCAGTTCCGGAAGAGTTACGGTTTCAACGATGCACTTGCTGATCAGCTGGTGGCAGAATTCCGAAAGAGGTACGACACGATCGGCAAATTTGAGGCAAACCTCTATCCGGGAATACCTGAGCTCCTGCGGGATCTCCATGAGAGCGGGAGGGTGATCGGCGTCGCCTCCAGCAAGCCTGAGATCATGGCACGGCAGGTGCTCGAACATTTTAAAATTGCACAGTACATGGATTTTATCTGCGGGGCATCTCTTGGCGCCGAGAGCGAGCATATGAAGGGTGTCGACCACAAGGTCGTTGTGATGAAGAAGGCCATTGAGACCGCCGGCGGGACCGATCACTGCGCGATGGTGGGCGATCGTCTCTTTGATATCGAGGGCGCCGTCCGCACGGGGATATCTCCTGTGGGCGCGGCCTATGGATATGGAACACGGCAGGAGCTTCTTCAGGCGGGGTGTCCGGCAGAAGACATCGCGGACTCCCCGGAGGAACTGAGGAAAATCCTGATGCAGGAGACGTCATTATGAATGCAGATCGGTCACAGGACCCGAGGCGCAGTGCATTTTTGTCATTTGTCATCTTTTTTGTTCTGTATGAAGTGCTGACTTCTCTCTGCAGCGCACTTATGCTGACTGTGGAAGAGAGCGGACGCTGGAAATCTCTCTCCGACTGGATGATCACCAATCCCTCCGAAGTGCTGGCATTTCGAACGGCAGTGTGCCTGATCCTCTCTGCGGTGCCGGTTCTGCCCGCGGGACTTCGCTGCATCCGGGCCTATGAGGATGAGGCACTTTCATCTGTGCGGGGGACCTATATCGGCAGAGAGAGCAGTCAATACCTGCAGAGAGGTGCGCTGTTCATTCTTTTGTCTGTTTTTGCAAGTCTGTTCCTGAATATTTTCTTTGCGCTGACTGGTATGACTGCTTGGGATAGTGCATCCGGCACTGTGGCTTCCTTGCAGACAGGGGCCGGACTGATTGTTTCCATTTCCGTTTACGGTATATTGAGCCCGCTGTGCGAGGAGATGGTTTTCCGGGGAATTGTTTTCACGGCTTATTCGCGGAGTGGTTTCGGCGCATCCTCCAATGAGAGCGTATTCAGGGATGCGGGAACAGGTATGGGCATCAATGGTATGACGCCTGTTGACAGTAAAAAGAGCCGGTCTCCTTTTAAAAACATGCGTGTGTCAGCATTTCTTGAGGGTGCATTTATTTCGTCGCTTCTCTTTGCGTTTTATCACGGCCTGGCCGTGCAGGGTGTGTACGCCTTCCTTATGGGCATGCTCTTCTGCGCCGCCTTTGCGTGCACGCATTCGTTTGCGGCCGTCTTTCTGATGCACGCAGCGGACAATATTACATCCATTGTCATGTCGCAGGTCGGAAGATTTGCCTCTGTCTGCACGCCAGTATGGCTGTGCACGTTCGCGGCGCTGTGTGTCGTGACAGCAGGGACGGTTGTTATGAGTTATGGGAGGAAATGAAAATGGGTTCGCAGATGTTCGATTTTGGCAGTCAGAGTACAGGTGCAACGGCCGTCACGGCGCCGGTCATCACCTATAAGACATTTTCATCACAGGCGGAGGTAATGGATGAGGAAAACCCCATCATGTACCTGCGTGATGCGGAGGAACTCCCTGCACAGATGACGGGCAGGTTTGAAAATCCGGGCAGGCGGACAGCGTTTTTATGGCAGCAGGACAAGGGTACGGAGAAGAGCATTGATATTGTACTGATCGATGACCGATTCCCGGATCTTCTGCGCTGGCTGGGTGAGAACAGCATTCCTGTGTGCCTGAATGTCAGCAAAGCCGCGCAGGGCTATGCAGTACACGGCATAAGAGAGACAGAGAGCTTCTCAGATAAGCTCTCCGCGGGGGACGGTTTTCTGCAGTACACAATTGGAAGAATTCTTGAGAGTCACCCCGCTGCGGATGAGGAGGAGACGAGAGATGACGACAGCATGAAGCTTACAAGTCTTCAGTCACTCTCTGATTTTCTCTCCTGCGCAGGCAGAACCCTTCCGGCCAATATCAGAGCCTGGGCCAGAAGGAATCTCGCAGTCGCCAGATCGAATGAGGTCAGCCCCGAGGAGAGACGGCACGCTATGCATGCGCTCTCCATCATGCTGGGCATTCAGTGGAAGAGCTCTTATTTTGCCTCCATTGATCCGGCGCAGGCCAGAAGAATTCTCGATGAGGAGCTCTACGGCATGGAGAGTGTCAAGCAGCGCATCATCGAGACCATCATCCAGATCAACCGCACGCACACACTGCCCGCGTACGGCCTTCTTCTTTGCGGTCCTGCGGGAACCGGAAAGTCACAGGTTGCCTATGCGGTGGCCCGCATCCTCAAGCTCCCGTGGACGACGCTGGACATGAGCTCTATCCACGATGCGGAGCAGCTGACGGGGAGCTCCCGCGTCTATGCCAACGCAAAGCCCGGCAGCATCATGGAGGCATTCGCTCTTGCGGGTTCCTCCAACCTTGTCGTCATCATCAATGAGCTGGACAAGGCGGACTCAAAGACAGCGCAGGGAAATCCTGCAGACGCTCTCCTGACACTTCTCGACAGCTTCGGCTTCACCGACAATTACATGGAGTGCGTCATTCCGACGGGAGGCGTCTACCCGATCGCGACAGCCAATGACAAGAGCAGAATCAGCGAGCCCCTTATGACGAGATTTGCGGTCATCGACATTCCGGATTACACGGCGGAGGAGAAGAAGGCTATTTTCCTCAGGTATTCCCTGCCGAAGGTCCTGAAGAGGATGGGCATGAGCGCGCAGGAGTGCCGCATAGAGGAGAGCGGAGCAGAAGAGGTGGTGCGCCGCTGCATGAAGGAGCCCGGCGTGCGCGATCTCGAGCAGGCGGCGGAGCACCTTGCGGCGAATGCTCTCTATCGGATTGAGACGCAGGACATCACAGGCGTTTCATATGATGCGGAGGACGTGGCAGCAGTGCTTGGATGAGAGACTTCATGCTGACTGCAGCGAAGATGCAGCAAAATTGCAGCACGGTCCCTGCAAATGCGTGAGTAAGGCACCGCCCGGCTGTAAGTTTACAAATCGGGGAAAATGATTGTATGATAAAAGGAACCGCTTATGCGGCGGCAAAGGAGTTGTTTATTTATGATACAGGACATTGAACCCAAGCATTTGTACAACACATTCGTGGATGAGGCGGACGCGGTGCCGATGCCCACGGATACGCTCTTTATTTTCAGCGGAAACCATGTTGTGTGCAGAAAAGAGACGACAGGCATGGTGACCTTTCCGAGTGTGCAGCGCGCGCAGGAAATGGGTTTCGACGAGCATCTCTTTCTGTACCTGTTCAGGATTGACAGCAAGCAGTATTTTCTCTTCCGCAACTATGATGAGGGGATTGCCGAGGACACGACGATTAACCCCATTCCGGATTTCACATGGGAAGACACTCAGATCATGCGGCGGGTGTTCCCTTTGGATGAGTGCTTCGCCGTCATGACGGCGTTCCATCTCTACAACTGGTACCGCAACAACAAGTTCTGCGGCCGCTGCGGGCACAGGACGGAGTATTCACACAGGGAGAGGGCAAAGATCTGCCCGATCTGCGGCAATGTGATTTACCCCAGAATCAATCCGGCGGTCATCGTAGGTGTCATCGAGGGAGACAAGATCCTCATGACGAGGTATGCGGGAAGAGCCTATAAGGGACATGCCCTGATTGCGGGCTTCACGGAGATCGGTGAGAGCGTCGAGCAGACCGTTCAGCGGGAGGTCATGGAAGAGGTGGGGCTTCACGTCTCCAACATCCGCTACTACAAGTCACAGCCATGGGGCATCGAATCTGATCTTCTGATGGGATTCTACTGCGACGCCGATCCCGCGGAGACGATCCACATGGACACCTCGGAGCTCGCAAGGGCCAGATTCTTTGGACGGGATGAGATCACGCCTGAGGACGGCAGCAGGATCTCCCTGACCGGCGAGATGATCATGCGCTTTAAGAGCGGAGAGGTGTGACCTCTGCACATCACTGTTCCGGAGCTGCGCCCGCGCGAATGGCCGCCGCAGCTGACAATCGGAGAAATCATATGAAACTGATTCACTTGTCTGATCTTCATCTTGGGAAACGCGTCAATGCGTTTTCCATGCTTGAGGATCAGCATTTTATTTTACAGGAAATTCTGGAGACAATTGACGGCTTCGAGCCGGCACCCTGCGCTGTTCTGATCAGCGGGGATATCTATGACAAGCCCGTGCCGCCCGCGGAGGCGGTGCGCCTCTTCGACTGGTTTCTGACACAGTTAAGCGAGATGGGACTGCAGGTCTTTGTGATCAGCGGAAACCACGACAGTGCGGACCGGATTGCCTTCGGAAGCTCTCTCATGGCGAAGTCCGGCGTGCACATGTCGCCCGTCTATGACGGCACGATGCAGCCCGTTACGCTCTCTGATGAGGATGGCCCTGTGGATGTCTGGATGCTGCCGTTTCTTCGTCCGGCGGACGTGCGGCGGTTCTTTGATGGGAAGGCATCCGGCAATTTCGAAAAAGAAGATGTGAAGGCCTCGTCAGAACAGCAGATCCGCACTTACACAGATGCCGTGCGCGCTGCGCTCTCGCGTGCGCAGCTGAATCCTTCGCACCGCAATGTCCTTCTCGCTCACCAGTTCGTGACGGGCGCCGTACAGTCGAAGTCGGAGGATTCCTCTGTCGGAGGCCTGGACAACGTGGATGCAGATGTTTTCAGAGGATTTGACTATGTGGCACTTGGCCATATCCACAGGCCACAGAACATGTCGTCCGGCAAAGAGCCTGGTGTGCCACTCATCCGATACTGCGGGACACCGCTGAAGTATTCGTTCTCCGAGGCGGCAGATGAGAAGAGCATGACGATGGTGACGCTCGGGAAGAAGGAGCCGGAGAAGGCGGCATGCACGTTTGTGCAGACGGAGTGTATTCCGCTCACACCCCTTCGGGATATGCGCGAAATCCGAGGCAGCTACAATGACATCACATTTCGCGGCAGCTATGAAGGGACGAACACGCAGGACTACGTGCACATCACCCTGACGGACGAGCAGGAGATTCCCAATGTTCTTGGGAGACTCCGCACCATTTACCCGAATGTGATGGCCATCGATTACGACAATGAGAGGACGAGGAATAAGGCGCATCTGGAGGCGGCGAAGACGCTGGAGAAGACGCCGATTGAATTGTTTTCAGATTTCTATAAGGCACAGAACGGCGCTGAGATGAGCGATGAGCAGAGGGCGTACGTAGAGAAAATCATGGAGGAGATCAGTGAGACCTGAGAAGCTCGTGATGAGCGCATTCGGCCCTTATGCGGGTCGCACGGAACTTGATATGGACCTCCTTGGCACGTCCGGCCTGTATCTCATCACCGGAGATACGGGCGCAGGGAAAACAACGATCTTTGACGCGATTACCTTTGCCCTCTATGGGACGGCGTCCGGAGAGGTGAGAGGGAGCGATATGCTGCGCTCTCTCTATGCGGACCCGAAGACACCCACCTATGTGGAGATGGTGTTCAGCTATGGCGGCAGGAGGTACAGGATCCGCAGAAACCCCGAGTATGAGAGGCCGAAGGAGCGGGGAAATGGCACGACCGTGCAGGGCGCGGATGCCGAGCTAGACTTCTATGATGAGAATGGAGAGGTGTCGCACACTGTCTCCGGTCTCCGCCAGGTGAACAGCGCAGTGGTGAAGATCATGGGGATCGACAGGCAGCAGTTCGTGCGGATCGCCATGATCGCGCAGGGGGATTTTCAGAAGCTCCTGACGGCGGGAACGAAGGAGCGGTCTGAAATTTTCAGCAGGCTCTTTGGGACGCAGTTTTACAGAAACGTGCAGGCGCGCATCAGAAAAGACTTTCTGGAGCTGTCCGCGAAGAGAGAGCAGGCTGCGCAGAGGGCGCTGGAACGGGCCAGTGCAGTGCGCTGTGAGGAAGAGACGCCGGAGAAGGACCAGTTTGAAAATAATACTGATGCGGCATTGTCTAACTGCAGCAGCGACGCTGACGAATCCGGCGAAACCGCCCGCGCGGATTCCGCTTCAGTGGGGGAAAAGTTAAAGGCACTTCTGGATGCGGGTCTTCCGACGGTGCGGGATGCGATTCCGCTCATCACAGCCATTATTGAGCAGGGAGCGCAGAGAGAAAAGAAGCTGACAGAACAGATCTACGGGCTGGACAAAGAGCTGACCGTCATCAACCAGAGAATTGGAACAGCCAGGGAGCAGAAAAAGGCGCAGGATGCACTCTCGGAGACTCTCTCGAAGATGGAGGGGGCAAAGCGGGCGGAAAAAGAGGCAGATGCTGCCTTAAAGAGCGCGAAGGCAGATCTTCCAAAAGCGGAGCAGGCTACATCGGCAATAGCGGGTCTGACCCAGCAGCTGCCGCAGTACGCTGCGCTTGAAGAATCGGTAAAGAAAATGCAGGATCTGGCCGCGCGTCTGAAGGAAGAGAAGAGCACTCTGGAAGCCAAAAGGAGCCTTGGCGCACAACAGCAGAAAGCCCTGGAGAAGCTCCGCGCGCAGAGAGAGCAGCTAAAGGGCGCCGGCGAGAAGATGGAGCAGGCGAAGGCGGCCGCAGAGTGGACTGGTGTGCGGTTGAAGGAGACCTTCGTCTACAGGGATGAGTATGCCGCGATGCTGAAGGAGAGCCTGCAGTACGAGAGACAGAAGAAGAAATTTGAAAAAGAAAGCGTTCGCGCGAGGCAGGCGGCCGACACCTATATGGCCGCAAGGACACGGGTTCTCGCCATTCAGGCGGGGATTCTCGCAAAGGATCTGAAGGAGGGGGAGCCCTGTCCCGTGTGCGGCTCTGTGCATCATCCGGCACCATGTACTGTCTCCTCGCAGGATCTGCAGGCAGTAAATGACCTGGATGCTCTGGAGAAGGCGGCAAAAAAGGCGCAGCTGGACCAGCAGAATGCGGCTGAGGCGGCACAGAAGACGAATGGCTCTCTGCAGAGCGCGCAGAAGGCGCTTGCGGTGAGGAGGGAGCAGCTCGGCATTCCTGAAGGCCTGCAGACAGAGGCAGCTCTTGAGGAGTACGTGCAGCAGTGCACAGCGCAGAAAGAGGCAGCGGAGAAGGCTCTGCAGGCGGCCTCGAAGACGGCGGAGTACGCCGCAAACCTTGAGGAAAAGATGCCCTCCTACGAACAGCAGGCAAAAGAGTGTGCGGACCAGATCTCTTCCTTGGAGAAAATCTGCAGTGCCGACGAGGCAAGACTTGGCGAGATGGACAAATCCGTCAGGGAGATGAGGGCCCGCCTGCCTTATCCGTCAAGAGAAGAGATTAATAAGGAGATAGGACAACAGGAGATCATCCGGAAAACGGTGCAGGAGCGCGCAGAGCGTGCCCAGAACTGCTGGCAGAGTGCCAGAGAAGCCCTCAGTCACCTTGAGGCCGCGGCAGCAGCGCTGCAGAGGCAGCTAGAGGGACAGGAGAAGATGGACCTCGCCGCCGAGACGGCCCGCGGTCAGGAAAAGAGCGCACAGAGAAGAGATCTGTCCGCAAAGAGAGATGCGCAGCATGCTGAAAACGCTGCAAATGCGGATGCTCTCTCTGATGTACAGGAGGTCGCAGAGAAGATTGATCAGTATGATGCGCAGTATGGATGGATGAGTGCACTCTCCAACAGCGTGAATGCGGCGGTCGGGAGTGTATCCAACCGCGTGACGCTCGAGACCTATGTGCAGATGCGCTACCTCGACCGGATTCTGGATCGGGCCAATGTGCGCCTTATGGAGATGTCGCAGGGACAGTATGAGCTGCAGAGGGCGCAGAGCGCGGACAGACAGAGTCTCTCCGGACTGGACCTGGACGTGCTCGACCACTACAATGGCACTGTGAGGAGCGTGCGCACCCTTTCCGGCGGCGAGTCTTTTGAGGCCTCTCTCTCCCTTGCCCTTGGTCTTTCGGATGAAATTCAGGAATCGAGCGGCGGAATCCGCCTCGATACGATGTTCGTGGACGAAGGATTCGGATCCCTCGATGAAGATGCCCTGCAGCAGGCCGTGCGGACACTCACCGGTCTTACGGAGGGCGGGCGCCTCATCGGCATCATCAGCCACGTCGAGGAGCTCGAGCGGGAAATCGACAGACAGATCGTCGTCAGGAAGAAGCCCAATTCAAGCGAAGGGAGCAGCGCAAGGATTGTTGTCTGAGCTGCTGCATTGGGTGAAGCGCGCGTTGTTTTCATAATACGCATGCAATGCAGCGGAGCAGAGCGCTGCAGGAAAATAGATTAATCGGAGCTGTTTGGATACGGATGTGCGGACAGCACAGAGGCCTTTGGGAGAAGTCATGGACGCAATCATACTGGCAGCAGGCAGGAGCAGACGCTTTGCCTCTGACAAGCTTCTGACAACAATTAACGGGAAGGAGATGTTCCGTCATATTCTGGATATTCTTGTCAATATGCAGAGAAGGAACAGGATCGACCGCCTTATTTTCGTGACGAGGGAGGGAAAGGTGGCGGACATCGTCCGCAGGGAATACCCTCTCGTCACGGTGGTCATCAACCAGGATCCGGACCGGGGCATATCCTCCTCGATTCGCCTTGGACTGTTAAAGCTGATGGCCAGGTACGACCAGATTGACATCGCGACGAGCTACGAGAAGAAGAGAACGTCAGAAGGGTGTCTCTTTGCGGTGGCCGATCAGCCCTATCTGCGGGAACTCTCTGTCGGCAACCTCATCGATACATGGAAACTGAACCGGCATCTCTCCCTATCAGACATTCTGGGCGGGGACTGCGGCAGCGATGCCGGCGGGGGCGATGCCTTTGGAAGAGAAAGCTCTGGAAACGGACAGTGCACCCGCAGGTTCGACAATGAAGAAGAGCGGGGTGGGCAGACGGACTGCCTCCATATTGCGGCGTGTGCGACGCCGGAGGCGATCGGCAACCCCGTTATTTTCGATGCAAAGTATTACGACGAGCTCTGCCGCCTTCACGGCGATGCCGGAGGAAAGAGAGTTGTAATGGCGCACCTCAGGGATACGGTGCTGTATCCCGTGCTGCCGATGGAGCTGCGCGATATCGATAAACCGGAGGATGCGCCTGCGGGCGGGTGATTGCTTATTCAGCCTGTATTCCTTATAGGCGATCCGGTCGGTACAGCAGTCTGTCCGGATTGCAGATACAGGATTACCTTTGAATATTGTTTCAGCAACAGTCTGTTCCTGCACACTGGATTTGGGCGGACGGACTGCTTTCTGATGGGATGAATGTCATGAGTGAAGAAAATCAAAATGAGAGAGCAGACGGGGGCAGACTCTTCTGTAAAAGCGGCGGCTGTACGGCCAAGCTGGGTGCGGGACTTTTGTCTGCAGTTCTCTCCAAGATTCCCAAAGGAGCTAAGGATCCAAATCTTTTGGTCGGTTACGACAGCCATGATGATGCCGCCGTCTATCGGATCACCGATGATATCGCTGTGGTGCAGACTGTGGACTTCTTTCCGCCGATGGTGGAGGACCCATATACGTTCGGTCAGATCGCCGCGGCCAATGCGTTAAGTGATATTTACGCTATGGGAGGGTGCGTGAAGACAGCCCTGAATATCCTCTGCTGCCCGGAGACGATGGATCTCAATACAATCGGGGCAGTTATGCAGGGCGGCAGCAGCAAGGTGCTGGAAGCGGACGGAACACTTGCAGGCGGCCATTCTGTGCACGGAGACACTCTTCTTTATGGCCTCTCCGTTTTTGGCACCGTCAACCCCTTGAAAATGTGGACCAACACGGGTGCGCAGGCGGGCGATCGCCTGATCCTTACGAAAAAACTGGGCACCGGACTTGTCTGTGCAGCGCACCGTGCGGGCGAGGTGACAGAAGAGGATAAAATGTCAGCTGCCGGCAGCGTGAAGACTCTGCATCGGGACGGGATGGAGCATGCGGGCGCAGGGGCTGAGAAGAATCTTGCGGCGGCAGTGCGTAGCGGGACGGCTCTGCGTCTGGATGAGACAGAGTATACCGGCGCCGGATCAGAGGAGAATCTTGCGGCGGCGATCCGCAGCATGACCACTCTGAACCGGCGTGCAGCGGAGACAGCAGCTGCATTTACGGTGCATGCCTGCACCGATGTGACAGGCTTCGGGTTTCTGGGGCACCTTCACGAGATGATGGGCGGTGGGCACTCCGGCAACGTTGGTGCGAACTGCGGCACAATGCGGGAGAGAACATCAGCTGCAATGGGTGGGCTATCATACACCATCCGGACGGACAACGAAATGATGGCGGAGCGGACTTCGGCAGTAATGGGCGGACTTTCGTGTACCATCCGGACAGATCACATCGTAGCCCTCCCTGGCGCTCTGGAGGCGGCAGATGCCTTCCTTCTTACAGGGGGCAGTGCGAAGAACCGCAGGTATGCCTCTCCTTTTGTCACCTTTCGTGAAAACGTCTCCTTTGCGATGAAGGAGCTCCTCTTTGATCCGCAGACATCGGGCGGGCTTCTCTTTGCCGTGCCCGCTGATGAGGCAGATGCCCTGGAGAATGCACTGCTCGCGCAGAGAATTCCTGCGCGGATTGTAGGTGTCGTTGAGGAGCGCAGGGACTGCGCACAGGATGAAATCGTTGTGGAGTGATGAGGGCGGGCTGTGCATGATGCAGCGCAGATTCCGTCTCAGGGTGCCGCAGAGAACGCGGTACGGGAGAAGAGTAAAAAAGATCATGCCGACACATGACCTTTCTTATTGCAGTCGATACCGCAGAAGCGCGTCATCGATTGCCTGATCCTATCGTCGAAACCGCTTTTTCGGATTTCGCCTTATGGTGCCGCAAAAAGCGCGGTACAGGAGGAAAACATGATCAGAGTAAATGCAGTAGGAGATGCATGCCCTATTCCGATTGTCAAGGCCAAGAAGGCTATCGCCTCGCTTTACGGAAGCGGTCAGGTGGAAGTGACGGTCGACAATGCGGCGAGCCGCGACAACCTTGTGCAGATGGGAAAAGTACAGGGATACGGCGTGGAGAGCCATGATCTTGATGACGGGCAATACAGTGTCCTGTTCACGCTGGGCGGTGCGGCAGATGGAGAGAGCGCCGGCGGATCAATTCCGGCGCAGAGAAACGTATCTTCCGGACAGCAAGGCGCGGGCAGGGCTTCATCCGATGAACAGCGCGGACCAGGCAATGCTGATGCAGGAGTGCAGGACAGTGCAGCGGCTGCCGGTGGACAAAGCATTGTGGTTTCATCAGCAGAAAAGGGCTCCGGAGCAGCCTTTGGCAACGCACCGCAGGGAAAGACAGTCGTCGTCTTTTCGTCGCGCTTTATGGGCACTGGCGATGACGAGCTGGGAGCAGTTCTCATGAAGAGCTTCGTCTTCTCTCTGACACAGCTGGATCGCCTGCCCGATACAATGCTCTTCTACAACGGCGGCGCTTTTCTCACCACAGCGGGGTCTCCGGTTCTGGAGGATCTAAAGGCACTGGCGGCTGAGGGCGTCACGATCCAGACCTGCGGCACCTGCCTTCGCCACTATCACCTGGAAGATAAGCTGCAGGTTGGCACGATTACGAACATGTACGAGATCGCATCACAGCTGATGACGGCAGGGCGGATCGTGCGGCCGTAAGCTGAACTGGTATTTTCAGCTGTGACCTTAATTGTGCCCTCAGCCGTGGTCTGAACTTACTCTTTCATCGGAAATTTGGTTCTGGCGCATTTCCGATGACAATTTTGTGTTTTCAGAGGTGGATATGAGAGGCATGAGCACCAGAAATATGATTTTAGCGGGATTTTGATGACATTTTTGATTCCTTTTGGAAAATAATGTCATCAGAATTTGAGAATTGATTTACTTCTGATGCCTTTTTTCAGAAATGAGGCTAAAAAAATCATCAAAAATGCAGGAAAGGCTGGATTCCGATGACTTTGATCCGGTCGATGATGCAAAGAGGAGCAGCATGATTTATCTCGATAACGCCGCAACAACACTCTGGAAGCCGGCCTGTGTACAGGAGGCAGTGATAAAGGCAATGAGCAGTGCCGGCAACCCAGGCCGCGGCATCTACCAGGCTGCAGAGGATGCAGAGAAGATACTTCTGCAGGCGAGGGAGCGGGTGAGCAGGTATTTTCATGCGGAAGGAGCGGAGCGGACCGCATTCACCCAGAATGCGACAGAGGCACTCAACACTGCCCTTTGGGGAACGCTGCGCGAGGGTGACCACGTGATCACGACGGCGGCGGAGCACAATGCCGTGCTGCGGCCGCTCTATGCACTGCGCAGGGATAGGCATGTGGACATCTCGATTCTTCCAGTGAATGCGCGGGGAATTCTGCAGATGGAGGAACTGCACTCCCTCTTTCGGCCGAAAACGAGAGCGGTTGTGATGACGCATGCCTCCAATGTGACCGGAAACGTCACAGACATAAAGACCGCCTCCTCCATCGCCCATGAGCACGGCGCATTGATGATCACAGACACCGCGCAGACGGCGGGAGAGATTCCTGTGGATATGCAGGAGATGGGTATCGATATTCTCTGTTTTACAGGGCATAAAGGCCTTCTGGGCCCGCAGGGGACGGGCGGCATCATTGTCCGAAAAGGTGTACAGATTGATCCGCTCCTTCGCGGAGGAACCGGTATGCAGTCCTTCGATGAAGATATGCCGGAGTGCCTGCCTGAGAGGCTGGAAGCAGGGACGAGAAATGTTCCCGGCATAGCGGGGCTTTCAGCTTCCATCGAGTGGCTGCAGGCACAGGATCTGCATGCGAGGCACCACAGAGAGATGGCCCTCGCGAAGAACTTCCTGCTGCGTATTGCGGACATTCCGGGCATCCGTCTGTACGGCGAATACGACGGGCCGGATGAGAGACGGATTCCCATCATTTCCCTCAACATCGGGGATGTTCCTTCGGGTGAAATCGCCGAGCTTCTCTGGGAGAGCGGCGGGATCGCGGTGCGCGCAGGCGCCCACTGCGCGCCGCTGATGCACATCGCACAGGGAACGAAGGAACAGGGCGTTGTCCGATTCTCCTTTTGCTGTCATAATACGGAAGAGGAAGTCGAGAGCGCGGCTTTGCTGCTGCGCAGCATCGCGCAGTCATTGATCTGAGAGGTTTCCTCCATATGGGAGGATCAGAACTCTGACAACTGCGCAGCTGAACCAGAGGGTATTCGCTCCATTTAGATGGAGCAGGACATTGAAGACCACGCAGCATTGCCGGGCCGCTGACAAAAAGGGCTGCCTGGCAGCATCGGAATAAATGCCGGGGAGGCGCATCTTGCGCGTCAAAAAGCCGTACATTGTGATCACATTTGACAGCCGCACAGAGCTGTACGAGGCACAGAGCCTGTGTGCTCTGAGGGAAATACAGGGCAGAATCATTCCGATTCCACCCTCTGTCTCAGCGGGATGCGGCCTTTGCTGGCGCATGGAGCCGTCTGAGTTCGAGGCACATAAAGAGGAGCTTCTGCAGATGGCACAGAAGCCGGAGCAAGTGCACACCGTAATGCTGTATTCTGTTGAAAATACCTCATCTGATGCATCCAATGACAATTCAGAGGGAGTCAGCCGGGCAGAGCGCAAGACATGTCATTTTGAAAAAGGCGGGCGAAAGGAAAGAATAACCGGCAATCCTGAATCAGACGGTCTGTTGAAGAATAAGACCGGGCATCTTGAGAAAGGCGGGCAATGAGCATAATGAAGCCTGTAGTTGTCCGCGGCGGCGGCGACATTGCGACGGGCACGATTTACAGTCTGTGGCGGGCGGGAATTCCCGTCATTGTCTTAGAGAGCACGCATCCGTCCTCCATCCGCAGATACGTTTCGGTCTCCGAGGCAGTGTACGACGGAAGCGCCCGTGTTGAGGACATGTGCGCTGTTCTTGTAAAGACCCCGGAGGAGGCACTGCAGATCGCGCAGGCTCCCATGCAGGAGAGAAAGATTCCTGTCCTTGCGGATCCGGAGGGCAGCGCCATCCGAACTCTCTCGCCGGATATCGTTGTGGACGCGATCCTGGCAAAGAAGAACCTGGGCACATCGCAGGACATGGCATCTTTTGTCATTGCCCTGGGTCCCGGCTTCGCCGCAAGGCCCAGAGAAAATCAGCGCACAGAAGACCTCGAATCTGCGCAGCCGATGGATTCTTCTGCGCAGGCGTGCACGGCAAATGGGGATGTCCGGGATGAGGCGAAAGAGATGGATTGCTCTTCGCAGCGAACAAAGAGCGGGAACGGCGGAAGCCTTTACGTCGATGCCGTCATTGAGACAATGCGGGGACACAGTCTTGGACGCGTCATCACAGACGGATCGGCGCTTCCCAATACAGGAGTTCCGGGCGTCATTGCAGGGCACTCTGCAGACCGTGTGATCCACGCGCAGGCGCAGGGAATTCTTCTTACAAGAGCATCGATCGGAGATCTTGTCCACAAAGGGGATGTCATCGCACAGATTCGTGAAGAAGATGGTACACTGGTTCCGGTTCACGCATCGCTTACAGGCGTACTGCGGGGAATTCTTCGGGACGGTTTTCCTGTCACAAAGGGATTTAAGACGGCAGATATTGACCCGAGGGCGGAGCAGGTGCAGAACTGCAGAACCATTTCAGACAAGGCAAGATGCATCGGCGGAAGTGTTCTGATGCTCGTCTGCAGATATTTGATCACGGCATCGATTGTCTGATTCCATCGGCAAAAAGCACGGCACAGAGAGGATAGATAGAAAAATCATGCTGATGCATGATTTTTCTATCTGCAGTCGATGCCGCGGTGCGGCATCGATTGCCTGATTCCATCGGTAAAACCGCCTCCGCGGATTTTGCCTCGGGGTGCCGTAAAAAGCACGGCACAGAGAGGATAGCATGACAGTACAGGGCGTTTTGCATTTTCATCAACAGGCACAGGTAAAGACAGCCGCTGAGCCTCAAACGGGCGCACGGACGGCGCGCAGCAGGGGAGAGCGGTGGGCACTCCTCCTTCTTTTTGTCTGCCTTGCCGTCGGCGGAGCGCTCCGCATCTGGAAATTCGGATATTATCCCGCAGGCTTCAACATGGATGAGAGCGGATCCATTTACGACGCGTGGAGCCTTGCACATTATGGCGTCGACCGATGGAGAATACCGTATCCTATATATTTTAACAACTACAGAACCGGGCAGAGCGGACTGATCATCTACTGCATCATGTTCTGGTTTAAACTCTTTGGCTATAATCCGGTGACCATGCGTCTGCCGGCGCTCATCAATTCATTCGTCCTTGCGCTCTCAGGCGTGGGCCTCTTCGGCACCGTGTGGGAGAACCGGTACGGGATCAGGAACATTTATGCACAGGCCGCTTATGCCTTTCTCTGGATGATCGCGCCGTATACCATGCTGGAGGCCAGATTCTCACTGGACTGCAACCTTCTGAACGGCACGATCATGCTGACGCTCTTTCTTCTGTGCCTGTCCATGAAGAAAAAGAAAATCCGGCTGTTTGTTCTGAGCGGCGCCGTGGCCGGACTCTCTCTTTATTGCTACGCCGTGAACTACATGATGATGCCCATTTTCCTGGTGATCTGCCTTCTGTACCTTCTGCGTGTAAAAGCGATCACGGGGCGACAGATCGCGGCGGTGGCCATTCCTGTTCTCATTCTGGCATTCCCTCTCATGTGTGAGGAGGGCATCAACATCATTGGCGCGAAGCCGTTCCGTCTTGGCCTCTTTTCCATCACCATCGTGCCCGATTACCGCATCGGCGAGGTGACGATCGACAACATCCCTGAGAACTTTCTGCTGACGCTGAAGTCAGCACTTATGTACGACAACATCGACTATAATTCGACATCAAAGTACTGGAATTTCTACCCCATCACAGTTCCGTTCGTAGTGGTTGGTGCAGCTGTCATGATCCGGCGCTTTGTCTCCGACTGGAAGGAGAAGGCATGGCAAAGTGATCTGCCCGTCCTGTTCTGGTTCTTTGCATCCCTCATTGTAGGCTCGTGCCTTGGCCACCATGGAGAATCGGGCAAGAACCCGAATGTCAACAAGATCAACGGCATTTTCCCGGCGATTATGTTTCTGGCTGTTGTCGGATTTCTGTGGTGTGTATCGAAACTCAGAAAGGTGCAGTGGAAGCGCGTATTCATCATCGCCGTGACGGGCATCTACCTGTGCTGGGGCGTCAGCTTCTTCCATTACTACTTCACTGATTATCAGCCGACGAACCTCTGGGGGTATTATTTTCCGGAGGCGCTCTCCTATATACAGTCGAATGAGAAGATCAGTAAGAAACCGCTTCTTATGGAGAACGAATATATTTTCTATCTGAACTCGGCGCTGCCATCGCCCTACGATTTCGATGTGGAAAATAACGACTTCCCGGGCACTGTTTTCGTAGACCGCAGCCATTTGCTGGAGGCCGTGCAGACAGACTATGGATACGGTGTCAACTATCTGCTGCTGCACCGCGTGATCACGGACGAGCTGCGGCAGGCATTTCAGGATCTTGGCTATCAGTCGAAGGAATTCGGGGAGTATACGCTGTATTATTATGAGTGAGCTGCATTGCGTTTGGCAGGATGATTCAACGGCGGAGACCGGCAGGCACGAAATGCGGTATGTCTGCAGGAAATAAGCGCCAGGAGGGGAGCAGGCAATGAGATGTCCTTACTGCGGAAGAGAGAACAACAGGGTGATCGATTCAAGACCTGTCGAGGAGAACAATTCGATCAGAAGGCGGAGGATCTGCGACGCCTGTGGAAGACGCTTTACAACCTACGAGAAGGTGGAGACGATTCCTCTTGTCGTCATCAAGAAGGACAACAACAGAGAGCCGTATGACCGTGCCAAAATCGAGGGAGGAATTCTCCGCGCCTGCCACAAAAGACCTGTCTCCATCAACCAGATCAAGCATCTGGTTGACGAAATCGAGACAGAGATCTTTGACAGGGAAGAGAAGGAAATCTCAAGCCGCGAGATCGGCGAGCTCGTGATGGAGAAGATGCATGATCTGGACCCGGTTGCCTACGTGCGCTTTGCCTCTGTGTACAGGGAATTTAAAGATGTGGAGACATTCATGGACGAGCTGGAGAAGGTCCTGAAGACGGAGAACGGCAAGAAAGCATTGACTTCCGGGCAGAATCCGCAGAACAGACACTGAATGGCAGATTCGCTGCCCGGATCGCAGCGTCTATGACAGGATGACATTATTAAGCTGCTTACGCGCAGTGCGGCGAGAGACCTGCGTGAAAGCAGTGTGCACAGACTGGATGATTGGTGAGAGTGTATGGGAAAAGGACTGTATCCGGACACATGGGCGGACAATGCCTATGACATTGACTACAAGGCACTGTACGCGCATGGATTTCGCAGCATCATCTTTGACATCGACAACACGTTGGTGCAGGCGAATAAACCGGCCACAGAAAAGGCAAAGGAGCTGTTCGCACGACTTCGCAGCATAGGCTTTAAAACCTGCATCCTCTCGAACAACACGGGAGCACGGGCCGGCACCTTCGCCAGGGCGGTGGGAAGTGACGTTGTGACGGGGGCGCTCAAGCCCTTTCCCGGAAAATACAGAGAGGCCATGCAGGTTCTCGGGACAGACAGGAGCAGCACACTCTTTATCGGCGATCAGATCTACACGGACATCTGGGGTGCCAACAACGCCGGGATTTACTCCATCCTCACAATGCCGCTGAATCCTTCTGAGGAGTGGTGGATCAAGATCAAGCGGCTGCTCGAGCGCCCTGTGCGCAGAAAAGTGATACAGAGCCCTCAGCGCTGGACAAAGGGAAAAAATAATATCGCCCTGATCGGCTTTATGGGCTCCGGCAAGACGACAGTATCGCACGCACTGCACGCACTCTGCGGACTGCAGGAGCTGGATACAGACCAGATGATCGTGCAGAGGGAGAAAATGACGATCGCAGAGATCTTTGCGCAGATGGGCGAGCCTTATTTTCGCGCGGCAGAGCAGGCAGTCATTGAGAGCCTTGAAAATACGCACGGCGCCGTGATCTCCTGCGGAGGCGGCGCCGCCTGCCGCAAGGAGAACGTGGAGAGCCTTAAGAGAAGCAGCACGATAGTGCTCCTGACGGCAACTCCGGAGACCACACTGGAGCGTGTCGGCAGCTCGACGGAGCGTCCCATCCTCAACGGCCACATGAACACAGACTATATCCGCGAACTGCAGGAGAAGAGACGCGCCTTCTATGAGGCCGCCGCCGACATCACTGTCGCTACAGACGGCAAGACACCTGAAGAAATCGCTAAGGAGATTGTCTCGTATATAAAAGAATTCCGAAGAAGATGATCCGGCCGGGAAAACGTCCGCTGAGGGACTCAGGAAGTGTCTTCCGAACGATTTTGTGCATGTGAAAACGGGCGAGAGCCCGAACGCATACAGATATGAGGAGGAAGACGCTTCCTGAATCCCTCTAAGCTATTTTCTGTACATAATTGAGAGGAAACGAAAACTTATGAAAATTGATGCCAGAACGGGGCTCTACTGCCTCATCGGCAGCCCGGTATCCCATTCCGGATCGCCGGCCATGTACAACTACTGCTTTGACAGGATGGGCATCAACGCCGCCTACCTCGCCTTCGATGTGAAAAAGGAAGATACTGCAGCTGCCATTGCCGCTCTGCGGCTCCTCCATGTGCGGGGATTCAACATCACAATGCCCTGTAAGACGGAGACGGCAAAGTGCTGCGATGAGCTCTCTCCCGCGGCAGAGCTCATCGGCGCCGTGAACACAGCCGTGAATGAAGACGGGCGGCTGATCGGACACAACACGGACGGCTACGGATGGGTCCGCAGCTGCCGGGAGAGCGGAATAGAAGTCACAGGAAGCCGCATCACGATCCTCGGCGCAGGCGGCGCGGCAACGGCCATAGCCGTCACTGCGGCACTTGAGGGCGCCGCGGAGATTTCGATTGCGGCGCGGGAGAGCGGGCACAGTTACGCCAATGCGCAGGAGACCGTGAAGAAGATCTCCGACCGCACGAATTGCAGGGCCGAGCTCATTCCGATGGAAGATGAAGAGCAGCTTGCTCTGTCCATCCGGCGGAGCGGAATTCTTGTCAACGCGACAAACGTCGGCATGAAGCCCAATGATGGAGTGAGCCTCATCAAGGACACGTCACTTCTGCGCAGGGACCTCGTGGTCTCGGACATCATTTACAATCCGGAGAAGACGAAGCTTTTGCAGGATGCAGAAGAGGCGGGCTGCAGATGTCTGTACGGCAGAGATATGCTGCTGTGGCAGGGCGCTGAGGCATTCCGGCTCTACACAGGTCTTGAGATGCCTGTAGAGGAAGTGAAAAAACAGCAGGAGGGTTAACAATGGACAAAATTCTGGTAATCAACGGGCCGAATCTCAATTTTCTCGGCATCCGTGAAAAGAGCATCTACGGCGAACAGAGCTACAATGCCCTTGTCACAATGATGCAGAAGAAGGCAGACGAACTGGGCGTCGAACTCGAGGCATGGCAGTCCAACCACGAGGGCGCCATCATCGACAAGCTGCAGGAAGCCTACTACGACAAGGCGCTCATCGGCGTTGTGATCAACCCCGGTGCATACACACACTACAGCTATGCCATTCACGATGCCCTGCGCAGCGTGTTTGTTCCGAAAATCGAGATCCACATTTCCGACATCAACGCAAGAGAGGAATTCCGCAAAAAAAGTGTGACGGTGGCGGCGTGTGACGGCCAGATCGTGGGGCACGGACTGAACGGGTATCTCGAGGCCATGGAGCAGATCGTGGAGATGCATAAAAAGGCACAGGCATGATGTCAATCTCATATTGCGCGGTCGATTAAATATCGTTATAATATCTTAGGTTATGCCGAAAAACCGGACCCTGCCGGAGACGGCATATTAAAATGCTCAAAAAGACAATTGGATAATAGGGAGGAAATTTAGAATGATCTCTGCCAGTGATTTCAGAAATGGTATTACGATCGAAAAAGACGGCACCGTAATGGAAATCGTTGAGTTCCAGCATGTTAAGCCCGGCAAGGGCGCAGCTTTCGTAAGAACGAAGCTCAGAGACGTTGTGAACGGCGGCGTTACGGAGACGACATTCAGACCTACTGAGAAGTTCCCTCAGGCACGTATTGAGAGAAAAGACTACACATATTCTTATGACGACGGCGATTTCTACCACTTCATGGATGCCGAGACGTTCGATGATGTTGCTCTTGGAAGAGACATCGTCGGCAACAAGATGCAGTTCGTGAAGGAAGGCGATGTTGTCAAGGTTGATTCCACTGAGATCGGCGGCAAGAAGGTCATCTACGACGTAGAGCCTCCGATGTTCGTTGTTCTTGAAATCACCGAGACAGAGCCCGGCTTCAAGGGCAATACGGCAACAGGTGCCAGCAAGCCTGCCACTGTTGAGACCGGCGCACAGGTAGCTGTTCCGCTCTTCTGCAACATCGGCGACAAGATCAAGATCGACACAAGAACAGGTGAGTATCTCTCCAGAGCATAATGGGCGCAGAGACCATTCGCATTCTTCTTTAGTGTGATGCCCGGGCAGTGACGTTGATTCGTCCTGCCCGGTTTTTGTGCGCGTAGTAGCGAGGAAGGAGGCATCCATGCTCGCATGAGATGCCTTTTGACGAGCACCGCGACATCGAGAGGAGGCGCTTGTCGCCTCCTACTCGATTATCTTGCAGCCTCTGGACGCCTGCATCGAAGAATTGCGGCGTTTTCGGAGCAATTCGGGACAGGAGCTGAACAGATACGATTATTTAATCTCACAAGGAGAATGTCTATGCATACCACATCTGTACTCATTTCTTATGAAACCGCCCTTCCGCAGATCACCGCGCGCCTCATCGGAGGGGACAATACCGAGCCGTCTCTTGAGAGCGCAGCATTGATGCGCGTTGAGGATCTCTACACAGTCTTCTATTACCGCGAGAGGAACGGGGCTCTCCGCCTTCTCACTCCCGAGGACCTCCGCACCTGGAACGTGCAGCCGCAGCAGCTCTTCACCGATGTCCTTGCGTGCATGAAAATAAACGACCCCTGCAGAATATCGCCTTTGAACGCGGTACTGGGTCTTTCCCCGGAAGAGGAGGAGACAGGGCTGTTCGTCCTCACCAATGCATCCGGAATATTCGGCTCAATCTGTATTCTTTATCCAGGTGTTTTTGAAGAGATTGCGGATCGGATCGGACGCGAGTTCTACATTCTTCCCTGCTCTGTGCATGAGATGCTTCTTTTGAAAAAAGGAACGGATCTCAACGAGGATGAGCTGCGTAAGACCATCCATGACATCAACCGGAGTGAACTGACAAGGGAGGATATTCTCTCAGATTCCCTTTACTGCTGCAGTGCTCCGGACTACTGCTTCAGACGCTCGTGAGCTGATCAGATCATAGCGGGAGAAGCTCCTCATGCCCGGAACAGACTGGCACCGGCAGTGCTCCTGCAGCGGACAGAACAAACTTGAAGGAAAGGGTTTACAATCAAAGATCTGCGGAGTACAATCTGACTGTCTTTTGAAAAGAAAGACAAAACCGTTGATGAGGACAGTAGGCGGAGATCGATGTCACAGAGAGAGGCGCAGATGCTGAGAGCGCTTTGACTTAAGATTCCGGACCGAACACCACCTCGGAGGGGCCCCAATAAGGCACGGCGACGCCGTTACCGTCACAAAAGAGTGATCCAGCCGACGTACCCTCAGTCAGGGAGGCAGCAAAAGAAGCCGGCGGGATAAGCAGGGTGGAACCGCGTGTAATCTGCGTCCCTGTCACCATGAGAGTGGTGGCAGGGGCGCTTTTCGTTTTCCGGATCGCCCCGCGTCCGGAAAAGCCGCAGTGCGGCACAGCAAACGGAGGTTTTCCAGATGGACAAGGAAGAGCTGAACAAGGTTTATCGTCATTCACTGGCACACATTCTTGCCAAGGCAGTCATCGAGCTTTACGGCAAGGATGTGCAGTACGCCATTGGACCCCAGATCGAGGACGGATTCTACTATGATTTCGTTCTGCCGGAAGGGAAGACAATCCAGGAATCCGACTTCAAGACGATCGAGAACAAGATGCACGAGATCCTGAAGAGAAAGGAGAACTGGACAAGAAAGGAAGTCTCCAGACAGGAGGCTCTGGATATTTTCAAGGGACAGAAGTTCAAGACTGAACTCATCAATGATCTGCCCGAGGATGAGAAGATCACGGTTTACTACACAGGTGACGACTATGTAGATCTGTGCAGAGGACCTCACGTGGACAACTCCGCAGAGCTCCTCAGCGCTGCTTTTGAGATCAGAAGCGTCTCCGGCGCATACTGGAGAGGCGACGAGCACAGGGATCAGATGACCCGTGTCTATGCCTATGCATTCCCGGACAAGGCACAGCTCAAGGCACATAAGGATCTGATCCGCGAGGCAAAAGAGCGCGACCACAAGAAGATCGGCGCACAGATGGAGCTGTTCATGTTCGATGAAACTGCTCCCGGAATGCCTTACTGGCTGCCCAGAGGATGGAAGATGTATCAGGCGCTGCTCAAGTATTCGCGCGAGGTACAGCTCCGTCACGGCTACACAGAGATCTCCGCACCTCTTATCAACAACAAGAAGCTCTGGCTGATCAGCGGACACTGGGCACACTACATCAACAACATGTTCATGGTTCCCGGCGTCTCCGGCTGGCTGAAGGCCGACTGCAATATTGAGAACGTCATCGCCAACATCAATGACGACAAGTCGGCACTGAAGAACGTAAAGATGCTCGCAGGTTCCGCCCTCTACAGCCGCGAGGAGGCAGATACCATGGCTGCCAAGCCCATGAACTGCCCGAACGCCATGATGACTTATAAGAGAAAGAACCGCTCTTACAAGGAGCTCCCGATCCGCTACTCCGAGTACGATGTGCTGCACAGAAAAGAGAAGTCCGGCCAGATGAACGGACTCTTCCGCGTGCAGGAGTTCCGTCAGGACGATGACCACACATTCGTTATGGAGTCCCAGATCAAGAGTGAGATCGCAGATATCCTTTCGATCGCTGATGAGATTTACTCCACTTTCGGTGTAACCTACAGAGCTGAGCTCTCCACAAGACCGGATGACTTCATGGGCGATATCAATGTCTGGAACCAGGCTGAGTCCGATCTTCGCGAGATTCTCGATGAGCGCTACGGCAAGGGCGGCTATGAGGTCAACGAGGGCGACGGCGCCTTCTACGGCCCGAAGATCGATCTGCAGATCAAGGATGCCCTCGGCAGAGAGTGGCAGTGCGGCACCGTTCAGCTTGATTTCCAGCTGCCGCACAACTTTGGCCTGACCTACACGACAGCGGACGGCGGCACGGCGATGCCTGTTGTCCTGCACAGAGCCATCTACGGATCTCTCGAGAGATTCATCGGCATCATCACAGAGAACTTCAAGGGCAACTTCCCGTTCTGGCTCTCTCCTTACCAGGTCGGCATCGTTCCGATCAGAGCGGAGCACAACGAGTATGCGAAGAAGGTCGAGAAGCTCCTCATGGACAATGATGTCCGCGTCGAGGCTGACTACAGCGACGAGAATATGAAGACGAAGATCAAGAAGTTCAAGAACTACAAGGATCCCTACATTCTCGTTCTCGGCGACAAGGAGTGCGCGGAGAACACCGTCTCCATCAATATCCGCGGCAACAAGCAGCTGAACAACGTTCCTCTGGACAAGTTCCTTGATATGTGCGACCAGATGAACGAGGAGCACAGCCTGAACCTGATCGATTCACTTGACTGACCGGTGCAGCCGGCTCCCGGCCGGCACATCCGACTGGAAAAGAGTACACCGGCCGTTCGTCCTGTTGAAAATAAAGATGCGGCCGGCGTGTCCGGCCGAAAAGGTTTTGACCGCAAAGCCTATCTATGTTAATATACTGTCCGTAGCGCCCGGAGCCCGGGTGCTGCGGCATGCGATCGTAGTCTAACGGATAAAACGGAGGCCTCCGACGCCTTTGATGCAGGTTCGATTCCTGTCGGTCGCATAGCTCGTGCACGAATACCGTGCTGAGGAGCCGGATGTATGTGTCGGGGATTACCCTATATATGACGCACACATCCGGTTTTTAGCTTTGAATCGTATTGCAGGCTGCGGCCTGCTGTCTATATTTGTAATTGTTCCGCGCCTCTGGACGCTTATTATTGAAGAATTGCGGCGTCTTCGGAAGCAATTCGGGATGAGGTGCCTGACAATTACCTGTATTTCCGGGTGGAGATATGAAGGATAACAACAATGAACAGGGCAGGAGAGATTTTTCTGCCGTGAATGGGCAGGAGAACCTGCCGCAGAATACACAGATCCAGGCAGAGCGCACATACACAGAGGAGACAGAATCAGGACAGGCAGAGCGCATATACGCAGAAGAGACTGCACAGGGGCAGGAAGAGCGCGTATACACAGAGGCAGCGGAACAGGTACAGGAAGAGCGTACATACAGGGAGCCGGAGAGGGAACAGTCATCGCGCAAGGGAAGACAAGAGAAGGTTCAGAAACAAAGGAGCCGCGCGGTCAGCGCAAGGAAAAGAAGTCAGAAGACCCACGGCCGTGCGGGAAGATCCCGCGGCCGCGGAGATTCCTCTCGAAATGCCTACGCGCTCAATATATTCTTCTCCCGTTACGCAAGGGTAATCATGCCTGTCGTTCTGCTGATCGCGGTTCTTCTTACCGGCGTGATCGCTGTCGGCATGCGCCGTGCGCATAAGAAGGAAGCTGCAGCGGCTGCGGCGTCGACGGCGCAGCAGATGGACATCGTGATGGAGAAGAACGCACACAGCGATGTCAACAAGCTGATGAAGCAGTACTACGACGCACTGGCAGACGGTGATACGGACACGATCAGCTCCCTCTGCTCCTCTCTTTCGGATGAAGAGAAGATCAGAATCGAGGCCATCGCAGACAACATAGACTCATATTCAGACATCACGGTTTACACTAAACCGGGGCCGGTCAGCGGCTCTTATGTCGCGTATGTCTATACGAAGATGAAGTTCAAGGACCATGACTGGGAGGTGCCCGGCATGCAGACTATGTACGTCTGCACACGGGATGACGGCTCTCTTTATCTCAATACGGATGAGGAGCAGGATGCGGATGTGACGGATTACATCCAGAAGGTGTCTGTCGCAGATGATGTCGTCGATCTCAACAATACGGTGACCAAGGAATACAATGATCTCCTTAACGCCAATCCTGACCTTGTCACCTATCTGGATGAATTCTCCAACAGCATCAATGTCAAGGTCGGCGAGGGACTGGCTGCGCTGAGCGGAAGCGGTTCGACAGAGGACGCGGCGGCAGGAGATACGGAGGCAGTTGCGGAAGGCGGCACGGAGGCAGCTGAAGCCTCCACTGATGATTCTTCTTCGGATGCATCCTCCTCTGAGAGCACTGACGCCGGCAGTTCATCTTCATCAGAGAGCGCATCGGATGCAGGCTCCAGTACACAGTCGGAGAGCGCGGCTTCTTCTTCCGGCGTGTCGAATCCGACAAAGGCAACCGCAAAGGAGACGGTAGCTGTCCGCAAGGGTGCAGGCACGTCTGCGGAGCAGCTGGGCATGCTCTATCCGGGCGATTCGGTGGATGTGCTCTCCTACGATGCGAACGGATGGTCAAAGATCAGCTATAAAGGGCAGGAAGGCTATGTCAAGTCAGAGTTCTGCACGTTCAAGTGATGTGTGGGACCCGGGCTGTTATGTTTCACTTGCGGATGCATGGATCTGCGGGCGGTGTCGGGGAAAGTGTAATACCGGTACCGCCTTTTTGGTTTGCGCACAGCAGGAGGAAGAAGATGCGCAATCCTGTCTATACAGAATCTGCATGTCACAATTGAGAACAAATGTCCAAATTGATGATAATAATTGGACACTTCTTAATAATTAGCATTGAAAATAAAAGATTATCTCATTACGATAATTGCGTTTTGGAGGATCGATGGCAGAGAGAGTTGTTGTAGGCATGTCCGGCGGCGTGGATTCATCAGTGGCCGCCCTGCTGCTGAAAGAACAGGGATATGAAGTGGTCGGCGTCACAATGCAGGTCTGGGATGCGGCGTGCTCCCTTCAGATGGAGAGAGAGGGCGGCTGCTGCGGACAGAGTGCTGTTGAGGATGCGAGAAGAGTCTGTGATGTGATCGGGATTCCTTATTATGTGATCGGCTTTCGCGATATTTTCCAGAAGAAGGTGATTGATTACTTCGTGGAGGAGTATCTGAAGGGCCGCACGCCGAATCCCTGCATCGCGTGCAACAGGTATGTCAAGTGGGAGGCTCTTCTGCAGAAGGCGGAGGAGATCGGCGCATCCTACATTGCAACAGGGCATTATGCGCGGATTGAACGACTTCCCAATGGGAGATTCAGCGTTCGCAACTCCGTGACCGCGAAGAAGGACCAGACCTATGCGCTGTACCGCCTCACGCAGGATGAGCTGGCACATACACTGATGCCGGTCGGTGACTACCACAAAGAGGAGATCCGCAGAATCGCCAGGGAGAATCACCTCCCTGTCGCGAATAAACCAGACAGCGAGGAGATCTGCTTCGTCGCCGACGATGACTATGCAGGCTTCGTGGACCGGCAGGCGGGGGAGAGGGTGCCCAAGCCTGGAAGATTCATCTACAGGGACGGGAGAGATCTTGGACCGAACAAGGGCATTACGCATTATACGGTAGGCCAGAGAAAGCACCTTGGCATCGCAATGGGGCATCCCGTCTTTGTGACGGGGCTGGATCCGGAAACAGGCAATGTTTTCATCGGGGAAAATGAGGATGTGTTCGGCCGGGAGCTGACACTTCGCGGGATCAATTACATGGCTGTACCGGACCTTCCGGAAGGTGTTCAGGTGCGCGCGGAGGGCAAGATCCGCTATGGCATGAAGGCTGCCTCCTGCACACTCGAAAAGATCGGGGCGGATGAGATCAAGGCAGTTTTTGATGCACCGGTGAGAGCGATTACGCCGGGGCAGGGCGCTGTTTTTTATGAGGGTGATCACATACTGCTGGGGGGAAGCATCGAGAAAAAAGTCTGAAATGGATGCCGATGCGTTATTTTCAAACCGATATTGGTGCCGTGTCGGAGTATCGGTGCATGATGCCATTAGAGAGGCGGGAGTATAGGAATTAACTGTCTGCGTACGACGAAACAGGAGACAGCATATGAATCGCAGATTAAAGAGAAGAGGGCTGGGAATATTTCTCATCACACTCGTCGGTATGACGCTGGGCATTATTTTCAGTGCTGCCAGAGACCGGATGAAATACGTTGAGGCATCCATGGCTGGAGACATCCGCCAGATCAACCTGTATCTGACGAATGATCCCGAGGTGTCTGTCAACGGATTTGAGACAATGGACGACACAGAGTGGTTCTTCCTTCCCTACGGCATGACGGATGGGGAGTGGTCCGTTGATCTCCCGACAGGAACGAACTGTCTGATCGACGGCCAGTATTACAAAGACGGAGATCAGATCAAAGCACTGGATTCTGCAGCCGATCATGAGATCGTCCTCGGCGATGCACTGGGCAACCGGTTGGACGAGCGTGTGCTTCGCGTGCGCTGTGCGGAAGGGGTTCCCTGCATCGTGATTGACACGGCGAGCGGCAGCATGGATACGCTCAATGCAAGCAAGGAAAACGAAGAGGGCGCACTGGTAAAGATTCTCTATGATGACCAGTCGGTGAATTATCAGGGAATCGTGAAGATGTCCGGACATGGCAATTCGACCTGGTCACAGGATAAGAAATCCTACAATCTGACGCTCACGGAGGATGCCTCGCTCCTTGGCCTTTCTGCGCAGAGGCGGTGGACGATCATCTCCAACTGCATGGATCTCTCTCAGATCCGCAACAAGCTCGTCTATGACACGGCAGTTCAGATGGGCGTTAAGGATCAGCCCACCGGTAATTATGCCAATGTCTATATCAACAGGGAATATGTGGGCGTCTACCTGCTGACGCAGAATCTGGCGACAGAGAACGGTACGCAGAAAGATTTCAAGTCGACACGGGTGGAGACGATCAAGCCGGTGCCGACGCCGGATGAGGTGCCCTCTGTCTCCACGAGCGAGACAGACGCAGACGGCCTTGTAGAGCGTTATTTCAACCAGAAGTACAACATCGATGACATTACGGGCGATTACCTGCTCGAATTTCAGACATTTGGCATGGAGGTAGATCCGGATACCAAATACGGGTATTTTACAACGCCGAATAAGTTAATTGCCATCCGGTCGACAAAATACGCGGACAAAGAAGAGGTGGACTACAACGCCCGTCTGTGCCGGGAAGCTGAAAAGGCGATTTATGCGGAGAACGGCATCAATCCGGATACAGGGAAATCCTATACGGACTACATTGACACGGACAGCTTCGCCCTGAATTATCTGATTCAGGACTTCTTTGACCGGCATGACTACACGGACGGGAGCCTGTTCATGAGAAAGAACAGGGGAGACGACAAGCTCTACAGCGGCGTCGTGTGGGATTACGACAAGGCGATGACGGATGAATACTACGATGATATCCGCTACGACTACACGCATGGGGCAAGACTTCCCGGCTGGTATCAGACGCTGGATGACCTGCATCCCGAATTCCACGCGCGTGTTGTGCAGTGGTATAAAGACAAATTCTCCGACACAGTGGGCACCGTGATTTCTTCGGAGGCGCCTGCGCTCATCGCACAGATGACGTCCTCCTGGAACATGGACGACATCCGCTACGGGAAGGAGGAGGGCTTTACCGCTGCCTATGCCGGTGAGCAGGTGGAGTGGCTCTCCAAGAGAAAGGCACTCTTTGATCAGGTCTGGATCGACGGAGAAGACAGTCCTTACGCCCGGAATATTTACTGACCGGTTTTCGCAGGAGATTGCGACGCATTTGGCAGGAGATGGGCGCATTACTGTACAGACATAAAAACTATTCCATGCGGAGCGGCATGCCTTAGAGTCGGGATTTTTGTGCGGGTTAACATAATTTTGAAAAAATACTTGTCAAAACGCACAAATTCTGCAAAACTTAAAAATGAGTTAAGCAATGGTTAACACCATGTAAAGAAACTGCAAAATGAGCTGAACGACCAAGACGGCACTGCCGCAAACGCGCGGCACAGGAAGGAAAGGACAGAGGAATGGCAGGTATTGCATCTCTTGGGTTCATGATTATCTGTACGGTCATCATGGCTGTGATCGATTACAGACTTAATCATTGAGACTGTTACCGGACGGACAGAAGAGTGATGAAGATAATGACAGCATTGACTGCTAATATTGACACCCAGGACGGCGCGAGGCCGAAATTCCGCCACGAGCTTAAGTACCTTGTATCGGATGCTGAGCTCGCGGAGCTGGGTGTGCGGCTGCGCGCGGTGATGGAGCCGGATCCGCATGCGGATGAGAACGGAGATTATCTGATCCGCAGCATCTACCTCGACGACTGGAAGAACAGCTGTATGTTTGAGAACGAGGACGGCACCAGCCCCAGGGAGAAATGGAGAATCCGGACTTATCAGCTGAGCGATGAGAGGATAAGCCTGGAGTGCAAGCGCAAGGAAGGCGGCATGATCCAGAAAAAGGCCTGCCTGATCACAAGAGATCAGATGGATGCGCTGTGCGATGTAACCTCGGACATTAATGTCTCCAGAGATTTCCCTCCGCTTCTCAACCGCTTCATTCTGCTGAAAAAGACGCAGCGCTTCGAGCCGAAGGTGGTCGTTGAGTATCTGAGAAAGCCTTTTATCTGCGCCAACGGCAATGTCCGCGTGACATTTGACATGCAGATCTGCTCCAGCAGCCACTGGGACATGTTCTTTGACCCGGATATGCCGAAGCGCCCGATCATGCCGCTTGGACAGGAACTTCTGGAAGTCAAGTACGATGAATACATTCCGGATCACATCTATCATGCGATTCAGATGCGCAGTATGAGACAGGAGACATTTTCAAAGTATTATCTCTGCCGCCATTATGCACTCTGATGTGCAGCGGCTGACGCCACAGCGATTCAACATACAAGGAGAGAAAAACCGATGAAATTTTCAGATGTATTCAAAAAGTCCTTCCTGCAGGGATTTTCCACTGTAGAGATGTCCACCACACAGATTCTGGTGGTGCTGGCGCTGACGACGATCATCGCCCTGTACATCTTCTTCTGCTACCGGATCATGACGAGAAGAACGTTCTACTCCAAGAACTTCAATATCTCTCTTGTCGCCATGGCGATTCTCACATCCGGCATCATCCTGACAATTCAGTCGAGCGTTGTTGTTTCTCTCGGAATGGTCGGTGCACTCTCTATCGTAAGATTCAGGACAGCGATCAAGGATCCGCTTGATCTGATCTTCCTGTTCTGGTCCATCGGTGTCGGCATCATCTGCGGCGCTGGGCTTGTCGAGATCGCAATTCTCACCTCTCTCCTGGTTACGCTTGTTCTGTTCGTTCTCGACAGAATGCCGGTTGCAAAGGCACCTATGATCCTCGTGGTTGACGGCGAGAGCGCTGAGGGCGTCACAGAGAGCATCACAAAGGCTGTGGAGCAGCACACCAGGTACTATACGATCAAGACAAAGACCGTCTCCAAAGGAAAGGTGGACCTCGTCATTGAGCTGCGCGTGAAGGACGGGGAGAAGCTCGTCGATGAGATCTCGAAGCTCGATAAGATCACTAATGTATCGCTTCTGAGCCATGACGGCGAAGTGACATTCTGAAAATAGAACGGTTCACAGCGGGTGGCGGATGGGGGTTCTCTCTTCAAAGGAGTAGTAACTGTCGAACCCACAGCCGTGCAGTATGCGGGCGGCGGTGTCCATGTGCGCGCCTATGTTCTCAGGTGTGTGGGCGTCGGAGCCGACCGTGACCATCACGCCGCCGAGGTCGTGGTAGCGGCGGAGAATTGCCGCGCAGGGGTTCGGCTCCGGAAAGCCGCGGGAGAGTGCGCCTGTGTTGAGCTCAAGGGCTTTGCCGTTCAGGATCAGTTCGTACAGGATGGGGTCGATCAGATCTCCGAAGAGGGCGTAGTAATATTCAGCGGTGTGCTGTTCATCGGAGCCGTCTGCCTTGTCCGGACCATAGCGCAGTACATAATCCAGATGCCCGTAGCTGTCAAAGAACGGGCAGGTCTTCACGTTCGCCAGTGCCGTTTCAAAATAAGCCCGGAAAGCCTGTTCAGCCGTTCGCCCCTCAAAAAAGGAATCATAATAGGGATCCATTCCGCCGCAGGAGTGGGTGGATCCGATGATATAGTCAAATCTGTGTGTCCGCACGTACTCCTCAAGGGCAGGAGAGAGCGATGCATTCAGTCCAAGCTCCAGTCCCATGTGGATCTGTATGCGGTCCGCATAGCGCACCTTCAGAAAATTCAGCTCTTCCCGGTACGCATCATAGTCGATGCGAAAGTCCAGTGCCTCACCCGCAGGAACATTCGTATAGGGCGCATCCATGTCAAGATGCTCTGTAAAGGTGATTTCGGTCAGCCCCGCCGCTATGGCGGCGCGCACCTGCTCCTCCATCGGGGAGGTGCAGTCGCTTGAAAATGAACTGTGAACGTGATCATCGCGTGTAATCATAGACATTTTCCTCTGTTTATGTGAAAATAACTTAGTTATTGAACAATGGTGCACAACTGACTATTGCAAAAGAAGCCCCTTATGCGGTATAGTATAAACGCTGACAAAAATTTGACAATCTTTTTCGGCGATATGCATATCGGCCGGATGGCAGGTCAGATTTGTTCACCACAGGTTTTTCTAGGAGGAAACTGAAATGGCAGATGTAAGAGTAGCTATCAATGGTTTTGGCCGTATCGGCCGTCTTGCATTCAGACAGATGTTCGTCGCTGACGGTTATGAAATCGTAGCCATCAACGATCTTACTTCCCCTGATATGCTGGCATATCTTCTGAAGTATGATACAACACACGGCCGCTTCAACGGAACTGTAGAGTCTACAGATCATTCCATCATCGTAAACGGCAAGGAGATCGAGATCTACAAGGAGAAGGATGCCGCTAATCTTCCCTGGAAGCAGCTTGACATCGACGTAGTTCTTGAGTGCACAGGCTTCTACACATCCAAAGAGAAGTCCATGGCTCACATCAATGCAGGTGCTAAGCACGTTGTTATCTCCGCTCCTGCAGGCAAGGACCTCAAGACCATCGTTTACAACGTAAACCACAACACTCTGACAGCTGATGACCAGATCATCTCTGCTGCATCCTGCACAACCAACTGCCTTGCTCCTATGGCTAAGGCTCTGAATGATCTCGCTCCCATCGAGTCCGGCTTCATGACCACTGTTCACGCTTACACAGGCGATCAGATGATCCTCGACGGNNGGACCTCAGAGAAAGGGCAACAAGAGAAGATCCAGAGCAGCTGCCATGAACATCGTTCCCGCTTCTTCCGGAGCTGCAAAGGCTATCGGCCTTGTTCTTCCTGAACTCGACGGCAAGCTCAACGGTGCTGCACAGCGTGTTCCTACAGCTACTGGTTCCACAACAATTCTTGATGCTGTAGTTAAGGGCGCTGTTACTGTTGATCAGGTAAATGCTCAGGCTAAGAAGGAAGAGACAGAGTCCTTCGAGTACAACGATGACGAGATCGTTTCCTCCGATATCATCAACAGCACAGCAGGCTCTATCTTTGATGCAACACAGACAAAGGTTCTGCCTATGCCTAACGGCGATACACTCGTTCAGGTTGTTGCATGGTATGACAACGAGAACTCCTACACAAGCCAGATGGTTCGCACCATCAAGCACTTCGGTTCTCTGATCGCAAAATAATCTGAAGATCTGAGTACAGCTGAATAAGCAATACTTTACCGGGGTCCCGGCCTTTCGTGGGCCAGGACCCCGGTTTTTTCATCGTTCAGCACCCTGGTATGTTCCGCAACAGTTGGGATGGGTGCCGACAGTTTGTCAAGGCCGTACATAATCGACGGCCGGAAAGGAATCGTTTTTATGGCAGCACTGAACAAGAAGACCATTGACGATATCAATGTAAAGGGAAAGAGAGTTCTCTGCAGATGCGATTTCAACGTTCCGCTCAAGAATGGCGAGATCACGGATGACAACCGCATCGTGGCAGCTCTTCCCACTATTAAGAAGCTGATCGCGGACGGAGGAAAGGTTATCCTCTGCTCCCATCTCGGCAAGATCAAGACAGAAGAGGACAAGCCTTCCAAGACACTTGCTCCTGTTGCAAAGAGACTCTCTGAGCTCCTTGGCAAAGAGGTGAAGTTCGCAGCTGATCCCGAGGTCGTAGGCCCCAACGCAAGAGCTGCAGTCGCCGCAATGAAGGATGGCGATGTTGTTCTTCTTGAGAACACCCGCTACAGAAAAGAAGAGACAAAGAACGGAGACGAGTTCTCCAAGGATCTGGCTTCTCTCGCAGATGTTTTTGTAAACGATGCGTTCGGAACCGCACACAGAGCACACTGCTCCAACGTCGGTGTGACCAAGTACATCAAGGGACCTCACGTTGTCGGTTACCTGATGGAGAAGGAGATCAAGTTCCTTGGCCAAGCAGTTGAGAATCCGGTTCGTCCTTTCGTTGCCATCCTCGGCGGTGCAAAGGTAGCAGACAAGCTCAACGTTATCAGTAATCTCCTTGAGAAGTGCGATACGCTGATCATTGGCGGCGGAATGGCATATACCTTCGAGAAGGCAAAGGGATATGAGATCGGCACATCTCTTGTTGACGACACGAAGATCGACTACTGCAAGGAGATGATGGAGAAGGCCGACAAGCTCGGCAAGCGTCTCCTTCTGCCCGTTGATGCCGTGATCACGGATCACTTCCCGGATCCCATCGACGATCCTGAGATCAAGACAGAAGTCGTTGATATCGACAAGATCCCGGCCGACAAGATGGGCATGGATATCGGACCGAAGACGAGAGAGCTGTATGCAAAGGCTGTTGCCGATGCGAAGACAGTTGTCTGGAACGGACCTATGGGCGTATTCGAGAACCCTGTCCTCTCTGCAGGCACGAGAGCTGTTGCACAGGCACTTGCTGATTCCGACGCAACAACCATCATCGGCGGCGGTGATTCCGCAGCAGCTGCCAACCAGATGGGCTTCCACGACAAGATCACACACATCTCCACTGGCGGCGGCGCATCCCTTGAGTTCCTCGAGGGCAAGGAGCTTCCGGGTGTAGCAGCGGCAGACGACAAGGACTGAGTGGCTGAACAGAACGCGCACACGGCTGCAGCCAGATATGAGCTTTAGCACTGCCTGCAGGCGCATCGCAGAATCCCGGCGCTGCCGCGCAGATGACATCATCTGACGTCGCAGGTGCCGGGATGATATAGATATGTATTCAGGGAGGGTTATCATGGCAAGAAGAAAGATTATCGCCGGCAACTGGAAAATGAACAAGACCCCGAGCGAGGCTAAGGCACTCGTTGAGCTCCTTAAGCCCCTCGTGAACAATCCGGATGTCGACGTTGTTTACTGTGTTCCGGCCATCGACATTGTTCCTGTTGTGGAGGCCACAAAGGGAACCAATGTTGCAGTCGGCGCTGAGAACATGTACATCGAGGAGAGCGGCGCATATACAGGTGAGATTGCACCGAACATGATCGTTGATGCGGGGGCCAAGTACGTCATCATCGGTCACTCTGAGAGACGCCAGTACTTCAAGGAAGATGACGCATTCCTGAACAAGAAGGTTCTGAAGGCATTTGAGCACGGCCTCACACCGATTCTGTGCTGCGGCGAGACTCTCGAGCAGAGAGAGGCCGGCGTTACACTGGACTGGATCCGTCTGCAGATCAAATCTGATCTTCAGCATGTAACTGCAGAGCAGGCTGCTTCCATGGTCATCGCTTATGAGCCTATCTGGGCCATTGGCACTGGAAAGACAGCGACGGCTGATCAGGCTGAGGAAGTCTGTGGCGCAATCCGTCAGTGCATTGCGGAGATCTATGATCAGGAGACAGCTGAGAAGATCCGCATTCAGTACGGCGGATCGATGAAGCCCTCCAACTGCAAAGAGCTGCTCGCTAAGCCTGACATCGACGGCGGCCTCATAGGCGGCGCATCGCTCAAGGCTGATTTTGCAGACATCGTCAACTATAATAAGTGAGTCATTGACCGTTGTTAAGCATCCCCGAAAAGCCGTGCAATTCCAAATGGGAGTGCTGAACAAATTGTTACAGCAGATCAATACATAAGGGGAGCGGAGAAGTCCGCTCCTCTTAATGTTTTCATAGTATGAAGCATTCACACTGGAGGACAACTCAATATTTGCTCTTTCTGGCAGCTGTCCTTCTTCTGACAGCCGCCTTTGCTCTGCCCGGCGCATGGCTGAAGCGTAATATTGGCAGAGTCCGGCGGGCGGCAGAGAGCGTGCTGGCCGCAGCTGATCCCGTGGGAGAGGATGATGAGAGCACGGGAGCGGAAGGAAGTGATGAGAAAAGCCCTTCCGAGATTTTTACGGCTGCGCTTTATGACGGAGATAATCCGCTCAGCTATGCGGCGGATACATCCAGAATTTACTGGTGGAAGAGCGATTTCAGCGATGAATACTACTTCTTCCTGCCTTCCGGCATACACGATAAAGAGCTGCGCTGGGAGTTCAACACCGCTGAGAATGTCACGGTGGACGGACAGAATGTGCATGATGGCGATTATTTTCAGCTGGCGGACGGAGTTCACACGTTAAGGGTAACGCCGGAAGGCGGAAAGGAAGAGGTATACAGAGTCAATGTGATGCGCTCGCGCAGCATTCCTTCGCTTTTTCTGACTACCCGTTCAGGTGAAAACGACTATATTCAGGCGGACAAAAACAATTCCGAGAGCGGAGAGATCGTCCTGAAAAGCGAAAACGGGAGCATTCTCTATGCCGGTGAAGTCAGCGATCTCAAGTGCCGGGGAAATTCAACTTTCAATGATTCCATGAAGAAGCCCTACCGGATCAAGCTCGCCGATGAGGCAGACCTTCTTGGCATGGGGGCTGCGAAGAAGTGGATTCTGATCGCCAATGATTTTGATCCGTCTCTTGAGCGCAATATGCTGGCAAACTATCTGGCGGACCTTCTCAAGATCCCGTTCCAGACGCAGGCGCACTATGTGGACCTGTATCTGAACGGAGAGTACCAGGGCAACTACCTCCTCAGTGAGAAGGTGGAAGTGGAAGCGGACCGCGTTGATATCCGGGACCTGGATAAAGAGACAGAGGAGATGAACGGGTATTCCGGATTATCCAAGGAGATGAAGAAAGCCTCGACGGTGAAGGAGACGCATGATTACGGCGCTTATCAGACGGAGAGCACAGCGCTCAAGGAGGAGCCGTCTGATCTCACGGGCGGGTATCTTCTGGAATATGAGGTGGATTACCGTCTTGATGACGAGTATTCTTACTTTCAGACGTCTATGAACCATAATCTGGTCCTTAAGAGCCCTGAATATGCGACAGAGGATGAGGTGCACTATATTGGAGACTTATTCGAGCGATTCGAGGAAGCACTGTATTCCGACAGCGGATACAACGGGCAGGGCGAATGTTATCAGGACTTTATTGATACGGACGCCTTCTGTCGCAAATATATCCTGGAGGAGCTCTCCAAGAATATGGACAGCTCTTATACCAGCCAGTACATCATCAAGGAGCCCGATGACGTAAAGAAGGAATTTATCCCGGGTCCCGGATGGGATTATGATATGTCCTTTGGCAATGTTGTTCTTTCCGGAGATGATGTTTATTATCTCCGGCAGCCGCAGGCTTTATACGCGGCGCTGGAAAAGGATGACAGAGGATTGTGGTACGGGCTGTATCTGCACGAGGATTTCCGCGATATGGCGAAGGACGAATACCGCACATTTCTTTCTGAGGGCGCGGAAGAAAAGGCGATGGACTATCTGCAGCAGCAGACACAGACGATTATTCGTTCCGCCCTGATGAACAACATCCGCTGGAACAAATATCCGGACCTGCAGACGGACGGCGAACGAAACGCTGCATTTCTGCAGGAAGTGAAGCAATTGGCAGAGTTCTATTCGACGCGGCTTGAATGGATGGCGCTCTCCTTCGGAATTTCCCAGTGAGGGCGGCGAAAGCCTGCCCCATTCACAGAACAGGGCGATCATGATACAATTCGTCCGGATGTCTTTTGCGTGGAGTGAACAGGTGGCGGCATCAACTGTATAATCCCTTCGGCGAAAACACCTGCGCGGATTTCGCCCCGGGGTGCTGAGAGCGGCACCGAGAGGTATATATGAAAACAACGAAAAAAGCGGTATGTATCATTCTCTTGATTGCGGAGCTGGCTGTTCTGGCGCTGTGTTTTCGCAGCTATAAGAATTACAGTGACAACAGAGCTTATACGACGGCAGATCTCGTGCTGCAGGGGGACGAAATTGACCCCACGCCTTCCGGTTATGTAGACAACAACAGCTATGCGGGAACCAACAAGAAGGTCTGCACGCCGCAGATGCAGCTCCATGACGGCATCTACCGCATGACCATGCAGTACGAGACGACGGCGACACCCGGCATGTCCTCTGTGTCGATTGAATCCGTGGATGACGATATCCTGGGTGTGAACGGCGACACCTATCGGCTGTACCCGGATGAGCACAGTGTCTCTTACCGCTTCAATGTCAATGGCAGCCACACGCAGATTCAGATCGGCGGCTCTCTCTCAAGCGAATCGGATGGGTATCTTCTGATCAGAGGAGTGGATGTGCAGTACATCCCCACACTCACCGCGGCAAACAGGACGCTGACGCTTCTGTTCTGGCTGGCATGCGCTGATCTTGTCATTTATGTTCTTTTGTTCAGAAGGAAGGATACGGCTGAGCTGTGCAGGAAGAATGCACTTATGATCTCCGGCATGGCCTTTATCTTCTTCTTTGCCATGCTGCCGTGCTTCACAGTATATCAGCAGCACGGGGATGATCTCGGTTTTCATCTGCAGAGGATTTATTCGCTGGCGGAGGGACTGCGCGCAGGGCAGTTCCCGGTGCGCATGGATCCGTACTGGTTCAATGACTACGGGTATCCGCTCGGCATCACTTACTGCAATCTCTTTCTGCTGCCTTCCGCGGTGCTCAAACTCTTGGGCTATCCCCTTCAGTTCACATACAAGGTGTATATCGCCCTCATGACGGCACTGACGATGCGGACAGCTTATCATGTCTCGTACATTATTGGGGAGAAGAAGCAAAGGCTTGCTCTGGCGGGCTGCGGGATTTACACGCTCTCCTTCTACAGACTGGTGGATGTCTATCACAGGGCCGCAGTAGGAGAATACGCGGCGATGGCCTTCCTGCCCCTGTTGATTCTGGGCTTCTGGTATCTCTATCACGATGAGACGATAAAGAAGTCGTGGGTCCCTCTGACGATCGGTGCAGCAGGCATTGCGCTCTCTCATGTACTCTCCATCATCATTGTGATCTGGTTTGCCGTTCCCTTCTTTATTCTCATGGGGAAGAAGACCTTTACCAGAGAAAGACTCCTGCAGCTGCTGAAATTCGCGGGAATGACGGTTCTTCTCACTATATGGTTCATCTATCCGTTCCTTACGTATTATGCGGGAGGGGCGATCGGCATCAGCAGCGGCACAGGCAGCAACCTGATCAGGCGTGCCGTCTTCCTGCCGTCCCAGTTCGAGCTGGACTTTGATCCGCTGGGATCCGGAGAAGACTTCGGCATGGTGGGCAAGTCACCTACCGGCTACGGCATAGCAGCTGCTTTTATTCTTGTTGTCTCCCTTTATCTTCTGCTCAAGGGCAGGGAACAGAAGAGGCACAGGGAGATCGGCGTGCTGTCTGTCATGATGCTCTTCTGTGTCATTGTGACATCAAGTGCGCAGTTCTACCGCTTTCTGCGGATTTATCTGCCCGCTGTATACCACATCATCGGGAATATCCAGTTCTGCTTCCGTTTCTTCGAGATCGGGACGCAGTTCCTGTTGGTTTTGTTCCTTCTGGATGTGCTGGAGCTGAATGACAAATTCGGAAAGCAAGTCGCTGCTGCCTTTCTGGTGCTGGTCTGCGCAGTGACCTTTATCGAGAGCAACAGAATGCTGTCCAAACAAAATGCCACAGTAGAAGGCGAGTATGCCTACGATATTCCGGCAGATCACTACATTGACAATCCGGAGTATCTGCCGGATGGCTGTAACTCTGCCCTGGTCTTTGGCGAGAGCGGCAGACAGCCGGAGGCGCCGGACGGCGTACAGGCATCCGTCGTATCGGACGGACCGATCTCCGGAACTGTTCAGGTAAAGAATGAGACGGGGGCGGCATCGTACGTCGACCTCTTTGTTTTTAACTATCCCGGATACCACGTGTATGCACAGGATGGGACGGAACTTTCGACTGAAGCCGGAGATAACGGAAGGCTTCGCGCCGACATTCCGCAGGACTATGACGGGACGATCAGCTTCCGCTTCGAGGAGCCTCTCAGCTGGAGAGCGAGTGAGCTCATCTCACTGGCAGGACTTGTCGGATTTATTGTCTGCCTCAAAAAGAGAGAGAAAGCGAACAGATGAGCCGGCTCAGACCTCACATCGTTCCTATAGCTGCAGCTGCTGTCATTACGTTGATCAGCCTCTCACTTCTCGGGTACTCCGGGGCGGCAGAGAATGTGCAGAAAGACGCCTCCTGGTCCGCTGCGGACGGTACGCAGACGCAGGATGCAGCAGCTGGATCAACGGAAGACGAAGGAGATTCCGGAGTAAGTGCGGGATCCATGCAGACAAATTCCAAAGCTGCATCCGGCATAAAGGCCGGGAAGAAGGACCTGCCGGAGGACGTCTTTACAGTAGAGCTGGAACCGTCTTCCGGAGACTATACAGACCAGGTGCGCGCAGTGCGCTGGTGGTACAGCGAGCTCAATAACGCGTGGTGTCTGTTCGTTCCGTCAGGCATGGAGAATGCGCTGTACTGGAACTTCAGCGCGGCCTCAGAGATTCTGGTTGACGGGCAGCATTTTCATGTTGGGGATGCCTTTGGGGTAGGGGATGGAACGCACACTCTGACAGCAGTTCTTCCCCAGGGCACACAGGACTATCAGATTATGGTGCTGCACTCGGACAGCGTGGCGACGCTCTTTATCAACACAGCTTCCGGCAGCATGGATTATATTCACGCAGAGAAGGGCAACAGGGAGAACGGCTCCTATGCTCTTTATGACGCACAGGGGAATCTTCAGTTCGCAGGGGATATCCGTGATATACACTGTCGCGGCAATGCCTCCTTTACGGACTATGACAAAAAAAGCTATAAATTATCGCTGGATGAGAAGGCAGATATTTTTGGCTTCGGTGCGAGCAGGAGCTGGGTGCTCATTGCAAATGCACCGGATACATCTCTTCTTCGAAACCGCATCACATATCATATGGCAGAAAAGCTGAAGGTGCGGTATGCTGTGCAGATGGATTACGTGGATCTGTATCTGAACGGCATCTATGCCGGCAATTATCTCTTGGGAGAGAAGGCGCAGATCAGTCCGCAGCGCGTCGATGTCAGAAACCTTGAGGATCTGACGGAAGAGATGAATGAGGGTACTTATGGTACAGGAGAGGCTTTTGACGAAGAAGAAAACGGTATAGAAATCCGCGGAGTGAATGCGGAGCATGAGCCGGCGGATGAGACGGGCGGCTATCTGTTCCAGCTGGATCTGGAGGACAGATATGAAGCGGCCCCCAGTGGCTTTGAGACGCAGAACGGCGCATGTTTTGTCCTCAAGTCGCCGGAATATGCGACGAAGCGGCAGATATCCTACATTTCTGCCCTGTATCAGGAATTTGAGACCGCTCTGTACAGTGAGAACGGCGTCAATCCCGGGACGGGCAGGTATTATGCGGATTATATTGACACCGACTCTTTTGCCAGAAAATACCTGATCGAGGAGATCACAAAGAATCTGGATGCCGTCTATTCAAGCCAGTTCATTGTAAAGCCGGATGATGCTGTGAGCACGAAAATGTTCGCGGGACCGGCCTGGGATTACGACAAGGCATTGGGCGGTTCAGGCGGCTCGGGCGATCTGGATGCATACCTCTCAGAGCCGGATGGACTGTATGCGGGCGTGGATTATTATGACAACGGCCGCAACAGACTGTGGGCGAAGCTGTGTGCGCACGAGGATTTCCAGAGGGAAGCTGCGCAGATCTGTCTTGACGGGTTCGCAGATCAGATTGAACCAGAGACAGAGAATTTTGCCCGGGAAGAGGGAGAGCGTATACTCTCCTCCGGCCTTATGGACGCCGTCCGCTGGGATCATTTTGCGGATCAGGAGAGCCTTGCAGACAAAAAAGCCGGGCTGGCATCGAGGCAGCAGGAAGTCATTACCTTCCTTCATGAGAGAAGCGAATGGCTGACGGAGGAATTTTCAAAAGCAAGCAATGAGTGAGATGGATGACAATAAAAAAGGCAGCAGCGATGATTTTGATCTCGAACATGCTGTAGAACAGGAGACGATGCGAAGTCTTCATATAGGCCAGGGCAAATCCGGCAGGCACCGTCAGAGTGGGAGAAACGAGGAGGATGGCGCAGATACGCAGCCGCACAGCAGACGCCGCATGGCAGATGATGACGACGTATATGGTTCCAGGCGCGAAAGCGGCCGTGCATATGCGCGCGCAGAGCGCAGAGATGATCTGCAGAGCGATCCGGATAAGGATCCCCTTGTTTTTGACGAAGAGGAAATCACGGATGATACCCCCGGTTCTTCTGATGAATCGGCAAGAGATGAGTACGGCGCCAGTGTCGATGAAAAGACGCTCGAGAAGGAGAACAGGCAAAGGGTTCTGGATGAGACGGCTAAGCTCTTCGACAGGACAGAGGCCAGGGAACATCTGCGCGGCCGCGGGGAGCGCTATGCCCGCAGGGACGAGTTCAGAAGCGGCCGCGATGAGAGAGCATTTGAGCGCGAGAAAAAAAGAGAGATGAAGAGAGACCGCAGGGACCATAAAAAAGAGAGAAGAAAAAGACACCATATTCTGCCGCTGATCATTCTTCTTATTATTCTTCTGCCGGTGATGTTCGTCGCCGCGAAGATCAAGGGAATGCAGGGAACGGGCATCACTGCCTCGGATTTGAAAAAATACATCAGCGACGAGGTGAAAAAGAGCACCGAGACCGGCACGATGGCCGGGTATACGAATATCGCTCTCTTTGGTGTAGACTCCGTCGACAACAGTCTTGATGCCGGCAACAACCGGAGCGACATCATGATCATCGCATCGATCAATGACAAGACAGGGGACTGCAAGCTGGTTTCTCTCTATCGTGACACCTATCTCGATATCGGAAATGACAACTATCAGAAGGCCAATGCCGCCTATGCCTACGGCGGTCCTGAGCAGGCAGTGGCCATGCTCAACCAGAACCTGGATCTGAATATCCAGGACTATGCGGTTGTCGGATTCGACGGCATTGCCAGCCTCATTGATGCTGTCGGCGGGATTGAAATGGATGTTACGGATGAGGAGATCCATTATCTGAACGATTATCAGTCCACAATGGCGCAGGAACTCGGAAGAGAATATGTGCCGATTACGGCGGCCGGCACACAGACGCTCAACGGCCTGCAGGCGACGGCGTACTGCCGCATCCGCTATACGAGCGGCGGCGATTTCAAGAGAACTGAGCGGCAGAAGGAAGTGCTGAGCAAGACGTTCGCCAAACTCAAGGCGGCAGGTCCTGTCACCATGATCAAGGTCGCCAATATGATGATGAGCAAGGTAAAGACATCGCTCAACATGACGGAGATCGCAGCGCTTGCTGCGCGCGCAGGCAGCATCAACATAACCGGCACGGACGGCATCCCGCAGGAGAGCCTGCGCACGGTTGCTTTTGTCGGCGACCAGTCCTGTGTCATCCCCATTCATCTGACGGATAATGTCGTCTGGCTCCATCAGTATCTGTTCGGCGACAGTTCCTATCAGGTGAGCAGCACGGTGCAGGCGATCAGCGACAAGATCAGCGCAAAGACCGGGTACTGATGAAGGAATCTGATGAACAGGAAAAAGACAATTGTTGTTATCGGTGCCGGCGCCGCAGGGCTTATGGCGGCAGCTNNCCTCTGAAGCCGGCGCACAGGTGACTGTGCTCGAGCACAATGAGAAGGCCGGCAAAAAGATCTATATCACCGGCAAGGGCAGGTGCAACTTCACGAACGCATGCGATACGCAGAATTTCTTCCGCTCGGTCGTGCGCAATCCGAAGTTTCTGTATTCAGCCCTCTATGACTTTGATCAGCAGCAGATGATCCGCTTTTTGGAAAATAACGGCTGCCCCACCAAGGTAGAGAGAGGAAACCGCGCATTTCCTCAATCTGACCATGCTTCAGATGTGACTGCAGCACTAGTCCGCTGCTGCCAGAGAAACGGCGTGAAATTCTCTTACCGCACGGAGGTGAGCAGAATCACCTGTGTCAGCGGCCGCGCCGCAGGCGTTGTTATAAGGACAGGGGAGAAAATCCCTGCGGATGCTGTGATCCTTGCCTCCGGAGGCATCTCCTATCCTTCAACAGGATCCACAGGCGACGGATACAGGTTTGCAGAGGAGCTGGGACTGGAGGTTGTGAAATGTTCACCATCTCTTGTGCCGCTTGAGACAGCAGACGGCTGGGAGGAGAGCCTCCAGGGACTGTCCTTGAAGAACGTGGCGGTGTCCATGACGCCATGGGAGAAAGATGAGGGTCACGGCGGCAAAAGGCGGAAACCGCTTTACAGCGGCTTTGGAGAGATGATGTTCACACATTTCGGTGTGACGGGTCCTCTCATTCTCTCCGCATCAGCGCACTGCGATTTTGACAGGTTCCCGGAAGGCTTTTTCATGGCGCTTGACCTGAAGCCTGCGCTGGATGAGGAGCAGCTCTGCAGGCGTCTTGAGCGGGAATTCTCCCTGGCGCCGCATAAGGAGCTGGTGCATGCCGTGCGGCCTCTTTTTCCGGAACGCCTTGCATCTGTTGTGGCAAAGCAGTATACCCGTGCGCTCGAAGGCGGTATCTTTGGCATCCGTCCATCCGCGCAGGGGGGAACAGAGCGGCAGGCCTATACGTTTAACAGTGCGGAGATCAGAGCACTTGCCTCTTTGATCAAGGCAGTGCCCATGCATATCAGCAGTAAGCGCGGATTCAATGAGGCAGTTGTGACGAGAGGCGGCATCTCTGTAAAGGAGGTCGATCCCTCCACGATGGAATGCCGGAAAGTGCCGGGACTCTACATTGCGGGAGAAGTGCTGGATGTGGATGCGCTGACAGGAGGATACAACCTGCAGATTGCCTGGTCGACCGGGCACCTCGCAGGCAGCAGCGCGGCAAAGGCGCCCGCGGCACACTGACAGGGCGGTCTGCAGGCACTTTGTCCCTGCATTCCAAAGGAGAAGAGAAGTGTACGGCATACAGGGACCGCCTGCCGCCGTGCATAACAGGGGGTTGTTATGTCCGAAGAAAGAACGTTCAATATAGCAATTGACGGGCCTGCAGGTGCAGGTAAGAGCACGATCGCAAAAAAGGTGGCGGCTGCGCTCTCGTTTATCTATGTGGATACCGGCGCAATGTACCGCGCCATGGCGCTCTATATGATCCGCGAAGGGCTCACCCGGGAGGATGCAAAAGACAGCGCAGCATTTCGTGCAAAGGTGGCGGAGAAGTGCAGGGATGCGCATATTTCCATTGAATACAGAGACGGCGAGCAGATCGTCCTGCTGAACGGTGAAAATGTGGGAGGCCTTATCCGCACAGCAGAGGTGAGTGCCATGGCGAGCCTCACGAGTGCGGTGCCTGAGGTGCGGGAGAGAATGACACAGCTCCAGAAGGAGCTGGCAGAGCAGCAGAATGTGGTCATGGACGGGCGCGATATAGGTACGGTTGTCCTGCCGGATGCACAGCTCAAGATCTTTCTTACGGCGAGTGTCGAAGTGCGGGCAAGACGCAGATACCTGGAAAACCTCGAGAGACAGAAGAAGGGAGCGGATGTAGCACCGGATGATCTTGATCTTGAGAAAATCAGTGCGGACATTGCAGAGCGCGACCGGAATGACATGACAAGAGCGATTGCGCCGCTCCGGCAGGCGGAGGACGCCCATCTCGTGGACAGCTCGAACCTCACAGTCGATCAGGTCGCGGAGACCATTCTCAATCTCTATGCTGTAAAAAAAAACCTTCCGCAGGTGATCACCGCTAAGACGGCGGGCTTTTGCTTCGGCGTGCAGAGAGCGGTGGACGAGGCATACGACGAGGCTAGGAAAGCCAGGGAAGGACACAGTGCGACCTATACTTTCGGCCCGATCATTCACAATGAGATCGTTGTGGAGGATCTGCGCAGGAAGGGCGTAGGCGTCATCGACGACGAAAAGGAGCTGCAGGGACACGAAAAGGACACTGTCGTCATCAGATCCCACGGTGTCAGCAGGGAGCTGCAGACAAAGATCTCTGCAAGCGCCGGCAGAACGGTGGATGCCACCTGCACGTTCGTGAAGAGAATTCACCAGATTGTGGAGGAGGCTGGAAAGAGAGGCGAGCAGGTTGTCATTATTGGCAACCACGGGCACGCGGAGTCGGAGGCCCATGTCGGCTGGGCATGGCCGGGCGCGGCAGCCCGCAGTGCATCTGCGCATTTTATTCCTGCTGTCATCATTGAGACGCCGGAGGAGGCATATGCCTATGACGGCGATCCGGCCGTGCCCGTGTGCATCGTCGCACAGACCACTTTTAACGGTGAGCGCTTCGACAAACTGGTTGCCATACTCCGGCAAAGAGGGTATAATACCAAAATCACGAATACGATCTGCAATGCGACCCGCGAGCGGCAATCCGAGGCAAGAGAGATTGCATCGAGGGCTGATGTCATGATAGTAATCGGAGGAAAGAGCAGTTCCAACACTGCCAAGCTGTACGAAATCTGTAAAAGAGAGTGTGAACGGACTTTCTTTATACAAACGGTAGATGACTTATCTCCTGACTGCATTGCAGGTGCAAGGGTTATAGGGATCACCGCAGGGGCATCCACCCCGAAAAATATCATTGAGGAGGTTCAAAGTTATGTCCGAAGAACAGACTTTTGAACAGATGCTGGACGCATCCATGAAGACAATCCACACAGGCGACATTGTTGAAGGAACGGTGATCGATGTCAAGCCCGGCGAGGCCGTGCTCAATATCGGCTATAAGGCGGACGGTGTTCTCACCCGCCAGGAGTACTCCGCCGACAATTCCCTGGATCTCACCACTGTCCTTCAGCCCGGACAGAAGCTCGAGGTCAAGGTCGTGAAGCTTAACGACAATGACGGTCAGGTTGTTCTCTCTTACAGAAGAATGGCTCAGGAGAGAAGCAACAGGGCTATTGAAGAGGCATACAACAACCACACGGTCCTCAGGGCTCCTGTCACACAGGTGCTTACCGGAGGTCTCTGTGCGGTTGTAGAGGGCATCAGAATTTTCATTCCTGCATCCCTTGTCTCCGATTCCTATGAGAAAGATCTGAGCCATTATCTCGGCCAGGAGATCGAGTTCGTCATCACGGAGTTCAACCCGAAGAGAAGAAGATATATCGGTGACCGCAGGCAGCTCATTGCCGCTGCGAAGGAAGAGGCAGCGAAGAAGCTCTTCGAGACGCTCAAAGAGGGCGATGTCATCGAGGGAACCGTCAAGAACGTGACCGATTTCGGTGCTTTTGTTGATCTCGGCGGCGCGGACGGCCTTCTGCACATCTCTGAGATGGGATGGGGAAGAGTCGGCAATCCGAAGAAGATCTACAAGTCCGGTCAGAAGGTCCGTGTGTTCGTTAAAGAGATCAACGGCAAAAAGATCGCGCTGTCCACCAAATTTCCTGATGAGAATCCCTGGGTTGCTGCAGCGACGAAGTACTCTGTCGGCAGCATAGTGACGGGCCGGGTTGCAAGGCTTGCCGATTTCGGCGCATTCGTTGAGCTTGAGCCCGGTGTTGACGGTCTGCTCCATGTATCCCAGATCTCGAAGGAGCGCGTGGAGAAGCCCTCTGATGTTCTGAAGGTCGGTGACGAGGTGACCGCGAAGATCATCGACTTCAATCCCGAGAACAACCGCATTTCCCTCTCTGTAAAGGCTCTTCTGGCCGATCAGGAGAGAGCAAAGAGAAATGCCGAGAGAGCTGAAGCTGAGAAGAATGCAGCGGAGGCAGATGATGATGAGGCAGTGACAGTAGACATTGCTGCCGTCATCGCAAGACAGAAGGCGGAAGAAGAGAAAAACGAGCAGTAATGCAGCGGCGTTCTGACAGGACGCAGCATAAGAAGGCGTGAGGCGCCGCATGGCTTTAATCGGGCTGTGCGGCGCTTTGCCGTGGAAGAGAATTGAGTGCTGTACCGGCGTGCACTGACAGTGTCGGTATTCAATGAGGCAGTCATGAGAGAGAACAGAACGGTCAATCGGATATGGGTTTTTCTGCCGCTGGCAGTGGGGGCGGTTATTTTCATTCTCCTGTACGGTGTGCGGATTCTGGATCCGACCTGCGAGGACTGGCTGCTGCAGGGAGGAGATCTCACCCAGCACTACCTCGGCTGGAAATTTTACCGGGCGGCCGACTGGCAGTGGCCCGTCAGCGGCATGAACAACCTGACGTATCCCAATACGCTCTCCGTCTTGTTCATGGACTCCATCCCCTGGATGGCTTTTGTGTGCAAGCTCTTCAGGAGTGTCGAGCCGCCCATCTTCCAGTATTTCGGTTTCTGGGGGATCCTCAGCTTCTCTCTGCAGAGCTTTTTCGGTGCGAAGCTTGTGCGGGATATTCTGCTGCGCAGAGAATACCGAATGGAAGCAGGATCTTTTCGCGGGGCTGCCGAGCCGAGTAAAGCGCAGGGACGGGAAGATGCACAATCCCCCAAAAAGCGGGGCGAGTGCGCCGGCAGGCTCTTTTCTGCACGGAGCAGCGTCATCGGCCTCTACGCCTGCATCGCCGGCATCTTTTTCACCCTCTCGCCTGTCTTTATCGACAGGATGTTCTACCACACAGCTCTTGGCAGTATGTGGCTTCTTCTCTGGGCGCTGGATGCGTCACTGGCTCTTGTGGATAACAAAGAGAAGATTCCAGCCGGTCAGGTTATTGCCATCGGCATGCTGGCTGCCGGCATTCATGTCTACCTCCTCGTGATGTGTTCCCTGATTCTGGCCATCGCCTTCTTTATCCGGATTTTTCTTATGAAGGACAAGGAGGGAAAAAGAGCGTTTCTTCTGGGGATTGTCTATCTTGCGGGATGTTTCGCCGTGCTGGCGTTTTTTGGCGCATTTCAGGCGGATCAGCGTCTTGACGAGGGCGGACTGAATGATTTCGGCTTCAATCTGAACGGCCTCTGGAACCCCATGATGGATGACTGGTCAAGGTTTCTGCCGCAGCTCTCTGCCTATGGCAAGGGATTCGATGAGGGATTTGCCTATCTGGGCTTTGGCATGCTCCTTCTCGTTGCGGCGGCATATGTCTCCATGGGGATGACAGGAGTATGGCACTTTATCTGCCGGAGAAAGGAAAAAGCTGCGGCAGGGAAGCATGCCGCGGACTGCGTGCAGGGGGCATTGAAAACGGCTGCAGAGGACATAAGGGGAGAGCATTCCGCGGCAGNNCCGGCGGCTTCCTCTACAGTATCTGGCAGAGTAGGATGCTCACCGCGACTGCGCTGATTTTTTTCGTGATCTCCCTGTCGCCGACGGTCAATTTCGATGCGCAGCATCACCTCTTCTCAATCCCTTATCCGCGCTTTATTCTGTCTGCATGGGGGATTGTGCGCGCCAGCGGAAGATTTATGTGGGTAACTTCCTTTATTCTCATGGCGGGTGCTGTGTGCTGGCTGTTCGGCGTATTTCAGCGGACAACAGCTGGCAACCGGGCGGAAAGCATAAAAGAGGTGCCTGGGCAGAAGAAAACTGGATGCCGGGCAGAAGAAGGCGGCAGGAAAAGAAAGGGAGCCGGAGCCTCTCTCCTTCTACCCTGTCTGCTTCTCTGTGCAGTGCTGGCGCTGCAGCTGACGGACATCAGCGGAGAGCTGGAAAGGCGGCACGCCAAATACACAAAGGAATATACAGCTGTGCGCCTGGGGGAGTCTGACCCCGTGTGGAAGGAAATTCTGCAGGATAAGAGCAAAGTTCACTTTATCTTTGCCTCTGACGTGACGAACAACCAGACTCTCATGTATTCTGTGGCGAACTGCGCGGTGGACAATGGGAGGACGACGAATATTTTCTATGTGGCGCACGACGCGTCAAAGGCCGGATCGCTGGATGGAATTGAGAAGGAGCTGGAGAGCCTGAACGATGAATCGGTGTATGTTTTCCGTGACTATGATGTGACGCTCATGCGGCAGATCGGATCTTCTCTCCATTACTACCGTGTATACTCCGGCTATGTGGGACTTACGCAGCCGCTTGCCGGACAGACGGAGCTGGATCCATGGACAATTCCAATCTCCGAAGGGGAGAGGGAAGAGAGAGGGCTGTAATGGCTGCCGGCAGTATTCGAAAAGGATTCAGCTGGCACCATAAAAATGCTGCAGCAGGGGAAACCTCTGCTGCGGTGCATTTCTAAACATCGTGCGTTGCAAACGATCCGTCGAGCTCGGCGATGTAGCGCATCCGCTCTTCAGGATCAAACCCGGTATTCATGATGTAGGCATAATAGGAGCCATAGATTTTATAGCTGAGCATTACGGCGTGGTGCAGATCTCCTAAGTGCTGCGGCTTTATGGAGTAAAACAACTTCTTGATGACCTCGTCCATCTTTTCGGGGAGCTTATTCGACTGGCTGCCGGAGAAGAGTGTCTGAATGATTTCATGATTCGGCCTGCAGTTTGCGAGCATCCTGTAAGCAAAGCTGCTGACGTCTGTGCAGATCTCGGACGGATCGTCCATACTGTCGATGATCTGCTGAATGACCTCCGACTGAAGGGCATCGGACAGCTCATAGATGTTGTGGTAGTATCCATAGAACGTGGACTTGTTGATGTCCGCCCTGCGGCACAGCTCCGTCACGGTGATTTCCTCAAGATCTTTGTGTGCCCTGATCTGAAGAAAGGCCTCGCGCATGCGCCTCTTGGCTTTGGGTTCCCCTCTTTTTCTTTTTTTCTTTGCACCGGTAAGCGCAGTGTTCAGATCGTTTGTCATGACAGTCTCTCCTTCATCAGGCAGGTACAAAACAGACAATATTTTATATGTGTCTGAATTAAGATAATCATCCTATTGAGTTTTGAATTTTAATTCATTATATTCTATAGGGAATTGAAAATTCAACAGGTGTCGTTTTTAGTGAATAGAAAGGGTACAGGAAATGCAGATCGGTGTTACTACAGATGCGGCTTCAGACATTACCAAGGCAGAGGGAGAAAAGCTTGGCGTTTATGTCGTGCCAATGTATTTTGATCTCGACGGTGAATCATACATGGAAGGGGATCATGATGAGGCTCCCAGAGATGGAATCCCCGGTCTTCTCACCAGAGAGAAGCTTTTTGATCTGCAGAGACAGGACAGGAATGTCACGACTTCGCAGCCAAGGCCGGAAGATGTGATGCAGACCTGGAGAAGAGCATTGGGGGAGTATGAGGAGATTATTCACATTCCAATGACAGAGGGACTCTCCGGCAGTGCGCAGGAGGCCGTCATGCTCTCACACGAGGATGAGTTCGAGGGAAGAGTTCATGTTGTGTGCAATAAGCGGGTTTCCGTGACGCAGAGGAGGGCAGTTGCGGATGCACAGATTCTTGCCGGGAAAGGATACAGAGCGGAAGAGATCTGCCGCATTCTTGAGCGGGATGCAGAGAAGAATTCCATCTATCTCACAACCGGAACACTGAAGTATCTTAAAAAGGGAGGACGCGTCACGCCTGCGGCCGCCGCAATCGGATCGATCCTGCATATTCAGCCGATCCTCAGCATTCAGAAGGGCGGCAAGGTGGATGCTGTTAAGCTCGCACGAACACCCAGGCAGGGGAGAGAGATCATGTTCCGCGAACTGAAAAAGGACCTTACAGAAAGGTTTCATGATCCGGAGGGGAGAACCTGCAGATTCGCAACTGCCTACTCAGACGACAGAGCGATGTCGGAGGAGATGGCAGAGGAACTCGATGTTGCCTTTCCGAACCGATTCGACAAAGAAATTGTCATCAGCCCTTTGAATCTTCTTCTTTGCTGCCACACAGGATACGGCACATACGGCATTGCGGCAATTCCTGTGTGTCCCGAGACACTCTGACAGTATTGCATCCATCCTGTTGTTTCCAGAGAGAGTCTGAGAAAACGAATCAATTCTGCGAACAGAAAAGTCCTCTCTGCGCAAGCCTGTAACTTCTGCAGAGGGGACATCATTATGCGTTTGACGCTTTCTGCCTGATTCAATCATCGTCCGGCATCTGCGCCGCTGTATTGGCCTTCGGCGCCGGAACACCGAGCCTGCCCACAATATGGCGGTAGATGTAGGTGGCATAGTCGGAGAAAAACGACCTGTCTTTCTTCATCTCATCTGAAAATTCGAAGAACGCGTCCTTATCCCGATAGGATCTCTTGAAGAACGGCTCGCGAAAGAGCGCCCACTCAGGAAGAAAGCTTCCCTTCTTTCTTGTGTAGCAGTTCTCCGCCTTAGCCTGTTCGCGCTTTTCCTTATCGATAAATCCGGCAATTGACTTGTGCAGTGCTTCATCCCTGCCGGGGAGATAGTAATAATCGCGGAAATTCGCGTAAAAATACTTCATTTCCTCGCGGTAGATCGGCACCTTGATATTCACGTCCGCTCCGTTGGCCGTCATGTAGCAGCCGTCGGCTGTCGCCGAGACGGGCTTTTTCAGAATCTCCCCCGCATACGGGACATCCTGCATGCGGCATTCGAGAATGAGCTCCTCATGACGTGCCCCATCGACGCCTGTGTAATAGTCGGCGCCGGCCTTTGTGCAGAGAAGACAAGCCGTGAAGACACCCTGCATGCCGATCACGGGCGTGATTCCAATGAGACCGCGTACATCGGCCTCGTTGTGCGCGATGATAGGTGCGGAGAGATCCGGGCGGGGATCCTGCAGATACTGATGATACAGTTCAACGAGCTCGGCGCCGGAGCGGCTCTCCGTGCGCCCTGTGCCCATATAGCGCTCTATCGTCTGCTGCTGGTAGTTCTCGAGAGAGAGAATTTTCTTGTATGGACGGATCATCCGGTAGAGATCGACGGATTTCTTGTTGGCAATGACATTGTTCAGGCGGTCCGCCTCGATCCTGCGCACGAGGAAGGGGATGTCAAATCTCGATCCGTTGTAATGCACAAACGTGCCGAAAGGCTTTGCAAAGATCAGAAATGAGTTCAGGATATCGCTCTCACCTTCTCCCGTGTCATCGAACCACTGCGTGATGGTCCAGCCGCTGCTGGTATGATAGGCACAGCCGATCAGAAAAATGCGGTTGTGGTGCGCAGAAAGCCCTGTTGTCTCAAGGTCAAGATACAGAATATCGGAAAGAGGCGAGAGGGATGCGAGAGGTGAATAGACGCGCTCCTTCTCCTTGATGACTTTGCTGAAGATCTGCATGGAATCCCTCCTCAATGGATCCGGCAATACCGCAATTATTCGTCTTCCCATCCAAAATTATCGGGTTATCGAGGGATGCTGAACAATTACATAATAATTAAAGAATAGCATAAAATCCGCGGGAGAGGAACATTCTACACTGCAGAATAAGGGCCGTTCGCTGTCGCTCTGCCTCAAATGCGAATAAGGCTGCATGTCTTTCACTTCAGGAGCGCCGCCGCTCGATATTCCAGTGTACTACTGCCGCAGTGATGATGACCGCATAGCCGATCCAGCTGAGGACGTCAGGAATCTCTCCGAAGAAGAGGAAACCGAGAATGGCTGCGAAGATGACCTGCGAGTAGTCGAAGACGGAAATCTCCTTCGCAGGCGCCAGTGTGTAAGCCTGCGTGACAGCGATCTGCCCGAGTGCTGCGCCTCCGCCCGCGCCCAGAAGAGAGAGAAACTGCGCTGTGCTTAAGGGGGCATGGTGCAGGAGAATAAAGGGAAGGCAGCCAATTGTGGAAAAGAGGGAGAAACAGAATACGATTTCTGGACCGTTTACACCGAGCTGTCTTGTTTTCCGAAGGTAAGTATATGCCGTGCCGGCAGAGAATCCGCTGAAGAGTCCGGCAAAAGCGGGCAGGCTTGCGATGCCGGCCGTCGGATGCACAACGAAGACGGCACCGATGAAGGCGGCAATGACGCAGAGAAGATCAGACACAGACGGAATCTCCTTCAGAATGAAGACGGACATGAGGATGGCAAAGAACGGCGCCATTTTATTGAGAATATTGGCGTCTGCCAGCTGCAGTCTTCCAATTGCCCAGAAGTTGAAGGTAATACCCAGAAAACCCATGAGGCAGCGCATGAACAGAGGAAAGGCGGCTTTTTTCGGGATGTGCAGATCGGCCTTTGAGCGCGCCATGAGAACCGCCGCGATGCACAGCGCAACAATATTGCGGAAAAAGGCCTTTTCCATTGCCGGAAGATCGCCGGCGAGCTTGACAAAAAAGGACATCAGGGAGAAGCCCAATGCCTCCAGCAGCACGAAGATAACGGCCTGCACATGTCTGTTCATTCCCTTTTTGCTGTCTTTTTCCATTGTTGAATCTGACTCCCCGTGTGTAATATAGACATATAAGGTGTTGAGCACCCATCCCGGATTACTCCCTGATACGTTACGATTCTTCGGCGCAGGCGTCGGGGGGATGCTAAACAATAATCATACCATAGCTAACAGAGGATTTTAACATGACAGCCGCTCTGACAGCATATCTTCGTGAATTCGATTTTGTTTCTGTTGCACTGCGTCTTATCCTTGCCATGTTCATGGGTGCCTTTATCGGCATGGAGACAGACTTTATTGAAAATTACGCGCACATTAAAAAGCACATTCTGTGTTTTCCTTCATGGGAGTCCACAGGGTGTGCTTTTTAATAGTTGAACAGATACGTTAATTGACAGATTTCTTTTCCTTCTTCAGTCCACAGTGGTCATACTGGGGGTGCTGAGCCATTTCAGTTATCCTGTCCTTGTACGCACCGGGATCAGAACTTCCAGGTTCCTTCCGGCAGGCATGCCGCAAGCGGAACCTTTATGACGATCTTGCGGATGTGCGCCGGCTGTTCACCTGCCTGAAGTGCCGGGATATGCACGTCCCAGGGAAGATATACGGCGTAAGTGCCGACTTCAAGAGCTATCCTTCCTTCGGCAGCCTTCGGATTGTTCTTATAGAAGAGAATATCGCGGGGCGTCTTCAGGAGGTCTTCGTCCACTTCATTTGTGCCGTCGTCATTGTAGTATCCTGCCTCTTCCGGTCCGCCGGCTGCCAGAAACTGCACATCGATATTATGGCGATGGATCTCAGGGCGAAGCGCTTCTCTTGGTGAGGTCTCCAAATCGAGTACCTGAAGAATCATGGGCACTCCTGCAATCTGAATGTCGAATTTCCCGGCCTCATGGTGAGCGAGATCCTGCTCCTTAAGATAATGCAGCGCGCCGCACAGGGGAGCGGGCAGGAGGGCTGCCTGTGCATCAAAGAATTCGTTGTTCACATTGCCGTAAATCATGTTGTTCTCCTTATAAAATCCTGTCCTTCCCAGCATCTGCAAGGCAGACAGGAGCTGCTGTGCGCATACAATAAGGGCAGATGCAGAAGAGGTTCCGCATCTGCCCGTTCATTCCTGTATGATCAAAGAAGTGCGTTGAGCTTCTGCTCGAGAACGGACTGGGGCATAGCACCGACGGCATTGTCCACAACCTTGCCTCCCTTGATGAAGACAAAGTTCGGAATGCTCATGACATTGAACTTCTCGGCCAGATCCGGCTCGTCGTCGGAGTTGACTCTGCCGATCTTGATCTTTCCGTCGTACTTCTCTGCAAGTTTCTCCACGACAGGCATCATCATCTTGCAGGGACCGCACCAGTCTGCGTAGAAATCGATCATTACCGGGATGTCACTGTTCTCAACTTCGCTCTGAAAATTGGCGGATGTAAAAGTATATTCCATTGTAAAGCCTCCTTTATGAAAGGGATGGTCCCGCAGTGCAGCGCGGGCGTATCTTCTGATAACAGATGACTGTTCAGTACCCTTCCGAAGGGCGATGAACAATTACGATTATAAGATACGGAGGATAAGAACTCAAACACATTCGAAACGGTATTTTGTTGTCTTTGGTGGTATCATATCATTATTATGATCTTCTGAAAATCTCTTGCCAACAGCAAATGCGAGATGTTATAATTCATACGCTGTTTTGAGATTTCAGACAGTACGAAGCTTTATTGGTGGTGAGTGAATGATAGATCATTCACGAGCGGCGCTACATCCAGGAGGAACATTGTAATGAAGGAAGGAATTCATCCGGAGTATCAGCAGTGCACAGTAACATGCAACTGCGGCAACACATTCGTGACAGGCTCTACAAAGAAGGAAATCCACGTCGAGGTATGCTCTAAGTGCCATCCGTTCTACACGGGTCAGCAGAGAGCAGCTTCCGCAAAGGGCCGCATCGATAAGTTCAACAAGAAGTACGGCCTTAAGTAATAAACCGCGGCAAGGTACAGAAAGGTGGGAGCAGGAATCTGCCCCCACCTCTTTCTTTATGCGGGCAGTAAAGAGAAAGAAGGCATCCGTGCCCATATGAGATGCCTTCTGACGAGCACCGTGACATCGAGAGGAGGCGCCTGCCGCCTCCTGCCCGATTAAGCGATTAAGGAACAGCACGAATGGCAAACGGACAACATTATTCAGGCATCGGCGGACAGGCGGTTCTTGAGGGCATTATGATGCGCAACAAGAACATGATTGCCGTCGCGTGCAGTCACCAGAATGGAGAGATTGAGGTCGAAGTGGAGGAGCACCATGGCCTCCTCGAGGGCAGCATCTGGACAAAAATTCCTTTTGTCAGAGGCGTCTTTGCATTTCTTGACGCACTGATCACCGGCATATCTGCTCTGAACTTCTCCTCACAGGTTTACGGAGAAGATGAGGAAGAGGAGAAGAGTGCACCGGAGAGCGAGGCACAGGAGAGGCAGAATAAAGCGCTGATGGCTGTCACGACAGCGGTTTCTCTTGTACTGGCTGTGCTGCTGTTCATGGTTCTGCCCTGCGTACTGGCCGGTATGCTTCGCGGCTTCCTTCGGGAGGAATCTGTTCTCTCTTTGCTGGAAGGTCTGATCAGGCTCGTTATTTTCCTCGGGTATATGATCGCCATCTCCACAGTGAAGGACATCCGAAGGCTTTATCAATATCATGGGGCGGAGCACAAGTGCATCAACTGCATCGAGCGCGGCAAGCCCCTCACGGTGCAGTATGTCCTTTCCAGCAGCCGTTTTCATAAAAGATGCGGAACGAGTTTCCTTGTATTAGTGATGCTGGTGAGCATTATCCTGTTCTTCTTCGTGAATGTGGACAGCTTTCTTCTGCGAATTTTGACAAGAATTCTTCTTGTACCTGTGATTGCAGGCATCTGCTACGAAATTCTGCATCTCGCGGGAAGAAGCGACAGCCTCCTTGTGCGGATTATCTCAGCACCCGGTCTTTGGCTTCAGCGCATCACAACAGGGGAGCCGGATGCGCACATGGTCGAGGTAGCTATTGCAGCAGTGGAGGCTGTTTTCGACTGGAGAGGGTATCTCGCCGATGAGTTCGGATATGATCTCGCTGAGCTCGATACCATCACGCCGGAGGCAAAGGTATATCGCAGAAAGGCATAAACTGCTTGGGGCCTTACATGAGCAAAGACTGGCAGTACAGACAATTGTATGAGCGGGGCATCAGTATGCTGCCCCGGGATGAGGATGCACGCCTCGATGCGCGCCTCTTACTTGAAGAAGTCTGCGGAACAAATCTGCAGACTCTTCTTGTTTATCCGGAAAAAGAGGTACCGGTGGCGCAGGCAGAGCAGTATCTGTCGATGGTGCGGCGGCGTGCAGCCGGTGAACCGACCGCCTATATTCTGGGCCGGACTGAGTTCATGGGTCTTCCCTTTTCTGTGAACAGCGACGTACTGATCCCCGAGCAGGACACGGAAGTCCTTGTGGAGACGGCAGTTGAGCTGGGAAGCAGACTGCTGAAGGATCAGCAGTCCCGCAGCAGCCTGCGGAATACGGATCGGGAAGGCGGCAGTGTACAGGGGCAGAGCAAATCTACTGATACATTTTCATCCATTGGGCAGACAGACCAACTGAATAAAGCGGAAGGCACATCCGTCTTCAGAGTACTCGACATGTGTACGGGCTCCGGCTGCATACTCCTCTCCGTTCTTCATTATCTGCGGGCTGCTTTTCCGGGCGCAGACATTCAGGGAACTGGGTGCGATCTCTCGTCGAAGGCACTCGCCGTCGCGAAAAAAAATGCGGAGAATCTTGGCCTTCGCGGCTGTACAGCCTTCTTGCAGGGAGATCTCTTTGCGGCATTGGACAATTGCAGGGGCGGGAAGGAGAATATTGCTGCAGTTGACAGCCGCCCATCCTTCATCACAAATGAGAATGCGCTGCAGCAGGCGGATGCCGGCCCGGCGGAGTACAGGTTTGATATGGTTGTCTCCAATCCACCTTATATTGCGACGGATGTGATCAACACACTCCCCGCGGAGGTGCGCTGTGCAGAACCGCATATGGCACTCGACGGAGGCGCAGACGGATTGTCTTTTTACCGTCGTCTGGCACAGGGAATCCCCAAGATAGCAGTGCAAAATGGTATTATTATAGTCGAAATCGGCTATGATCAGGGAGAGAGCGTTCCAGCAATTCTGCGCAATGCCGGATACCGCGATATCCGGCTGATCAGAGATTACGGCGGGAGGGACCGCGTCGTCACTGCACGGACGCCGGTTCAGGTCTGACCGCTTCTAAGCGTCTCCATCCCGAGAACTGAAGGTTCCCGGGATGGGGTGCTGAACAGATACAGGCATTGAAAGAAAGCAAAGAGAGAATAGTATAAATGTTTGAAAAATTAAAAGATGTTCAGCTCCGGTATGAGGATATCACCAGAGAACTGGCGAGCCCCGATATTGCCTCTGATCCGGATCGGCTGAAGAAGCTCATGAAGGAGCAGAGCGACCTCACGCCGCTCGTGGACAAATATACGGAATACGTTAAGAACCAGAAGGATATGAGCGATGCTCTTTCCATGATGGACGGAGAGACGGATCCTGAGATGAAGGAGATGCTCAGGGACGAGTTCCAGAAGGCAAAGGAGAAGGATGCGAAGCTCTCTGAGGAGCTGCGGATTCTTCTCATCCCGAAAGATCCTGATGATGACAGGAACGTCATTTTTGAGATCAGGGCAGGGGCCGGCGGTGATGAGGCGGCACTCTTTGCAGCGGAGATCTACCGCATGTATATACATTATGCGGAGCGAAAGGGCTGGAAGAGCGAGACCCTGGACTTCGAGGAGTCCGGCATCGGCGGCATGAAATACGTCAATTTCATGATCCGCGGCACCGGCGCCTATGCAAGGCTTAAATATGAAGGCGGCGTGCACCGCGTGCAGCGTGTCCCCGCGACAGAGTCAGCGGGCAGAATCCACACATCCACGATCACTGTGGCCGTTATGCCTGAGGTGTCGGACGACATTCAGATTGATATTCCGCCCGAAGACGTGCGCATTGACATCACAAGGGCATCCGGAAACGGCGGACAGGGTGTCAATACCACGGACTCCGCCGTTCGTCTGACCCATATTCCGACCGGAATCGTCATCTATTCCCAGACAGAGCGATCCCAGCTGCAGAACAAGAACAAAGCGTGGGCGCTTCTTCGCTCCAAGCTCTACGACCTGGAGAAGCAAAAGCGCCACGATGAAGAGGCAGACCTTCGCCGCAGCATGGTAGGGACAGGCGATCGCTCCGAGAAAATCAGAACCTATAACTTCCCGCAGGGGCGCGTCACCGACCACAGAATCAAACTCACGCTCTACAACCTCGATGACGTTATGAACGGTGATCTGGACGAGGTCATCGATCCGCTCATCACCGCCGACCAGGAGGCGAAGCTCCTGAAGATGAACCAGCAGGAGATGTGATATATGGACTTGGAACAGTGCAGAACACAGCTTGACAACATAGACAGACAGATCGTGCAGCTGTTCATGCAGCGCATGCAGGTGACGGAGGACGTGGCAAAAGCCAAGATCGCCATGGGCCGCAATGTTCTCGACAGAGACAGGGAACAGGCTAAGATCAGATCTGTGCGCGCCATGGCAGATACGGACTTCAACAAAGAAGGCATCACTGAGGTCTACCGCCAGCTTATGGCCCTCAGCAGAAAGCGCCAGTATCAGCTGATCACCGCGGCGGAGCAGAAAAAGAAGCTTCCGTTCATTCCCGTGGACACTATTATCGAAGACGGCATCCGCGTCGTCTATCAGGGGGCTGCCGGCTCCTACTCAGAGGCGGCGATGAAGGCATTTTTCGGCAGTCAGGTCAACAGCATCACAGCTGCCACCTTCCGCGATGCTATGGTTGCCATCGAGGAGGGCTCCGCGGACTACGCCGTCCTTCCGATCGAGAATTCCACCGCCGGGATTGTGAGCGAAATCTACGACCTTCTGAATGAATTTGAAAATTACATCGTGGGCGAAATCACCATCCCCATTCACCACTGTCTCATGGGATGCGAGGGCACGACGGAGGATACCATCCGCCGCGTGTACTCTCACCCGCAGTCCCTCATGCAGTCGGAGAAATTCCTTCTTCAGCACCCGGAGTGGGAGCAGATCAGCATGAAGAACAATGCGTTCGCGGCACAGAAGGTGGCGAAGGACAAAGATACTGCCGAGGCAGCCATCGCAAGCCACTATGCCGCAGAGGCCTACGGCCTGCACATAATCCGCGAGGGCGTAAACCAGGCGGCGTCCAACTCGACGCGCTTTATTGTCGTCGGGAACCAGAAAATTTTCACAAGAGATGCAGACAAAATCAGCCTTGTCCTTGAGATTGAGAATGTGTCCGGCTCGCTCTATGAGCTGCTCTCACACTTTATCTACAACAACCTGAACATGACGAAGATCGAGTCCAGGCCGATCGAGGATCGGGACTGGGATTACAGGTTCTTCATCGATTTTGACGGTAACCTTGGCGAGAGCGCCGTGCAGAACGCATTGAGGGGCCTTCGCGACGAGGCCAAGAGCATGAAGATTCTCGGCAACTATAAGGCAAGGAAGATCTGAGTCTGACGATCCGCCCTGCAGGAACGGGGATAAGGAGACCAGGAATATGCGCAGAAATGAATTGATCGTATACAGAAGTTTTGCGGACAGCGCGCTGTTCGAGCGGATGAGCGCTGTAATGGAATATGATGTCGACAGAGATGACGGTGATGAGTACGCGGGCCTTCTATATAAGTGCATTGCGATGCTTCTGGATGAGGCAGGGCAGAACGGATTCTACGGGAACCTCTGGCACTGCTACCTCACGAACATCCTCGTCAACTGTGAGAACAGCTACAGCGAGGAGTGCGAGAGAAGAGGAACAATCGAGGGAACGATCAACGATGCGGTGCTGCACGACATCGAAATTTTCAAAGAGTATTTTGACTTCGATTTTACAGAGATCGTTCAGGAACTTAACGTTCCTGAACTAGAGTACGTGCTGAACTACAGGTCTGCGAGTGAGGAGAGCCGCATTTACAACACAAGAATCCGCGACCGGATCTGCCGCCTCGCAGAGCAGTTCGACAAGGCCGGATCGCCGCAGGAGATGAAGGATATGCTGACGCAGTTCTACAAAGAATATGGCGTCGGCCGCTTTGGTCTGCACAAGGCTTTCCGGATTGCACACGACAAAGAGGGCGTCTATATCGAGCCGATCAAGAACATTCTCCATGTCTATATGAAGGATCTGATCGGTTACGAGAGGGCCAAGAAGAAGCTGATCGACAACACGGAGGCTTTTCTGGACGGGCGTCCCTGCAACAACGTTCTGCTCTACGGCGAAGCAGGTACAGGCAAATCTTCGAGCATCAAGGCGCTCGCCAATGAGTACTATGAGAGGGGACTGCGCATCATCGAAGTCTACCGCTATCAGTTCCAGGATCTCAACGACGTCATCGCACAGATCAAAAACCGCAACTACCGCTTTATTCTCTACATGGATGATCTCTCCTTTGAAGAGTTCGAGACGGAGTACAAATACCTGAAGGCCGTCATCGAAGGAGGTCTCGAGAAGAAGCCTGAGAATGTCCTCATTTATGCGACGAGCAACAGAAGGCATCTGATCCGCGAGAACTTCGCAGACAGAGACGGCGCAGAGATCGGGGACAAGCACAGCGGAGACACTGTGCAGGAGAAGCTCTCCTTGTCCGACCGCTTCGGCGTCAGCATCTATTACGGCGCACCGGACTACAGCGAGTACGTGGAGATCGTCTTAGAGCTCGCAAAGAAGGCCGGCATCACGATGGACCAGAAGGAGCTCAAGCGCCAGGCGACGGAGTGGGAGATGAAGCACGGCGGCCTCTCCGGCAGAACGGCGCAGCAGTTCATCGATTATGTGACGGGGACAGAACTGGCCGGGCAGTGATGAACGGCAGGAACCATTCATGATAAAGCGGGAATGATGCATTTCCTATCGGGATTTCTCAGAGGGAGCAGGCATGGCAATTCACACATTTGCAGCTGTCGATGTGGGCAGCTCACAGCAGGAACTGAAAATATTCGAGATCTCAAGGACAAGGGGAATCCGCCCGGTGGACAGTATCGTGCGCAGAATCGATCTCGGCACGGATACCTACAACACCGGCAAGATCCGGCCTGAGCGCGTGCGCGAGATGGCGAAGCTCCTCGGTGAATTCAGCAGCATCATGCAGAACTACGGCGTGGAGTCGTACAAGGCTTACGGCACATCCGCTATCCGCGAGATGAACAACCCTTCCCTCGTTCTGCCTTACTGGGAGAGGCTCTCCGGTATTCACATCGATGTTCTCTCCAATTCGGAGCAGCGCTTTCTCGATTATAAGTCAGTGGCCTCGAGGGGTGAGAACTTCCGCAAGATGATCAGTGACTCCTGTGCCATTGTGGACATCGGCGGCGGGAGCATCCAGATCTCTCTCTTCGACAAGGATGTGCTCACGGCGACGCAGAACATGCGCCTTGGCGTGCTGCGGCTGTACGAGAAGCTCAGTCATATTGATGTGCGCACCGCGCAGAGAGACGAGATGGTCGAGGAGCTGGTGAATACGCAGCTCGAGGTGTTCTGCAAGCTCTACCTTGGAGAACGCAGAATTCACAACATCATCGTTGTCGATGACTACATCTCTGCGATCATGCAGGCAAATCACAGGGAATTCATCGAGGCGGACGAATTCTGTGACAGGGTCTCCAGTCTCCACAGGACGGAAGTCACGGAGAAAATGGATGTATCCGACGATGATTACCCGCTTCTCTACGTCTCTGGCGTGCTGATGCGCTGCATCATCCGCGCGTTCGGTGCAAGCCTCATCTGGGCGCCGGGCGTCACACTTTGCGACGGCATTGTGTATGAGTATGCGGAGAGACGAAAGCTCATTACGAAGACACACGATTTTGAGCAGGACATCATCGAGTGCGCGGGCAACATCAGTAAGCGCTATATGGGGGATGCCGAGCGCGGTGAGTCGCTGCAGAAGATAGCGCTCCGTATTTTCGATGCGACGAAGAAATACCACGGCATGGGCAGCAGGGAGAAACTTCTTCTGCGGCTGGCCGCAATTCTCCACGACTGCGGCAAGTTCATCAGCATGGCGAACCTCGCGGAGTGCTCCTACAACATCATCATGTCGACGGAGATTATCGGTCTCTCCCATATCGAGAGAGAGATTGTCGCAAACGTGGTCCTGTTCAACCACAAGGACTTCGTCTACTACGAGGAGCAGGAGAATGCCTCCGATCTGGATGAGAAGTCCTATACGACGATCGCAAGACTGACCGCTATTCTGCGCGTTGCGAACGGGCTCGACCGGGCGCACTCGCACAAGTTCGACAACCTTCATCTTGCGATCAAGGATGATCTTCTGGTCATTCAGGCGGATGCGGGCGTTGATATTTCGCTTGAGAAGGGCATGTTCGGGCAGAGAGCGGCTTTCTTTGAGGAAGTGATAGGGCTTCTTCCGGTCATCCGGCAGAAGAAGTAAACAGCAGTCCGGCGTGCGATGCGTCATCAGCTGCGTGATCCAATCGGCGCAGCCGCTTCTGCGGACGTCGCCCGGGTAACGCGAAAACGCGGCATAAAAGGATATGTATGGGGGTAAAAATGGCAAAAACAGATAAGAAAACCAGCAGCGGGAATACTGCAGACAAAGCACTGGATCTGCGCAGTCCCGCTTATTATTGGAACAGGGAATTGTCCTGGCTTGCGTTCGATCTTCGCTGTCTGAATGAGGCGAGAAGGAAGGAGACACCGCTGATGGAGCGGCTCAACTTCCTCTCCATCTCCGCATCCAACCTGGATGAATTCTTCATGGTCCGCGTGGCCTCCCTGCAGGATATGGCCAAGGGCGGATATACCAAGAAGGACATTGCAGGCATGACGGCCACGGAGCAGTTGGAGGCGATCCTCGCCAAGACCCATGAGTTCGTCGATCTTCAGTACTCCACACTGAACCATCAGATCCTGCCTGCCCTGAAGCAGGAGGGAATTGTTTTCCTCAGCGACTATGATGAGCTCTCCGAGGCCGAGATCCAGTATCTCGACAACTATTACGAGACAGAGGTCTATCCCGTAATCACGCCCATGGCTGTGGACTCGTCGAGACCCTTCCCGCTCATTCTGAATAAGTCCCTGAATCTTGGCGCGCTCCTTCGCCGGAAAACCGATGCGGGCCCAGGGATCCTGGGCCATACGAAAAAGGCTGTGAAGGCGCTGAAGTCGGAGAGAGAAAATCTCGAGTTCGCAACGGTTCAGGTGCCTTCTGTACTGCCCAGAGTCATTGTTCTTCCGGAGAATCTTCGCAGGGATGCAGGGAAGAATACAGAGACCGGAGAGGAGAAGCCTGCAAAGCAGACCCGCATTGTCCTTCTCGATACGCTGATCCGCCGCCACATGGATTCGCTCTTCCGCGGCTACGACGTTATTTACACCTGCCCGTTCCGCATCATGAGAAGTGCGGACATGGACATCGATGAGGATGAGGCTGAGGATCTTCTGAAGGAGATCGAGAAGTCGCTCAAGCAGCGCCGCCACGGCGATGCCATCCGTCTCGAGGTGGAGGCCGGAATCGATCCGAGACTTCTGCAGATTCTTGTTGAGGAGCTGCATCTGAATCCGAATGAGGTGTTCCAGGTCGACGGCCCTCTGGATCTGACTTACCTCTCCAAGGTGAGAAAGGTGCCCGGCTACGACGATCTGCGCGAGCACAGATATGCTGATCCGCAGCCCGTGCCGGAGCTGCCGAAGGGATGCGACATTTTTGCACAGATCAGGAAGGGGGATATTTTCCTCTGCCATCCGTATGAGACCTTCCAGCCCGTTGTGGACTTTATCGCAAATGCCGCTGTAGATCCGCAGGTTCTGGCCATCAAGCAGACGCTTTACCGCGTATCCGGCAATTCGCCGATTATCGCCGCCCTTGCAAAGGCAGCCGACAACGGCAAGCAGGTCACGGTTCTTGTCGAGCTGAAGGCCCGCTTCGATGAGGAGAACAACATCGGCTGGGCGAGAAAGCTCGAGAAGGCAGGGTGCCACGTCATCTATGGCCTCGTCGGACTGAAAACACATTCGAAGATCACACTCGTTGTGCGCCGTGAGGACGACGGCATCCGCCGCTATGTGCATCTCGCAACCGGCAACTACAATGACATCACGGCAAGGCTGTATACCGATGTGGGCCTGCTCACCTGCAAGGAGCCGTTCGGTGAGGACGCCACAGCCGTCTTCAACATGCTCTCCGGCTACTCAGAGCCAAAGTACTGGAACAAGCTGATCCTCGCACCGCTCTGGATGAAGGACAGGTTCAAGTACCTGATCGGCAGGGAGAAGACGCATGTCCTGAACGGAGAAGAGGGACACATCAAGGCGAAGATGAATTCGCTCTGCGACCCCGACATCATCGAGGCTCTCTACGACGCAGCGAGGGCCGGCGTAAAGATCGAGCTGATCGTCCGCGGGATCTGCTGCCTGAAGGTGGGGATTCCCGGTATTTCTGAAAATATTACCGTCCATTCCATCGTCGGCAACTATCTTGAGCACGCGAGAATCTTCTGGTTCGCCAACGGCGGAAAGCCGGAAATCTATGCCGGTTCCGCAGACTGGATGCCCAGAAACCTCGATCGAAGGGTCGAGATTGTCTTCCCGCTCGAGGATCCGAAGGTGAAGGAGAAGGCAGAGCATATTCTGGATGTGGAGCTGGACGACACCGAGCAGGCCTCAATCCTGCAGCCGGACGGCACATACGCGCGTGTGGACCGCCGCGGCAAGGAAAAGGTGAACTCCCAGCTCATCTTCAGTCAGGAGGCAGTAGCCGCTGCCAAGGCGGCCAAGCCGCCCGTCAGCGAGCAGAGAGTGTTCGTGCCGGAGACGCATCAGCCGGAGGAATAAAAAAGCTGACTGAAACTGTATATACGCAGAATAAGGAGATCGTACATGCTGACAAATCTAAATGACATGCTTCATAACGCGTATGAGGAGCATTATGCTGTTGGTTCTTTCAATGGCTATAGCTATGAGACATTCCGAGGGATTATTGAGGCGGGAAGAAAGGCAGGGAATGCACCGATTATTGCTGCATTCGGCGCAAAATACCTGTCTAATATGACATTAAAGAACGCATATTCCATAATTGCGTCAATTGCAGAGGAATGTCCTAATCAACAGATTTGTATTCATCTAGATCACTGCAAGGACCGCAGTGTTATTATTCAGGCAATACGGGCAGGATTTGGATCAGTAATGTTTGACGGCTCTGCACTTCCTTTCGGTGAGAATGTGGAAAGAACGAAAGAGATTTGCGATATCGCACATGCCTGCGGCGTCAGTGTTGAGGCGGAACTCGGATCTCTTCAGGCAGGTATGAATTCTCATGAGGGAGAGGTCACAGACAGAGAAATTTACACGAATCCTGAACAGGCAAAAGAGTTTGTCGAAAAGACAGGAGTGGATGCTCTTGCTGTATCTATAGGTACAGTGCACGGTATGTACAAGGGCGTGCCAAAGGTGCGCACGGATATTCTGTCAGAGATTAATAACGAGGTGGGCATACCTCTTGTATTACATGGAGGAAGCGGAACACCGGAACAAACCATACGTGCCTGTATCAAAAACGGTATTAGTAAAATCAATGTGAATACAGAGATTTCTATGGCAGCAGTAGAATGTGCGGCTGGTAAAATTGTGGAAAGACCTCATCTGTCTGTGTTGTCTTTCACGGTCGAGAGATGTGTGGAGGAGACTGTGCTAAAGTACATCAGATTTTTTAAGGAAGGCAACAATAATTAATGATCGCATAAGGATTTTTCGATTGTAGTAACAGACATTTTAACGGTTATATTTTCAGCCGGCTCATGATGAGCCGGCTTTTTTTTAACACGAATGTTCGAACATGTTATAAATAGGTAAACGAACATTTACGGAAAACAAAATAATGAAAAATACATAATAATTATTATTGAATAATAAAATTATAGACAAATATGCACTAATAAATATGTAAAATATTCGGAATTACAAAGCTCATACCAAATGCTATACTATAAACAAACATAAACGAACATATTTAAATCAAAACGAACAAGGAGAAAAGTAAATGCTGCAGTGTGTTTCGATTGCAGACGATTTGACAGGGGCAAATGCTACCGGTGTTCTTTTTCGGAAGATGGACTATAGAACCTACACGGTAATGAATTCCGCAAGGCTGGATCCAAAAATCCTAAATGGATGCGAGTGTCTGATGTACCCGACGGACAGCCGCAACATTCCTGCAGAAATTGCCTACAACAGAGTAGCTAATGTCACAAACCTGGTTAAAAATCCGGATATAAAAATTTATTCCAAAAGGATAGACAGTACTCTCCGAGGCAACGTTGGTGCAGAGACAGAGGCTATGCTCAACAGCCTTGGCGATGACTATATTGCGGTAGCCGCCTCTGCATTCCCTGAATCTGGCAGAATCATTATTGGCGGTTATATGTTGGTGAACGGGATACCGCTTCATCGAACGGAGGCTGCTATAGATCCTAAAGCGCCGGTTGACACATCAGATGTTGCAGCTGTTTTCCGAAAGCAGTGCCATTATCCTGTAGCCTCTATCTATATGGATGATCTCATGGAAGGAACAGAGGCTGTAAGTCACCATATGCTCGAACTGAAGCAGCAGGGAGCCCGCATCATTGTTTGTGACTGTGTAACACAAGAAGACTTGGATCTTATCGCAGATGCATTAATTCAGAGTGGAATAAAATTTGTATCTGTTGATCCGGGTCCATTTACAGCAACGCTTGCGAGAAAACTTGTTTCTGTTCCCGAAATAACAACCGGAAAGAAAATCCTGACGGTAGTTGGTTCTGTCAATGCTGTTGCAAGGCGCCAGATTGAACAATTCTGGCTGGCGCAGAATCCTTTTAAGATTGAGGTTAAGACATCTGAGTTTTTGGAGAATGAGGAAAGAAGACAACAGGAAATTGATCGTGTGGTGAGAGAGGTTGAGGAGCATCCGAATAATGAATTAATCTCAATCTACGGTGATGGCATTCTTCCGGTCAATCGCTTGAATTTGCAGGATTACGCAGACAAGATGAACATTAAAGTTGATGATGTAAGTGAGTTCATCAACAATTCCTTCGCCGAAATCACAGAATCCTGCTGCAGACAGGATCCATCGATTCAAGGTTTGTACACTAGCGGCGGCGATATTACAGCAGCAGTTTGCAGAAAATGCCAGACGGCTGGATTGGAACTCCTAGGGGAGGTTCTGCCTCTTGCCGCATACGGCAAAATTCTGAAAGGTGAATTCGATGGCCTTCAGATCATCACCAAGGGCGGAATGGTAGGTAATGATGATGCAATGAACAGATGCATCAATTATTTAAAAGATAAACTTCAAATGTAAGCAGTTAAAAAAGAGAGAGGTACAGTATGGAAAGATACAGAATAGCAGTTCCTTTGGGAGATGTAGCTGGAATAGGACCGGAAATTGTTGTGAAGGCACTGGTTGATCCGATTGTTGAGGAGTGTGCAGAGGTTATCGTTGTCGGCGACAAGAAAATTGTAGAGCAGGCAATCGGGATCACAAAGGTCCCGCTCAGCGTCAAGACAATTAACGATCCGGATGAGGGGGATTACAGCAAAGGCATACTGAATCTTATCGACCTTAACAATATCGATATGAGTAAATTTGCTTTCGGCAAGGTCAATGCCATGTGCGGCCAGGCAGCATACGAATTTATTGCCAAATCCATTGAACTTGCTATGGACGGGAAGGTTGAGGCAGTTGCAACTACGCCGATCAACAAGGAATCCCTGCATGCTGCAAAGGTTCCGTATATCGGGCATACAGAGATCTTTGGTGCTTTAACTCATACGGAAGATCCGCTCACATTGTTTGAGACAAACGGACTCAGAGTATTCTTCCTGACAAGACACGTATCAATGCGCAAGATGCTTGATCTGATCAAGAAAGACCGCATTATCGATTACGTGAAGCGTTGCACAGAGGTGCTCCGCAAATTAGGTGTTTCTGAAGGAACAATGGCTGTTGCCGGACTGAATCCACATTGCGGAGAACATGGGCTGTTCGGCTCGGAGGAAATGACAGATATTGCACCGGCTGTCAAGGAACTTCAGGAGATGGGTTACAACGTAGTTGGACCGATTGGCGCGGATTCTGTTTTCCATCAGGCGGCTATGGGAAGGTACAACAGTGTTCTTTCTCTGTACCATGATCAGGGACACATCGCAACAAAGACACTGGATTTTGACAGGACAATTTCTATTACAGGCGGCATGCCGATTTTGAGAACGTCCGTTGATCATGGCACAGCATTTGATATTGCAGGCAAGGGCATTGCCGGTTCTGTCAGTATGGTAGAGGCAATCCGCCTCGCCGCAAAATATGCGCCGAATTTCAAGAGAAGATAATGCTACATGGCAGCATAGAAATGTTCTTCTAAGGAAATGAATACCAAACGCTGCAGTAGGAGTTCATATGCTGGCACCTGAAAGAAGACAATTCATATTAAAAGAGTTGGAATCCCACAGAACTGTTCAAGTCGCGGATTTGTCTCGTGCCATGGATGTCACTGAGATGACAGTTCGAAGAGACTTGTCGGCACTGGAACAGGAGGGCAAGTTGGAGCGGTTCCATGGCGGTGCCTCGCTGATGGACCAGAATGCATTAACTGCCAAAAATGAAAAGATACCAGAGAAGGAAAAAATCGCAGACAGAGCAGTTCAACTGATCCGGCCTTCCGATACCTGCGTTTATTTGGATGCAGGATCAACGACAATTCAAATTGCAAAGCGCATTTTGGAGAGGAAAAACCTGACTGTGATCACAAATGATCTCCATATAGGTTCAGTGCTCTGCAGCAGCTCATGTGAAAAGATCATCATGATTGGAGGCACCCTCGAAAAAAGGACAATGAGCTGCCTTGGCTTTTATGCCTTGGATGTTCTGCATAATCTTCGAATTGATGTTGCTTTTATTGGCACAGATCATATCACACCTGATTTTAAGGCAACAACAACATCCGTAGAAAAGGCTTATCTGAAAAAGACGATCAGAGAGCAGAGCGAACGCAGTTATCTGGCAGCTGATCATTCAAAGTTCAATAAAACTGCCCTTTATCATGTAGACCTTCTTAAGGATTATACAGGGGTTATAACGGACCGAAGATTTAATGATGCAGAGAGAGCTCTTATAAAGGAGAAAAAAATCACAATTATTCCGGCGTGACAGAGAATGTCTGCCGGCAGCACAGAAAGGAGAAGGGTTATGAAAGTTGGCTTTATTGGACTTGGCATCATGGGAAAACCGATGACCAAAAACCTGTTAAAAGCAGGGGTTGAAGTCATTGCAACTGACCTGAACAAGGATGCAGTTGATGAGGTTGTGGCTGCAGGCGCCAAGAGAGGAACATATGCCGAAATAGGTGCAGAATGCCCAATTATTATCACCATGGTACCTAATGGCGCAATTGTCCAGTCGATTCTTTTTGATAAGGATGGCGTTGCTTCAACAATCAAAAAAGGCTCTCTTGTATGTGATATGAGCTCAGTAACACCAGTTGAGTCGCAGACCTGCTATAAGAAACTGAAAGAGCTGGGTGTTGGTTTCGTTGACGCACCAGTTTCCGGAGGCGAGACAGGAGCTATCTCAGGAAAGCTCGCCATTATGTGTGGCGGTGACGAGAAGGATTTCGAGGCGATGCAGCCAATCTTCAAAATTCTTGGAGCATCGGCAATTTTAATCGGACCTTCCGGATCCGGATCTACTGCAAAACTTGCCAACCAGATGATTGTGAACAACACAATTGCTGTGGTTTCGGAGGCATTTGTATTCGCTACAAAGGCGGGCGCTGATCCAAGAAAGGTTTACGAGGCCATCCGCGGAGGACTGGCAGGTTCAGCAGTTCTGGATGCTAAGATTCCTATGATTCTTGAGAGAAATTTCAAGCCGGGCGGACCGCTCCGCATCAATCATAAGGATATCAAAAACTGTGTTGCGACAGCGCATGCTATTGATGTTCCAATTCCGTATACAGCACAGTTGTATGAAATCCTCCAGTCCCTTAAGGTGCATGGCCACATGGGAGATGATCACGGCGGAATCGTTCAGTATTTTGAACAGTTGGCTGATGTCATCGTCGAAGAGCCGAAGAAGTGATTCTGTGAGAGAGTACGAAAGGAAACAGCAATGCACTTAAAGACGGATGTTTTCAATCAGTATAAGAAGATTGATTCTGCTAAGGTCGATGCCATTCTGAATGAGGAGATAGCCAACAACAATAAAAAGATTGTTGTTTTGGATGACGATCCGACAGGTGTTCAGACTGTTCACGACATTTCGGTTTATACAGGTTGGGATGTCGACAGTATTCGTCAAGGCTTTGCAGAGAAGAACAATCTTTTTTACATTCTGACGAATTCAAGAGGATTTACGGACGAAGAGACGACCCGCGCACATAAAGAAATTGCAGCGAATGTGGACGCAGTCGCAAAGAAGACAGGGAAAGAATATATTTTCATCAGCCGCAGTGACAGTACACTGCGGGGACATTATCCGTTGGAGACTGAACTTCTGCGGGATGCGTATGAAAAAAATACCGGAAAGCAAATCGATGGTGAAATTCTTTGTCCTTTCTTTAAAGAAGGCGGACGCTTTACTATAGGCAACGTCCATTATGTCAAGGAAGGCGACGACCTCATTCCTGCAAATGAAACGGAATTTGCCAAGGACAAAACATTCGGATATAAGGCAGCGACAATGCCTGAATATGTCGAGGAGAAGACGCAGGGGCGTTTCAAAGCAAAAGATGTCACCTGCATCAGTCTTGAAGATATCCACGACATGAATTTTGACAAGATAGAAGCACAGTTAATGTCGGTGAAGGACTTCAACAAGATTATTGTCAATTCGATTGACTATGCTGATATCAAAGTTTTCTGTGTCGCTCTATTCCGTGCAATGGCCAAGGGAAAAGTTTTCATGTTCCGCACAGCGGCTTCGATTGTAAAAGTAATGGGCGGTGTTACCGATCAGCCTTTGCTGACAAGAGCGCAGATGGTGGTTCATCCGACATCAAATGGCGGCGTGGTCATTGTGGGATCACATACGAATAAAACCACTAAGCAACTCGAATCTTTGAAGTCATTGGATGGAATTGACTTCATTGAACTCGACGCAACTCTGGTTCGTGATGATGCTGCCTTTTCGAAGGAAGTCGACCGCTGCCTTGCTGAAGAAGAGAAGAGCATCCGCGCGGGAAGAACTGTGTGCTGCTATACAACAAGAAAATTAATAACAGCTGATACAGGCGATAAAGAGGACGAACTTCGCCTTTCAGTCAAAATTTCTGAAGCCGTACAGTCTCTCGTAGGCCGCCTGACGGTAACACCTGCATTTGTTATCGCTAAAGGAGGCATTACATCAAGCGATATTGGAACGAAGGCATTGGCCGTGAAAAAAGCTAATGTATTGGGGCAGATCGAACCTGGAATTCCAGTCTGGCAGACGGGACCGGAGAGCCGTTTCCCTGATACACCTTACGTTATTTTCCCAGGCAATGTAGGGGATACAGATACGCTCAAACAAGCTGCAGAAAAATTAATGAAAGCATAAATTGCATATACCTCTTATAAGCATCTGTCAGGATTAAAGGGTAATGTATTGCAACGTGGGTTAACAGAATGAGAGCTTTCAAAGGGAGGTTCTTATGGTAGGTGGATTAAGTGGATCAAGAATGCTGATCGCCCTTCTTATTGGCATCGCACTTCTTATCGTCATGGTTTTGTTTACAAAGATTCAGGCATTCCTCGCAATGATAATAACGACAGTTGTTATCGGCGTAATCGGCGGAGTTCCGCTTTTGAACACACAGATTGAAACAGACGCGGGGACAAAGACACTTGGAATAATCAATTCTATCACGGGAGGTTTTGGCGGAACATTAGGGAGTATCGGTATCATCATAGGCTTTGGTGTTATGATGGGCCAGATCTTCGAAGTTACAGGCGCAGCCAAGCGGATGGCTGCTACATTCTTGAAATGGTTTGGCCGTGGACATGAAGAGGAAGCTCTTGCCTTTACAGGGTTCCTCGTATCTATCCCTATCTTCTGCGATTCCGGCTTTATTATTCTTTCCCCTATCGCAAAGGCATTGTCCAGAGCAACAAAGAAGTCTGTAGTTGGCCTTGGTGCTGCACTGGCAGCAGGTCTTGTTATTACTCACTCGCTTGTTCCTCCGACTCCTGGTCCTGTTGGTGTCTGCGGTATATTTGGCATTGATGTCGGCCGTTTTATACTGATGACGATCGTTCTGGCAGTTCCGATGGCACTTGTCGCGATTGCCTGGGCCAGAAACGTGCTGGCAAAGAAGTACTATTGGATTGTAGACGACAATGATAATATCGTTCATGCTACTTATACCAATAAGACTTCGGAAGATAAGTTCCTGATGGATCTTTCTGACTGCCCTGGTACGTTGGAATCGTTCATGCCAATTCTGCTTCCGATCATCCTGATCCTTATCAATACAGTTGCGACCGTAATTGGTGTACATAATGGATTTATTGATTTCCTGATATTCCTTGGACAGCCGATTATTGCAGTTGGTCTTGGCCTTGTAGAAGCAATCTTTACGCTTGGAAATCGTCTTGATCGTGATACTGCCCTTAAAGAGATGGAAAAGGGCATGGCCTCTGCCGGTATTATCATGCTAGTAACTGGCGGCGGCGGTGCTCTTGGTCAGATCATCAAGGATACCGGCCTTGGCAACTATATGGCAGACGGCCTTGCAAAGACAGCCATTCCGATTATTATCCTTCCTCTTGTTATTGCTACGGTTATGCGTTTTATTCAGGGATCAGGAACTGTTGCTATGACAACAGCAGCAAGTATTACAGCTCCCATCATCATTGCAGCTAATATCAATCCTTATATGGGCGCTTTTGCATGCTGCGTTGGTTCTATTTTCTTTAGTTACTTCAATGATTCTTATTTCTGGGTAGTAAACCGTACTCTCGGCGTGGATGATGCAAAAGATCAGATGATGGTTTGGTCCACCACTACGACACTTTGCTGGCTTGTAGGTGTGATCGAGGTTATCGTTCTTAGTATTTTCATTCATTGATGAGCAGATAGTCATGCATACTGACAGATGTTTTATATGACTAATCGCTGAAGGCCGTTCTCCGTCTGATCAATGGAGAACGGTCTTTTTTGTGCTTCTGTGTGTGTACTGTCAGGTATAATCTTTATAGACATAGTAGTTCAGCTAACTATTGCATACCGCGCTGTATCTGAAAATGATTACTGCCGGATGCATTAGAGAATGGGGAAGGCACAACAACATGATTAAATTGACAATAGGATACTGGGCACAAAACATCATTTATGGTCTTGTTTTTATTATGGTTGGGATTTTGATGATCCGAAGAATAGACCTGTTTTGGAATGTCATGCGCAGACAGCGCGGTGGGAAAAATGAAAATCCTGACAGGCGTTTTATTCTTGGCTGCAAAATCAGCGGGGTCGCGGTGATATTATTCGGTACCTTTTTAATCGCAATGGTTATTGGATAAGAGCAGAATGCAGACTTCACAAATTGACTGATATTAAGAATGATCATGCATAATACATAAAAATTCTGAGGGTACAGTATGAATACTACCGAACAATGGAAGTCCATATCACTGATCGCTATGGATATGGATATGACACTGCTGAACAGTAAGAAGGAGATTACTGCTAAATCCTTAAAGACTTTGCGAAGAGCTGCTGATGCAGGAATACACATTGTCCCGGCTTCCGGACGAAATCTGCAGGGAATCGATGAAAAACTGCTGCAAATTGCTGATTATGCCATTCTCATCAATGGAAGCATGATCGTGTCACTTCATCCATATAAAGTGTTGATGCTGAATACTTTTTCTCCTGAAGAAGGGCTGTCTGTTTACCAATTCTTGCGCGATCGTTATCCTGAAGCCATTTCGGTCTTTATTGATGGCGGCAGTTATATGGAAGAAGATCAAAAACAGCAGCTATCAAGGTTTGTGAATGCAGAAATGGCAGCTTTTTATAAAAAGAATCGTATTAGTGTTGCGGATATCAAGGCAAAAATCCTTCAAGCAAAATATGGGATAAACAAAGTTGGATTGGTATTAAATGAGGAGACACAGAAGGATTTCCGCATTCATGAAGACGTATCCTCTTTGCCGCCTTGTGTAATGGTCAACTCCGGCGGGGCATATGACATCAGCCCGAAAAACACAGGAAAGGAACCGGCTCTGCGAAAACTGTCAGAGTTGCTGCATATTCCAATGGAACAGGTGATGGCCTTTGGTGATGCCGAGAATGATATCGATATGATACGCACTGCAGGAGTTGGCATTGCGATGGCAAACGCAACAGAAGCAGTTAAAAAGACGGCAGATGCGGTGACTTTATCCAATGATCAGGATGGAGTTGCAGCTGCCGTCGAAAGAGTATTGGATTTGAAGATGCAGAAGTTATAAATCACATATCATTACAACTTAATACTTCATCTCTAGAATTTAACGTATATCAGTAAGATGAAACGTTAAATTTCATGACGGTGGAATTATTCATATGAAGTCCTAAATATCTGCATAACCACTTAAGACCATATTCGTCGTTGATGTAAGGCGGGATGATTACTGAATTATTAGGGTGGGAGACAACCGACAAATCCAGAACCATCTCCCTGTCGCAGTCATACAGCGCGCCGCCGTTGTACGCAGAGATGTACATGTGCGGGTAGTGCAGGTTCAAGGCGCTCATCATGTCCTGCACATCGCTGAGTGCGCGCCCTGAGGAGAAGACAAAGCGGCCGCCTCTCTCTGCGAACTGATTGAGTGCCTCCCGTGTCTTCGGGGAGACCTCTTTGACTGAAGTGCCGGGCGTTCCGTCAAAATCGAAGAAGAACAGTCTTGTATTGTCTGTCGTGCCGTGCAGAGCATGTTTGAGATTCTGCAGGACGCTGTCCTCAATGTGAAGGGTGCCAAAGCCCGTGCCCAGGTGAATTTTCGGCTTGTTGGCGCCGTGAAAGTCACTTCCTCCGGAGCAGAGCAGGCCGTTTTCTTCTGCCAGTGCGCGGATCTGCTGTGTATCGAATGCGGAGAACGTGCTGTACTGCGCCTCAATTGCCATGAGGCCCGCACTTTTCAGATCTCCCACCATCTCCCGCAGTTCACGGCTGCTCAGATGATAGAGGAGGGGATGTGCCAGCACGGGAATTCCGTGGTAGCGCAGAATAACCTTCACCGCTTCTTTAGCATCGATGAGGTGGCGCGGCACGTAATATGGGCAGTTGTCGCCGATGAGTTTCGAGAACGCCTCGCGGATCTCTTTGATGTACCCGGCTTCCAGCAGCGCTCTTGCTATGTTCGCACGGGTAATCACGGTGCGGGGATTCTCCCTGCGAAGCCTTTCATAATCGATCGCATAGCCGTCTGCGGCGAGCCTCTCACACATGGTTTTATTGCGCTGCTCCCGCTGTGCCGAAAGATCATTGAGAAGGGTCTTAAAGTCCGGATTCCGGTAATCGGGATAGAGGCCTACAATATGAACTTCAGTCTTTTTACAGGATGGCGCTGTGTAGAAGGTGGAGAATTCGATGCCGGGCACGACTTCAGGGGTGGGAAGGGGACCGGCTTTTTTCTGTGAACAACTGCCGGCTTGTGTACCAGACAAACTGGTGAGAGCCCCATTCTCCTCATATAGTTTCTGCGATACGATTTCTGCGTCAGAGTCACTGCAGACGTGGCAGCGCAGAAGGTCCTTCGCCGCCTCCACTGCCTCACTGATGCCGGAGATACTGTCGTGGTCGGTGATCGCTATGGCGGAAAGACCCGTCTTTTCTGCCTCTGTGATCAGCTCGGCCGGTGTAAAGGTCCCGTCTGAAAATGTGCTATGTGTATGCAGATCGATCATGAAAAGCCTCCTGCCGGTTCCCGCAATGTCAGAATTTCTTCTTTTCAACGTACAGTCAAGTTTAGCAAAAAAACGGGCTGATGAATATCAATGGCTGCGGAAGATCTAAGAAAGATTCTTATGCGCGGACATGGCAGGATAAGTCAGGACCGCATCAGAGTATATTCTTCACCATCAGTCCAGCCTGCAGTTCCAGACGTGATTTCTGTGAGGAGAGATCCATATGGGTCAGCTCGCTGATTTTATTCAGACGATAGTTGACGGTATTGCGGTGAATAAAGAGCTCCTCCGCTGCTTCCTGAACGCTGCAGTTGTGGAAGAGATAGGAGGCCAGAACGGCAACCAGGTTTGTCTGATGATCACTGTCGTAATCGGCGAGAGGCTTTATGGTGTGCGCATAGTAGTCCTCCAGCACTTCGCGGTCCTCAATATTCATGAGGAGCTTGTACAGTCCCATCTCTGCGTAGTAGACGGAGCCTTTTTTAGTGATTCCGCCATACTGCAGTCGGCAGACAGTCACTGCCTGACGATAGCTCTTATAGATGCAGCGGGCACTCTGTGTTGTCTTACCGACGCCGATGGTGTACTTCTCATTCTGCTTTTCATGCAGCACATCACCAATATGGTGAGAGAGAGCCGCAATGAACTTGGTGATCTGTTCGGCTGAGTAGTCCGCCATCACGGCAATTATCTCCTCGTTATAAGGGAAGATTGAAAACTTGCGGAAGGTATGCGCAAGGGTAAAGGTCAGGCGGAAACAGAGATTGTCCAGTCTCTCATAAATCGTGTCTGACTTTTCCTCTCTGTCTTTCCGGATCTGCACAACTGCCACTGTAAATGGGTTTTCCGTCTGATAACCATATTCGGAGAGAGGTACCATGTACAGCTCCGTCTGACTGGGGAAGAAAATAGCGTTTTTAAAGGCAGAGGACTGCTGAAAATTTTTCTGGTCTTCCTTTGTGATCTCATAACAGAGAATCCGCATGATCTCCGAAATGCGGATGCGCCACGGCACAGTGAAAAACGGGAGATCAGCATCATTGCAGTAATCGAGCACCTCCTGAGGAACCTTGTCAATGTAAGGGCCTGTATTGAGGATGATGCCGGATGCATTTTTCTCATCCAGTACTCTTACCAGCGGCAGAAGCTCATCACTTGATTTCATGCTGATGCCGGTGACAATGGCAATTTCATCATCCTCAAGAAAAGTGGAAACCTCAATGCTCTCTACCATCTGAATCCAGGTGACCGGACGGTCCATGCCGGATTCTCCGGCAACAGGAACGACATCCAGATGAGCTATCTTCTCGATGAGTTTTTTCAGTGCCACAGCCATAAGCTGTTCCCCCTTCTTCTTACGACAACAAAAAGACGGCACCGCTGCATGCGGCACCGCCTTGTGCTGTCAGATCTTTCTGATTAGTTCAAGATTATAGAACCTATCCTTTCAAAATTCAATATTCTGTGCTGTGACACGGATTGGTTTGTGCTTTGGCACATTGATCCGGGAAAGTGTCCGGCGTATAGTAATGCCCAACAAAGAAAAACAACAGGCGCGGCAATGAGGTCAGCAGAAGATGCATCTCATGCCGCGCTTTTTGTTTTCAAGAGAAGGAGGAGCGTATGAGCGGGACACCCAACAATTTCTTTTCGTGGATTATTTTTCTACTTCAGCAGTATCACGGCCTGTATTTCAGCGGACTGATCACAACACTCGAGACATCTCTTCTGGGAACGGTTCTTGGCTGTGTGCTGGGATTTGCAGTCGGGGTTGTGCAGTGCTCTTCAGGAGAGGACGAAACGACTCCGGCAAAAAAGACTCTTTTTTCACTTCTCAGAGGAATTGTGAAGGTTTATGTGACCGTCTTTCGCGGCACGCCAATGATTGTACAGGCAATGGTTATTTTTTATGGAATATCTGAGGCGTTCGGTGTGAATATGCCGGCATTTCAGGCGGCTATCCTGATCATCACACTGAATACGGGCGCATATATGTCCGAGACGGTCCGCGGCGGCATTCAGTCCATTGATAAAGGGCAGACAGAAGGCGCACTCGCGCTGGGAATGAACCGCTTCCCAATGATGATGCACATCATCCTTCCGCAGACCATGAGAGTTATTTTTCCGCAGATCGGCAATACATTTGTAGGCAATATCAAGGACACTTCCGTTTTGAATGTCATTTCCGTGACAGAGCTTTTCTATATCACGAATGTAGCTGCAGGAACATACTTCCGGATGTTCGAGGCATACACCATTACGGCGATGATTTACCTGACGCTTACGCTGGCATTTAACCTGCTCTTCAGGATCATTGAGGTAACAATGGCGGGAAGAGAATCTTATACCGTCGTCGGTTCGGTTGAACCGGGTGTAGAAGTGACCGCATAAACGGACAGAATCAAAACGAATAAGGCTGAACAGACAGCCGCTGGAGGAAAGACTATGTCAGATACAGGCACAACAGGCACACGGCCGATTATCCGCGTACAGAATCTGAAGAAGAGATTTGGGGATCATCTGGTTCTGAAGAATATCAGCTTTGATCTGTATCCGAGGGACGCGGTAACAATCATTGGATCCTCCGGTTCGGGCAAGTCGACGCTTCTTCGCTGCATCAATCATCTGGAGACACCGACAGCAGGCGCTGTTCTCTATCACAATGAAGAGATAAAGCCGGATATTCACTCCGTCAACGCATTCAGATCTCATGTCGGCATGGTGTTTCAGTCCTTTAATCTCTTTGACAACATGACTGTCCTGGAAAACTGCATGGCAGGCGTTCTTTATGTGCAGCATAAGAGCAGAGAGTATGCAAAAGAAATTTCTTTGAAATATCTGCAGAAGGTTGGGATGGATCCATACATCAATGCAAAGCCAAGACAGTTATCAGGCGGCATGAAACAGCGTGTTGCCATAGCAAGAGCTCTTGTGATGGAGCCAGAGGTACTTTTGTTCGATGAGCCGACATCTGCTCTTGATCCTGAAATGGTAGGTGAGGTCCTGGATGTCATGAAGCAGCTGGTCTCAGACGGACTCACGATGATTGTAGTAACGCATGAGATGGCATTTGCCAGGGATGTGTCTACCAGGACAATCTTTATGGATGATGGGTACATCGCAGAGGAAGGTACACCTGACCAGATTTTCAATCATCCGCAGAACAAGAGAACGCAGGATTTCCTGTCAAGATTCCGCAATGGCTGAACCGGCAGGCCGCGGGACCAATCTGATAGCGGCGTTAGTCAGGAGGATCAACCAGGATTGTTACAGTAAGGAGGGGAATGTTATGAGAACAAAACAGGTTTTTTCAGCACTGATGGCACTTGTTTGCGGGGCAGCACTTTTGTCCGCCTGCGGCAGTTCCGGAACCTCGTCTGCCGCATCGGCATCTTCGGCTGCAACTGCAGCAGGAAGTCCTCAGGCAGCCGCAGAGAGCACCGGTACAGCGGCATCGGATGGCACTGCCGGAGAGGCCGGGACCACATCATCCGGGGCGAATGGCACACTCCGGGTTGGTATGTCTGCTGATTATGCCCCGTTCGACTGGCTGCAGAACGATGACAGCAACGGCGCAGTAAAGACGACCAACGGTTCCTATATTAATGGTTATGATGTCATGATGGCAAAGCAGGTCACAAGCGAGCTCGGCATGAACCTTGAGATCACACAGGTCGATTGGAACGGTCTGATCATGGCTATAACCAGTGACAAGGTTGACTGCGCAATCGCAGGAATGAGTATCACCAGTGAGAGAAAAAAATCGGTTGACTTCACTGACTGGTATTATCAGGCAAACACTGCACTTGTCGTGAACAAGGACAGCAAGTATGCAGGCGCCAAGAGCCTGAAAGATCTCGCCGGTGGAAAATTCACATCGGCACAGAACACGACATGGTACGCCGCGCTGGATCAGCTCAATGGCATTGCAACAAAAGGCGCAGCACTTCAGACATTTGCCGCACTGGTATCTGCTGTACATTCCGGCATAGTTGATGGCTTTACCTGTGATGTGCCGTCAGCGGAATCCCTTCTTAAAACGAATCCTGATCTTTTGATCGTCAAGTTTGACGAAGGTAAGGGATTCCAGGATAACGATGAGGATGTAAATCTCGGCATTGCAGTGAAGAAGGGCAACACAGAGCTCGTCGATAAGATCAATGGCGTTCTGGAAAAGATGACGGATGACGACAGAGACAAGCTGATGAAGGAGGCTGTTGCAGCAGAGCCTGCGAATAGTATCAGCTGAAACAGTTCAGTCAGTTCAAATCTTTACGGAATATGACATCAGGAACGGGCAGGAGCTTTTGTAAAGAGAACAAAGTGGAGGAAACAGCAGAGCATCATGGAAAAGAGAGAGCTGAACAGAAAATTCAGAAAATACGTCCTGTCTTCCATGATCACAATGTTCCTTGAGAGTGCGTATTCTCTTGTGGATGGAATTTTCGTCAGCAACTTTGTTGGCGGAAGCGCCCTTGCTGCCATCAACGTAGCCTGGCCCATCGTCGCGGTTGTCACGGCGCTGGGCACAGGCTGCGGATGCGGCGGCGCTGTACTGATGTCGATTCATCAGGGGGCAGGAGATCAGGAGCAGTCCAATGAAGTAAGGGCAGACACTATTCTTCTGCTTCTGGTGACAGGAGTGCTGTCGACAGTACTGTTTCAGATTTTTCTGAAGCAGGCACTGATCCTGATGGGATGCAGCGGGAGCCTTCTGAATCTCGCTGTTTTGTATGGAAGGTTCATGATCGGCGGGAGCATAGTCCAGATACTTTCCTGCGGCCTTGCACCACTTCTTCGAAATGATAATAAAGCGGTTAGTGCAATGGCAATCATGGTGAGCGGATTCGGCCTCCACATTTTGCTTGATTATGTTCTTCTGCATTTCTTTGGACTGGGTGTAGCAGGAGCTGCGTTATCCTCCGTTACAGCGCAGGCCTTTACGACAATCTGCTGTTTTATCATTTTGCTTGCGAAAAAGGACAGTCCGCTTCGTCTTGCGCAGTTCAGACTGATTCCGCGAAAGTCAGGCTCTGAGACGCAACAGACGGGTACAGAGAAGGTGATCAGATGGAAAAGATGGCGGCAGATCATTCGCACGGGGATCTCCCCGTTTGGAATATCCCTGACGCCTTCCTTCCTGATTCTCTGGCACAACATGGCATGCCTTTCTACAGGTAATGAGGGTATCGTGACTGCCTATGCACTGATCACTTCCACTGTCGGCTCGTACAGGATGCTCCTGATTGGTGTTGCAGAAGGCATGCAGCCGCTTGCCAGCTATGCTTACGGCGAGAAAAACAGCGCAGATATGTTCCGCATAAGAAATATGTCGATCACGCTGGCATACATCGTCAGCATCGCGCTTTTTCTTCTGACCATGGGTACAGCACAGTTCTATCCGGCACTGTATGGATATACAGACTCTCCATTGGAGGAGGTTTGTGTACATGCCATCAGGTGGACCGCACCGCAGCTGATATTTACCGGAATGGTGAGGGTGTCAAACTCTTATTTTTACGCGGTAGGAAAGAATCTGTATTCGCTGCTCATGATCTATCTTGATCCGCTTGTTCTGACTCCGTTGATGCTGACAATACTGATGCATCTGATCGGGACGGACGGCATCTGGATCAATGCCGATGTCACACAGCTTATGCTGAATGTACTGGCTGTCTGGATGTTTGTCAGGCATGAAAGGGAAGTGAAGAATTATGAAAATTACGGTACTGCAGGAAAAAATTGCCCAGCCGGATCTGCGTGCTGATGAGCTGACGGCACATTGGAACCGTCTGAAATCAGTTCCGGGGGTATCCGAAGTCAATATTATCCGTGATAAGGAGTATCCTTCCGTTCAGGTTCTGTCGGACTGGATAGGAGATTCGGATGCCGTGTTCGGGATTTGGGTGGGTCCCAATGTCATTAACAGATTTTTCCTTTCTGCCCACCCCAATCTTCAGTACATCAGTATGCTGGGGCATGGGTATGAGCCGTTCGACAAGGAATATGCAAGAAATCACGGGGTGACGATCACCAATACGATCTATGGTGCGTCGACGATTGCGGAATATGCTTTTGCACTTCTCAATGAGGTGTGTCACAGGATCAGTGTACAGAATTCTTTTATTCAGGATGGCGACTGGACCAGCGCAACAGAGGCGCAGTACTGCAGAGCAATCGTTCCGCAGATTGAACTGTATGGAAAGACAATCGGCATCATCGGTCTTGGTGCCATTGGCTTTCATGCTGCACAGATAGCAAGAGGCTATGGCATGCACGTGATCGGTCTTAGCAGGCATAAAAAGAGAGGAGAGGAATACAGCTTCATTGAGCAGACCGGTTCACTGGAATATCTTCTCTCGCACAGCGATGTCATATCGCTTCACGTTCCGCATACAAAGGAGACTGAAAATATGATCAGCGGGAAGGCCATTTCTTATATGAAAAAGGACGCCATTCTGATCAATACAGCCCGTGGCGCCGTTGTTGATGAAAAGGCTCTTGCGGATGCGCTCCGGAGCGGAAGAATCAGGGCAGCAGCTGTCGATGTGCTGAGGGAAGAGCCGCCGCAGCACGGAAGTCCTCTTCTGGGACTGCCCAACTGCATAGTGACCGGACACATAGCCTGGCTCACAAGAGAATCAAGATTTCGGGCAATTGATATGGCAATTGATCAGTTCCGGCAGTATCTGGATGGATATCCGGTGAGCGTGATTGACTGACATTCTGATCAGTAGGGGTTGCAAGTGACATAGATATGTGACCCTGCCAACTGCAGCAACGGTGATGACGCATTCGCAAAACCTCATTTAAGGATTTTACGAATGCATGGCATAGAAATGAAAAGGAGACACTAAGATGGATGTTGAATTCTTACTCAGAGACTGCATGAAGAAAAAACCGGCCAGCCGCCGCGGTGCGAGACAGAAGACTTCCACGCCCAAGGATGTGATTCGCATGAACTACAATGAAAATCCATACGGCATGTCAGAGAGTGTAAAGAAGGCAATCTATGATGCCACTGTGGGTTCCTACATGTACCAGGACTTCTTCGGTGTTGATCTGCGAAGAGAGATCGCAGATTTTCATCATCTGAGTGAAGACCATATCCTTATTGGTTCGGGCTCCAGTGCCTCCATTGACATGATTGGTGAAGTTTTTCTGAATGAGGGCGATGAGGTTGTCTATGGAGATCCCTCCTATGAGGCTTTCCCGGATATGATCAGCGACAATGGAGGTGTACGTGTACCGGTTCCGCTTACGAGCGACTACAAATTTGATCTCGATGCCATGCGCAAGGCGATAACGGATAAGACCAAGATTGTTGTGATAGTGAACCCCAATAATCCTACAGGTACATGCCTGCATGCAAAGGAGGTGGAGGAGTTCATTCGCTCTCTTCCCCCCACAATCATTCCAGTCGTGGATGAGGCCTATATCGAATACGTAGACTACGAGGATCATTACAGCATGATCAAGCTTCTGCAGGAAGGCTATGATCGCCCGCTTATCGTACTGCGAACGTTCTCAAAAATCTATGGTCTTGCCGGACTCCGCATCGGCTATGCGGCGGCTGCTCCGGAAGTGATCGATCAACTCATGAAAGCCTGCCAGGCATGGAATGTAGGCAGAAATGCACAGATTGCAGCTTATGCCGCCCTCAAGGATCAGGCATACGTCCGGAAAATGTTTGCCATCAACAGGGAGGCACGTGAATATCTTGAGGAATCACTGAAGGATCTCGGATGCAGGGTCGTGCCGACCGAGGCAAATTTCATCTATTTTCAGGTGCCAGGAAGAGATTCCAAAGAAGTGAAGGCATACCTTGCTGATCATAAAGTGCAGATCGGCGCACCGGATGCGTTTAACCGTGTGACTGTTGGAACAAAGGAACAGAATGAAGTTTTTCTCACTCTTATGAGAGAGATTGTCAAAAGACAGAGGGCTATCGCATGAAGAACTATTACATCTGCATCAATCGCCAGTTCGGCAGTCTGGGACGGCCGATTGCGAGGGCACTGTCAGAAATTCTTGGTATTGAATATTATGACAGGGATATCATCGAGGCTGCTGCCGATAAGACAGATATGCCGCTCAAGCACGCCAGTGAGGTGGAAGAAAAGGTTCAGTCCAGATTTGCATATATGTCTCACCCTCTTGGCATCGGTGCTGTCGCTGAACAGAATAAGATCTTTGAGGCGGAGAGAGATATTATCCTTCAGTTTGCCGCAAAGGGGTCTGCTATTTTTGTGGGAAGATGCGCTGAGTACATTCTTCGTGAAAAGAACTGCCTGAATGTCTTCATTTATGCCCCTGAAGAGGAAAGGTATCAGAACTGTGTCAATTCACTTGATATGGAGCCGGCAGAAGCCAGAGAGACAATTGTGAGTGTCGATAAGGCACGTGACAATTACTGGATGAAATATGCCAAATATCTGCCTTCAGATCTGGAACACAATCATCTCATGATCGATTCCAGCCTGCTCGGTGTGAAGGGAACCGCTCAGCTCCTTGCCGAAATCGCGCAGAAGTATTTCGGACTGGCGGGGAGGGAGAAAAATGCTCAGTCGGAACAGAAGGCAGCAGCTGTCTGATCTTTATGAGATTAGGAACGAACTATGATTGACGAAGAAATATTCGAGCTGACAAAAAGAATGGTCTCTATCCCGAGTGTTAACGGAACAGAGGGAGAGAAGGATATCGGACTTTTTGTGGAACAGTATATCCGGAGCTTTCCCTATTTTCAGGCGCACCCTGACCAGGTGGCCATTGTCCATCTTAAAGATGATCCGCTGGACCGGCGCAGCATTCTGGCACTGCTGCGCGGAGAGAAGGATGATAATCCCGGAACGGTGATTCTTCATGGCCACACGGATACAGTAGGGATTGAGGACTTCGGGGCATACGAGCCTTATGCGACTGATCCGGAGCTGCTAGGGAGACATCTTCGCAATGCAGCGCTTCCGGAAGAGGTGCGCAGAGATCTGGAGAGCGGAGACTTTATGTTCGGCCGCGGCAGCTGCGATATGAAGAGCGGAGATGCCGTCTTCATGACAATTCTGCGCCGTTTCTCGGAGCATCCGGAGGATTTTTCGGGAAATCTTATCCTGTCCCTCAACCCGGTTGAGGAGAATATGCACACCGGGATCATCGAGGCACTGCCGTACCTCGTGCGCTGGAAGCAGCAGTATCATCTCCATCTGACTGTCGCGCTGAATAATGATTTTGTGGCACCTCTCTATCCGGGAGATCTCAAAAAGACAATCTATACAGGCATCGGAGGCAAACTCCTACCATGCTTTTACATTCAGGGCAAGGAGACACATGTTGGGCAGTGCTTTGAAGGATTTGATGCCTCGAGAACGGCCGCGGAGCTGGTTTGCAGGATTCATCTGTCGATGGACTTCGCAGATACCTATGAGGGAGAGACAACCTGTCCGCCGTCTGTTCTCAAGATGAAGGATCTGAAGACCTGGTACAACGTTCAGACAGCAAAGGAAGCACTGGTTTACTTTAACTATTACGTTCATGATGAATTTGTAGAGAGTATCACCGGAAAACTGACAGACGCTGCAAAGGAGTCGTTCAGAGCGGTCCTCTCATCGCTGAATAAAGAATACAGGCGTTTCTGCCTTACGGAGGGCCTTTCCTATGAAGAGAGGCATTATGAAGTAAATGTGCTGACTTATGATGAACTCTATGAAAAATGCCGGAAGGGATCAGCACCGGATGACTCCATAGATGCGCAGATCAGAAGGATCATTCTCGGGAAAAAGAGCAAAGGCAAAGATGTTCGTGAGATCTCTGTCGGGGTGATCAGATATCTTCTGCAGAAGGCAGGAATCGTTGATCCGGTCATCGTTTTATACTACGCACCTCCCTATTGCCCTCATTCCACATTGAAAAAGGACAATGCAGCAGTGCTCGGCACGCTGCAGAAGGCAGTTGAAGAGACATCCAGAGAAACCGGAGATGAATTCCGCTTTATGCGCTTTTATCCAAGCCTTTCGGACAGCAGCTATCTGCGGATCGATGACAATGACGATTCCATTCGGTGCCTGATCAGGAATTTCCCCGGATTCTCTGAACTGTATCCTGTGCCGGTGGATGCTATCCGTGCACTGAATGTGCCTGCTGTGAACATCGGCTGTTATGGCGCGGATGCGCACAAATGGACGGAGCGTGTGTATAAGCCCTATACATTTGGAACTCTGCCAAAGCTCGAAGTCAGGATCATCAATATGCTGCTGGAGATGACTAAGAAGAAATAAACCGCCCGGGAAACATGTCAGACCGGAAAGAATGACGTTGGATTCTGAAGCCCTGACAGGATGAGAGCGTGCGGGGAGGGATAAATTATATGGAAGAGAAAGAACCAAAATATGTCATTACAATCACCCGTCAGTTCGGTTCTCTCGGCCGTCCGATTGCGAAGAAACTCGCAGAGCGGCTCGGGATTGAATATTACGACCGTGAGCTGGTAGACCGTGCGGCAAAAGCGCTGAATATGAAGGCATCCGAGATCGGAGAGCTTGAAGAAAAAGCGCACCTGAGGTTTTTCTCCATGAAATATCCTCTGGGCACAGAGACCACAGAAGTGCAGAACCAGATCTTCGAGACACAGAGAATGATCATCCTTTCGATTGCTACGAGGGAGTCCTGCATCATCGTTGGAAGATGTGCGGATTCCATTCTCAGGGAGTTTTCCAACGCGATTCACATCTACATCTATGCACCGGATGAGGTGCGCGAGAAGGTCTGCATACAGGATTTTCATTACACGCCGGAGGGAGCAAGACAAATGATGGCAGATGTGGACAAGGCCCGCATCCGCTACCACAAGCAGTATGCAGGGTACCTTCCGGATGATGTCCGCTACAAGTCTTTGTGCGTCGATTCCAGCCAGCTGGGTGTGGACGGTACAGTCGATCTTCTCGAGTGCTACGTGAAGGAATACTTAAGACGCCGCCGCAGTCATGACCTGGTGAAGGATGGAGAAGATTGATGAAAAGCCTTTCCTGCAGATGGAGAGGTACCCGGCTTTTATCAATGTCTCGCGGGGGGAGGCAGTTGAGGAGAGTGCATTGTCTGAAGGGAGAAAAGGAAAAAGCGTTCTGCTGTGTGAATGGATGAGCACAGGGGCAGAGGAGATCAGGATGATAAGAGCCAATGAGGGCTGCAGTTTCTTGCTGCCCTCATTTTTATTTTTTAAGGAGATTTGAAAATTATGGCAACATTGCAGATGTATATGGACAGAAGCCGTATCGTGAACCAATACAAGGATCCTTCCTTCCGGGAAGTGTGGGGTACCGGATTTGGCATCGACAACTCGGTCGGAAAGATCAGAAAGATTCTTGTGCACTGCCCCGGAGAGGAGATTCTTCAGATTAACAAAGGTCAATACGAGGAAGAGGCGGGAGCCAGAATCCTGAAAGATGAGAAGGGCCGCATCCGGAATTACTGGAAGGGAACAGAATCCCCGGACCTGGCAAAGCTTCAGGAGCAGCATCACAAAATGACGGATATTTTGAAGAAGGAAGGGATAGAGGTCCTGAATTTTGACGATCCGTCACACTACTGGACCAATCTTGTCTTCACAAGGGACATCGCGCTGATGACACCGAACGGAGCGATTATCTGCAGACCCGCCATGTATTTTCATGTCGGAGAGCCGAAGCTGACGGAGAAGTGGATGACGGACCATGGAGTGCCAATTGTCGGTGCCATCCAGGGCACTGGCACAATGGAGGGCGGCTCTTTTTCGATGCTGGACCGGCACACTGCCATCATTGGAAGGTCGGTCCGGATCAACGATGAGGGTATCGAACAGCTCCGGACGCTGCTCAGCTACCAGGATATTGAGCTGATCGTTCTTGATCTTCCAGCTTTCTACATTCATCTCGATGAGACATTTCTTCCGGTGGATAAGGATAAAATTCTGGTGAGCACCTTCATTCTGCCGTTCTGGTTCCTGCATAAGCTTCAGGAGAGAGGCTATCAGCTCATCGAATGCGACAGAGATGATCCGATGCTCTCGAATAACTGCATTGCGCTTGCGCCAGGAAAGGTTCTCTTCTCATCAACAGCACCGCGGACGCAGAAGAATCTGGAGAAGGCAGGTATTGAGACGATCACAGTCGATATTTCAGAGATCAACAGACTTGGTGGAGGCATTCATTGCTCGACGCTTCCCATTCTGAGGGATCCGATCGAAGACAGATGAAGCGCTGCATATCCGCGTGCAGAAGGCTGTGACAGAACGCATTCGTTAATGCAGACATGTATTCTCACCATGACCGACAGATGTTGACAGATGTGAACAGAAGGGAGCAGAAGAATGGATCAGCCTGTAATTTCGATCAGAGATCTGCGAAAAGCGTACGGAACGGTATCCGTTCTTAAAGGCATAAGTTTTGATATCCATAAGGGCGAGGTCGTCGCCATTATCGGTCCGTCAGGATCAGGGAAGAGCACAATCCTCCGGTGTATCAATGCACTGGAGCCGATCACCGGAGGTGATGTCCTCTATCAGGGACAGAGTGTCCGGAAGATGAAATCCTATACGGATCTTAGGACACATGTCGGCATGGTATTTCAGCACTTTAATCTTTTCCCGCACATGAGTGTCCTCAGAAACATTATGTATTCGCCGATCCATGTAAAGCATGAACCAAAACAGAAAGTTTATGAGCGGGCGACAGGTCTTTTGCGGAAGGTCGGCCTCGAGGAGAAAAAGGATGTCTATCCGGAGATGCTCTCCGGTGGCCAGCAGCAGAGAATAGCCATTGCAAGAGCGCTGTGCATGGAACCGGACGTGGTATTGTTCGATGAGCCAACCTCGGCACTCGATCCTGAGATGGTAGGAGAAGTGCTGACAGTCATGAAGAGCCTCGCAGAGTCAGGCATGACGATGGCGGTTGTCACGCATGAAATGCGTTTTGCGGCAGAGGTGGCGGACAGAGTAATTTTCATCGATGAGGGTGTGATTGTCGAGGACGGACCTGCAGAGCAGGTGCTGATGCATCCCGACAATCCGAGAATCCAGAGTTTTCTGAAGAACAAGCTGTAGGAGGCGGGTATGGAAGGTCTGATCAGAATAATGCAGAAATACAGCTCGCTTCTTGTGAGCGGAACAGAGATCACGCTCCTGATCTCGATGATTACGATCGTTTTTGGCCTCATTTTCGGTTGTCTGATGGCACTGATGAAGATGTGCAGGATCACGCCGCTCCGCTGGTTTGCGGAGGGGTATGTGGCATTCATCCGGGGAACACCGGTACTGGTTCAGATCTTTCTGATCTTTTACGGACTGCCAATCCTCGGCATCAATATTCCGGCTATTGTGGTCAACGGGACAGATGTCTCGAGAGTGGTTTCCGGATCGATTGCATTGGTGATCAACTCGACGGCATATATCTGCGAGATTGTCCGCGCGGGCATCCAGTCGATCGACCGCGGACAGACAGAGGCGGCTACAGCGCTTGGAATGTCCAATACACGGGTGATGTGGGCCATCATAATGCCGCAGGCCATGCGCAACATCATTCCCGCCCTTGGCAATGAGTTCATTACGGTTATCAAGACGTCATCTCAGGTATCTGTGATTGGCATCGCAGAGCTGATGTATACGGCCAACACGATCCGTGGCATAAGCTTTCAGCCGATCGCGCCGCTGGTGATTGTGGCACTGATTTATTTTGTCATTACGTTTGCCGTTTCACTGATCCTGAATGCGGTGGAAAGGAGGATGAGAAGGTCAGTGAGATAAGCATAGATAGGAGAGCTTGTAAGATCATTGCAGAGGCATGATCCTGCAAGGGGCAGCCGATGCCGCAATGTGCCATCGACCGCCTGATCCCCAGTGAAACCGTCTGCGCGGATTTCACATCAGGGTGCCGAAAAAGGAAGGCACAGAGAGGAGAGATTATGAAGAAAAGAGTATTGGCTTTTATCTTTGCAGCAGCTTTGATGGTCACAGGGTGTGGCAGCAGCACCTCTTCAACGACATCCAGTGCGCCGGCAGCATCTGCCGCATCCAGCACAGCAGCTTCGTCTTCGGCAGAGAGCACTGCACAGGCTGCTTCAACAGATACTGATGCCACGACAGAGACCGCAGCAGCCTCTTCTTCAGGCGGCCTGCTCGCATCCATCAAGTCGGCCGGCAAGCTTGTTGTGGGCACCGCTTCCGGATATCCGCCGTATGAATTCGTGGACACCAGCAGTGCGGATAACAAGATCGTCGGTGTCGATCTTGAACTGGCACAGGCCATCGCGGATGATCTTGGCGTTACGCTGGAAATACAGGATATGGACTTCTCAGGACTTCTGGCCTCCATTCCTGCCGGAAAGATTGACCTTGCCATTGCAGGCATTTCGCCTACAGATGAGAGAAAGCAGACTATGGACTTCTCTGAGAACTATCTGGAAGCAGATCAGAAGTTTCTGATCCTGAAGAAAAATGCAGATACCTATAAGACACTGGATGACTTCAAGGGGAAGCCTCTTGCTGTAGAAAAGGCTACCACGCAGGAGGCTCTCGTCCAGAAACTCTTCCCCGACAATCAGCTCGTCTCTCTTGAGAAGGTTCCGGACTGCATCATGGAGCTCAAACAGGGCAATGTAGCAGGCGTCTGCGTTGAGAACATCGTCGGCGAGCAATACCTTCTTGCGGATGATTCACTTGCCTTCTCCGACGCGGACACAGGAGCAAAGAAGCAGTCCGCCGTCGTCCTTGCAAAGGGCAATGAGGATCTGATCGAAGAAATCAACAAGGTCATCGATGAGCATAAAGCAAACGGCGACTTCGACAAGTGGGTGGAAGAGTACAGTAAGCTTGCGGCAGATAATGCGGCAAAATAATAGCCGGAATGTGCAAGAAAAATACTCAAGATACTCAAGAAGAAGCATATCATAATCAGAAGATTTATCTGGAATCTCTTGTATAATCTAACAGAAGCCGACGCATTGGCAGACAGGGAAGTATCCGACCCCCCGGTGGTACGGATACTTCCTTTTTCTGACTGCCTGGCATCTCCCCGAAGGAATCGAGATTCTTCAAGAATGGTTAGACATGCCTTCTGAATGCACAGAACCCGCAAAGTCTGTTGTGATTAAGGCCATGGAGATGGAATTCTTTGGAATTGAATGCACGGTTGGGAGAGAGTTTTCTGGATTTATGGCCACAGGAAGAGATTTTTGCAGAATTGAATGCATTGAGAATGGAAAAGAAAAATCACAGTGGTCTGAATAAAAGATCCGAATAATTGAATACCTTATTGCTATTTGCGTTCAATTTGTATTCAATTTCAAGACCCACATCGTATTCAGTTTTTCCATAGAGAAACCTTGTAGATGTGGGCCTTTGAAAAAGTATTCAGTAAGCGGATATGGCTGCTGAAAACGGATACAAAGGGTACTGTGCAATTGTCTGCCGGATCGGCAGCAAGGGCCTCACGCCTCCTCGTCCTCCGAGCTGTCTGCCTCCTCATCTGCAGATGTATCAGCTACGTAGACAGTGCGCTTTCTCGCCTGCTCATCCTGTGCAAGGTAGTCGTCGTAGGTGCCTTCCTTGTCGATGATGGAGCCGTCCGGAAGGATCTCGATGATGCGGTTTGCCGTGGTCTGCACAACCTGGTGATCGCGGCAGGCGATCAGCTCGACGCCCGGGAACTTGATCATGCCGTCGTTGAGCGCGGAGATGGACTCCATATCGAGATGGTTCGTCGGCTCATCGAAAATAAGGCAGTTCGCGCCGCTGATCATCATCGCGGAGAGCTGGCAGCGGACCTTCTCACCTCCGGAGAGAACGCGGACCTTCTTCACGCCGTCCTCGCCTCTGAAGAGCATTCTGCCGAGGAAGCCGCGGACGTAGGTGACATCCTTGATCGGGGATCTCGCCTGCAGCCACTGCGTGATGTCCTCGTCCGTATCAAAAATCTCTGTATTATTCTTCTTAAAATACGCCTGAGATGTCGTCACGCCCCATTTAAAGGTGCCCTCGTCCGGCTCCGTCTCTCCCATCAGAATATCGAAGAGAGCAGTCTTCGCCGCCTCCTGAGAGCCTACAAAGGCAATCTTGTCGTCGTGCTTCATGACGAAGGAGACATCATTCAGGACTTTTTTGCCATTGATGGTCTTAGAGAGATGCTCCACAGTCAGAACCTCATTTCCGATCTCACGCTCGGGGCGGAAATCGATGAAAGGATACTTGCGGGAGCTGGGCTTGATCTCGTCGAGCTCGATCTTCTCGAGGGCACGCTTTCTGGACGTCGCCTGCTTGGACTTCGAGGCATTCGCAGAGAAGCGGGAGATGAACTCCTTCAGCTCCTTGATCTTCTCCTCCTTCTTCTTGTTGGCCTCCTTCATCTGACGGATCATCAGCTGAGAGGACTCATACCAGAAGTCATAGTTGCCGGCGTAGAGTGTGATCTTGCCGTAATCGATGTCTGCGATGTATGTGCAGACCTTGTTCAGAAAATAACGGTCGTGCGATACGACGATGACTGTATTTTCAAAATTAATGAGGAACTCCTCAAGCCAGCCGATGGCATCGAGATCGAGGTGGTTCGTCGGCTCATCGAGAAGGAGAATATCGGGATTTCCGAAAAGAGCTCTCGCGAGGAGGACCTTCACCTTCTGTGCGCCGGTGAGCTCATTCATCTGCAGGTAGTGGAGCTCATCGGGGACGCCGAGACCGTTCAGGAGAGACTCCGCGTCGGACTCTGACTCATAGCCGCCCATATCTGCATACTGGCTCTCGAGCTCTGCTGCCTTGATGCCGTCCTCATCGGAGAAGTCGGGCTTTGCATACAGCGCGTCCTTGGCCTTGCCGATCTCATAGAGTTTCTTGTTGCCCTGGATGACGGTATCGAGAACGACTTGGTCGTTGTATTTTTCCTGGTCCTGTTCGAGGAAGGAGATACGCTGGCCGGGGGTGATATTGATGGTGCCGTTTGTTGTGTCGAGCTGGCCGGAGAGAATTTTCAGGAAAGTGGATTTGCCGGCGCCGTTGGCACCGATGATGCCGTAGCAGTTGCCCTCCGTGAACTTGATGTTCACATCCTCGAAGAGGGCCTTCTTGCCGACACGGTATGTGACGTTGTTCGCTTCGATCATTTATATCCTTTCTGCCGCGGTGCGCTGGCCGAGTACTGAAAACGCTGCTTCCCGGTCATGAAAGACTCTTTACATAAGAGTGCATCCATGAGAGAAGAGCGGTAACTTATCTTTTCAATGCATGAGTGAATCTCAAGCAGCATGAGTGAATCTCAAGCAAATACCCTTGACATTATATCGGAAGAAGTGCGAATTGCAAGGGAATCCCCTTCGGATGATTTTGATATGCGGGAGAAGGATTTGTAAAGTCTGCGGTTGGGCATCATAATATACGCATGACTTGAACGTATGACGCCGGCAAGCGGAAGGCGGTTCCCTCCTCATATGCGTATACGGAGGCTTCGCAAAAAGCGCATACGCAAAATCGTCGGGAACCGCCTTCCGCTTGCCGGCTGGATCTTTTCAACCACCACAGAAATCAGGAATATATCTATATGATCTGTGTATCAAAACTTGAAGAATTAAATACAGCGGTGCAGCAGTCTGCAGCCAGCAGGGCCGTGAAGGCGGATGAACAGAGAAAGACAGCACGTCTCATTCTGGTAAGCATCGATGGCCCGTGCGGGAGCGGCAAGACGACGCTCGCCGCGCAGATGGCGAAGATTTTCAGGTGGCAGATTATTCACATGGATGATTTTTTTCTGCCTTGGAAAGACAGACGGGAAGACTGGAAGACACAGATCGCGGGCAATATGGATCTCGCAAGAGTAGAGCAGGAGATTCTGGCGCCGTTATCTGACGGGCGGGAAGCCATTTGCAGACCATATGACTGCCGCAATGACCGGATGCGCCCTGCCTATACAGTGCGTCCGGAGGGAATTGTCGCCGTGGAGGGCAACTATTCGAGGATGCCGGCTCTGCAGCCCTATTATGACTGCAGCATTGTGCTGCAATGCCCTGACAGCGTGCGGGAAGAGCGCCTGAAGCGCAGAGAGGGCAGCTATTATGAGACCTTTCAGGAGCTGTGGATGCCTTTGGATGAGAGATACCAGAGGGAGATGCAGATCAGAGAAGAAGCAGATGTTCTCTTCGTCACCAATACTGATTAGAGAATAAAAGAAGGACTCTGCCGGGAAAATTATTCCGTCAGAGTCCTTCTTTATCAATATCTATTGTGGACCTGTATAGGCGTATGGATTATTCCTCAACCTTCTTGAACATATCCTTGCCTACGCCGCAGATGGGACATACCCAATCATCGGGAAGATCCTCAAATGCGGTACCGGGCGCAACGCCGTTGTCGGGATCACCGATGGCCGGATCATAGATATAGCCGCAGGGAATGCACTGATATTTGCTCATTTCTCTTCTCCTTTTTGTTGTGAAACGACTCTTGTATCTGAATCGACTGCCCATTCTGCACGATCAATATGCCAGTATTACCACTTTCGATGCATATACTGTCTGCAGACGGCAGGTGGTTCCAGATCTGTTCTCTGAAAATAACTGCTGCGCTCATTATACATGGTCAGAAGGCAGATGTGCTATCATTTTTTTGTAAAGACAGGATTCATAAGCCGGAACCAATAGAGTACGTATCCACAATACACTTTGCAGGATCGCGGCGACACCAACCAGTGAGAGTTCGGGAATTTTATCGAAAAAGTGGTTCTGATAAAATTCCGGTAAAAACAGAATGAGAATAGAAGGATATCTGACAGGGGGTACAGAAAATGAAAAGGGACCATGACATGAGCGGGAAAACAAAAGCTTTTGCGGGTATACTGGCCGCACTTCTGTGCGTACCTGTTCTGACATTTGCAGGCAGTGCGGGAGCGGTCGTGCAGGCAGCATCCAATAAAATGGCTGGCAGCAGCACGGTTACAACCGACAATGCATCAACGAAACTCACGGTGATACCCATTTCCGCTGATGCCGGGATGAAGGAAACAGGGACTTCAGTCAGCGGAAGAGATCAGATGCTCGGCATGGCCAACCCGTTCTCTGAATACAAGACGCAGGCGGAGGCGGAGAAGGCGGCAGGCTTTGCCCTTCCGTTTCCTGCGCTGGCGCCGGAGAGATACAGCCGCCGCGTGTATCGGGCGATTCCCGGGGAACTGCTGGAGATCATCTGCTATGACAAGGACGGCAACGACTACCGTATCCGCGAGGGAGCAGTGCGTGTACAGGCATTGGATACCGATAGCTCTGCCGACATCAGCGGCGATTATAACACCTACAGCGATGTGCAGAAATGGCAGGTCGGTCCTATAACCGTCACCGAGAAGGGGCAGAACGGAAAGACGTATGATTTCATCACTTCTCTGGGCGGCTATGCTTTCAGTGTGACATCAAGAGATGGGCTGAGCAAAGAGGAAGTGAAGGCACTGCGAAAGGAGTTCATTGAGCAGTATTTTCCGGCGGTCCTGGAGGGGCAGACGCGGGAGACAGTCAAGGCTTTCCTGAATCCTTCATTTACGCTCTCTTATGAGTCGAGAATGACGGACGGGATCATGATCTACATGGATCCGGAGGACAAGGATTACTTCCTCCTCATCAGCTTCGGTGCAGACGGAAAAGCAGTCAGATGCAGCTACCAGTACAATGAGATTTACACCATCGATGCAGATGGAGCGCAGTAGGGTGAATTGCTCTGCGCGCATTTTATTTACATCGATTTCAACAATGTTAATAAAAGCCGCATCTCCGTGTTATGCAGAGATGCGGCTTTTTGCAGCGATCAGAGTCCGATGTACTTCACCCAGAGGTACTGGGCCATCGCCTGGTCCTGCGGTGTCATGAGCGCAAGGCCTGTCGTCTTGAGTCCCTGCAGGTCGTGTGTCTGAAAATAGAACCCTGCCACCGCAAGTGTATTCGCGTTCATGTATTTCGTCAGCAGAGTCATGGCCGCCTGCTTGTCTGTTGCGTCCATCTTTTGAGGAAGAGCGGTGATATATGCATACTGCTCCCTGGTGAGTGTTCCGGCAGTATACATTGCGCCTGCTGTCGCCTTCACGAAGAGATCAGTCGCGTCCTCTTTGCCTCTCTTTGCTGAGTTCTTTCCGGCCCTGGCACCGGTCTTTGTCTTTGTCGCCTTTTTTGCAGTTGTGGAAGTCTTTGCGGCCGCCGCAGCGGTCTTTGTCGTCTTAGCTGCAGTAACAGGTGTCTTCTTTGCAGATGTATTCTCAGCCGCCGACTTCAGCGCTGCCTTCGCGAGCGTCTTCGCCGCTGCAGCATATGTGCTGTGCGATGCCGCCTGTACAGGCAGCATGGACGCCGTACTGCAGAAGAGTCCTGATGAAGCAATCATAGCCGTGCTCATGAGCACAGCAAGTCTTTTAGCAAATCCTTTGTTATTCAAAATAGCTCTACCTTCTTTCCTGAGAATTTGTCATGTTTATTCCACGCTGAGGCGAAATCCGCGCAGGCGGTTT
>DEKA01000012.1:111451-150920 GCA_002353635.1 Lachnospiraceae bacterium UBA2734
ATCGGCGTCATTTTCAAACTTTTTATTACGATGTTTGCGTAAGCTGATTCATAACAGTAATCCTGGGAGAAGCAGATCCAAGACATAAAGAGTTACTCCTTAACAAGGCTCTCCAGATCATCGAAAAACCCCGGGTAGCTGATACGCACACAGCTCTCGTCGTCGAGCACGGTCTCTCCGTCTGCAATCAGAGAGGCAACTGCGAAGCTCATGGCGATGCGGTGGTCCTTACAGCAGGCGATCGGCGCACCGTGCAGGGGAGCACCGCCGTGAATGACAAATCCATCATCAGTGCCAATGATAGCACAGCCCATCGACCGCAGACCATTGGTCATTGCTTCGATTCTGTCCGATTCCTTTACGCGCAGCTCATGCGCATCCCGGATAATAGTCTCTCCCTCAGCAGCCGCAGCCATGACGCACACCGCGGGGAGTTCGTCGATCATTGTGGGAATAATGCTGCCCTCGATCACGGTGCCATGGAGCGATGCTGTGCGAACCAAAAGGTCTGCAATCGGCTCCGCACCTGTGTCATCTCTGGATACTTCCGTGATGTCGGCGCCCATAGCCCTTGCTGCCCGGAGGATCCCGTCTCTTGTCGGGTTTATGCCGACGCCGCGGATCAGCACCTCAGAGCCGGGCACAATGGATGCCGCTGCGATGTAGTAAGCGGCAGAAGAGATGTCTCCCGGGACTGTTATCTCTCCCGGCGTTCTTAATTCATCGGCGGGATGAATGCGCACGCCAAAGCTGCCTGGTTCCTCGATATCAGCGCCAAAAGCGCGCAGCATCCTCTCAGTGTGGTCTCTGGACTTTGCCGGTTCGTACACGGTCGTTATCCCGTCTGCGTAGAGTCCTGCGCAGAGAATGGCGGACTTCACCTGTGCTGAGGCGACAGGAGAGTGATAGGTGATGCCGGTGAGGGGCCTTCCCTTGATGAGAAGCGGTGCGCAGCCGTTTCCGCGCACGGACGTGATGTCTGCGCCCATCTGAGTGAGCGGATCCATCACGCGCCTCATCGGCCTGCTGTTGACGGAGTCATCGCCGGAGAGGAGAGAAGCGAAGGGCTGCGGTGCAAGGATGCCGGACATGATGCGGGTTGTGGTGCCGCTGTTGCCGGTATCGAGGCGGCAGATTTCATCGCCTCGTGCTGTCAGCCCGTGCATGCCGGCGCCGTGAATCAGGAGTGTCCCGGGCCCTTTCGGATCCCGTGCAATGGATACGCCCAGCCTCTGAAAACAATCCATGGTCGAGAGACAGTCCGCACTGTTGAGAAATCCTTTTACCAGTGTGACGCCTTTCGCAAGGGAGCCGAACATGACGGCGCGGTGGGAGATGGATTTGTCACCCGGTACAGTGATTTCGCCGGAGAGCCGTTTTACGGAGTGAAGTGTGCGCAATCTTCTTATCCTTTCTGAAATCAGAAGTATCCAGCCCCGTAAAGAGAGAAAAACCGCACTGGAAGCCCGCACGTCAGGCGGATCCGGGTGGAGTTCGGGAAGGGCTGCTGAATACAGTTATAGCTATTGAAAGTAAATGCTGCCTGCAGAGTATTTCCCTGATAAAGAGACTAGTGCAGCGTGTAGTTGCGGACCGTGAGGATCTCGCGGGCCTCCTCGAGATCATCCGCTGAGTAGAACTCTACGTGCAGTGCGCCCTCCTGATATTCCCGGTTGTGGGTGATGCCGATGTTCTTGATGCTGACGGAGTTCACGGCCAGAAGCGTTACAACCTCCGCAAGGGAAGCAGGGCGGTCCTCGATGTCCACATTCAGCGTGTAGGAGCGATTGAGCGCGCCGGAGTGCGTCTCTGCAAAACTGTTCCTGTACTGCCTTGCACTGTCAAAAAACGTGTAAATGCTGTCCGGATCCTTATCTTTGATCGACGCGCGGATCTTTTCCAGAGACCCTATGTACTGATCCAGGAGCTTCACAATGTTGTCGCCGTTTGTCAGGCAGATCTGCCGCCACATCTCAGGGCTTGAAGAGGAGATCCTTGTGATGTCCTTGAAGCCGCCCGCGGCAATTGCGTGCATGACGGCGTCCGGACTGTCACTCTTCTTCACAAGGTTGACGAGGGCAGCCGAGACGACATGTGGGAGATGACTGATCGCACCGACCGCGTAATCGTGAAATTGACCATCGATGACCAGCGGCAGCGCACGCACGCCTTCCACAAAGTCGTAGAATCTGCGGACTTTGTCCTGCGGCGCCTCCTTGGCGGGACAGATAATATAGTACGCATTCTCGAGAAGTGTTGCCTTGGAGTTGCGGTACCTCGTCCTCTCAGAACCGGTCATGGGGTGACCGCCGATAAACCATTTTCCAAGTCCCAGAGCCTCCACGTGTTCCAGAATGTCTCTCTTTGTGGAGCCGATATCGGTGAGGATCGCGTCGTCCTTCAGATGCCCTTTTATCTCACGCAGGTTCTCCGCATTCTTCTGCACGGGCGCGCAAAGGAAAATAAAATCGCACCCGTCAAACCACTCCCCGAAGAAGGGTCTTTCCGATGATAAACCGCTTTCGCCTGCGACTTGGTCGGAGAGGCTGCCGGCGGCACCTTCTGATTCGTTGGGCTGATTCGCTGCAGTACCGCCTTCTGCACCGGCTTTCAGAATATCCTCTCTGCTGTATCCCACAGAAACCACGCCGTCGGAGAGTGCCTCCTGAATCGTGTCAGGGGATGGGTTATAGGCGATGATCTTTGCCTTCGGCCAGTAGGCGCGGATGGCACGGGCGATGGAACCGCCAATCAGTCCAAGTCCTATGAATCCGAATGTAGAATTGTTGAAATCAGCCATCTGATGCCTCCCGGTAAAATGTTTTCCTTATTCTACAACAAAAGAAGCCGACCATGGGCATAAAGTTGACATCCTGCTGTCCCGGCTTTATCATCAGTTAGATTAACAGTTTTCCGCCGCATGTGCGGCAGGAAGACATTCAACAGCAGGAGGAGTTGGCGATGAAATACGATTTCGCAAAGATCGAACCCAAGTGGCAGAAAGCCTGGGCCGATGCGGACGCCTTCAAGGCAATCGACTTCGATAAGAGAAAGAAGTGGTACGGCCTTGTGGAGTTTCCGTATCCGTCCGGCGCCGGCATGCATGTCGGCCATATCAAGGCCTATTCCAGCATTGAGGTGCTGGCCAGAAAGAGAAGGATGCAGGGCTACAATGTCCTCTTCCCCATCGGATTCGACTCCTTCGGACTACCTGCTGAGAACTACGCGATCAAGACGAACACACACCCGCACATCATCACGGAGAAGAACATCAAGCACTTCTCCGAGCAGTTAAAGAGTGTTGGATTTTCCTTTGACTGGTCGAGGGAGTTCGCAACTTCACGCCCTGACTATTACAAGTGGACGCAGTGGATCTTTTTGAAGCTCTTTGAGCACGGGCTTGTTTTCAGATCGAAGACGCTCGTGAACTACTGCCCGCACTGCAAGGTAGTCCTCTCCAATGAGGACTCGCAGGGAGGCAAGTGCGATATCTGTCACAATGATGTCGTGCAGCTTCCGAAGGATGTCTGGTTCCTTCGCATCACGCAGTATGCGGACAAGCTCCTTGAGGGCCTGAACCACGTCGATTATCCGGATTCGGTGAAGCAGCAGGAGATCGCCTGGATCGGCAGATCAACCGGTGCATTCGTGAATTTCCAGGTGGCTGATGGAAACGGAACGGCCATCCCGGATGAGAAGCTTGAAATTTACACCACCAGATGCGATACGCTCTTTGGTGTGACATTTATGGTCGTTGCGCCTGAGCATCCGATCCTGGATAAATATAAGGAAAAGATCACGAACTGGACGCAGGTCGAGGAATATCGCAAGGAATGCGCGAAGAAGACCGAGTTCGAGAGAACGCAGCTCGTCAAGGACAAGACCGGCGTGAAGATCGAGGGACTCTCTGCGATCAACCCGATCACGGGAAAGCAGATCCCGGTTTTCATTGCGGATTATGTCATGATGGGATACGGCACAGGCGCTATTATGGCTGTGCCTGCGCATGACCAGAGAGACTATGACTTCGCAAAGAAGTTCGGCGTGCCGATCGTGCAGGTCATCAAAGGAGGAGATATCTCCAAGGAGGCCTACACAGGCGATGGAGAGATGATCAACTCCGGCTTCCTGAACGGCTTCACGAACAAGAAGGACTCCATCAATGCGATGCTCGAGCACCTCACAAAAGAGGGCATCGGACACAAGGGCGTACAGTACAAGATGAAGGACTGGGCCTTCAACCGCCAGAGATACTGGGGCGAGCCCATTCCGCTGATCCACTGCCCGAAGTGCGGAACAGTTGCTGTTCCGGAGGATCAGCTGCCGCTGCGTCTGCCGGAAGTGGAGAATTTTGAGCCCGGGCAGGACGGCAAGAGCCCTCTTGCGAGAATCGACTCGTTCGTGAACTGCACCTGCCCCAAGTGCGGCGGGCCTGCAAAGAGAGAGACAGATACGATGCCGCAGTGGGCCGGATCTTCCTGGTACTTCCTGCGCTTCTGCGATCCGCACAACGACAAGGCCTTCGCGGACAGAAAGAAGATCGACTACTGGATGCCGGTTGACCATTACAACGGCGGCATGGAGCACGTGACCAGACACCTTCTGTATTCGAGGTTCTGGCACCACTTCCTCTATGACATCGGTCTTGTGAACACGCCTGAGCCGTACGCGAAGAGAACCTATCAGGGCATGATTCTCGGCGCTGACGGCGAGAAGATGAGCAAGTCCAAGGGCAACGTAATTGACCCCGTTGATATTGTTCGTCAGTACGGCGCCGATACACTGAGAACCTATGTGCTGTTCATGGGCGATTATGGCAGCGCTGCACCGTGGTCCGATGAGTCCGTGAAGGGCTGCAAGAGATTCCTTGAGCGTGTGTACGGATTCCTCGATATGGCGGACGCCGAAAAGGAGAATCCGGACATCGAGAGTAAGCTCCACAAGACGATCAAGAAAGTGTCGGATGACATTGAGAACATGAAGTTCAACACCGCGATCGCGGCCCTCATGACACTCTGCAACGATTATTACAAGGCAGGACATGTCACGAAGGAGGATGTGAAGATCTTCATTCAGCTCCTTTCTCCGTTTGCTCCGCACATCACCGAGGAGATGTGGCAGCAGCTGGGCTGCAATCCTGACGGAAAGACTTTCTGCACACTCTCCGCATGGCCGACCTATGACGAGGAGAAGACGAAGGATGCCACTGTAAAGATGGGCGTCCAGGTCAACGGGAAGGTTCGAGGCACGATCGAGGTTGCTGCTAACGCTTCCAAGGACGATGTTCTGGCGGCTGCCAAGGCAGAGCCTAACGTGGCGAAGTACCTCGCTGCCGGAAAACTTGTGAAGGAGATCTACGTACCTGGAAGAATCCTGAACTTCGTCGTTAAGTGACAATAGAAGAGTGAAGTAATTCAGAAGAGCGCATCTGCGGACAAATGCAGGTGCGCTCTTTTATGCTGCGGCACTGTTTGCACTGGTTTGGTGAGACTGCCTAAAAATATGTTGTGCTGATCCTGTACATTTGGTAAAATATTCAATGAATTTACTATCTGATTTTTGAGAGATAGATAAGTTCCACTAATGTATGGAGGATATGCATCATGAATGTTTACACAACTGACAAAATCCGCAATGTTGTCATTCTTGGACACGGCAGTGCAGGAAAGACGACGCTCGTGGAAGCCATGGCATACCTTGGCGGCCAGACCTCGAGGATGGGGAAGATCGAGGACGGATCTACGGTTTCTGATTTCACAAAGGAAGAACAGAAGAGGAAGTTCTCAATCCGCACGTCTCTTGTGCCGATCGAGTGGAATGACTATAAGATCAATATTCTGGATACACCCGGTTACTTTGACTTTGCAGGAGAGGTCGAGGAGGCCATGAGCGTTGCCGACGGAGCGATCATTGTCGTCTCCGGCAAGGCGGGCATTGAAGCCGGCACGGAGAGAGCCTGGGATCTGTGTGAGAAGTACCATCTGCCCAGAATGTTCTTCGTGACGGATATGGATATTGATACGGTATCCTACAGACAGACCATTGAGGATCTGACAGCTGTCTACGGCAAGAAGATTGCTCCGTTCAACATGCCTGTCCGCGAGAACAATGAATATGTCGGATATGTCAATGTCATCCAGAAGGTTGCCTTCAAGTGGGAGGGAAAGGATGCTGTTCCTGCAGATGTTCCCGACTATGCGAAGGATTACATGAACACCTATAATGACACGCTGATGGAGGCAGTCGCCGAGACATCAGAGGAGTTCATGGACAGATACTTCGCCGGAGATACCTTCTCCGAGGCGGAGATCAGAGCGGCAGTACGTCTTTCCATCCAGGACGGCACCATCGTTCCTGTGGAGTCCGGATCCGGCCTTACCGCGCGCGGCGTTTACACACTGCTCGATGATATTATCAAATACATGCCGTCCGCAGAGTCCAGAAAGGTGAGCGGCATCAACACAAAGACGAACGAGATCTTTGAGGCGAACTTCGATGTATTAAAGCCGAAGACCGCATTTGTTTTCAAGACAATTGTGGATCCGTTCATCGGCAGATACAGTCTCATCAAGGTGAGGTCCGGCGTGATCAAGACGGATGACCTCATGTACAATGCAAGGACAGATTCCGAGACCAAGGTTGGCAAGCTCTATATTCTGCAGGGCAATAAGTCCTCTGAGATTCCGGAGCTCCATGCGGGCGATTTGGGCGCACTGGCCAAGCTCAGCGGCGTTTCCACAGGTGATACGCTCTCCACAAAGGCTACACCGGTTGTCTATCCCGGCATGGATCTGCCTGTTCCGTTTACTTACCTCCGCTATAAGGCAGTGAACAAGGCAGATATCGACAAGATCGCGCAGGCGATGGCGAAGATCCAGGCGGAGGATCCCTGCTTCAAGGCGGTCAATGATTCGGCGAACGGACAGTCCCTCATCTACGGCATGGGCGATATGCATCTGCAGGTCATCCAGTCGATCCTGAAGAACGAGTACAATGTGGCGATCGAGGTGGAGAAGCCTAAGGTGGCCTTCCGCGAGACGATCCGCACATCTTCGGATGTCGAGTACAAGTACAAGAAGCAGACCGGAGGCCACGGCCAGTACGGTCATGTCAAGATTAAGTTCAGCCCGCTCGAGGACAAGACAATTCCTTATGAGTTCGACGAGGAGGTTGTCGGCGGTGCTGTGCCGAAGAACTATTTTCCGGCGGTTGAAAAGGGTATCGCAGAGTCCGTCACGAGAGGACCTCTCGCTGCATATCCTGTTGTCGGCGTGAAGGCTGTCCTTTATGATGGCTCCTATCACCCTGTGGATTCCTCCGAGATGGCATTCAAGACGGCAGCCAAGCAGGCCTTCAAGAAGGGCTTCATGGAGGCTTCTCCTGTACTGATGGAGCCTATCGTTACGCTGAAGGTAAACGTGCCGGATACATATACGGGCGATGTCATGGGCGATCTCAACAAGAGACGCGGAAGAGTTCTCGGCATGACGCCTGTGCCGGGCGGAAGGCAGATCATCGAGGCTGAAGTGCCGCAGATGGAGCTGTTCGACTACTGCACGACGCTTCGCTCTATGACAGGCGGCCGCGGCGATTATTCTTACGAATTCGCAAGATACGAGCAGGCACCGGCGGATATTCAGGCCAAGGAGGTCGCTGCAAGGGCAGAGGAGGCCGCTGCGGGCTTTGCAGAGGGCTGACCGGAGTGATGCCGGATTGGGCTGAGCGCCGCATATGTTACCAGATCTGCGGGCACAGCCGGGCAGATGATCCGGCAGAAGGGTATACAACTGGACAAAGTTCGGGGATGTCGCAGCCGATGCGGCATCCCCTTTCTTTATGCCTTATAGGTATGGTATTCTCTTTTTGTAATAGTTCAGCACCCCCTCGAAAACCAAACAATTTAGTATGGGGCGCTGAAAAGATACACGTTTTGGGAGATCGCGAAAAAAGGTGCATGCGGATGAAATTTGAGAAGAAAGATATAAAGCGGCTTGTGGTTGTCATCCTTGCCTCGCTCATTATGGCCGTGAACATCCGGACCTTCGTGCGGGCAGGTGATCTCTTTCCCGGCGGCGCAACGGGATTGACACTCCTTATCCAGAGAGGATTCGGCAAATACCTGGGCATTGCACTGCCCTACTCGCTGATCAACATTCTGGCCAATGCGGGACCTGTGTACATCGGCTTCAGGTACATCGGCAAAAAGTTCACGCTCTTTTCTCTCCTCATGATCGTGCTGAGCGGCCTGTTCGTCGACTGGCTCCCCGCCGTCACAATCACGTATGACACGCTCCTCATCAGCATTTTCGGCGGCATGATCAACGGCTTTGCGATCAGCATGTGTCTTTCCGTAAACGCAACGAGCGGGGGCACGGATTTCATCGCCATTTACCTCTCCCAGAAGAGAGGCATGGATTCCTTCAACATCATTCTGGGCCTCAATGCACTGATTCTGACAGCGGCAGGTCTGATGTTCGGCTGGGACAAGGCTCTGTACTCGATCATTTTTCAATACACGTCTACCCAGGTGCTGCATCTGCTGTATCGCAGCTATCAGCAGCAGACGCTCTTTATCGTCACGAATGAGCCGGACAAAATCTGCCATGTGATCTACAACGTGTGCAGGCACGGAGCGACGGTAATGGATGCGCATGGCTCCTATCATTCTGAAAACCGGCCGGTTGTGTATTCCGTCATCTCCGGAGCCGATGAGAAAAAGGTTATAGCTGCGATTCGTAACGCCGACCCTTCTGCCTTTATCAATTCCATCCATACGAGTGAAATCCGGGGCAATTTCTATCTGCAGCCGAAGGATTGAGGGGAGATTTTCGTGCGGGACGAACATGGAAGCGGCAGGATTGCAGGTTATTTTCAGCAATATGACAGAAAATTCCGATGCGCCTCACACGCTTTTTCGTGAAAATATCGGCTCTCCTTGACACTCATTTTACAAATGTATTATTATTAATTTTGCTGTTATCAAGTGCTGACCGCGGCATATGCGGCCTCTTCAATCGTCTGGGGGAGGGAGTGCACAAGATGAACAGCGAGATCAGAACAACTGAATAAGGAGGTGCTCCTGTAATGCTGGTTACCATCATTGCAGTGATCATTTCCCTGGCCATTGCCATTCCGGCAGCGGCGGTCATCGCGACGAAGCGCTATAAGGCGCAGGAGGATGCGAAGATCGGCAATGCGGAGGAAAAGGCAAGATCAATCATTGACGAGGCACTGACAACTGCCGAGAGCAAGAAGCGCGAAGCCCTTCTGGAAGCCAAAGAGGAGAATATCAAGGCGAGAGCTGACCTTGATAAGGAAATCAAGGACAGAAGGAACGAGGCAGCGCGGAACGAGAGAAGGCTCCAGCAGAAGGAAGAGGCTCTGGACCGCAAATCTGACGGTCTTGAGCGCAAGGAAGCGTCACTGGCATCAAGGGAAGAATCGCTGCGGAAAAAGCAAGATGAAGTCGCAAAGCTTGGCGAACAGCGCACACAGGAACTCGAACGGATTTCAGGACTGACCTCTGAACAGGCAAAAGAATATCTCTTAAAACTGGTTGAAGATGATGTAAGACATGATTCCGCCAAGATGATCAAGGAAGCCGAGGCGGAAGCAAAGGAAGAAGCTGACAAGAAGGCCAAGGAGCTGGTCGTAAGCGCTATCCAGAGATGCGCTGCCGATCATGTCGCCGAGGCCACGATTTCTGTAGTACAGCTCCCGAACGACGAGATGAAGGGAAGAATCATCGGACGAGAGGGCCGCAATATCCGGACTCTGGAGACGATGACCGGCGTCAATCTGATCATTGACGATACGCCGGAGGCCGTTGTCATCAGCGGCTTCGATCCGATCCGCCGTGAGGTGGCGAGAATCGCACTGGAGAAGCTCATCGTAGACGGCCGTATCCATCCTGCCCGCATTGAGGAGATGGTGGAGAAGGCCAAGAAGGAAGTCGAGAACGTCATTAAGGAGGAGGGCGAGGCAGCAACTCTTGAGGTTGGTGTACACGGTCTTCATCCCGAACTCGTGCGGCTGCTCGGCAAGATGCGTTTCCGTACCAGTTACGGTCAGAATGCACTCAAGCACTCCATTGAGGTTGCACAGCTGGCAGGCCTTTTGGCCGGTGAGCTGGGGCTCGATGTGAGGATGGCAAAGAGAGCAGGTCTTCTTCATGATATCGGCAAGGCAGTGGATCATGAGATGGAGGGATCCCATGTACAGCTCGGCGCAGAACTGTGCCGCAAGTACAAGGAGTCTCCGATTGTGATCAATGCAGTCGAATCACACCACGGCGATGTTGAGCCTACAAGCCTCATCGCGTGCCTGGTACAGGCTGCCGATACAATCTCTGCAGCCAGACCCGGTGCAAGAAGAGAGACACTTGAGACATATACAACCAGATTGAAACAGCTTGAAGAAATCACCAACAGTTTTAAGGGAGTCAGCAATTCGTATGCCATTCAGGCGGGCAGAGAAGTTCGTGTAATGGTAGTTCCTGAGAAGATCAGCGATACCGACATGGTACTGCTGGCCCATGATATTTCCAAGAAGATAGAAGACGAGATGGAATATCCTGGACAGATCAAAGTCAATGTGATCCGCGAGTCACGTGTCACGGATTACGCCAAGTAAAAGTTCATTTCAGACAATGTAGTGGGGGAGAGCTGCGAAAGCGGCTCTCCCTTTTACGTTCTCTGAAGGACATTCAAGGAGCCTTTGAAGCGTGCGGATTGAATCGCCCGGCAGATTCCTGTATCATACAGATATTCAAAAGCGCAGGGAAAGTGCCGCAGATGCGGCAAATGAGGAATAATGCATGGCAGACGGAAAATATGAATGCATCGATAAGAAGCTGATTCATCGCGGTGCCATTATCGATTACTACCAGAAGACGATGTCACTGCCGAATGGGAAGACGGAGATCTGGGATGCCGTTGAACACGTCGGCGCAGCCGCAGTACTCGCAGTCATGGATGACGGCAGGCTTCTGATGGTCAGACAGTACAGGGAACCGCTTGGACGGGAACTGCTGGAAATTCCGGCCGGGAAGCTCGACTGCAAGGGAGAGCCTTTTGAACAGGCAGCCGCACGGGAGATGTCGGAGGAGACAGGCTATGATGCAGGGCGTATCGAGCACCTGCTGACATTCTATCCGACCGTTGCCTACAGCAATGAGAGGATCGAGATTTACGCCGCTTTTGATCTGAAAAAGGGGCAGCAGCATCTCGATGACGACGAGGAGCTGAATGTGGAGACATGGAAGATCTCTGATCTCGTAAAGATGATCAGAGACGGTGAGATCGTGGACGGAAAGACGATCGCTGCTGTCATGATCTATGCAGCTGTGTATCTGCACGGCGAATATTAAAAAAACTCGTGACGCATAGAACGCAGCTTAAAGGAGAGGCTAATATGGGATTCACATATGTACAGAAGTTACCGACACCGGAGGAGATCAAAGAGGAGTATCCGATGCCGGAGGGGTTCAAGGCACTGAAAAAGAAAAGGGATCAGGAGATCGCCGATGTTCTGACCGGTAAGAGCGATAAGTTCCTCATGATCATCGGACCGTGTTCTGCGGACAATGAGAAGGCTGTCTGCGAATATGTGGAGAAGCTCGGCAGATTAAATGATGCCGTAGAGGAGCGGCTTATTCTCATTCCCAGAATCTATACGAACAAGCCGCGCACGACAGGCGACGGCTATAAGGGAATTGTTTCGCAGCCGGACCCGGAGGGAAAACCTGATTTCCGCGCAGGTCTCATTGCCATGAGAAAGATGCAGATTCACGCCATCGAGGCATCGGGCCTCACGGCAGCTGATGAGATGCTCTATCCGGAGAACTGGGGATATGTGGATGATATTCTCAGCTATGTGGCCATCGGCGCAAGGTCGGTGGAGGATCAGCAGCACAGGCTTGCGACCAGCGGCTTTGATGTTGCATCAGGTATGAAGAATCCGACGAGCGGCGACTTCAACGTCATGCTCAATTCAGTATATGCTGCGCAGCACCCTCACGAGTTTACTTACCGTGGATATGAGGTGCGCACGGACGGCAATCCGCTCGCCCACTGTGTTCTGCGCGGCGCCGTGAGCAAGAGAGGCAACAATACGCCTAACTATCATTACGAGGATATCTGCCGGCTGATCGACCTTTACGCACAGAGAGATCTGAAGAACCCGGCTTGTGTCATCGATACGAATCACAGCAACTCCAACAAGAAATTCAAGGAGCAGATCCGCATTGCCAAAGAGGTCTGCCACAACAGAAAGAGCAACGAGTCCATTCGCCAGATGGTCAAGGGTCTCATGATCGAGAGCTATCTTGAGGAAGGAAACCAGAAGATCGGTGAGGGTGTTTACGGCAAGTCCATCACAGACCCCTGCCTTGGCTGGGAGGACTCGAAGCGTCTCATTCTGGAGATTGCAGACGAGGTATAAATATTTTCATGATCCCGCCGGTGCAGGATCATGAAAACAACAGCCAATGCCGCAATGCATGATCGGCTGCACTGTCCCATCGGCAAAACCGCCTGTATGCAGGTTTGTTTCCCTTCTTGAGCCCCGTCCGCGCAGAGTGTATACTGATTTTCAGAGAAGATAGCAGGCAGGCGGTTCGTTCTGCTTTCAATACAGAAAGAGAGAGAACCTGCCTAATATCCGTATTGGGGGTTGGCTGATATGAAGAATATTCTTTTTGTTGCTTCCGAGGGAGTACCTTTTATCAAGACCGGAGGACTTGCCGATGTCGTCGGCTCCCTCCCCAAGGAGATCGATAAGAAGTACTACGACGTGCGCGTTTTCCTGCCAAAGTACTCCTGCATGCGCCAGGAAATGAAGGACAAGCTGGAATACATCACCAGTTTTTACATGGACTTTGACTGGCGGAGCATGTACGTCGGCATCATGACGGCAGTTGTGGACGATGTGCGCTACTACTTCATCGACAATGAGGACATGTTCAATACGCCAAGGCCGTATACGGATGATCCTCTCTTTGAGATCAAGCGCTTTGCCTTCTTCTCCAAGGCAGTGCTGTCGGCTCTGCCGACAATCGGATTCCGCCCGGATCTTATCCACTGCCATGACTGGCAGACAGGCCTTGTTCCTGTATACCTGAAGGAGAGATTCCAGAACAACGACTTCTACCACGGCATCAAGACGGTCATGACGATCCACAACCTGCGCTTCCAGGGCAAGTGGAATGTCAAGGATGTGGAGAATATTACTGGACTTTCCGGCTATTACTTCACACCGGACAAGCTCGAGGCCTATAAGGATGCAAACCTCCTGAAGGGAGGCCTTGTATACGCCGATGCGATCACGACAGTCAGCCCCACCTATGCGGAGGAGATCAAGTCCAAGTATTACGGCGAGGGACTCGACGGCCTTCTCAATGCGAGATCCCACGATCTGCGCGGCATTCTGAACGGCATCGATTACAGCGTCTTTGATCCTGCAGCAGACAAGCGCATTCCGCATCCCTACAGCAAGAGCAACTGGCGGAAGGAAAAGATCAAGAACAAGATTGAGCTCCAGAAGGAGCTGGGCCTTGCACAGGATGAGAAGACCTTCATGATCGGCATTGTGTCGAGACTGACAGACCAGAAGGGCTTTGATCTCATCGCTTACGTGATGGAGGAGATGCTCTCCCTCGATGCCATCCAGGTCGTTGTCCTCGGAACAGGCGAGGAGAGATATGAGAACATGTTCCGGTATTTTGCTGAGAAATATGGGAACAAACTCTCTGCGAACATCTACTACTCGGAAGATCTTTCCCACAAGATCTATGCTGCGTCGGATGCTTTCCTCATGCCGTCGCTCTTCGAGCCCTGCGGACTCTCACAGCTCATGGCGCTCCGCTACGGGTCAGTGCCGATCGTGCGCGAGACAGGCGGTCTGAAGGATACTGTGCAGCCCTATGATGAGTATGCGCAGACAGGCACGGGATTTACGTTTACGAACTATAACGCGCATGAGATGATGCATGCGGTCCGCTACGCAGAGAAGATCTATTACGACAGGAAGAAGGACTGGAACCACATCGTCGACAGAGGTATGGCAGCAGACTTTTCCTGGAAGAAATCAGCAGGTGAGTACCAGCTCATGTATGACTGGCTGATCGGCTGAGACAGTACAGCGGAAAGAGAGCATGAATGGGACCGGAGAGAATCCGGTCCCTGTATCCTTTATATGAGTGAATCTAAAAAAAACGGAGTTTTAGTACAGGCCGGGATCCTTGCGGCAGCGAGTATGATCGTGAGGATCATCGGCCTTTTATACAGAGCGCCTCTGACCGCGATCATCGGCGATGAGGGCAACGGCTATTATGGGACAGCCTACAATATCTATACGATTATTCTGATGGTCTCGTCCTACAGCATGCCTTCTGCCATCTCTAAGCTCATGGCGCAGAAGATCGCAGTAGGAGAGTATAAGAATGCGCAGCGCATTTTTCACTGCGCACTTTTTTATGGGCTCGGCGTAGGGATCATCGGCTCTGCGCTGCTGTGGTTCGGGGCAGGTCTTCTTGTACCGGCCGTCGCCGTCTGTGTGCTGCGCGTCTTCGCACCCATCATTTTCCTTTTTGGCATTCTTGGTGCGTTGCGCGGATATTTTCAGGCGCAGGGCAGCATGGTACAGACGTCCCTCTCACAGATTCTCGAACAGCTGGCCAATGCGGCGGTCTCGATCGGTGCGGCATGGCTGCTCATGCACATGGCAGCAGGCGCGGATACGACGAGGAAGGCGCAGCTGGGCGCCATGGGCAGCGCCCTTGGCACCGGAGCCGGCGTACTGAGCGCCATGCTCCTCATGTATTACTTCTATCTGCGTTTCCGTCCTGTGATGCGGGAGAATATCGAGAGCGACTGCTCACAGAAGAGAGATTCCTGGGCGAGTGCCATGAAGGCGACCATTTTTGTGATCACGCCTTTTATGCTCTCCGGATTTATTCTCAATCTCACGACTTCGCTGAACCAGACGATCTTCTATAAGATCATGATCGGCGAGGGCTTTATGAAGGAGACCGCTGCAACGACGGTGTACGGCATCTTTTCCAATAAGGCGGTTGTGATCTCCAACATTCCGATTTCCATCGCAACGGCGGTGAGCTCCGCCATCATTCCCGGCATTTCCGCCTCGTATGCCAGAGGGGACATCGAGGACACAAGGCGGAGAGTCTCCAATGCCTCCAAGGTGACAGCCGTCATCACGATTCCGGCGTTTGTAGGCCTTGCCGTGCTGGCGAAGCAGGTGACCATGATCATGTTTCCGCAGATGGAATCGCTGGAGCTTGCAGGGCGCCTTCTTTCTATGCTCTCCATTACGGTGGTCCTGTATTCGATCTCGACGATCACCAATGCAGCTCTGCAGTCCATTGGAAAGATGAACATGCCGCTCGTCTCGGCGGGCATTGCCCTCGCCGTGCAGACGATCGTTCTGGTTCTGCTCCTTCGGTATACATCTTTTGGCATCTATGCACTTGTGATCGTGAGTATCGTCTACTCTGCGATGATTTTTGTCTGCAATGAGTTTTTCCTGAAGAAATATCTGGGTATCCGCAGAGATGTGCGCACAATGTATTCGGGGCCGCTTGGCTGCTCTATTGTGATGGGTATTGCAGCGATTGTGGTGAGCGATGGTCTTGCAGTACTTCTCCCGAAGACGGGGATGCGGCTTTATTTTCAGAATTTCATTGCGACGTGTGCCGCACTGGTCGTCGCCGTTGTCGTATACGGATTCCTGCTCGTGCGCACGCATGTGATGAGCAAAGAAGACCTTCTGGCGCTGCCCAAGGGAGGGAAGATCGTGCGGGTGATGGAGAGACTGCACTGGTTTGGCTGATGCGTGGCAGTACAATCGGGACTGTCTCTTATGAGTCTTCCGGCACGTCAGGCTGAGCCCGGGATGAAACAGAGACGGGCGGTCAATAAAACCGGAATTGTGGAGTGATGAGTCAAGGCGTGACAGACCAAAACGTAAAAAGAAAAAATCAGGCTGCTTTCTGGACGAAGTGGTATGTCGTCTTTCTGGCAGCACTGTTCTGCTGTGTGCTGTGGGGGAGTGCGCCGGCATCCATCAAGACGGGGTATCGGATCTTTCTGATCGGAGAGAGCGAGACTGCATCGAAAATTCTTTTTGCGGGCGTCCGTTTCACGATCGCAGGCCTCATGGTCATTGCGGCGGGGAGCGTGATGGAGCGGCACTTTCTTCTGCCAGACCGCACGTCGATTGGGCCGGTACTGGTTCTGATGATGTTGCAGACGGTTCTGCAGTATGTCTTTTTATACATTGGTTATTCGCACACTTCGGGGGTGCGGGGATCCATCATCACGGCGGCGGGGACGTTTTTCAGCATAGGACTCTCGTGTTTTGTGTTCCGTTTCGAGAGGCTGACGGCCAACAAGGTTTTGGGCAGTATTCTGGGCTTTGCCGGCGTCATCCTCGTGGTGACGGCGGGCGCACAGGAGAGCGGGGGCGGCGTCTCCTTTTTCGGTGAGGGGTTTATGACCCTCTCAGCCCTCTCAAGTGCTCTGGCGGGGTGCTTTATCAAGCTCTTTTCAAAGAAGGCGGACCCTGTCCTGCTGAGCGGATGGCAGTTTTTCTTCGGAGGACTGTTCATGACAGCGGCGGGGCTGTTGGCCGGCGGCCATCTCACCTTTACAACGGCTGCCTGCACACCTCTTCTTATCTATCTTGGATTTATTTCTGCGGGAGCTTATACGGTATGGGGCATACTTTTGAAGTATAATGATGTCAGCAGGATCACAATCCTTGGATTTATGAATCCGCTGACCGGCGTTATCCTGTCGGCGCTCATCCTGCACGAGCAGAGCGAGGCCCTTAGTCTCACGGGTCTTCTTGCACTTGTACTCGTCTGCGCGGGGATCTGGACGGCCAACCGCAGGAGTGCAATGTGATTCTGACACATGAATAAGGCATTGTTTTCAGATCGGAGGCGTTCAATGACAGATTTAAAGGAGCTGACTGATCAGAGCGCACAGGCAGTGCGCGAGATTCTTGCTGTAGCGAAGCTGAAGAAAGGTGATATCTTCGTCGTCGGCTGCTCTACCAGCGAGGTGCAGGGAGAGAAAATCGGTACGCATGTGAACGTGGACATTGCGAAGGCGCTGTATGACGGCATCAAGCCGGAGCTCGACAAGGCCGGGATCTGCCTGGCGGCGCAGTGCTGCGAGCATCTGAACCGCGCACTGGTTGTGGACAGAGACGTGTGTGAGCGCTATGACCTCGAACAGGTAAATGCGATACCGCAGCCGGATCACGCGGGCGGATCTTTTGCCTCGGTGGCATATAAGGAGATGCAGGATCCTGTTCTTGTGGAATCTTTGAACCAAAGGGCAAGTGCAGGAATTGATATCGGCCAGACGCTCATCGGCATGCACATCCATCCGGTGGTTGTGCCGGTCCGGATCAGCCTGAAGAAGATCGGCGATGCGGTCATCACCTGTGCGCGCAGAAGACCGAAGTACACGGGCGGCCAGAGAGCCATCTACGACAAGGAACTTATGTGATTATTAAATGTTTAAAGCCTCGAAACTTCTGAAAATCCGAATGGTAAATTGGTTTGCATTACGGATCTTCTGAAGTTCCAAGTGGCGGACAAGGAAGAGGACAGGACTATGAAGGGAATTATTCTGGCGGGAGGAGCAGGCACAAGACTGTATCCCCTGACAATGGTAACGAGTAAGCAATTGCTGCCGGTATATGACAAGCCGATGATCTATTATCCGCTCTCTACACTGATGCTGGCGGGGATCAAGGATATTCTGATCATCTCAACACCTACGGATACGCCCAGGTTTGAGGCGCTCCTTGGTGACGGCTCACAGTTCGGATTAAACCTCAGCTATAAAGTGCAGCCCTCACCGGACGGCCTTGCACAGGCCTTCATCCTGGGCAAGGAATTCATCGGAAATGATGCCTGCGCCATGGTTCTCGGCGACAACATTTTCTACGGCAACGGCTTTGGCAGGATTCTGCGACAGTCCGTGAAGGATGCGGAGAGCGGCAAAGCTTCCGTCTTCGGCTACTATGTGACAGACCCGGAGCGGTTCGGCATTGTTGAATTCGATGAGAAGGGAAAGGCCATCTCCATCGAGGAGAAGCCCGCAAAGCCGAAGAGCAACTATGCGGTGACAGGCCTCTATTTCTACCCGGCAGGTGTGAGTGAGAAGGCGGCGCTCGTGAAGCCGTCTGCGAGAGGAGAGCTCGAAATCACATCGCTCAATGACATGTATCTGCAGGAAGGAAACCTGAACGTGCAGCTCCTCGGCAGAGGATTTGCGTGGCTTGACACAGGCACTATGGACAGCCTTGTGGAGGCAGCCGACTTCGTCCGCACGATTGAAAATCTGCAGGGCATCACGATCTCAGCCCCTGAGGAGATCGCCTACATCAACAAATGGATCGATAAAGACACCCTGATGGCTTCCGCGACGCGCTACGGAAAGAGCCCGTACGGCGCACATCTGAAGGCTGTTGCGGAAGGAAAAGTTCATTATTGACGATGAGCTGAAAACAACATGGCAGGGGAGTATAGAAGAAAAGCCTGACTTTAATGATTGCATCGGGAAAACCGCCTGCGCGGATTTTCCCTCGCGTGCCGCAAAAAGCGCGGCGCTGGAGGTAAAATGAAGATTTTTGTGACAGGCGTCGGCGGCCAGCTGGGCCACGATGTCATGAATGAACTGGCAAAGAGAGGCTATGAGGGCGTGGGGAGCGATATCGCTCCCGCCTATTCAGGTGTGCAGGACGGTACTGCAGTGACGACTATGCCCTATGTGCAGCTGGACATCACCGATGAGGATGCTGTCAGGAAAGTGCTGAACGAAGTACACCCGGACGCCATCGTACATTGTGCCGCCTGGACAGCCGTGGACCTCGCGGAGGACCCCGACAAGAAGGCAAAAGTGCACGCCATCAACGTAGACGGCACACAGTACATTGCGAACATGGCAAAAGAGCTGGATGCGAAGATGGTGTACCTGAGCACGGACTATGTTTTCAATGGACAGGGCACAGAGCCGTGGGAGCCGGACTGCAGGGACTACCAGCCGCTGAACGTCTACGGACAGACGAAGCTCGAAGGAGAGCTGGCTGTCAGCAGGACCCTTACGAAATACTTCATCGTCCGAATCGCATGGGTGTTCGGCAAAAACGGCCACAACTTCATCAAGACCATGCTGAAGGTCGGCAAAACCCATCCGAGCGTCCGCGTCGTCAACGATCAGGTCGGCACACCCACCTACACCTTTGACCTTGCGCGCCTCCTCATCGACATGCTCGAGACCGACCGCTACGGCTATTACCACGCAACGAATGAAGGCGGCTACATCAGCTGGTACGACTTCACCAAGGAGATCTACAGACAGGCCGGCTATAAGACTGAAGTTATTCCTGTGACAACGGCAGAATACGGCCTCTCCAAAGCCGCGCGCCCCTTCAACTCCCGCCTCGACAAGAAGAAGCTGGTTGAGAATGGCTTCAAGCCCCTTCCGACGTGGCAGGATGCCCTCGCGCGGTACCTGAAGGAAATTGATATTGATGAATTGTGATGATCCGCATTGCCATTGTAGAAGATGAAGCGTCCTACGCGCAGCAGCTGGGACAATATATGGAGCAGTACCGGAAAGAGAGCGGACAGCAGATCGAGCTGCAGTATTTTCAGGATGGAGAAGATATTGCGGAGGACTATAAGTCCGTCTTCGACATCATCCTGATGGACATCCAGATGCACTTCATGGACGGCATGACGGCGGCGGAGAAGATCCGCGCTGTGGACAAGACCGTCATCATCATGTTCATCACGAACATGGCGCAGTACGCGATCCGCGGCTACCAGGTGGATGCGCTCGACTACATCCTGAAGCCGGTGTCGTACTACGACTTCTCCCAGAAGCTTACGCGCGCCATCAGGCGCCTTCCGGAGAAGGAACAGAACGCTGTGCGCATCAGCACCGGGAACGGCGTGATCCGGATCCCGACGGATGATATCTATTACATCGAGAGCAAAGGCCACACCCTGCGCTTTGTCACCAAGCACGGCGAGTTCACGGAGCGGGGCAAGATGCAGGAGCGCGAGAGCGAGCTTGCGCCCTTCCATTTTTTCCGCAGCAACAAGGGCTATCTGGTAAATCTCGACTATGTGGACGGTGTCCAGGACGGATGCTGCCTGATCCACGGGGAGAGGCTTCTCATCGCCAGAGCGAGGAAGAATGATTTCATGTCGGCGCTGGCTGGAATTCTTTGAGAAACGCACTTTGATGATGATTAGACCTGCAGGCAGTCTGTGCCGGCAGGTCTTTTTTGCGGATACAGGGCAGGTGCCTTTTATCTTATGCCAAAGAGAGGACGGACAGCTATGCAGCAGGAAATCTATCGTGACATACCAAGAATCTATACGGCCATCGCAGAGTGCCTTGCCTGCGCCATATACTACTGGCTGCTGCCGCGAAGGCGCAGATTCCCTGCCTTTGCGGCTGCCACTGCCGTCTTTCTTTTCCTCGACATCTTCTGGCTGGACCTCACGGGAGGCGTCAACACAGTCTTCTGGTTCCCCTGCATGTTCATCGCCATCGGCGGCATGTATGTCTACCTCTTCTTTATTCTGAAAATATCTGCGGCCTCGTGCTTTTACACCCTTCTGAAAACATTTATGATCGCCGAATTTATGGCGGCCTTCGAGTGGCAGCTGGAATTCTTTTACGGAAGCTCGCTTGCCGGGAAATGGACGGCCTTTCTTCTGGTGGCAGCAGTCTATGCCGCCGTCGCCGCCGCGGTTATCCTTCTGGAAAAGGGAATGACGAGAGATACGGGAATTTATGATCTCTCCGCCCGTGAGATCTTGCCTGCGGCGCTCATTGTCGTCAGCGCCTTTCTCATGAGCAACCTCTCCTTTGTCCTTCGCAACACGCCGTTTTCCGGCGGGATGGTGACGGATATTTTCACCATCAGAACACTGGTAGATGCCATTGGTCTGGCCTGCCTGTATGGTTTTCAGAGTCATCTCTATGAGCAGCACGCGGAGAGAGAACTCTCCAAGATCAATGCGATGCTGAAGGCCCAGTACGATCATTACCGCAATTACCAGGAGACGATCAACCTCATCAATATCAAGTATCATGATCTCAAGCATCAGCTGGCAGGCCTTACCGCAGAGAGCGATCCGCAAAAGCGCAAAGAGTGGCTCGCCAGCATGAACAGCGAGCTCGAGAGCTACAGGCCGCAGACGCAGACAGGCAACCAGGTCCTCGACGGTATCATCGATCAGAAGCTCCCGCTCATGCGGCAGAATAAGATCCGCTTCACCTGTGTGACCGATGGCGCTCTCCTCTCATTCATGCATGTGACGGACATCTGCACGATCTTCGGCAATGCGCTGGACAATGCCATCGAGTCGGTCATTGTGCTGCCGGATCCGGATAAGCGCATCGTCCACCTCAGCGTCTCTGCCAGAAAACAATTCGTCTGCATTGAGGTCGACAATTACTGCGATCACCCTGTAAAGATCGTGAACGGCTTTCCTGTGACCACAAAGGGAGACGTCAGAAACCATGGATTCGGCGTGAAGTCCATCGCGTATACAGCGGAAAAATACGGCGGAAATGTGCACTTTGATGTTCAGGATAAGAATTTTGAGCTGAAGGTACTGATTCCGAGATAAGCTTCCCGCAACCGTTTGTGTCAGAAAACGAACCGTTTATGACACAGGCGGCTGCGGGATTTTTTTATTGCTATGATCACAGTATAAGAATCTGGTCAGCATAGGAATTTAAGGAGAGCATAAACGGCATGCGGCAGATAAAGCACAAAGACATCATAGACAGGATGACACCGGAAGAGAAGGCAGCATTTCTCTCGGGCAGAAACGAGTGGGAGACCTGGGGATTTGCCCGCGCGGGCGTTCCCTCCATCTTCATGTCGGACGGACCCAGCGGCGTGCGCAAACAGGCCGGTGAAGGCGATCATCTCGGCATCAACCCTTCCGTTCCGGCAACCTGTTTTCCTTCTTCTGCGGCAGTCGCCAACAGCTGGGATCCGGAGCTGGCAGAAGCGGTAGGGGAGGGCCTCGGCGCAGAGGCGGCCGCGGAGGATGTGAATGTCCTTTTAGGGCCCGGCGTCAACATCAAGAGAAACCCGCTCTGCGGAAGAAACTTCGAGTACTTCTCCGAGGACCCGTATCTGGCGGGCAAGATGGCTGCAGCAGAGGTCCGTGGCATCCAGAAGAATGGGTCGTCTGCGTGCCTTAAGCATTTCGCCGTTAACTCCCAGGAGACGAGGCGCATGGCCATGAACGCCGTGCTCGACGAGCGGACGCTTCGCGAGATTTATCTCACGGCATTTGAGATCGCCGTCAAAGAGGGCAGACCCCACTTTGTGATGTCCTCCTACAACATGGTGAACGGCACGTATGCCAATGAAAACAAGCATCTCCTGAAGGATATCTTAAGAGACGACTGGGGCTTTGACGGCGCTGTCGTGACAGACTGGGGCGGCTCCAATGACCACGCACTCGGCGTAAAGAACGGCTCCAACCTCGAGATGCCAAATCCCGGCCTCTCCTCTGCGAGAGAACTCCTGCAGGCGGTAAAGGACGGAAAGATCGCACAGAGCGACATCGATGAGAGAGTTGATGAACTGCTGGACGTTGTTCTGCTTCTTCACAAGCAGCACGAAGAATACAAAAACGGAATCGGAAAGGGCCTCGACAAAGAAGCTCTCCACAAGAGCAATCACAAAGTCGCGCAGAGAGCGGCGGAAGAGAGCGCTGTTCTCCTGAAGAACGAAGAGGGCATCCTTCCCCTGAAGGCTGAGTGCAAAGTGGCCATCATCGGCGATTTCGCCTTCACACCCCGCTATCAGGGTGCCGGTTCCTCCATGGTGAATTCCACCGAGGTGGAGACAATCGCACAGTTGGCGCCGAAGAGCGGACTGAATATTGTCGGCATGGCGCAGGGATACCAAAGAGACGGAAGCGAGGCTCCGGCAAAGATCAGTGAGGCGACAGCCCTCGCGGAAAAAGCAGATGTGGTCATTCTCTTCTTTGGTCTGAATGAGCAGTCGGAGTCCGAGGGTCTCGACCGCACGCATCTGCGCATCCCGCAGAACCAGATTAATCTCATGCAGGAGCTGGCGAGAGTGAATGCAAACCTTGTCGGCGTGATCAGTGCGGGCTCTGTGATCGAGATGCCCTGGCACCACCACTTCAAGGCGCTGCTCCACACTTATCTCTCCGGGCAGGCCGGCGCCTCGGCAGCGCTGCGGCTCCTCTCGGGTGCGGTCAATCCCTCCGGGAGACTGAACGAGACGATCCTGAAGAAGTACGAGGACACGCCCTCTTATCAGTATTATCCCGCACAGCAGAGAAACTCTGAGTACAGGGAGTCGATCTTTGTGGGATACAGATATTTTCAGACGGCGGGTGTAGAGGTCGTCTATCCATTCGGCTACGGCCTCTCCTACACGACGTTCGGATATTCGGACCTGAAGGTCACGAAGGAGGGCGTCCGCGTGACCGTTGAAAATACAGGCGAGCGCGACGGCGCTGAGGTCGTGCAGATGTATGTCGGCCTGAAGGACAGCCGTATTTTCAGAGCAACAAAGGAGCTGAAGGGATTCCGGAAGGTGTTCCTGAAGGCTGGTGAAAAGGCGGAGGTGGTGATTCCCTTCGATGGGATGACCTTCCGTTATTGGAACCGGGAGACTGATCGGTGGGAGACCGAGGCCGGCACCTATCAGATCTATGTGGGCGGAAATGCGAGAGACGCCGCACTGACCGGAGAAATTGCTGTGGAGGGGACGACGGTCGCAGCCCCTTATGAGAAGGAGAAGATGCCCTCTTATTACAGCGGCAAAGTCGCGCAGGTTCCGGACGGCGAATTCAGGGAGCTCCTCGGCGGAGATATTCCGGACGGCACATGGAAGAGAGGGGATCTCGGCGTGGACGATGCACTCTGCCAGATGTACTACGCAAAGAGCGCGGCGGCCAGAAAGATCTGCAGTACGCTCCGCGGGAAGATCGAGAAGGCGCAGGCGGCCGGAGAGACACCGGACCTGAACACGCTCTTCCAGTACAACATGCCGTTCCGCGCGATTGCGAAGATGACGGGCGGCATGGTCTCCATGGAGATGGTCCGCGGGATTGTGCGTATAGTGAACGGACATTTCTTCAGCGGCCTTGGCGGTGTCATCGGCGGGTTCTTTCGGAATATGCGCAGGAACAAGGCTTACCTGAAATTGCTGGAGCAGCAAAACAAAATGTGACCCTTTCACAGGGGGTCAGAGATGAAGTGAATGTGCGGCTGAAGATATTTTCATAAATCTTGATAAAGCCGGGCAGGAAAGTTTTGCAGGAATAAGGAGCGAAGTTAATGAAAAAGTTTATTGAGGCACATCCGGATCTCTGGCAGTTCATTCTCTTTAATGTGCTGTCGAATATCTCGACCATCACGCGGTTTGTTCTCACTTGGGTCGGCACGGCGGTCTTTGTGAGTGCCATGCAGATGACATCGCCGTTCCGTTTTCTCATCTTCGACTACACATCGGAAGGGTCCCACGGCCTCGGCGGGTTTCTCACCTTCCTCATTGCGGAGGTGATGGCACAGGTAGTGAACTTCTTCGTGCAGAAGAAATGGGTGTTCAAGTCCAATGCGGACTTCTCAAAGGCAGCACCGAAGTACGCTGTACTGGCCGTGGTCATTGTCGTCGTCAATCTGATTCTGCCGGGATACGTCACGAATTTCTGCATCGGAACTCTTCATCTGAATGCAGGACTTGCGGCGACGGTGGCGTCGGTTGTGAATACACTTCTTGCGGTTGTTGTTAGTTTTCCGCTGCTTAAGTTTTGGATTATGAAGTAAAGCGGAAAACATGGGAATAGAAAAGGGAGGATAACTATGTTAGCTATCAACATGAGTGATGTCATCAATGTGTTGACATCCATGCGGGCTTATCTGATCGCCATCGGTGTGATCATCGCAGCCGGCATCATCGTGAAGATCGCCGTCAGGAAGGTGCAGAAGCCGAAAAAGCGTCTGATCCGCGGGACGACGAGTATTGCGATGATTCTGGGTATCGTGATCTGCGTCAATCTGATCTGCACAGGTCCTATGAGCACGATGCTCAGCCTTGTCACAGGCAAGGGTACGATCACGGAGGAGACCTCCGATGCGGCCAAGGATCTGGCTGTAAAAATCGGTGAGGAGGGCATTGTCCTTCTGCAGAACAATGACAAGGAGCTGCCTCTGGCATCCGGGTCGAAGCTCAACGTCTTTGGATGGGCTTCCACGCAGCCCATTCTTGGCGGTGCAGGTTCAGGCGCTCTGAACGATGCTTATGAGAAGATGGGGCTCATTGAGAGTCTGAACGATGCAGGAATCGAGACAAACACAGAGCTCACGAAGTTCTACACGGATTACAAGGAGGACCGCCCGGAAGTCGGTATGTGGGCGCAGGACTGGACTCTTCCGGAGCCGGGTGTCAGCAAGTACAGTGACAGCCTGATGAGTGATGCGAAGTCGTTTTCCGATACAGCCATGATCATCATCAGCAGATCCGGCGGTGAGGGCGCAGACCTTCCCGATGATATGAATGCTGTTGTCGACGGCAGCTACAAGGACGGCACAACATACCGCGAGGCCACTTATGATGATACCCTCAATGATGGCAAGGACTGGGATGAGGGCGATCACTACCTGCAGCTGGATAACCGCGAGGAGGATCTTGTTAAGCTCGTCTGTGAGAACTTTGACAACGTCATTCTTGTTTATAACGGCGCCAATGCGTTCGAGCTGGGATTCGTGGAAGACTATCCGCAGATCAAGAGTGTCCTCTGGGCAGCAGGTATGGGACATGTCGGCATGACGGCCCTTGGCGAAATCGTCACTGGCGAGGTAAACCCCTCCGGAAAGACGGTTGATACCTATGTCTACAATCTGAAGGATACGCCCTGGTGGAACAACTTCGGAGACTTCAACTACACGAATATGAAGGACTTCGAGTACACTTCGACCGGATTTACCGGAAAAGAATCAACGGCAGTACCTTCCTTCGTCAACTATGTGGAAGGCATCTATGTAGGGTATAAGTTCTACGAGACAGCATCTGCCGAGAAGTTGATCGATTACGACAAGACAGTCCAGTATCCGTTCGGATATGGTCTCTCTTACACGACGTTTGACCAGAAGATGGGTGAACTGGGGGAGAGTGATGGAAAGATCTCCTTTAATGTCACAGTGACCAACACCGGCGACGTGGCCGGCAAGGATGTTGTTGAAGTCTATTACAATCCGCCGTACACAAACGGAGGAATTGAGAAGGCGAGCGCCAACCTGATCGCTTTCGAGAAGACAGATGTTATCCAGCCCGGAGATTCCCAGACGGTAACTGTATCGTTCGACAGACAGGACATGGCTTCCTATGACGATCAGAACAACAGGTGCTATGTGCTGGAGAAGGGCGATTACATCATCAGCATCAACTCCGATTCGCACGACATTCTGGATTCGAAGACATACACAGTTAAAGACACAGAGATTTACAACCAGGACAATAAGAGAGACAGCGACAAGACGGCGGCAGTTAACCAGTTCGATGATGTGGCAGGCGATGTGACCTATCTCTCGAGGAAAGATGGCTTTGCCAACTATAAGGAGGCGACAGCAGCACCTGCCAGCACAGAGCTTCCGGATCAGTATAAGAGCACTTTCTACAACATCAGCAACTACCTGACTGCTGAGGCAACTGCGGCAGATGAGGATCCTGATGCGCCTGAGATCACAACCGGTGCAAAGAACGGCATTAAGCTGAAGGATCTTCGCGGTCTTGATAAGAATGATCCGAAGTGGGATTCCTTCATGGACCAGCTTACTCTGGATGACATGAATGCCCTGATCTCCCTCGGCGGATATCAGACAAATTCAGTGGCTTCCATCGGCAAGGTGCGTACCAATGACTGCGACGGACCTGCCTCCATCAACAATAACTTTACCGGCGTTGGATCCATCGGCTTCCCTGTAGGCGTTGTAATCGCAGCAACATGGAACAAGGATCTCGCCAACCAGTTCGGCGACTCCATCGGCAAGATGGCAAATGAGATGGATGTGTCCGGCTGGTACGCACCGGCGATGAACACACACAGAACTGCATTTGCAGGCAGAAACTTCGAGTACTACTCGGAGGACGGCGTTCTCTCCGGCTATATGGCAGCGAATGCGATCAAGGGATGCCAGGACAATGGCGTATATGCCTATATGAAGCACTTCGCACTCAATGATCAGGAAGGTAACCGGTGCGACATGCTGATGACCTGGACGAATGAGCAGGCGATGCGCGAGATTTATCTAAAGCCTTTTGAGCTCTCTGTAAAGGATGGCGGCAGCAAGGCTGTGATGAGCTCGTTCAACTACATCGGCAACCGCTGGGCAGGCGGAGACAAGACTCTTCTTGATGCCGTGTTGCGCGATGAGTGGGGCTTTGACGGCTTTGTCGAGACAGACTACTTCGGCGTATACGGCTACATGAGTGCCGACCAGGCCATCCGCAACGGCACAGATCTGATGCTCGTCAACTATCCTACAAAGACAAACGATGTGCAGTTCCGCGACACCAACGGTGCAAAGGAAGCGATGCGCACATCTGCAAAGAACATTCTGTACGTGGTTGTGAACAGCAGAGCTTACGATCCCGCAAACCTGAACACAGGCCTGCCGGTTTGGATGTATATCATGATCGGCGCGGATGTGGTGATCGGAGCACTTCTCGTCTTCTGGTTCGTCATGAACATGAAGAGATATGGGAAGGACAAGGAAGCATTCGCGGCAGCGCAGGGTGCAGCGGCGAAGGCGGAAGCATCAAATCCTGCGGCAGCAGCGCCGGCATCCGCAGAGGAAACAACAGCGAATGCACAGAGCAGTGCGGCAAAGGAGCAGAAGGACAGCGACACAGAGAAATGATGAACGGCTGATGCTGATTTTCAAATGATGCATCCTGCCCGAATTGATCAGAAAAGAAAAGGCATTGATATGCAGAGGGCATGTCAGGGATTCCTGACATGCCCTCTTTTTATACACCCTGCTGTATAATGGGATGAAGAAGCAAAATGACAGATACAATATTTTCAGAGATTTGACAGGGCCTGGGGAAATGTCCCGTACTGACCCTGATTATTTCATTTGACGCCATGGGAGGCAGGCTGGGCAATGGCTGCAGGCAGATGGTACAAACTGGACAATGCGGCGATCATTGTGCCGTGTTCGGCACACGGTTTTGACACGAGAGTGTTCCGGCTGAGCGCTGAGCTGACGGAGGAGGTGGATCCTTCGCTCCTTGCGCAGGCACTGAAGGAAACGGCACCGGAATTCCCGCACTTCAACTGTGCACTCAGAAAAGGACTCTTCTGGTATTACCTTGACGGACTGGATGAGGAGCCCGCCTGTGAGGAGGACCACCTGCCTCCGATGAGTCCTCTCTATCTTCCTGGGCGGCGCAATCTTCTCTACCGTGTGACGTATTACCGGCGCCGCATCAACCTTGAGATGTTCCATGTGCTCGCAGACGGCACAGGTGCATTTGTCTTCCTGCAGAAGATTGTGACGCGCTACCTTGCGCTCCGGTACGGCCTGCAGCCGGAGAGTATCGCCCTCGAGGATTCCTCCAATGAGGAGAAGAGCGATGATGCCTTCGCGAGATACTACCAGAAGATGAAGTCGGATCAGCTCCATCAGATGACAAGCGTAAAGGCCTATCAGCTGCATGGTGAAGTGGATGCCAACCAGAACAATCATATCGTGGAAGCGGTCGTCTCTGCATCCGAGATGAAGGAGGCGGCAAAGCGGGAGAAAACGACAATCGGTGTCCTGATCACTTCACTCTATATTCAGGCTGTTGTGGACGGAATGTCCGTCCGTGACCGGAGACGTCCCGTGGTCATCAGCGTTCCCGTGAATCTGCGCAATTTCTTCCCTTCTGAGACGGTGCGCAACTTCTTCGGCGTCATCAATATTTCCTATGATGCAAAGGAGTATGACGGAACCCTGGAGAGCATTCTTGATGCTGTGGCGGCACAGTTCAAGGGAAAACTGGACCGCAGCAGCGTGGCGGCGGTCATGAATTCGTACTCAGGACTGACGGAGAATCTTCTTGTGAAGGCTGTTCCCCTCTTTTTGAAGGAACCGTGCATCACCTGGTTTCTCTACAGATCACAAAAGGGGATCACGGCGACCATGTCCAACATTGGCAGCATTCATATGCCGGAGCAGATTGGCGGCTACATCGATCACTTTGCGGCCTTCATGACGGCACCGAATATGCAGGTGACGATTGCAACTTATAAGGACAAGTTGTGCATCGGTTCCTGCAGCCGCTTTGTCAACCATGACGTGTGCCTGCGTCTGTATCGGCGGCTGACGCAAATGGGGCTGTCCGTCACGATTTCCACGAATGATTATGATCTGCCGGCGCAGAAAGAAGGCGAGTGATATGCAGTACTGTCCAAAATGCAGAATCTATATCCGCGGCAGGAAGAAGTGCTGTCCGCTCTGCCAGGGAAGGCTGGAGGATGATAATAAAGCAGAGGATTCACCCTTCCCCGTGCTCCCTGTACCCCATGTGAGCGGCTACTCCTTTCTGAAAATAGCGACCTTCGCAGCCGTCGTTCTCATCGTCCTGATGGGCTTTATTGACTACGTGCTGCATGGGAGAAGTGCAGTGCCAAAGCTCGTTTCGCTGTGCGCTGTTCTGGCGGTGGGAGACCTGCATGTCGGCGCTTATTTTCGCAACAACATTATGAAAATGGTGGTTGTGCAGGAATATATCGTGGCATTGATCACGATCGCGGCAGATCGGCTGACGGGAGGCTTTGGATGGTCGTTTGCGTGGACCGTTCCCTGTCTCCTGACAGCGTCGGCGGCGACTATTGTGATCATCGGCAAGGCGATGCACAGAACATTTGAGACTTATGCAATTTATATTCTCTGGGCAGTGATCTTTTCACTGCTGCAGATTATTCCGATCAAGAAGGGCTGGAATCCGATGCCTCTTCCGGCCGTGATCAATATGTGCCTGATGTTTGTTTTTGCGGCGGGCATCGTTATTTTCAAAGGAAGAGAGATGAGGAATGCAGGAAAGAAATGGTTTAACTTCTGAGGTGCAGGGATCGCCTGAAAGGCATGAAAAGAATGCTGCAGGGAATGGGAAAACACTCAAAAGTGCAGATCCTGCGATAACTGCAGCGGGCACGGCGGCCGGACAACTGAGAAGAAAGCTGAGGATGAAGACCGGGCAGGTGATTAACCGCGCCGGAACAAGAATTGAAGGCTATATGGGCAGCTATGAGCAGATCCGCAATCCCGCGCCGGTTCTGCCGGGATTTGAGGCTTTTTCGGGCGCAGAAGGAGAGAAGAGGCCGCTCCTTAGTGCTGAACAGAAGAGAGCATATAATGCGATGCCGCGGTACATTCCTCTTGCGCAGACGTGGTACCGATATCCGATTCCTGGTGGGATGTCCGGCGATGGATCGGAGTTTCATCTTTATCTGAAAAAGGGCATCGTCAACAGGCTTGTTATCTTTCTTTCCGGAGGCGGGATGGCCTGGAACGGCTACACAGCGGCGCATCCGGTCACGGGTGCGGCGGTGGCTGGAAGAGAGCCGAACTACTATTGGAGTAATCTTCGCCCGTTCACGCAGCTGATGAATATCAACATCGGCATCACCGAGGTCGGCAATGCGGCGAATCCGTTCGACGGCTGGAACTTCGCAGTGATCCCGTATTCCACGGGGGATTTTCATGTGGGGGACGGGGCGTTTTTATATGCGGGAGATGGAAAGTTGTCGCCTGCAGAAGACATGCTGCCGCGTGCGGGAGAAGGATATTCTTCATATATTGGGGATAAGAAAGAAGAAAAGGTGCTGTATTTTCATGGGCGCAGGAATATGGAACTCTCTCTCAGGGAAGTGAAGAGGTTCTTTCCGGCGCCGGAAAAGATTCTGCTGGCCGGCGATTCTGCCGGTGCATTTGCGGTGCCGACGGTGGCAGCAGACGTTGCAGACATTCTCTATTCGGACTGCAGGGATATCACGCTCTTCTCGGACAGCGCGGAGCTCCTCTGCAGAGACTGGACGGGGATTGTGCGCGATGTTTGGCAGGCCCCGGAAAGGTTCTGGAAGAATCTTCGCACGGGAAACCTCGCCTGTGACTGGTACAGGGATCTTCTTGGCACGCATCAGGGGCGCTTTCGCTGCCTCTATGCGAGCTCGACTCACGATTACCTGCTCAGCACTTTCTATAATGACCTGAATCACAAGAAATACGAGGATGACACAGCTGCCCGTGAGATGTATCACCGGCAGCTCCTGCCGATGCTGAAGGAACTGCGCGAGGTGGAGCCGGGCTTTGCTTTCTTTATCAATAACTGGCGAAATCCCCTGTTCACGATGGGAATGCCGGGTACGGTCCACACTGCGGTGCGGCAGCCTTTCTATTATCAGGAACATCCGCTGGCGCCGAAGGGCACGACCATGGCGAAGTGGCTCGGGGATGCGGTGGATGGAAAAATGTATGATGTGGGGATGGAGCTGGTGCGATGACACCGGCTCCTTTTTTATGAGGCTTCTGGCATGATTGTGGGTGCCATATCCTGCCTCTGACTACAATTAAATATTGAAAAAGCCATCCTGGGACTTTGATCTTACCGTTACCTGGTATGCTCAAATATCAGGGTGCCACTTCCGAACCGAAAACCGAGAGCGGAGAAACCCGCTTAATCACTAGAGAAAGTGGCATTTCCTACCCACATAGATGCCTGAAGAGTCAAATTTGCTTGCAATGTGAGGATTATGTGATATAGTCTTCTGTATTAAACGTAATCATACAGTTGTGATTCGGCGACAGTGCTGCTTCCATTCAGCAAGGTTTCAAGGTTATTCGTTTCAGGGGTCATCAGGTTGATGAAAAAGAAAACAAAGACAATTCTCAAAACTGCTGTCATCGCGGCGGTGATCGCAGCTGCCGCAGGCGGGTTTTACGTGAAGGCGAAAAAGGACGCAGAGCCAAAGTATCAGAGCGTCCAGGTCCAAAAGGCAGACATCCGCGTGGATCACACATTCACGGGTACGGTTGCAGCGAAGGAGAAGCAGGACGTCATGTCCGCCATCTCCGGTGTGAAGATCACGGAAGTGGACGTGAAAGAGGGCGATCAGGTTAAAAAAGGCGACGTGATTGCTAAACTTGACACCAGCTCACTCGATGAGCAGATCAAGGAAAAGGGTTCCACAATCGCGCAGACAGCAGCTTCCAATGCGATGCAGATCAAGCAGGCGCAGGCAGCCTATAACCATCTCAAATCCAACATCGATGACGGCCTCGACCAGAGCATCCAGTCCGCACAGGGCAGTGTGGACTCAGCCTATGCATCTCTTCTGAGCGCACTCAGGGCATATAATAACGAGGTCAGTCTCAATAATCAGCAATTATCCCAGACAATTCTTTCTGCCATGCAGGGCGTCGATACAGCATATAACAGTCTGCGGAGCGCGGCGCTCTCCACGCAGCAGGCAAAGGATGCGCAGTCGCACGCGCGCGATAAGGCTGATGATCAGGATGTCGAGTTCGATTCCTTCGACACGGATCAGCAGATTGACACCGCAAAGATGAATGAAGCCCAGGCACAGACGGCCTACGATCAGGCGGTGACCAACTACAAGGCGGCCAAGATCAATGAAGAGAACAGCCTGACAAACCTCTATGATCAGCTCATCTCCGCGCAGAATTCCTATATTCAGGCTATTGACGGCTACAATGCAGCGGTGCGCAGCAATGATCAGCAACTGGAGAATGATCAGCTCTCGATTGAATCTGCCAAGGTCAACGCGAATGACACGACCAGCCAGTACGAACTCGAAAACCTCAAGAAACAGAAGGACAACTACGTGATCACGGCGCCGATCAGCGGCGAGGTGACGAAGCTGAACGCAAAGGTCGGCAACATCACGGATATGACCAACACGACGAGCCTTGCAACGATCACGGATTACTCCACGATGAAGGTAGATATTCAGGTTGGCGAGTACGACGCGGCAACGCTCAAGGTCGGCGACAAGGTAAAAATAACGGTCTCTGCCCTCAAAAAGGACTACGACGGCACAGTGACACATATCGACAGAGAAGCGACAGTCAGCAACGGTGTCTCTTACTTCAATGCTGAGGTCAATTTCAAGGCCGATGAGACTGTAAAAGGCGGCATGAGCGCCGTAGTTACGCTCACGGTGACAGATCTGAAGAAGGTTCCTTCCCTTCCTGCAGAGGACATCATGACAGCAGACGACGGAACGTCTTATATCTATGTTCTCGGAAGCGATGGAAAGACCTATAACAGAAGAACCATAGATACCGGTGCAACCGACGGCACCAACACGCAGATCAACAAGGGCGTGAAGGACGGCGAGACAGTATATTATGATCCTGCCTCTGTAGTTTCTTCTTCCTCTGATGACAGTGGTTATGATGAGGGAGATGGGGAAGACGCCGGGTATGCAGAATAATGGACGTTTGCTCCTGTAAGAGAGGGATTAATAAAATCTGAGTTGTGAAGCTGAGTAATTAATTTTACCCAGATTTTGCCTGGGTATTGATGCGAGAAGTCTGCTCTTTCTGGCTTGCGGTCACTGTGCACAGCAAGTCTGCTGAATGATAAATTTTGGAGTTGTCCGGTGGGAGAAATACTGCGCATGCAGAACATCTGCAAGGACTACGTCATGGGTGACGAAATCCAGCATGTTCTGAAGAATATAGATCTGACCGTGGACGAGGGAGAGTTCCTGGCGGTCCTTGGGCCTTCGGGTTCCGGTAAGTCCACGCTCATGAATATCATAGGGTGTCTCGATGTACCGACATCGGGTGACTACTGGCTGGACGGTCTGCACGTCGCCGACGAGGACGAGAAGACACTGGCGAGGATCAGAAACCAGAGGATCGGCTTTATTTTCCAGTCGTTTTATCTTCTGCAGAAGCAGACGGCGTTTCAGAATGTGGAACTTCCGCTCCTCTATGCCAATGCATCTGCAAAGGAGAGGAGAGAGCGGACGGAGGAGGTCCTGAAGCTCGTCGGCCTTGGCGACAAGATGGATCATTACCCGAGCCAGCTCTCCGGCGGCCAGCAGCAGAGGGTTGCCATCGCGAGGGCTATTGCAAACCGCCCTTCTATATTATTGGCAGATGAGCCGACGGGAGCGCTCGATCAGCACACCGGCGCACAGGTTATGGAACTGTTCGAGAATCTCCACGAGGAGGGGAATACGATCATCATGATCACGCACGATGCCAAGATTGCCTCGCACGCCTCCCGCATTGTGAAAATCCTGGACGGCTGCATTTCGGAAGGAGCGGTAGAAGATGCCTGATCAAAACATAAAAATGAAGGGCAAAGAGCGCCGCACCAACCCCGTGAGTTCGTTCCTGCTCCTGACTGGCCAGAGCGTGAAGATGTCCCTCGAGAATGTCATGGCCAACAAGATGCGCTCCTTCCTTACCATGCTGGGCATTATGATCGGCGTGGCCTCCGTCATCGGCCTCATCACGATTGTGAGCGGAGCGACGAGCAGCATCATGTCGGATATGATGGGGCTTGGTGCCAACTCACTGCAGCTGAGTGCGCAGGGAACGGACATCCATCCCGGCCTTCTTGAAGATGACATGGACCAGCTGCGGAAGATCAAGGGTGTGACAGCTGTTTCGCCGTCTGTTTCCACGACGACGGACACCGTTTTTAATGGGGACATCGCCAAGGATACACTCGTCAATGGAACGGATCCGATCTATTTCAAGAGCGCGCAGGTTGAGCTCCTCAGCGGCAGGATTTTCGGGGACAGCGACAGCGACGGCAATACCAATGTGGCCGTTGTGGACAAAACCTTTGTACAAAAAGCTCTGTCGGGACATGGGAAGATCGGCACGAAGTTTCTGCTGGATGGCTACGAGTACCAGCTGATCGGCATCATGAAGCCGAAGGACTCCATGACGCAGGACACATGGAACAATACGGGGACGGTCTATGTGCCTTATAAAAACGTGCTGCGCATGATGAACAAGTATTATGTATCCGGTGCAGATATTTATTATGATTCGTCCATCAATGCCAGTGTTATCGAGCAGCAGGTCCGGAACAGGCTGGACAACATCTTTTCCCACAAAAAGGGCGCTTATACGATTTTCAATATGCAGAGTCTCCAGGAGATGATGCAGCAGACGGAGCAGACACTTAGCCTTATGCTGGGCGGCATCGCCTCGATTGCGCTTCTTGTTGGCGGCATCGGCATCATGAACATGATGCTCGTCTCTGTGACGGAGAGAACGAGAGAGATCGGCCTTCGGAAAGCCCTCGGCGCAGAGCCCTCACGGATCCAGCTCCAGTTTCTCTCAGAATCGGTGATCCTATCGCTTACGGGCGGCGCGATCGGCATTGTAATCGGACTCCTGATCGCTTTTATCGGCTCGAAGGCCCTGAAAACAGCCTTTCAGATCTCCTACCCGGCAATTCTGATCGGCGCGGGATTCTCGATCGCGGTCGGCATTATTTTCGGATGGATGCCGGCGAGGAGAGCCAGCCGTTTGAATCCGATCGATGCGCTGCGGTCGGAGTGATGAGGAGCGTGTGCAGCCGGAGAGAAATTATATATCGCTGACGGGCAAGGGTAATAATGTAGAGCCCATGAGATAGGGCGGCACAGGAAAATAAGCTATTAAAAATCCGTTAATGACAGGATCCATGATATTGTTCTGAAAAGAATAATACGAACGGATAATCATACAAACGGATGATCGGAAGGAAAGCTGCGGACTTGAAATCACTGCAGTAAAGGAGAGCGGCAGGATGAATGACACGACAATGGATGAAAACGGGATGAATAAGATGAAAAGAAAAAATAAGAAGAGCAGAGTACTCTCATTTTTCGGGACGGCCGCTGCTGTCCTGACTGCAGGCATTCTTTTGGGGACGATTGCCGCACCGGCCGAGGTGCAGGCGGCACCCGCATACAATTCCAAATACACGCAGACAATCTCAATGCAGGAACTGATGCTCCCTGCCTTGAAAAACAAGTGGAATAATGGAAATCTGCAGGCGGAGCAGATCAAACAGGCGATGCGCTTTGACCAGATGGACCAGAAGGATGTGATGAAGCTGGTGTCGCAGGGCGTCACGATCCCGGCAGATGGGCTGAAGAAGCTCGCGGACGAGGGAATGATCACCCGCTACCTGTACAAGTTCCTCTCCGGAGAGCCATATGAACCGAAGGATTTCGAGGGCGTCTTTGATGCAGCGTACTACTACGGCGCTAATCCTGACCTCATGGCCGCCGGCATCCCTTATGATGAAAATACGCTCTTCCAGCACTTTCTGACCCAGGGCATGGCGCAGGGAAGAGTGGCGAGCGCAGAGTTCAACCCGCAGATCTTCCGGGCCAATTATCCGAAGATGACGAAGGATGTAGACAATGCGACGCTCTATGTGATGTACCTCATCTACGGCAAGGATGATAAACTCGTCGCGGATCATCTGCTGAAGAGTGCGGCAAAGAACTGAAGGAATACCGACCTTATTGTCAGACACAGGCACCCGATATGTCCGTGTGCTGAAAGTGAGCGTCAAAACGTCGTAGATTACAAACAATCACAAGTTTAATACGAAGCAGCAGGTATGTTATTAACAGCAACATATCTACTGCTTTTTCTTCTTGTAAAAACTGGTATCTGCGCTTATGATAAGCCATATGCAGGCATTGCACGCCTATCTATATAGACGGATCTCTAATCACTTTATGTTATTAATAACAACATTATACAAAATGGGGGATTGTTATGGGGATAATTGTTGAGAAAAGGCTTTCTTCACTGATCGCAGAGAAGAGAAAAGAAAAGAAGCTGACACAGCAGGAGCTGGCAGATGCCGCCGGCATGAACCGGACGATGCTAAGTCACTTGGAGCAGGGAAGCTATGTGCCCTCCCTTCAGCAGCTCAATGCACTCTGCGATGTTCTCGGCCTGACCGTGAAGGATCTGGAGGAAGAGAAGGGGCACGGAGAAAATCTGGCTCCGGTCTCACCGAAAAAGATCGCAGTCGCCGGCACCGGGTATGTAGGGCTCTCTATTGCGACGCTCCTTTCACAGCACAACCCTGTGACGGCAGTAGATATCATTCCGGAGAAGGTTGACCTCATCAACAAGAGAAAGTCCCCGATCCGTGATGAATATATTGAAAACTACCTTCGCGGGAAAGACCTTGACCTGACCGCGACAGCTGATGGCGCTGCGGCGTACAGGGACGCCGACTTCGTTGTCGTGGCTGCGCCGACCAACTACGATGCGCAGAAGAATTATTTTGATACTTCTGCAGTCGAGGACGTGATCCGACTTGTCCTCTCCGTGAACCAGCGTGCTTATATCGTGATTAAGTCGACGATCCCTGTCGGCTACACGAAGGCAGTGAGAGAGAAGTTCCATACCGACCGTATCCTGTTCAGCCCTGAATTCCTGCGGGAGTCCAAGGCACTCTATGACAACCTCTATCCGTCCCGGATCATCGTCGGCACAGATCCTGCAGATCCCGCATGTGTCAAGGCTGCGCATGAGTTTGCGTCGCTCCTTCAGGAGGGGGCCGTCAAGAAGAACATTGACACCCTCTTCATGGGCTTCACTGAAGCAGAGGCCGTCAAGCTCTTTGCCAATACCTACCTTGCCCTTCGTGTATCCTACTTCAATGAACTGGACACCTACGCAGAATCAAAGGGTCTGAACACGCGGGAGATCATCGAGGGCGTCTGCCTCGATCCCCGCATCGGCACCCACTACAACAACCCCTCCTTCGGCTATGGCGGAGACTGCCTCCCCAAGGACACTAAGCAACTGCTGGCCAACTATGCCGATGTGCCCGAAAATCTCATCCAGGCCATCGTCGACAGCAACCGNNCGCACACGCAAGGACTTCATCGCCGACCGTGTTCTGGAGCTCGCCGGCGCCTACGGCAATTCCGAGGCCTATGCGAAGAGCCGCGAACACAAAGTCGTCATCGGCGTATACCGCCTGACCATGAAATCGAACTCCGACAACTTCCGCCAGTCCTCCATCCAGGGCGTCATGAAGCGCATCAAGGCCAAGGGTGCCACCGTCATCATTTACGAGCCCACCCTGCAGGACGGCGACACCTTCTTTGGCAGTCTCGTCGTCAACGACCTCGCCCGCTTCAAGAAAGAGAGCCACGCCATCATCGCGAACCGCTACAGCCGCGACCTCGACGACGTGAAAGACAAGGTCTACACACGTGACCTCTTTGGGAGGGATTAAGTTGTGTGATTTTGAAAAAGCGTGAGCGTGCCGAGGGGACACCCTCTCCTTGCTGAGCGTATTTTCACAAAAAGATGCTATAATATACCCGCTATGAAAGAACTCATCATCATCGCGGCCCTGACCGCCGTCTACCTGTATATGATCATGCCCCGCCTCTTCCACAGGCCGGACATGCTGCCCATGCGCGAGCGGTTCTACGCCCACAGAGGGGTCTTCGACAACGACTCTGATGCGCCGGAGAATTCACTCGAAGCGTTTGCGCGCGCCATAAAAGCCGGCTGCGGCATCGAATTCGACATTCACCTCTCAAAGGACGGCATCCCTGTCGTCTTCCATGACTTCCGTCTGAAGAGAGTGACGGGGGAAGAGGGATGCGTAGAGGACTACACACTTGCACAGCTGCAGACCTTTCACCTTTTTCACTCGCAGCAGACCATCCCGACCCTTCAACAGGTCCTGGACCTTGTACATGGACAGGTGCCGCTCCTCATCGAATACAAGACGGAGAACCTTAATGTCGACGTCTGCCCGAAGTCGGAGGAGCTCCTGTCGCGCTACCAGGGAGTCTACTGCATTGAATCCTTCAATCCGCTGGCGCTTCTCTGGTACCGCCGCAATAAACCCGGCATTGTGAGAGGACAGCTCTCGGACGGATTCTTACATTTTCGGGAATTCAGAAAACTGCACAAATTTCCGTTCTCATTTTTGTTGGAAAATCTCATGGCCAACTGTATATCCAGACCGGACTTTGTAGCTTATAATATTCGTTATAAAAATAACATTTCCAGACGGCTCTACCGGAATCTATTCCGCGGAAAGAGCGCGGCCTGGACCATCAAAAATGGCGAACAGCTAGAGAAAGCTGTGCGGTCTTTTGATGTTTTCATATTTGACAGCTTTGTGCCTGACAGGTTATAGGAGCCGCGGTAGTGGCGGTGCGAAGGACCGTCAGGCATAAACTGACGCAGTCAGAAATGGCTGCGGCACATAAATCTTTTTCAAGTGGCTGCCGGAGAGCGCGGTAGTGGTGCCGCCGGCGGACAAATGGAGGTTTTTACAAATGGGTAACAAGAGAGTGTACAAGTTTGAGGAAGGCAACGCCAAGATGCGT
>DEKA01000007.1:0-18971 GCA_002353635.1 Lachnospiraceae bacterium UBA2734
GCTGGTTCGGATTCAACGGCGGCTCCACCGTCTCCATGGCGAGCGCAGATGATGCGGCGACAGCTTCCCTTGTTTTCATGAACACGAACCTTGCTGCAGCCGTGGCAACACTGGTAGCCATGATCTTCACATGGTGCAGATACGGCAAGCCCGATGTCTCCATGACATTCAACGCATCTCTCGCAGGCCTTGTCGCGATTACGGCAGGGTGCGACTGCGTGACACCTATGGGCGCATTCCTCATCGGTGTTGTCTCCGGTTTCATCGTTGTACTCTCTGTTGAGTTCTTTGATAATGTTGCGAAAATAGACGACCCCGTCGGCGCCGTCTCCGTCCACATGGTTAACGGCATTTGGGGAACGATTGCAGTAGGTCTCTTCTCCACAGGAGCTGACGGCGTAGGCAAGGGACTTTTCTACGGCGGCGGTCTCCACCAGCTGGGCCTTCAGGTTCTCGGTATCGTCTGCATCGACGCCTACGTTCTGGTCACAATGTTCATCGCTTTTAAACTGATTGACCATTTCGTCGGCCTTCGCGTCCCGGAGAAGGTAGAGATCGAAGGTCTTGACATTCATGAGCACGGCCTTGCAAGCGCTTATTCCGGCTTTGCCATCACAGATGTCACCAACATGGATATGGACGTCAACAGCAATACCGATCTTGGCGAAGAGGATTACGACAAGGCGCCTGACTACAAGAAGGATGCAGCCGTCAAGGTTGTGAAGGCGCCCGGCGTCACAGAATCCGATACAGGCATGCATAAGGTCAGCATCATCTGCCGCCTTTCCAAGTTCGATGAGCTGAAGAAGGCACTCAATGATCTCGGTGTGACCGGCATGACCATGACGCAGGTTATGGGCTGCGGCATCCAGAGGGGATCCACTGAGAGATACAGAGGCGCAATCGTTGATTCCACACTTCTTCCCAAGGTTAAGGTTGAGGTCATCGTCTCCAAGATTTCTGTTGACAAGGTCATCGAGGCCGCCAAGAGAGCACTCTATACAGGGCACATCGGTGACGGCAAGATTTTTGTTTACAACGTTGTCCGCGTAGTCAAGGTGAGAACCGGAGAAGAGGACTACGCAGCATTGCAGGATGTGGAGTAATCCGTCAGATCAGAATTTTATCTGATGGGAGGGCCCATCCTTATCCGAAAAGGCATCTCCTGACATCGCCGGAGACGCCAATCACTTACATTTTACAAACTTCCTGTTATTTGTTTCTTCCTGTCCATGGGGCGGCCCGGAATTCCTTTTGGGGTTCCGGGCCGCCCCTCTTTGGCTCTCACACAGATTGGTGTATCATATATATGCCGCGAGGCGGGGAGCTTCAAAGCGTCAGGGCTGCGTGTATCATGTGCAGCCGGGAGAGAGTATATTTTCAGCAGTCAGGAGGACATCCATGAGCTACATCTGCACAGCATCAGGCGTGCACTTTGATCCGGTACACCCGGATCCGGATAAAATCAGCATTAAGGACATCGCACATTCACTTGCATTTTTGTGCAGAGGAGGCGGACACAGCCGGATCTTCTACAGCGTCGCCCAGCACTGCATCGCGTGTGCCAGAGAAGCGGCCCAGCGGGGCCTCTCCGAGCGCATACAGTTAGGGTGTCTGCTGCATGACGCGGCGGAAGCCTATATACAGGATGTCACAAGGCCTTTGAAGGAAGTTCTGCCGGAGTACTGTGCTATTGAAAATGGTCTGCAGAAATGCATTTATAACCACTTCGTGACACTGCCTCTAAGTGATGAGGAGCTGCAGACGGTGAAGGACATCGACGACGACATGCTCGATCTGGAATTTCACCAGATTATGCCTGAGGATCTCGGCGGCCGCTATATGAATATTGTATCGAATCCTGTCTGCAAAGAGGAGAACCCCTCTGAAATCGCACTGCAGTATGAGGCCTTTGCGGCTGATCTTCTCGTGCGCATCCGCGGCACACAGATCCATGCGCCGGCTCTGCGCCCGGAGACAGGACTTGTGCAGCAGGATGAGTTTCAGAGAAAGCTCGCAAGGGTCCTTGGCATGTTCGCACAGGGTGAGTCTGCAAAGAAGGACTCTGCAGCCATTACAGACGGTACGCCTGATCAGGTCAGGGAAAAGACGGGCAGCAGACCGAGTATAGAAGAGGTCGCCCGTATACTGACCAATGCGGTTAATGCTAAAGCCAGGGCAGACGAGAGGCAAAACGGGCAGCAGGATGATGCAGACGACACCATTTCTTCTGATACCGACGTGGAAGAGGATATATCTGACGGCGGGGCAGAAGCTTCAGATGATCTGTCTGATGAAGGAAGCGATGACGACGGTATGGAGATGAAGCGCGCCTATATCGTGCATATGCTGCAGGATGGATATGATCCCACGAACATCGCTTACTTCTGCAATGTGGATGAGGACTACGTGCGGGCAATTGCCAAGGCCATGGGGCTGGATACGAATGACAATGCGCAATAAACGGATTTAAGGGAATTACTGTTCATTGCATGGCGACTGAGGACGAAGAAGAGAACAGATAATTTTACAGCGTTCTTTACTTTCCCCCGCGGGTGATGTATCTTAAATTATCATATCTGTTCAGCACCCCATCTCAAATTGCTCAATAATACGTCGCAATTCTTCGATGTGGGCGTTCAGAGGTTGCACAAGGTCCTGTGGACCTTGGTCCTGCAACGACCGGAGCGGAGACCTCCGCGTCTTGCCCGCCCCTTGGAAAGTCATTAAATCCGTCTGGTAAGCAAGCTTCCCATCCGGAATTTATGACTTTCCGAGGGGTGCTGAATAGTTACCAATTGTCAAAGACTCGGCAGGATGCATCGAAGCAATGCAGGTGCATCCCCCGGCTGCACGCATTGCAGAAAGCGCAGCGAATACATGTAAAAGATAAAGGTGACAAGGGCGTCAGATCAGGAAATGCACAGTATGCGTTCCCGGTGCCCCTGTCACCTTTCTGTAGTATTCCCAATTGTATTGGCAGACCAACAGACAGGAAGAGAGGACGGAGGAAAAAAGATGAAGTACGTATTCGTGACAGGAGGCGTTGTCTCGGGACTTGGCAAGGGTATAACGGCTGCATCACTCGGGCGCCTGCTCAAGGCGCGCGGCTACAAGGTGACCATGCAGAAGTTTGACCCCTATCTGAACGTGGATCCGGGCACCATGAACCCGATCCAGCACGGCGAGGTGTTCGTCACAGATGACGGAACGGAGACGGATCTCGACCTTGGCCACTACGAGCGCTTCATCGATGAGAACCTCACAAAGAAGTCGAATGTGACCTCCGGCAAGGTATACTGGACCGTCATCAACAAGGAGCGCCACGGCGATTACGGCGGAGGCACCGTCCAGGTGATCCCTCATATCACCAACGAAATCAAGTCAAGATTCTACCGCCCGGAGAATCCGAAGGATGAGGACACGGTTGCGATCATCGAGGTCGGCGGCACTGTCGGCGATATCGAATCTCAGGCCTTCTACGAGGCCATCCGCCAGTTCATGCAGGAGGTTGGGCCAAAGAATGCCTGCATGATTCATGTGACCCTCATTCCTTATCTGTATGGCTCTGGAGAACTTAAGACCAAGCCGACCCAGCAGTCCGTAAAGGAGCTGCAGCAGATGGGCATTCGCGCTGACATCATTGTCTGCAGAAGCGAATATGAGATCCCGCAGTATCTGAAGGATAAGATTGCCCTGTTCTGCAACGTGCCGGGCAGCCATGTTCTGCAGAATCTGAATGCGGAGTCTATCTACGAGGTTCCGCTCATGATGGAGAAGGAGCACCTGGCACAGGCGGTGTGCGAGTGTCTCGATCTCCCCTGCCCGGAGCCTGATCTTACTGAGTGGACACAGATGGTCAATGACCTGCTTCATCCCGAGGGAGAGGTGGAGATCGCGCTGGTTGGAAAATATACGACCCTCCACGACGCCTATCTCTCCGTTGTCGAGGCGCTCCACCACGGCGGCATTGCGAACAAGGTAAAGGTCAACATCCGCTGGGTGGACTCCGAGGAAGTGGAGAGACAGGGATGCGAGGCTCTCCTCAAGGGAATCGACGGCATGATCATTCCCGGAGGCTTCGGCTCCCGCGGCACTGAGGGCATGATCATGGCAGCAGGATATGCGAGGAAGAACAACATTCCGTTCCTTGGCATCTGCCTTGGCATGCAGATGGCGATTGTTGAGTTCGCAAGAGACGTTCTTGGCATGCACGATGCGAACAGCTCTGAGTTCGCGCCGGATACAATTCATCCCGTGATCGATCTGATGCCTGAGCAGAAGGATGTCGTTGACCTCGGCGGCACGATGCGTCTTGGCGCATATCCCTGCGTCCTCGACGAGGATTCCCTCGCATACCGTCTGTACGGCAAAAAGGACATCTCTGAGCGCCACAGACACAGATGGGAGGTCAACAACGACTACAGAGATGCCCTGCAGAAGGCAGGAATGGATCTCTGCGGTCTCTCGCCCGACGGCAGAATTGTGGAGATGGTCGAGCTCAAGAACCATCCGTATTACATCGGCACACAGGCTCATCCCGAGTTCAAGTCAAGGCCGAACCACGCGCATCCTCTCTTCAACGGACTTGTGCATGCGGCCAAGGACTACAAGAAAGGATAAAAAATGCGTTCCTACGAAGAAGTAATCAACTATGTGGATGAGGAGAACGTCAAGTTTATCCGTCTTGCGTTCTTCGATGTATACGGCGAGCAGAAGAATATCGCGATAATGCCCGGCGAGCTGCGCCGCGCATTTACAGAGGGCATCTCGATTGATGCCTCGAACATCGCGGGCTTTGGCGGTGAGGTAAAGAGCGATCTCTTCCTGAAGCCGGATCCGACTACCGTCTCTATCGTTCCGTGGAGACCGCTCGACGGCGCTGTGTGCAGAATGTTCTGCAATGTCTACTATCCTGATGGCAAGCCTTTTGAGAAGGATACGCGCTATATTCTCCGCCAGGCTGTTAAAGAGGCAAAGGACCTTGGTATCAGCATCAACATAGGGCCTGAGGTGGAGTTCTATGTTTTCAAAGAGGATGAGAACGGACAGCCGACCAATATGCCGATTGACCGCGCAGGTTATATGGCTGTTGCGCCTGAGGACCGGGGGGAGAACCTTCGAAGGGATATCTGCTTCACGCTCCTTGAGATGGGCATCACACCCGAGGCTTCCCATCATGAGCAGGGACCCGGACAGAATGAGGTTGATTTCCGCTACAGTGATCCCATGACGGCAGCGGACAATACATCGACCTTTAAGTGGGCGGTAAAAAACCTCGCGGATTCCAATGGCATGTGGGCAGATTTTTCACCAAAGCCCATGTGGGATCAGCCCGGCAACGGTATGCATCTGAATATCTCCGTGGAGAGTGCTGACGGCACAGATCACAACAAGGAATTTATGGCCGGCATCATGAGGTATATCCGGGACATCACTATTTTCCTGGATCCGCAGGAGAAGTCCTATGAGAGATTCGGCAAGATGGAGGCGCCTTATTATGTCAGCTGGTCCGCGCAGAACCGCTCGCAGCTCGTGAGAATTCCTGCAAGTCACTCAGGGCTGGATCGCATGGAGCTGCGCTCCCCTGATCCCACGGCCAACCCATACCTTGCTTATGCACTTCTGATCTATGCGGGGCTTGAGGGCATCCGTCAGGGCATGAAGCTCGATGCGCCCATGAACGTAAACCTTTACCGCGCGGATCCGGAGCTCACAAGGAAGCTCGACAAGCTCCCCGCACACCGCCAGGAAGCGATTTCCTGCGCAAGGGAGAGTGAGTTCGTCAGAAAACATCTGCCTGCCGAGTGCATCACGGCATATATTCAGCAGTAAAGGGAAGCGCAAATGGCATTAACGGGAAAGGAAAGTTCATTACTGGTCGTCTCGGGAGGACAGACGTCGTTCAATGCAATCCGCTCAGTTGTGCAGACCACGTTTTCCCGGATCGTAGGTGCCTCTTCCATGGCGCAGGCGCGCCAGATCATCTCCAAGGGCGGGATCGATACGATCATCATCAATACGCCGGTGCCGGATGAATTCGGCGTTGACGCGGCGCTTGATCTGGCAGCGCGCAACCATTCGCTGTGCATTCTGGTTCTTATCAAGGCGGAGCAGTACGAGCAGGTCTGTTATAAGACGAAGGGAAGCGGAATTCTTCTGCTCACAAGGCCTCTGAAGGGACAGATGCTCCTGGAGGGCGCAAGGCTCCTTGTCAGTATGCGGGAGCGGATGGAGATTCTGGAAGAGAACAATAAAAAGCTCAAGAGGCGTCTCGACGATATGTCCATTGTGACGAGGGCGAAATGCCTTCTGATTGAGAAGAAGCATATGACGGAAGAGGAGGCTCATTATTACCTCGAGCGGGAGGCAATGGATGGGTCGCAGACCAAGCGCGAGATCGCGGAATCGCTGATCGCGGAGCTGGCCGATGATACGTAAACTGACAGGGCGTGCGGGCATCCCGCGCGTCTTTTCTTTTGAAAATAAGATGCCAGTCTGGGACAGGAGTGCCCTCGGCCCACTCCCGGGCGAGCGTACTGCCTGAAAAGTGATCTGAGGTGTGCGGTTTGGCAATTGCGGGAGAGGGCTGTATAATGTGCGCAAGTAATGATCAGGAGGAATTGACTGTATGAAGTTCAGCGAAATGCCCTACAAGAGGGTCGATTTTGAGCAGTTAAAGAGAGACTTCAAAGAGTTGGAGGATGCTTTCGATGCCGCAAAGAGCGGAGAGGAGCAGTTCCATGTACATGAGCGCTACTACGAGCTGACGGGACACGTGATCACGCAGATGACGCTTGCAGAGATCCGCCACGACATCGACACGACGGATGAGTTCTACGAGGAGGAGCAGGCGTTTTATGATAAGAACGCACCTGTTTTCCAGAGTCTTTGTGTGGAGTACCAGAAGAAGCTCTACGCGTCGCGCTTCAGGCCTTATCTCGAGGAGAAGATCGGCCCGGTCGCCTTTAAGAACATAGAGCTCGCCATGAAGAGCGTCGATCCGAAGATTCTTCCCCTTATGCAGGAGGAGAACAAGATCCAGACGGAGTACAACAAGCTCCTTGCGACGGCGCAGATTCCGTGGGAGGGCGAGGTACTGAATCTCTCCCTCATGAATCCCTATCTGCACAATAAGGACCGGAACGTCCGTGAGAGGGCATGGAAGGCATATACCGCCTTTTTTGAGAAGAATCAGGATCAGCTCGACGATATCTACGACAGGCTCGTCCGCTGCAGGACGAAGCAGGGGCAGGAGATGGGGTATGAGAACTATCTGCCGCTTGGCTACGCCCGGATGATGCGCAACTGCTACGGGAGATCGGACATTGCTGAGTTCCGAAAACAAGTAAAGCGCGACTTCGTTCCCTTCGTGGAGAAGCTTCACGAGAGAAGGAGAGAGCGCCTTGGCCTCGATCATCTTCTCTATATCGATGAGGGCGTTTATTTTCGCGAGGGAAATCCTGCACCTATTGGCACACCTGCCCAGATTCTTGAGGCCGGCAGAAAGATGTACAACGAGCTCTCTCCGGAGACGGCGGAGTTCATGAACTTCATGTGCGACAATGAGCTCTTTGACGTGCTCGGAAGAAAGACGAAGAAGACGGGCGGCTATATGACCTATCTGCCCGACTATAAGGCGCCTTTTATTTTCGCAAACTTCAATGGGACCAGCGGGGATGCAGACGTTATTACGCACGAGTGCGGCCATGCTTTTCAAGGGTATCTTGTCAAGGATGATCCCATCAGAGAGCACGCCGACATCACGATGGAGACCGCGGAGACGCATTCCATGTCCATGGAATTCTTCACCGAGCCGTGGATGAATCTGCTCTTTGGCGCGCGCGCCAGGGACTATGTGGACATGCACTTCGAGGATTCAATCATGTTCATTCCCTACGGCACGATGGTCGATGAGTTCCAGGACATTGTATATTCCGATCCGGGTCTTTCGCCGAAGGAGAGAAACGGTGTGTGGAGAGATCTTGAGCGCCAGTATAAGCCGCACCTGGACTACACCGGCAACGAGTACTACGAGCAGGGCGGCTTCTGGCAGAAGCAGCACCACATCTACGACTGCCCGCTCTATTACATCGACTACTGCATCGCGCAGACGGATGCCCTGCAGTACAAGGTGTGGATGGACAAGGACTACAGGGGTGCCTGGAACTCGTATCTGAAGCTCTGCCGGCTCTCCGCATCGGATTTCTTCAACGGTCTCATCAAAGAGGTCGGACTGAACAATCCGTTCGAGGACGGGTGCCTGGCCTATGTGGCGAAGGAGCTGGAAAAGAAGGTATAAAAGATCATGCCGATGCATGATCTTTTATACAGCAATCGATGCCGCGATGCGTCATCGATTGCAGAATCAGCGGTTCGCTGACGCGCATCGCGCGTCAAAACGCTCTCGTAAATGGTCCACTGAACCATTTACCTTCGGCGAAACCGCCTTCGCGGATTTCGCCCCGGGGTGCCGCCAAGGACGCGCCGCAGCTGTATTTTCAAGCTGAACGAGTGGACAGCCGGGGGCGCGGATTGTACAATGGCAGTGCATTGTTAAAGAAGTAACGTGATGTCCGCCGGGATCTATATGGAAAGACCGCAGAGGCGGAGGGCGCGCAGGCGTCGCCCCTCTGGCGGCATCACGGTGATGAATCAGAAATACTGCACAACAGGAGGATATGTATGAGCAAACCGGTAGTACTGGTAGTGATGGACGGCGTGGGCTGGACCGATAAGGACAACGGCAACGCTGTCATGCATTCTTACAAGCCGCAGATCGATGAGCTGATGACCAAGTGGCCCCACACGACCATCAAGGCATCGGGTACAGCAGTTGGTCTTCCGTCCGATAAGGATATGGGCAACTCCGAGGTCGGCCACAACGCACTTGGCTGCGGCCAGATTTATTCTCAGGGTGCGAAGCTCGTCAATGAGTCCATCGAGTCCGGCAAGATCTATCAGTCCGATGCATGGAAGAAAGCTGTCTCCTATGCAAAGGAGCATGACGGAAAGATGCACTTCATCGGCCTTCTCTCCGATGGAAATGTTCACTCCAACATCAATCACCTGATCGCCATGATGCGCGAGGCGAAGAAGGAGGGCCTGCACGAGGTCCGCATCCACGCGCTGCTCGACGGCCGTGATGTCCCGGAGACATCTGCCCTGCAGTACGTCGATCAGATCGAGGGTGTCTGCAAGGAGCTCAATGACGACAATTTCCACGCATGTATCGCATCCGGTGGCGGCCGCATGACGATCACGATGGATCGCTATGAAGCTGACTGGTCCATGGTCGAGAGAGGCTGGCACGCTCATGTGATGGGCGATGGAAGAAAGTTCCAGAGCGCGACGGAGGCCATCGAGACCTACAGAAAAGAGGGCGGATATACAGATCAGTATCTTCCGGGCTTTGTCATCGCGGATAAAGACGGCAATCCTGTCGGCACAATCGACGACGGCGACTCCGTGATCCTCTTCAACTTCAGAGGCGACCGCGCAGTTGAGCTCTCCAAGTGCTTTGACTACATGGATCACTTCGACGCGTTTGATCTTGTGAAGAAGCCGAAGGTGTTCTTTGCCGGCATGCTTCAGTACGACGGAGATCTGAAGCTCCCTGCCAACTTCCTCGTTGAGCCGCCGCACATCGAGCACACGCTCTCCGAGTTCCTTGTCAAGAGAAACGTGAAGTCCTATGCCTGCTCCGAGACCCAGAAGTTCGGCCACATGACCTATTTCTGGAACGGCAACCGCTCCGAGAAGTTCTCTGAGGAGCTCGAGGACTGGGAGGAAGTTCCCTCCGACATCATCCCGTTCGATCAGAAGCCCTGGATGAAGGCAACAGAGGTGACAGAGAAGATTGTTGCTGCCATTGCCTCTGGAAAATATCAGTTTATCCGCTGCAACTATCCCAACGGCGATATGGTCGGCCACACAGGCAACTATGAGGCGACGATCATCGGCGTTGAGTCTGTGGATCTGAACCTGCGCAGAGTGATGGATGCCTGCATGAAGTACGATTACACGCTCCTTGTGATGGCTGACCACGGCAACTCCGACGAGATGTACGACAAGGGAACGAATCCGGACGGCACAAGAAAGCCCAAGACTTCTCATTCCCTTGCAAGAGTTCCTTTTGCGATCTACAACGGACCCGAAGGAACAAAGATCAAGGACGGCGACTTTGGTCTCGCAAACGTTGCCTCAACCGTTGTGAAGATCCTTGGCTATGAGCCGGATCCGCACTGGCTGCCCAGCATCAACGAGTAATCCGGGAATATAAGTTCCCAATATCTGCCTTATAAATTCAAGGGCCCGCTGCGCCGCATTCAGATGCGGTGCGGCGGGCTTTTTGCGCGAACTACGAGCGGTGCAGATTTGTACAATGCAAATTCAGATGGGAGCTTGCTCACAGATGAATTTGTATTTGTACAAATCTATAGCGCGAGCGCGCGACATGAGCGCAGGCGCGAAGCGCCGGAGCGAATGCGCCGGAGCGAATGCGCACCGCGCAGAGTCTGCTGCTTCGGACCGGCGCACACCGCGCAGGGGATGAACAAGAGATAGGATTGCGGGATGTCAAATAACTGCAGGTGGAGTATAATGTCGGACATGAACAGACAGACAGATATCCTGCGGCAGATCTGGGAGAAAACCAGCACCGCCGTCAAAACCGCATTTTTCTCCGGCCTCTTTTTCGGCATCATCACGCATCTTTTCATGATCACAAACAAGATCACGAACTGGGACGATGTGACGCTCATTCCGGGAACCGGCGGCAGCCCCTACTACGGCAGATGGTTCATTGATCTGGCGCACAGGTCTTTTTCCGTCTGGGGCGCACCGGGAATCAATGGAATGTGTGCGGTCATCTTCCTCGTGCTCACGGCATGCTGGACGGTATCCGTTCTCCGCATCCGCAGCATGACCGGCGCTGCCCTGACAGCGGCGCTCATCGTGACATTTCCAGGCGTGACGAGTACATTGACCTTTATGTACGCCGCGCCGGTCTACTGCATGGCGATGATGATGGAGGCGATGGCCGTCTGGTGTGCGGTGAAATTCAGATCTGGCTGGATCCCGGCCGTCCTTCTGCACGTGTTCGCAATGGCGGTGTACCAGGCTTATTATCCGTTCGCAGTGGGACTCTCCATCCTTGCGGTTATCTATCTTCTCATCGCAGGGGAAAAGTTATCCGTCTGCGTGAAAAGAGGCGTGCAGTATCTGGCTGTACTTGCAGCGGGCATGGCCGCTTATCTTTTCAGCATTAAGCTCAGCGGCTATCAGCTCGACAGCTACAGGGGCATGAATGAGATCGGGCACACGGCCATCCGCGATTACCTTGTCGGTATCGTCAGGGCGTACCACCGGATTCTCGAGTATTATGTGACAGATCCGGCCAGCTACATGAAAGGACCGCAGGAAGTGATCAACTGGCTTCTTGCTGCGGTTCTTGCGGTTCTGGCTGTTGCCGTCCTTATCCGGAGCGGAATCGTCAGGAGCGCCGCAAAGAGCATCATTTATCTGGTGCTTCTTGGGCTGATGCCGCTCGCAATGGGCCTGATCTTTGTGATGTCTACAGAGACGCAGGACGCAGCCGGCACCATGATCTTTCCGTACTGCCTCTTTTATCTGACGGTTCTCTTTCTGGCGGAGCACCTGACCGTTGAGAAGGCACAGAATGCCGCGCGGACTGATGCTGTGGAGAGGACTTCCCTTAGTTCCTGTCTGGTGCTCGCTGCCATGCTCCTTCTCGCCGCATCTGCCTTCTGCAACTACAGAACAGCGAACAACGCATATTTCCGTTCCTATATTGCACAGAAGAGAATTGACGCTTTTTACAACAGGATTATGTCGAGGGTAGAGCAGCAGGATGGATATCAGTACGGTCAACAGGTGGCTATTATCGGAGACTGGTGGCCGGATCCCAATGTTTTCTCCTCGTTTAAGATGGACCAGGACAACTTCGCGGACCTGGATGGTGTTGCCATGGAGAACGGTTTGTTTTCAACAGGTGTGCGCCCCAACTACATCCGGATGTACCTCGGAATCTGGAACTCCTATCTTGAGGACGACGAGAAAGAGGCAATCGTGAATTCGGATGCGTTCAAAGAGATGCCCGTCTGGCCGGCAGAAGGCTGCATAAAGAAGATCGGGGACAACTGGGTGGTCAAGATCACAGACCGGCCATAGTAGAGATTGAACAAGAGGAATTTATGGATTATCAGGACAACAATCACGATGACAACAGCACAGAAAAGATGAGATACTGCGCGATCTGCCACAGAAGTGAGAAGGATGCCGGCAGACTGATCAACATGCCGGGCGGCATGAGCGTCTGCCCGGACTGTGTGCAGAAAATGTTCGATGCCGCGGGGCAGATCGACTACCAGGATCTGATGAACCGGCTCTCTTCGGGACAGTGGCCGGATTTCGGCGGTTTTGGGTTCCCGGGCATCGGCTCACCTGCCTCACGCAGCGGACATGCGAATGAGAGTGGTTCCGGCGGACAAGGCAGCGCCGCTGCCGGCAATAGTTCTGCAGCCGGAGATGCTCCTGACGCGGAGAAAAAGATTTCTTCCGCTGAGGAGGCGAATGGATCCAGAACGACAGCCCCGGAAAAAGGCGCAGGCCGCGCTTCTTCTCTGCCTGCAGGAGAGGACACTTCGGAGTTGTCTTCTTCTGCGGATCAGTCGCAGCAGGATGGGGATGAACACGGTGACGGAGAGAGCGGCGACAAAGAGTCAGGGAACGATAAGAAGGGCCCCTCGATCAGCTTTCTCAATCTGAGCGATCTTCTCGGCGGCGGTCTTGGAGGCCTGGGCGGCGGCATGCGCAGCAAGCCTGTGAAGAAGAAAAAGAAGGACGGGCCGAAGCCTGTTTTCACAGCGGACAACATTCCGGCGCCGCATCTCCTGAAGGCGGAGCTGGACAAATACGTCATCGGGCAGGAGCACGCGAAGAAGGTAATCTCCGTCGCAGCCTACAACCATTACAAGCGCGTGAAGACCGGAACGATGGACGACATCGAGATCGAGAAGTCCAATATTCTCCTCATTGGTCCAACGGGCTCAGGCAAGACATACCTTGTGAAAACACTTGCGCGCCTTCTCGATGTTCCGCTCGCCATCACGGATGCGACGAATCTGACGGAGGCCGGCTACATCGGCGATGATGTGGAGAGCTGCATCTCGAAGCTCCTCGAGGAGGCGGACAATGATGTGGACAAGGCCGAGAAGGGCATTGTTTTCATCGATGAGATCGACAAGCTCGCTAAGAAGCAGAACCAGAATGCGAGGGATGTGAGCGGTGAAGCCGTGCAGCAGGGACTTCTGAAGCTTCTTGAGGGATCCGAGGTTGAGGTGCCTGTCGGCGCGTCCTCAAAGAATGCGATGGTGCCGATGGTGACTGTCGACACTTCGAATATTCTGTTCATCTGCGGCGGCGCTTTTCCCTCCCTTGAGGGCATCATCAAGGAGAGACTGACGAAGACGACGTCCCTGGGCTTTTCGGCAGAGCTCAAGGACCGCTATGACAACGATCCGGACATTCTGAGCAAGGTGACGAATGATGATCTCCGTGCCTTTGGCATGATCCCCGAGTTCCTGGGGCGTCTGCCGATTGTGTGCACGCTCAGCGCCCTTGATGAGGATATGATGGTGCGTATCCTCAAGGAGCCCAAGAATGCGATCCTCAAGCAGTACCAGAAGCTCCTGGCGCTCGACGGTGTCGACCTTGCGTTCGATGAGGGAGCGCTCCATGCGATCGCAAAGAAGGCACTGGCCAAAAAGACCGGCGCAAGAGCGCTTCGCTCCATCATTGAGGATTTCATGCTGGACATCATGTATGAGATTCCAAAGGACAAGAACATTGGGAAGGTGACCATCACGGAGGACTATGTGAACGGACACGGGGGTCCCCTTATTGAGATTAAGCCTGAGCTCCCTGCTCCTTCCGGGGAGCAGCCAAAGCTCCCGGACAGCTCCGCTGCGCAGGACATCTGAATGTTCAGCGTCCCTTGGAAAGCCGGAAAATCCGAATAGAGGGCTTACTTACCAGACGGATTCCCGATCTTCAGAGAGGCGGTCAAGGCGCAAAGCGGCAGTTCTATGGAGAGGATAGTCTTCAGAGGAGGATGGGAAATGCGCATACCAAAGGAGAAAGCAGTCATTGCGGTTCTGTTGGCTCTGCCCGTCGCGATTGCGGCGGGGGACCAGATTCTGAAGAGAAAGGCCAAGAGAAAATTGCGCGAGGGAGAAGAGCGCCGCATCGGAAGGCCTCCGTTCACCTTTATCCTCCGCAGAATTGAAAATAAAGGCGCTGCCCTGAACCTCGGAGATAAAAAACCTGCAGTCATCCGCTTCATCTCTGTATTCGTCACGGCAGCCTTGACACTCCTCTACATCATTACGCTGGGGCGCTGCGGAAAGGGACTGCTGAAGGCCGGCATGGCACTTCTTCTTGGCGGCGCATACAGCAATACTTATGACCGGCTGCGGGACGGCTATGTGACCGACTATATCAGCGCCGCCAGGGGTCCTGCATGGTTCCGGAAGATTGTCTTCAATATTGGCGATTTCTGCATAGCCGCCGGCGCCGCACTGATGGTAGCCGGACAATGAGCGGAGCGCAGACCGCTCCGCACATTACCCGCCCCTCGAAAACTAAATAATTTCGTCTGGTAAACGAGCTTCCCATCCCAAATTATTGAGTTTTCGAGGGGTGCTAAAAATTATCAGAATGCAAAAATTCCCGGATCCTTCCTCCTGCCAGTGTGCAGGGAAAAGATCCGGGGTTTATTTTGACTGATGTTCCAGATGCCCGCGTTCAAATCGCGGGCAGCAAACGCTGGTTATTGGCCGCGTGTCGTGTATCTGTATTTCAGGCAGTAATGGTCGTGCCCGCCTTGTCTTCGATGGCATCGCGCACTTTATCCGCTGTCGTGATGATGACGCGGCCGGCGGGATTCTTCTTCAGGAATTCGATGGCGGCATTGATCTTCGGGAGCATGTCGGAAGCACCAAACTCGCCTGCCTCAATGTATTCGCGGGCCTTGTCTGCGTTCATGCGCGCGATCGGCTCCTGGCTCTCTGTTCCGAAATGAAGATAGACATTCGGGACACTGGTGAGAATGATCAGGGCATCCGCCATGAGGTCGCCGGCGAGCTTTCCTGCGATGTCGTCCTTTTCAATGACCGCGGAGGCACCCTGAAGCTTGCCGTCCTGGACAATGACAGGAATACCGCCGCCGCCGCAGCAGATGACGGCCTGGCCGTTGTCTGTGAGGAGTTTGATGGCGTCGAGCTCCAGAATCTGGAGGGGCTTGGGCGTTGCGACAACGCGCAGGTATCCCTTTCCCGGCTCTTCAACGACGTAGTTGCCCTTTTTGACCTCGTTGTCGGCGTCTTCCTTGGACATATAGCGGCCGATCTTCTTTGTGGGAGCATAGAAGGCTTCGTCATAGGGATCTACACTGACCTGTGTCAGAACTGTCGAAACCGGCGTCGAATTGCCTCTTGAGAGGAGCTCAGCCTTCAGGGAATTCTGGATATCGTATCCAACGTACCCCTGGCTCATTGCTGAGCACACACACATAGGAGCAGGAGAGTAATCAATATAGATTCTGTGGAGCTCCGTCATCGCCTTGTGAATCATGGAGACCTGAGGACCGTTGCTGTGTGTGATGGTCAGCTGATAACCCGCCTCAATAAGGCCGGCGAGCGCTTTTGCCGTGATCCGCACGGCGTTCTTCTGCTCATCCATTGTCATTCCGAGTGCGCTGTGGCCGAGCGCAACCACAAGTTTCTTCTGTCTGGTTTCGGTCATGGGATCCTCCCTGATGCGGCAGCACGAATAGGAGCTGTCTGCTGAAAATCTTGAAGCATACGTTCAGTTCGCATCTGAATAAGCAGCATTGCGGGGCGCTGAACAATTGCATATCTCTTATCCGACGCGCGGCAGATGCGCGTGCGCCGGTGCATTTCACCTTTAGATGATACCACAGGAAATCCTTCTTTGAAATGCGGGGAGGGCGGTATTTTCAGAGGGAATGGGATCTGCAGATTGTAGTTGACAAGGACAAAATCATAGAGTACTATGATGACAAAAGAAAAAACCTACTTGAATAGTAGGAATATAGAGACGGATGTATTTATTTTTGGGGTGCCGGCATCGATGCACAGCTGCATGTACGAACTGACTGTGCGAAGATCAGATGCCGGGCAGCAGGTACAATTCCACAGAAAGGAAGGCAAAAATGGCAAAGATTTATACAAGCGCGCTGCAGCTGATCGGTCACACACCGCTCCTGGAGATCACAAATTTTGAGAAGAAGCACGGTGTCACGGATGCAAAGATCCTGGCTAAGCTCGAGTATTTTAATCCGGCAGGATCTGTCAAGGACCGCATTGCAGCGGCTATGATCGAGGATGCTGAGAAGAGCGGAAGACTGAAAGAGGGCGGCACCATCATTGAGCCCACTTCCGGCAACACAGGCATCGGCATTGCTTCTGTAGCAGCAGCTAAGGGATACAGAGCAATCCTTACGCTTCCTGATACCATGAGTGTTGAGAGAAGAAATCTTCTGAAGGCCTATGGCGCTGAGATCGTTCTCACAGAGGGCGCAAAGGGAATGAAGGGCGCCATTGCGAAGGCGGAGGAACTGCAGAAGTCCATTCCCGGTTCTATTATTCTTGAGCAGTTTGATAATCCTGCCAACCCGAAGGCACATTATGAGACGACAGGACCGGAGATCTGGGATGACACTGACGGCAAGGTCGATGTTTTCATCGCAGGCGTCGGCACCGGCGGAACCCTCACAGGTGTCGGCCGCTACCTCAAGGAGAAGAATCCGGCCGTGAAGGTCATTGCCGTAGAGCCGGATACTTCCGCTGTTCTTTCCGGCGAGAATCCTGGACCGCACAAGATTCAGGGTATCGGCGCAGGCTTTGTTCCTAAGGTTCTTGACACGAAGATCTATGACGGCATTGTCCGCGTTCCGAATGAAGCAGCCCTGCACACCGGCAAGGAAATCGCTGTCGAGGAAGGCATTCTCGTGGGTATCAGCTCCGGCGCTGCAGTATGGGCAGCTCTGCAGCTGGCAAAAGATCCTGCTTACAAGGGAAAGAATATTGTTGCACTTCTTCCTGACTCCGGAGACAGATATCTCTCCACACCGATGTTCTCGGAGGATTGAGCTTATCCTGATGGATCGGCATCGTCTCCTGGAAGAGGAAGAATGTAAACAATTACAACTTTTCATTCCATTTTGCGGCAGAAGTGATAGTATGGACTAAGCGGTGCACAGCTGCAGCAGCTGTGCACCGTCCATATGATATGAAGGCTTCTGTACGCAGCTGGGAATGACATCATTAGCAGTGACAAGAGTCACTCAGAAGCGTTAAGGCACAGAGACAAAAGTCCCTGTGCCTTTCCTATTGACTGGAAGGTATAGCTATGCACAACACCCGTTCTGCAGTGAAGGATCTGACTGCCGGCAGCCCCATGCGGCTGATTCTGGGATTTGCTATCCCGCTCTTTGGCGGCATGCTGTTTCAACAGTTCTACAATATGATGGACACGCTCATTGTGGGGAGATTTCTGGGGGTGCAGGCACTTGCCGGTGTGGGCGCCACGTCTTCTATTAATTTCATGATCATCGGCTTTTGCATGGGCGTGTGCAACGGCTTCGCCATTCCGATTTCCCAGCAGTTCGGCGCCGGAAGATATGACAAGATGCGCAGATTTTATGCGAACAGCATTTATCTCTCCGCCGTGTTTTCCGTTGTGATGACAGCTGTGGTGTGCATTCTGTGCAGGCAGATCCTTCAGTGGATGCAGACACCCTCTGACATCATGGGATATGCCTATACCTATATTTTCATCATCTTTCTCGGTATTCCCGTGACGTATGTATACAACCTCTTTTCAGCTGCGATCAGGGCGCTGGGAGACAGCAGGGCGCCTGTCGTCTTTCTGGTCATTTCTTCTGTATTGAACATTATCCTCGATATTGTCTTTATCACGGCCTTTCATCTGGGCGTTGCGGGGGCTGCGGCAGCTACTGTAATCTCGCAGGGCGTATCCGGTGCTCTCAGCATCATCCATATCCGCAGGAAGATGCCGCAGCTTCATCTTGGCGCTGAAGATCGGGCTTTCGTCCATTCTTATGCGGAGAAGCTGACGGCAATGGGAATTCCCATGGGGCTGCAGTATTCCATCACGGCAATTGGCTCGGTTATCCTTCAGACTTCAGTCAATACGCTCGGCTCCTCTTATGTGGCGGCACTCACAGCAGGAACAAAGGTCAATGCCTTTTTCGCGACGCCTTTTGATGCCATAGGCTCTACGATGGCGACATACGTCGGACAGAATGCGGGAGCGGGAAAACTTGAACGCATCGGACAGGGCCTTCGCGCTGCGACGGTGATCGGCGTGCTCTATTCCATCTCTGCCTTTGTCATCCTCTTTTTTACAGGGCGGCAGCTGTGCGGCATCTTTACAGGAGAGAGCGCAGGTGATCTTGCTTATCACGGCTGGCAGTATCTCGTGATTGTGAGTGCCTTCTATATTCCGCTTCACTTTGTCAATGCTGTCCGCTTTCTTATTCAGGGAGTGGGATATCCCGGCACAGCCATCCTCTCTGGTGCTTTCGAGATGGTGGGAAGAGCCGGTGTAGCTCTCTTTCTCGTCCCGCGCATCGGCTATGTCGGTGCGTGCTTTGCGAGTCCCTGCGCATGGATTCTTGCAGATATTTTCCTGTTCTGCGCATACCGCCTGACCGTGAAGAGACTGTATGCGCTCAAGGCGGAGAGCGGACGGGCCTGATTCTGACGGTGCATTTCGAAACAAAAGACAGAAGGACGGCAGATCTGATCATGGCCCCGCATTCCGGACAGAACGGCAGAAGTGTGGCGCCTTGGGAGATTGACAGGCTATGCCGCGCGCAGTAGGATATCACTGTTTCAGACAAC
>DEKA01000007.1:19021-19168 GCA_002353635.1 Lachnospiraceae bacterium UBA2734
GGGAAGGTGCCAACCTGAGCGAGGAGCGGTCTCCCGCTTTACCAGCGGAGAAGACAACGAGTCGAACAATAAGGGATTTGTGAGGGTATACAGATCCGTTTGGTTTGACTGCCAAATGGGTCTTTTTTTGCGCGAACTACGAGCGGT
>DEKA01000007.1:19247-19406 GCA_002353635.1 Lachnospiraceae bacterium UBA2734
CGCCGGAGCGAATGCGCACCGCTTGCCTTGCATAGCGGTGCAGATTACAGCCAGTCACATTCCTTCGGGAGAGAGTATCATTCAGCCAAAGGAGGCTATGGTGGAAAAATATATTTTCACATCCGAATCCGTTACAGAAGGACATCCGGACAAGATCTG
>DEKA01000007.1:19423-19665 GCA_002353635.1 Lachnospiraceae bacterium UBA2734
ATGGAGCAGGATCCGATGAGCCGCGTCGCGTGCGAGACGGCGACATGCACAGGTTTTGTTCTGATCACAGGTGAGATCACCACAAAGGCGCATGTCGACTACCAGAAGATCGCCCGCGATACGATCCGCGGAATCGGCTATGATGACAGCGCAAAGGGATTTGACGCTGACACCTGCGCTGTCTTCGTTGCACTTGATCAGCAGTCCCCTGATATTGCCATGGGCGTGGACAAGGCGCTCGA
>DEKA01000007.1:19682-19996 GCA_002353635.1 Lachnospiraceae bacterium UBA2734
GGCTATGCGACGAATGAGACGCCCGAGTACATGCCGTACTCGATCAATCTCGCCCACAAGCTGACGAGAAAGCTCACAGAAGTCAGAAAGAACGGACAGCTTTCTTATCTCAGACCCGACGGCAAGTCCCAGGTGTCTGTGGAATATGATGAAAACAACAGACCCGTGCGCCTTGACGCCATCGTTATCTCCACACAGCACGACGAGAAGGTATCTCAGGAGCAGATCCATGAGGATGTGCGCAAGTACGTCATCGATGCTGTTGTTGATCCTACGATGATTGACGCGAACACGAAGATCTACATCAATCCGAC
>DEKA01000003.1:0-4231 GCA_002353635.1 Lachnospiraceae bacterium UBA2734
CCTACTTAGGGGTAGCATATCACTGTCCTGCGGGATTTATTCTTTTATGCTGGAGGGCTTCCGTTCCGATTTCCCGAAGAAACAGAGACGGCAGTCTTTATCCATTAAAAACTGAACCGGGTTAATCCTCTCGAAGTGAATGGCGGTATCAGCCATTCTGATTCCTGCCGATCAGACTCAGTTCGCCTTCTCAAAGTGTGCAGTGAAGTCAAGGTTCCCTGTCACATCCTGGGGAACAAAGCTTGCATCCTTGGAAACTTCATTGCCGTCCTTGTCTGTCCAGTTCACGAATTTATAACCGTCTGCAGGCGTCGCCTCAGAGCCCTTGGCAGCAGCAGGCTGGCCGTTCATGCTGGTCAGATATTCCTTCACTCTGCTGAGCGTGCCGCTCTCCTCGGGATCAACAGAGTAGGTAACGACGATAGCAACCGGCTTGTTTGATGCAGCCGAAGCCTCTGTAGAAGCCCCCTGTGCATCTTCAGTGGAGGCCGGCGCAGACTCTGTGGAAGCTGCTGTAGAAGACGATACGGCAGCCGCTGCACTTGTACTCGTGCTCGCAGCGCTCTGGCCGGACGCACCGCATCCTGTCATCACACCCAAAGACAGCATTGCTGTCATCATCACTGCAAATGTCTTTCTCATAATGTATTCTCCTTTTCTGCCTTTTTCTGTCTGCCCGGCAGCTTCTTAGATATTGTAAAGAAGCTGAAAATATTATCCCTGCCCTGCACCGTATAGCGGGCAGTTTTCATCAATGAAATCGCTTGCGGGGACTCCTCCCCGGCGAGATGCTACAATGTAATTTATGCCCGGGCACAACGGACAAATTATGCATCAATCCTTTCGGATTGTAAAGGAAGAATCTTTATTGGCAGCTTGTGTTATGTGCATCGATCGACCGCTTAGACTTCGATTCGTACTACGGCACGTCGACTACATTTGGAAAGAACTGAGAGGAATATAAAAACGTCTGCAGGCAGCCGTATCCTGATGGAGAATGCCGAAAATATTGAATTGATCATTCATCATGACGAAAAGCGATCGGTATAATAGACAAAACTCTGATGGAAAGGAGCAGGTTCTGCAGGGAACCTGCTCCTTTCTTCGTGCGGCATGTATACAGGAGAGGGCTGTTTTCAGAAGAAATAACGGCGATTTTCCGCTGATGAAGCTGTATTTGAACTGCCATCGCGCACATTTGCTGTTGACGGAGAGACAAAGCAAGTGTAGTATACCGGTATACAATAAATTCAGCGATGTGCAGTGATATCAGTTTATTGCGATTACGCATATTACTGAAAATAAAGGGAGGTATTATGAAAAAGAGAATCGTTGCATTGACTCTTGCCGTCCTTATGGGCGCAAGTCTTGCAGCCTGCGGTTCTTCCTCTTCCGGCAGCGCGGGTTCTTCCGCAGCACCGGCAGCGGACAGCACGGGCAGCACAGCGGCGGCAGGGTCAACAGAGGCAGGCAGTGTGACGGCCAGCTCGGATGATCTCAACATCATGCTGGAGACACCTGTTGAGTCACTTGATCCGCAGCAGGCGACCGACGGCACATCGTTCGAGGTCATCGCGGACTACACAGATGGTCTCTACCAGATGGACAAGGACGGCAAGGCCGTTCCGGCACTGGCAGCAGATACGAAGGTATCCGATGACGGTCTCACCTATACCTTCACACTGAAGGATGCGAAGTGGTCGAACGGCACACCTGTTACTGCCAAGGACTTTGTCTTCGGCTGGCAGAGAGCGGTTGATCCGGATGTGGCATCTGAGTACGCCTATATGCTGAGTGATATCGGCCAGGTCAAGAACGCAGCCGACATCATCGCGGGCAAGAAGGATAAGTCAGAGCTGGGCATTACTGCAGTGGACGATAAGACACTGAAGGTTGAGCTCGAGGCTCCTGTATCTTATTTCTTGAGCCTTATGTATTTCCCTACGTTCTATCCTGTGAACGAGGATTTCTACAACAGCGTCGGTGATTCTTTCGGCACAAGCCCGGAGACAACACTCTCCGATGGCGCGTTTGTTCTCGATTCCTATGAGCCTGCTGCTACATCGTTCCATCTGACAAAGAATGCTGATTACTACGATGCAGACCGCGTGAAGCTCGCAGGTCTCAACTATCAGGTGATTCAGGATTCCCAGCAGGCTCTGATGAGCTATCAGACAGGGGATCTCGACATCACACTCGTCAACGGCGAGCAGGTCGATCAGGTAAAGGATGATCCCGCATTCAAGGCTGTCGGCGCAGGATATCTCTGGTATGTCAGCCCCAACATCAGCAGTGTGAAGGAGCTCGCAAACCTCAATATCCGCAAGGCCATGACAATGGCGATCGACCGCGACACCCTCACAACAGGTGTCCTGAAGGATGGCTCTCTTCCGACATATACGGCAGTTCCGCCGCAGTTCGCAACAGGTCCCGACGGATCCGATTTCTCTGAGGACCAGACAAAGTTCCAGGATGACTGCAAGTTCGATGCAGATGCAGCAGCAGATTATTGGAAGAAGGGTCTTGAGGAGCTCGGTGAGGATTCTGTAGAGCTCGAGATGATCGTCGATGCAGATGATGCACCGCAGAAGGTCGCACAGGTTCTGAAGGAGCAGTGGGAGTCCACACTTCCCGGTCTGACTGTCGATCTGAAGGTTGAGCCGAAGAAGCAGAGAGTGCAGGATATGCAGGACGGCAACTTCCAGGTTGCCCTCACAAGATGGGGCCCTGACTACGCAGATCCTATGACGTACCTCGGCATGTGGGTGACGAACAACTCCAACAACTACGGCCTGTGGAGCAATAAGGATTACGACAGCATCATTGCTGAGTGCACAACCGGCGATCTGGCAACAGATGCACAGGGGCGCTGGGACAAGATGTATGATGCAGAGAAGCTCGTCATGGACGACGCAGTTATTTTCCCTCTGTATACACAGTCCAATGCACTTATGGTTAATCCGAAGGTGACAGGCATTGAGTATCATCCGGTTGCCCTGAACCGCGTTTATAAGGATACCGTCAAGTCTGAGTAATAAACAGTCATTGTAATTGCACATTAACATTGGCGTTGGGGAGCGGTTCCGCAAGGTACAGCTCCCCATATGTAATTGTTCAGCGCCCATCGGAAAGTCATAGATTTCGGATGGGAAGCTTGCTTATCAGACGAAGTCTATGACTTTCCGATGGGCGGACGAGGCGCGAGGCGCCTCCGGACGCCCACATCGAAGAATTGCGACACAATCTGGAGCAATTCGGGATGAAGGACTGAACAGTTACAGATACATGAAAATTATTTTGCACCTTCTCCTTTTCAAAAGAGAGGCAATTCCTTGAAAAAGTATGTAGCCAAAAGAGTCCTGACATCGATCTTCACCCTGCTGGTCATTCTGCTGGTGCTGTTCATTCTCATGCAGCTGATGCCGGGCTCTCCTTTCAATGATGAGAAATTAAATGATCAACAGAGGGCTGTTCTGTATGCAAAATACGGTCTCGATCAGCCCGTCCTCGTTCAGTTTTTCCGCTATGCATTCAATATGCTGCGCGGCGATTTCGGCGTCTCCTACAACATCAGCAAGAACACACCGATCTCTTCGCTGATTGCAACAAGACTTCCCATTTCTATCCGAATCGGCGGCCTTGCTGTGACGATCGGTGCAGTCATAGGCCTCATTCTAGGCCTTATTGCGGCGCTCAAGCGGGATACCATCTGGGATTCGATCGCAACGATCATCTCCGTCATCGGTGTGTCGGTTCCTTCCTATGTTTTTGCCCTCGCGCTGAGTTTCCAGTTCGGCTTCAAGCTCCGCTGGTTCCCCATGCTCTATAACTCGGCACAGGCACTGAATTCGAGCATTCTTCCGAGTGTTTCTCTGTCTATGTTCACCATGGCATCAATCGCGCGTTTCACCAGGTCAGAGATGATTGAGGTGCTGGGCAGCGAGTACATGCTGCTGGCGGAATCCAAGGGCCTCTCCGGCTCGGCACTGGTTCTGCGGCATGCCCTGCGCAATGCCCTGATCCCGATCGTGACCGTCCTCGCGCCGCTCATCGTTGATCTCATGACAGGATCTCTCGTGGTTGAGAAAATATTCGCCATCCCCGGCGTCGGCTCGCTCCTCGTGAATGCGATCCAGTCCAACGATTACAACGTGGTCATCAGCCTGAGCTTTATCTACTCGGCAATGTATATTTTCATTATGCTGGGTGTGGATATTCTCTACGGCATCAT
>DEKA01000003.1:4284-62752 GCA_002353635.1 Lachnospiraceae bacterium UBA2734
CGGCGGCTTATGTACCCACGGCAGACGACTTCAAGTTAAAGGGGCTCTCCCGCGACATCGGCGTCGACACGAACTTTGCCTCGCAGAGCTTCTGGAAGGAAGCAATGATCCGCTTTGTGCACAAGACAAGTGCACTTGTCGGACTCTTCCTCATTATCTTCATAACGATTATGGCAGTTGTCGGCCCGTCCATGACGCCGTACAACTATTCGGAGCAGAACATCGCGCAGAAGAACTTCGCACCCCGCGTGCCAGGGCTCGAGAAGCTCGGCATCTTCGACGGGGGTGAAACGATCTCCACGACAACTGGTTCCAAAAAGGTGAACCAGTACAAGGAGATGAATAAGCTTGATGTCTACTATTGGTTTGGTTCCGATAATTTTGGCCGCGATATCTGGACGAGAACATGGTCCGGCACGAGAGTATCCCTCATCATCGCGGTGGCGGCTGCTCTCATCGATATGATCTTCGGCATGAGCTACGGACTGATCTCCGGTTATTTTGGCGGAAAAGTCGATATGGTCATGCAGCGAATACTGGAGATCGTAAACGGCATACCAAGGCTTGTTATCGTGACGCTCCTTTTGCTGGTATTGAAGCCCGGCATGCTGACGATTATCTTCGCCCTGATGCTGACTGAGTGGGTCGGTATGAGCCGTATTGCAAGAGCAGAGATGCTAAAGCTAAAGGAGCAGGAATTCGTTCTCGCCTCGAGAACACTGGGTGCGGGGTCGTTCTTCATTATTTTCAAGGAAGTGCTGCCTAACATCATCGGACCCATCATCACACAGGTGATGTTCTCCGTGCCGACGGCTATCTTCACTGAGGCCTTCCTCTCATTTGTAGGTCTTGGCATTCCGGTGCCGAGGTGCTCTCTGGGGTCCCTGATCAGTGAGGGCTTCAACAGCTTCACGACACACCCGTTCGAGATCGTTCCGCCGATCGTTGTCATGGCGGTTCTGATGCTCTCCTTCAACCTGGTTGGTGATGGACTGAGAGAAGCGCTGGATCCGAAGCTGAAGGAGATGTGAGGGTATGAGTGATTCAAATGATAAAATTCTTGAGATCCGTGACCTGGACATCACGTTTAAGACGACGGCAGGTCCTGTGCACGCGATCCGCGGAATCAATGTTGATTTAAAGAGGGGAGAGACGGTGGCGATCGTCGGCGAGTCGGGCTCCGGCAAGTCCGTTACGATGCGCGCCGCCATGGGAATCCTTGCGAAGAACGCCGTGGTGAACAGGGGGTCGATTATTTTCCGCTATCATCATCAGGACGGCTCCGAGGCGGAGGTCGATATTCTCTCCAAGGACAAGAAGTGGATCCGCAGCCACATCAACGGCAAGCGGATGGCAATGGTCTTTCAGGATCCTATGACTTCGCTGGATCCGACGATGCAGATCGGCCGGCAGATCATGGAAGACATGATCTGGCATTACAAAACGCCTAAGGAAGAGGCGAGAAAGCGCGCCATTGAGCTGCTCACAGAGGTTGGCATCGAGGAGCCGGAAAAGAGGATGAAGGAATATCCGCATCAGCTCTCCGGCGGCATGCGTCAGCGTGTAGTTATTGCCATCGCGCTCGCCTGCAATCCCGATCTTCTGATCTGCGATGAGCCGACGACCGCTCTGGATGTGACGATTCAGGCGAAGATCATCGAGCTGATCAGAAGAATCCAGAAGGAGAGGGGAATCTCCGTTATCTATATCACGCATGACCTCGGCGTTGTCGCGAAGGTTGCGGATTATGTGAATGTCATGTATGCGGGCAGAATTGTGGAGAAGGGTACGATCAACGAGATCTATTATGATCCGCGCCATCCTTATACATGGGGACTTCTCTCCGCGATGCCCGATCTCGACACCAACGACGAGAGACTCTACACGATTCCGGGATCACCGCCCAACCTTCTTCATGAGAAGGCGGGAGATGCATTCGCACCCCGCAATAAGTTTGCGCTGGAAATCGATGACAAGGCGGATCCGCCGATGTTCCAGATTTCGACGACGCATTTTGCGGCGACGTGGCTTCTTGATCCAAGGGCGCCTAAGGTGGAGATGCCTGCAGAGCTCCGCGCGAAAATCCTTCGAATGAAGCATGAGGCAGGTCTCGATGATACGCCCGCACCCGAGGAGCGTGCAACCGGCATCGCGACGGACGCGGATGTGAGGGAAGAGGGCAGCGCGGCCGGTGCCGTAACAGCTGCAGACGGAAAGGCTTCCGGCAACACATCCGGCGAAGTGTCTGAAGGTGTGAAGGCGGATAGCGCGGCCGAAACGAAGGCTGCGGATAGTGCTAAATCCGGCGAAGGTGGCAGCGCGGATACCGGCAATAGTGGTGCAGCCGGCGCTGCAGAGAACGAGGAGGGAGAGAGCCATGCATAAGATCGATTACAGCAGTGCGCCTCTCCTGACAGTGGAGGGGCTCAAGCAATACTTCCGCATCAGCCGGACTTTCACAGTAAAGGCAGTTGATGACGTCAGCTTTAAGATCTGGCCGGGCGAGACCTACGGCCTCGTCGGTGAGTCGGGCTCCGGCAAATCGACGATCGGCAGGTCCGTGATACGGCTATATGATCCGACGGCGGGGAAAATTGTTTTCAATGGTATGGATATCTCCGGGAAGATGTCGCACAGCACGGAGGGGAATCTTCGCGTGCAGATGCAGATGATTTTCCAGGATCCAATGGCTTCACTCAATCCCAGAAAGACGATCGGCGATATCATCGGCGAGGGCCTCGACATTCACCATACCTACAAGACGCGTGCGGAAAGAGAAGAGGCGATCAAGAATATTCTTTTGAAGGTCGGCCTCTCCCCGGAGCATGCAACCCGCTATCCGCATCAGTTCAGCGGCGGCCAGAGACAGCGTGTCGGCATCGCAAGAGCGCTCATCATGAACCCGAAGCTCATCATCGCAGATGAGTGCATCTCGGCGCTGGATGTTTCCATCCAGGCGCAGGTGATCAATCTGATGAAGGATATTCAGGACGAGACAGGTACGGCTTATCTGTTCATTGCACACGACCTCTCGATGGTCAAGTACATCAGCGACAGAATCGGTGTCCTGCATCTTGGACATCTCCTTGAGACGGGAACCACGGAGGAAATTTTCTCCCATCCGGTGCATCCTTATACGAAGAGCCTTCTCTCTGCGATTCCCGAGCCCAATCCGATTGTGGAGAAGAAGAGAGTAGCTGAGAGCTACGACTACAAGACGTCCGGCATCCACTATGAGGACGGCACAAGCCATCTCGTCGAGGGCACGCACTATGTGAAGTGCACGGATGAAGAATTTAAGAAGTGGGTGTAGGAAGGACAAACCAGGCAGATAGCTGATATCCAGGCTCCTGTGTCGTGGGGCGGACAAGGCGCGGAGCGGTCTCCGCTCCGCGCCGGTCGTTGCAGAACCAAGGTTCGTTGCAGAACCAAGGTCGTTGCAGAATCAAGGTCGTTGCAGAACCACGGTCGTTGCAGAATCACGGTCGTTGCAGAATCAAGGTCCACAGGACCTTGTGCAACTCTGAACGCCCACATCGAAGAATTGCGACGCCTTTTGGAGTAATTCGAGATGAGGTGCCAAACAGTTACAAAATATTTAAGAACTGGATGCTGAGAGAAGAAATCGCAGCTCCTCAGCCTTAAATGACAGCAAAAAAGACAGCCGGCAGTGTGCCGGCTGTCTTTTTTTGGAAAATCAGAGGCAGTATTGATTAATAATGGAATTCAAAGCCTGAAGATTGAGCGGATGACTCTGTGTCTCAAATGTTGCGATCAGCTGATGACCGAGGCAGATGCCGGCGCTCTGATATAGATTTATTTTTTCGACGGTTCTTTCTGCATAGGAAGGGTCGTCCATCATTCCGAAATGTTCAAAAATCAGTTCCTGTCTGGTTCTCACGTTCAGTATCGTGAAGTCCGGGTGGAGAATTATATTTTCATGGATTGTAAGAGGGTATTCGTAGCGGTAAGGGATGTTCTTGCTGTCAAGAAGGTTGGCAATAATGATTTCTGACTTGGACCGCACGCGCTCGCCGCGGGCAGTGAGATAGGTCGGTACATTGGCCGGAATTTCTTTGCCTGTGTAGGGAATCTGCATCCATTGATGGACATACTCCTCGTCGGAGAGTTCGATGGGCCGGATGAGTGCGCGGCGGGCAGAAGATATTTTGTTGATGATTTCTTCCGGGGCGGGGGTGGGATAATTGGCGAAAATTCCGGCCAAGTAGTCAAGTTCTTTTTGGCACGCGGTGAGAATGCGCTGGTCGTAGCCTTTCTGGGCAAGGGAATCGCGGAGACTGTGATCTCTGATATAGGTTTGTTTGGCTTCATTTCCGTGATAGTGGTAATACTGCAGGCTGTTCTTTCTTTTTGATATGCGGAGGGATCCGACTGGCGCATTTTGAATGGAAATTTGTGTTTGCTGGATCCATTTCGTTAGCAGAACCTTACGACTGTTCATTTCCTTTAGAATTTTGTTTTCAGGCATAGTTGTTGGTCTCCTTTTGAATTGAATATAAAGCGAATCGCAGACAAAACAGCGTGAAAACGGGAAGCTTGGATGCACTTGAGGGTAGTGAAAAATTGACAGTACGGACAAGACAGTTGAGAGACGAGGAATTTGGATGCAGGTCAGGTTAATGATACGGACAAGACGGTGGATAGACGTGAGGTTTGGATGCAGGTCAGAGCCAACAGAGGGACTAGGTACGGACAAGAGAGTGCAGCAACGGGTGATTTGGATGCATAGCGGGGAGTGAGAAGGTTAATGGTACGGACAAGACAGTGGATAGACGCGAGGTTTGGATGCAGGTCAGAGCCAACAGAGGGGCTAGGTACGGACAAGAGAGTGCAGCAACGAGTGATTTGGATGCATGGCGGGGAGTGAGAAGGTTAATGGTACGGACAAGACAGTGGATAGACGTGAGGTTTGGATGCAAGTCAGGGACGTCAGCGGGGCTAGGTACGGACAAGAGAGTGTAGCAACGGGTGATTTGGATGCATGGCGGGGGGGGAGAAGGTTAATGGTACGGACAAGACAGTGGATAGACGAGAAATTTGGATGCACGGTCGGTCTGGAAGGCGGTGGCAGTACGGACATGACCAAGAAGCAACGAGCGGTTTGGATGCACGGCAATCCTGAGAGTAATCAGTATATAGACTAAGTCTCACGCGTGCAATGCTTCTTCGCTGTAAGAGGTTGATATTATGGAGATCTGCCTCAGATGCCTCCATGTAATATTGGTGACAAGAAAAATCATCGTTGAAGAAGGTGTTGGACCGTCTGTATCCAGCGTTGTCCATGGGCCCTTTCACTGAAAATATTATCTGTGGTCGGGATGCAAATTGCAATAATCAATTCATATCAAATATAAAATGGCAATGACGATTATCGTTTTATGAAACTACCACTCCGGGACAATAATTGTATAAATATTGACTTAAACGGTTAACAATAGGAAACAAGAACAACCTGTGCTATGATATAGGCACTAAGCGGAACGATCCGGCTGCATGCAACGGCGATTGAGATAAATGAAAGACCCAATCGCGGACAGACGATGGCTTTCAACTGCACGATGGCAGTGAGGCTATAGATTGTAAACTGGTCACGGGCGATGGAAATCGAAGCATTATTGCATGCTGTATGCCACAGACAGCTGAGATTTAGTGCGGTGGGCACGGTGGAATGACTTTGCAGAAGGATAATCCGTATATGGGAGAGGAGAACGGCACAGATGGCGGTCAGTACAGCACAGAAGGATGAGCGGATCAGTGTTTTTGGAGATTTTACAATCCAGCTGCCGGAAGGAATCACTTATTGGATCGCGCAGCAGGAGGGGGATCTGCCGGAAAAAGGTGAGAAGCCGGATCTGATCATCGGTGCGCCAAGGCCGATGGCGGGCGGGGCGGACTTCACGAAGTCCGCAGTGAAGGCGGTTATCCGGAATTTTGCGGCAGGCCTTTTTATCAAGGAATTTGGCTTTGATGTGCAGCAATTGACTGTACTGGACAATAAATCGGTTCTCGTATTTTGCACGCATATTTCCGATGACAATGCGTACATTCATTTCGTCGTGGCTACACAGAGCGGTCTTTATCAGGGAAGATTCCATGCGCCGGGAAACGGAGACCGCAAGAGAGCGGAATATACTAAAAAGATTCTGGCCAGTATCTGTGTGATCGGAGAGGAAGAACTCAGTCAAGGGGCGGCAGTCTTTGCAGGAGAGGAGACGGACACGAGCGGTGTTTCCAGAGAAACTGCGGGCGTCACTGAAACGAGCGGTGTTTCGAGCGCTGTTCCCGGAGAAACTGCGGACATCACTGACACGAACGGTGGTCCCGGCCAAACCGTTGTATCGGATGAGATTGAGAACGGCAGGGGCGATGGTTTCGACGGTGGTGCCACACAGTCCGGCGCAGATGCTGTGGAAATGCCTGATAAAGCCAAGGCTGGCAGAGAAACTGCCGCGGCGGAAACGCCTGTCAGCGACAGGAGCAGTGCTGTGGATAAGAAGACCAATGATGATAAGGAAAGCACTGCAAATTTGCCCGGTGAAGCCAAGGTGGATAGTCCGGCTGTAACGGATGTATCTAATGAAACAAATGGCAGAGAGCCTGCCGCAGCAGAAGCATCTAGTGGAGCCAAGACGAGCAGCCCGTCCGCAGCAGACATATCCAACAATGAGAACGAGAAGAAGAGCACTGCCGCACCCGGCCGCTCACCTGCGCACACCATCACGCCTGAGCAGGAGAGAATCATCCAGCTGGAGCTTGCCAGAAAGGCCAAGCTCCAGAAGATGAAGGAGCGCTTTGTCGGAAACGATTATGTGGAGTCGGAGATCGATCATTTCATCGCGCAGTCGGAGAGAACAGCAGAGAGCGCGCTGGATGAATTCCATAGCTTCCTTGCACAGGTGCAGGATTATGCAGCCAATGCGCAGTTTACAGGACCTGATGATCCTGACTATCTGAAAATGCTGGCAGACATCCAGGGCGAAGAGAACTACCTCGGCGATGCGCTCATGGACCAGATGAGAGAGATGGACAGCACCGGATCCAATGCCATGAAGCGCAATGTTTCCGAGGCGTGCGTGCTCCGCATCATCCGCCACATGGATTATCTCGCGAAGAAGGCTTCCGAGCTGGCAGTGCGCCTGAATCAGGAGGTGCGCTATGCCTATGAGATGCCGGAGGATATCTGCGCACTCATTGAAAAATGGCGCGGGATCCGCGGAAGCCTTCCTTCCTTCATCGCGGAGTCGGATCGGAAGAAGGAGCAGAGAATCAGCAGTGCGCTCAAGGAAAAGATAGAGATGTCGAGAGGGGCGGCCTTCGATGCACAGCAGAACATCGACGTGTTGCACGAGGATATTGAAGCTGCCGAACAGGAAGTCGAGAACGCGGAGGAGGCGCTCGCTGTTTTCAAGGAAGGCGTAGAGGCCAGAAAGGAAGCGGCGCAAAAGGAAAAAGAGGAAGCTCTGCAGCAGAATGAGGAGAAGATCCGACAGGTGCAGGGTGCCCTTGAGGATGTGAAGAAGGAGAAGGAGACGCTCGAAGAGGAGCTCGATCACACCTTCGCGCTCAACATGAGCCGAAAGAAGACCCTTTCCGGGCAGATTGAGGAGAAGCAAAAGAGCATCGAGGAGCTCCAGGGAAGAATCAATGCACTGCGGCAGGAGGGCTCCGGCATCACGGCGGCCTGTGAGGCAAGGATTTCAGGTATCGACGACGAAGGCAAAAAGATCGCCGACAGACTTAGCTCTCTCCGCGCACAGACCGAATCGATGAAGAACGAGCTGTCGGAGAGCCAGGCGGCACTTAAGAAGATGCACGAGGATGTCCTCAAGGATGAGGAAGAGCTCGATCACCTTCACGAGAATTACCTGCTCGGGCGCTATGACAAGGATGAAAATATCGCAGCAGAGAACACAGAAGACGAGAATTCTGAGCAGATACCCACTGCTGAGTGAAACATAAAGGCAGCAGGCTGTATGTTAAGGGGACTATGATCTTGATTGGAAAACTACGACCGGGTGAAAAGAGGAAGGACATGGCAGTGCGGATGATAGGCCTTGATCTGGACGGCACGGTCCTGACAGATCAGAAGGAAGTGACAAAAGCCACACGCCGGGTAATCGAAAGGGCTCTGCAGAAGGGAATTACGGTACTTCCGGTGACGGGGCGGCCCATTACCGGGATTCCTAAGGCGGTTCTCGACATTCCGGGCATCCGCTACGCCATCACTTCGAACGGTGCCGTCCTTTATGACCTGCAGGAGAAAAGGACGGTGATCGACCATTACCTGGACTGCGCGGCCGCGCGCGGCATTGTGGAGGAAGCGGAAGAGAACGACTGGCTCTACGATGTTTTCATCGATGGATTTGGGTACGGGAGCATAAGATCACACGAGCATCTCATGCATTTCTTTGAAGGCACGGCGCTGGCACAGTATATCGGCACAAGCCGGAAAGGAGTTGGAGATATCTTTTCATATATAGAGAGCAATAAGGACCGGATTGAAAATATCTGGGTCCGGACGAATTCGAAGGAAGAAGGGGATTGTCTCGAGCAGTTGATCCGATCCCGCTCTGACAGCAGCCGGTTGACGACGCTGCGGACGATGCCGCAGGATGTAGAGACCGTGGCAGCGAATGCCGACAAGGGCCGCACCATGGAGGAGCTGGCTGCGCGCCTTGACATTGATCGGAAGGAAATCCTGGCCGTCGGCGATTCGGAGAACGATCTGGGTCTTCTCTCCGCTGCAGGCATTTCGGTCGCGATGGGCAACGCCTCGGAGAAGGTGAAGGCGCTTGCGGACTGGATCGCGCCGGACAATGCGCATGATGGGGCGGCCGCGGCGATTATGAGATATGCATTTACTTAACAGAGATGTACCGATAAGATTATGAACACTGATCAGCAGCAATATGGACAAACCGAAAGATGCCCGATGCGGCTGCAAAAACAGAATAACTTATCCTAAGAAGGGTCCGACTGTACATAGACAGCCGGACCCTTTTGCTCAAATTATGCGCATAGTACGAGCTTCCCATCCGAGATTATTGAGCTTTCGTGGGGGGCTAAATAATTACATTTTTCGAAAGACCTGTAACCCCCACTGCACTCTTTGCGTCTATATGATTGTAAGGCAGTAAGAACAAGCGATATCGCAGGGGTGAGAGCGCGGAGCGGATTTGCATGCAGCCGCACGGGATGCGCAGAAGCGCCCAAAGGAATTTTGGGGAGCGCTGTCATGCAGCTGCCACCGCGCGGAATACACCCGGTAAAAAAGGAAGCAGGACATATGGTTAAAGTTACTGATGCGGAGATCATCCGCAGGTTTTTTGACAGAGATGAGTCGGCAATTCGCGACACACAGGACAAGTACAGCCGCTACTGCGGCTCCATCGCGCACGGGCTCCTCGCCAGTGCCGAGGACGCGGGAGAGTGCCTGAACGACACATGGCTCCGGGCCTGGAACACCATTCCGCCCGAGAAGCCGCAGAGCCTTCGCGCCTACCTTGGGAAAATAACGAGAAACCTCGCCGTCGACAGAATCCGCAGGGATTCCGCGGCAAAGAGGGGCGGAAAGGAAGCAGTGCTCGCACTTGATGAGCTCGCGGAGTGTGAGAGTGCATCTGCTGATGATGTGGAAGAAAAGGCAGCGCAGAGTGCGCTGGGAGAAGCCATCAACAGGTTTCTTGATGCACAGGACCGAGAGCGGAGAGCCCTTTTTGTGGAGCGTTACTACTACGCCGACTCGATTGCGGACATTGCGGCGCACCACAGCATGAGTGAATCCGCCGTGAAGGTCACCCTCTTCAGAATGCGGAAGGAACTGAAGAAGGAATTGGAGCGCAGGGCATTTCTCTGACAGAGCATCGCATTACGGTACCCGTTTTTCTGAAAATAACGAAGGACCGGCACATATCACATTTCGGCATAAGCGATGGTTCCTGTATGAGAATTCAGCAGGAATATGAAACGAAGAAGGGAATTAAAAATGAGCAGATATACCAATAAAGATCTTTTTGCAGCAATGAGTGAGATCAGACCGCAGTATGTAGATGATGCACAGAGTTTCAGAGAGGGCGGCGCAGAGAGCGCTGACCGCGCAAAGGGCAACATCCGTCTTTATAAGAACGGAGGGCGCGCATCTGTTTTCAGAGGAGAAGGAAGGCAGCACCGCGCACTGTTTACGGCGCTTAAGGCCGCGGCGGCTGTGCTGGCCGTGAGTATCATCCTTCCGAACACTTCGCCTGTCATCGCGAAGGCCTGCGACAATATTCCGGTGATCGGCGCTTATTTTCATTTGGTGACATTCAGGGACTACAGCTATGAGGATGCGCAGCATGACGCGAATGTGCAGACGGGTGAGGTACATACCGACAGCCTGAACAACCAGACCGCGAAGCTCTCCGCCGCGGAAGTGAACACGAGGATCAAGGAGCACACAAACGAGCTCGTTGAGGAGTTCAAGAAGAGCCTTGAGGAGGGCGGCTACAGTTCTCTTCAGGTTAAGACTGACGTCGTGACGGACAGCGACCAGTGGTATGTGGTTCGCCTGAATGCCTACACAGCTTCTGCGGACGGATACGAGGAGAACCGCTACTATGTGCTCAGCAAAGAGACCGGCGATCTGGTGAAGCTCTCTGATCTCTTCAAGGACGGCGCGGACTATGTGACGGCGATCAGCGATGATATCAGGACACAGATGAAAGAGAGGATGGAGAAGAATCCGGACGAGACATATTTCGTTGATTCTGATATGCCTGAGGACGACTTCAAGTCGATTGACAAGGACCAGCAGTTCTACATGAACAGCGACGGAGATCTTGTCATCACCTTCAATGAGGGCGATGTGGCGCCGATGTCCATGGGCGCGCAGGAGTTCGTGATTGATAAGAGCGCGGTTGCGGATATTCTGAAATAACTGTATTGATCAGTATCAGCACACATCGGGCCCCCCCTCGCAGTGCGTCAGGGCTCCCGATGCAGGTGTTCAGAGCTGCTGATAAATTTTTAACAGGTTAGCATTGGCTAATAAACTTGGCCGGAACTATAATAACAACAGCAATTGTGTTAAAAATAGTGATTGTTCAGCACCTCATTTCCCATCCGGATTTTATGACTTTCCGAGGGGTGCTAAACAATTACAAAAGATTGACAGCCCCGGGTACGATGCTGCAGGGGCTGCCAATTTGTGCGTAGTAGCGAGGAAGGAGACATTCATGCTTGGAGGAATCCATGCTTGCATGAGATGCCTCCAAGCATGGAATGCCTTCTGACGAGCACCGCGACATCGAGTAGAAGGCGCCTGCCGCCTCCTGCTCGATGTCATGTGTACAACATTATGCGGAAATTCTGCAGGAGGCTCTGCCGGTGCGGGGCGGAAGGCGGAATGGCTGCAGCTGCACAAGTGTCAAGGAAGGAGATTTATATGGTTTACTCACAGGAAGTACAAGACATGTGCGTCGTTCACCAGGGCGTGCATCACGGCGCTGCTCCGATCCCGGAAGAGGCTAAGTGGGTTCAGTCCAAAGAGGTCAAGGACATTTCCGGCTACACACACGGTGTTGGCTGGTGCGCTCCCCAGCAGGGTGCCTGCAAGCTGTCCCTGAACATCAAGAACGGCATCATCCAGGAAGCTCTGATCGAGACCATCGGATGTTCCGGAATGACACATTCTGCAGCTATGGCCGCTGAGATTCTTCCCGGCCTCACAGTTCTCGAGGCACTGAACACAGACCTTGTCTGTGATGCCATCAACACCGCTATGAGAGAGCTGTTCCTGCAGATCGCTTATGGCCGTTCCCAGTCCGCATTCTCCGAGGATGGACTGCAGATCGGTGCAGGCCTCGAGGATCTCGGCAAGGGCACACGCTCCATGGTTGGCACAACATACGGCACACTTGAGAAGGGACCCCGCTATCTTGAGCTGACAGACGGCTACATCACAGATCTCGCTCTGGATGAGAACGATGAGATCATCGGCTACAAGTTCGTCAACTTCGGCAAGATGATGGACTTCATCAAGGCTGGCGATGACGCGAATACAGCACTGAAGAAGGCTTCCGGTCAGTATGGCCGCTGCCAGGATGCTGTTAAGTTCATCGATCCCAGAAAACAGTAAAGGAGGAGACTGAAGATGGCTTTATTTGAATCATATGAGAGAAGAGAACCCCAGATTCTTGCCTGCCTGAAGAAGTACGGCATCAACTCCATCGAGGAGTGCAGGGATATCACACAGGCCGCCGGCCTTGATGTTTATCATCTGGTAGAGAGCATTCAGCCCATCTGTTTTGAGAACGCGAAGTGGGCTTACACAGTTGGCGCAGCAATCGCCATCAAGAAGAACTGCCGCAAGGCCGATGAGGCTGCTGCCGCAATCGGCGAGGGTCTGCAGGCATTCTGCATCCCCGGCTCTGTTGCTGACCGCCGCAAGGTAGGTCTTGGCCACGGCAATCTCGGCAAGATGCTGCTCGAGGAGGGCACAGAGTGCTTCTGCTTCCTCGCAGGTCATGAGTCCTTCGCAGCTGCTGAGGGCGCCATCGGTATCGCCGACAAGGCCAACAAGGTCCGCAAGAAACCCCTCCGTGTCATCCTGAACGGTCTCGGCAAGGACGCAGCACAGATCATTTCCCGTGTGAACGGATTTACTTTCGTTGAGACACAGTACGATTACTACACAGGCGAGCTCAAGATCGTCAGTGAGACCTGCTACTCCAAGGATCCCACATCCCCGAGAGCAAAGGTTAAGTGCTACGGTGCCAACGATGTACAGGAAGGCGTTGCCATCATGTGGCATGAGAATGTCGATATCTCCATCACCGGCAACTCCACTAACCCGACAAGATTCCAGCACCCTGTAGCCGGCACATACAAGAAGGAGCGCCTCGAGGCAGGAAAGAAGTACTTCTCCGTAGCTTCCGGCGGCGGCACAGGCCGTACCCTTCACCCCGACAATATGGCAGCAGGTCCTGCTTCCTACGGCATGACCGATACCATGGGCCGTATGCACTCCGATGCGCAGTTCGCTGGTTCCTCCTCCGTTCCTGCACACGTAGAGATGATGGGTCTTATCGGAATGGGCAACAACCCGATGGTTGGTGCTACCGTTTCCACCGCTGTTTCTGTAGCACTGGCTGCAGAGCAGGGCAAGTTCTGATCAATAAAAGGGATATTTCCAGTTCCTGTATAGGCCCTGGGTCTCGTAAGAGACCCAGGGCTTTTTTGACGGCACATTTGCGCTGCTCATCTCAGCATTCTGCTGCAGAGCAGGGCCGCTTCTCTACACCATTGTCATACGTGAGCACTATGCTCCTCCCTGCATTTCTTCCGAAACGCAGAAGGCGACATACCCGTCACGTCGCGAAAGACGCGGTTGAAGTGCGTAAGGTTGGTGAATCCGGTCAATGACATGACTTCCGACACGTTGTCATCGGTCTCCATGAAGTGCCGCTGCGCATTGAGCACGCGGGTCGAGTGGATGTACTGAACGATGGTTCTGTTCGTGTACTTTCGGAATTCCCGGCACAGATGAGACTCCGTGATGTGGAACCTCGCCGCCAGCTCGTCCAGCCGGATCTCCTGCGCGTAGTTGGTGTGAATATAGCTGATCACCTCATTGATGCGGTTCTCGCTCTCAGGAATTTCGCGGACCTGCCCCATGCGCAGAATCTCGAGGAGAATGAGCATGAGCGTGCTGCGCAGATATTCCTCGTGCAGGATCCCTTTATGGTTTTGCTCCTCCATCATCTGGTAGATGAGCCGCCGCATTTTCGGCAGCTGATGCACGGTCGGCCTGTAGAGCCGGTTGGTGTTCAGCAGTGCATCCAGGAGTACCGGCGATGTCACGACAGAGGGCTGAAAATAAATGACCACCCGGGAAAACGGCACATCCTTGTCCGAGTAGCTGTGATGCATTGTCCACGGCGAAAAGATCAGAAAATCGCCCGCCTGTGTCTCATAGATCGTGTTGTCGATCATGTTGTAGCGGTGACCCGAATCGAGAAAATACAGCTCAAAATATTCGTGATAGTGTGACTTCGACATATTGTCGTTCACACTGCTGATCTGTTCCAGGGCGATCTGTGCCCCTTCTCCCATCTGCGTCTGTGCTCTGTCGATCAAAATGCTTCCCTTCCTGCGGTTCTGCTGGAAATCTGATGTTACCAACAAGCTTAATTAATATCAAAATACGTATAATAATAGCACTTTAACCTCAAAAAATGTGTAGTTTTTGCCTTATCGTTTCGGTAGAATCTACATGAATTTAACAAGATTATGGATTTTCTGTGAACAGAAATAATGGAGGGAGGATATCAAATGAGGGTCTGCTACCGCGCCGGATCGGTCACTGCAAAGGAGAACTATTATTCCATCCAAACGGATGCCGTCGAGATCCGCTTATGGTTTCTGACAGATGACATCATCCGCATCCGCGCCGGGTTTGACGGCGACTGGGATGAGGCCAGCTACAGCCTCGTCATGACAGCCTGGGATTCCCGCACAGATGACCTTCTGAAGGATTATCGAAAAAGAGTGCAGGTCGCGGACTCTGCGCTGACGGACGGCGCTGACAAGGCGGTCATTCAGGGAAAAAATCTCCGTGTCGTTGTAGAGAAGAATCCCTTCCGGATCTGTGTCTACGATGCAGAAGGAACAATGCTCCACGCAGATATTCCGGATCTCGCCTACCGCGAGGATTCCAACAAGAGACGTCTCCATGCGAGCCAGATTGAGGCCGACGACTGCTTCTACGGCTTCGGCGAGAAGGCCGGGGAGATCAACAAGGCTGAGGAATCCATGGTTCTCTCGCCCGGGGACTCCATGGGCTACAACCCGGAAAAGACGGATTCTCTCTACAAACATATTCCCTTCTACATCAAGCTCCAGGGTTCCACCGGCAAGGCCGTTGGGTACTTCTACCACAACACTGCTGAGTGCGGCTTCAACATGGGGCGCGAGAAGAGAAACTACTGGCACAGATACTCGACCTACCGCACGGATGCGGGAGATATCGATCTGTTCCTGATCGCAGGTCCCTCCATCAAAGAGGTGGTGGAGCGCTACACGGATCTGACCGGCAAGTCGATCCTCCTTCCCAGAGCAGCGCTCGGATACCTCGGCTCCTCCATGTATTATCCGGAGCTTCCGAAGGACTGCGACGACGCAATTGTCGATTTCATCGATACCACTAAAGAGGAAGGAATCCCTGTAGACGGATTCCAGCTCTCCTCCGGCTACTGCGCCGTGGAGACAAAGGAGGGCATCAAGAGATGCTCCTTCACATGGAACTACAAGAGATTCAAGGATCCTGCGGCATGGTTTGCTGCCATGAAGGAGAGAGGAATCGTCGTATCGCCCAACATAAAGCCCGGCATGCTTCTCGTGCATCCTTACCTTGAAGAGATGAAGAAAAAGGGCATGTTCGTCATGGCCTCCGATGATGCCGCCGGTGAGAACAAGAACGGCACGGAAAATATCGACGGCTGCGGCGTCGGCACCTGGTGGGGCGGCAGAGGCCTCTTCGTGGATTTCACCAAGGCATCTGCAAGAAAACACTGGAAGGAATACATCACAGACAATCTTCTGAAGTATGGCTGCGAATCCATCTGGAACGACAACTGCGAGTACGACAGCATGGTGGACAAGGACAGCAAAGTGGACTTCGAGGGAGCGGGCGGCACGATAGGCACACTAAAGCCCGCCATGAGCAACATCATGTGCCAGCTCTCCAACGAAGCCATCACAGAGTACAATCCGGATATTCGTCCGTTCTCTGTCTGCCGCTCCGGCCACGCAGGCATTCAGCGCTACGCACAGGTGTGGGCCGGCGACAATCTGACCTGCTGGGAGACATTGAAGTACAACATCGCGACGATTCTCGGCATGGGTCTCTCCGGCGTCGCCAATGAGGGATGCGATGTCGGAGGCTTCTACGGCGTATCTCCTGAGCCCGAGCTGTTCGTTCGCTGGGTGCAGAACGGTATTTTCATGCCGAGATTCTCCATCCACTCCGTGAACACGGACAACACGGTGACGGAGCCCTGGATGTACTCCGACAAGACACAGTACATCCGCGACGCGATCTGCTTCCGCTACCGCCTCTCTCCGTACCTGTATTCGCTGATGGAGAGGGCACATGAGAATGGTCTTCCGATTATGGAGGCCATGTTCATGGTCTTTCAGAACGATCCGGCTACGTACAACGAGGGCATCAACTTCTGCCTCGGCGATTACCTCATGGTTGCCAATGTCGTGGAGAAGGGCGCCAGAACGAGAAAGATTTATCTGCCAAAGACGGAAGATAAGAATGAGCGCTTCTACGACTTCTACACACGCGAGGAGTACGCGGCAGGGCAGACGATCGAAATACCGGTTGATCTGGGCTCCATTCCGCTTTATCTCCGGAGCGGCGCAATCATCCCGATGGCCATCAATCAGCCGATGAACCTGATGAAGGACAAGGTCACAGGCCTTCATATCATTATGGCGCCGGATGTGGACTCCTCCTTCACCCTCTATGACGATGACGGAGCGACGAATGACTACAAAAAGGGCGATTATCTGAAAACAACGATTGCCGTCAAGGCCGGCACAAAGACGGTAGTTTCCTTTACCAATGAAGGCAGCTATCAGACGAGTGCGGAGGATATGCTGCTCGACATGGTACACCGCGAGAAGGCGCCGTTCTACGTGCAGATCGACGGACGCGAGATTTCGCACTTCCTGCACAGAAGGAAATTTGAGGAGGCTTCCGAGGGCTGGTATTACAGCCAGCGCCTCAAATCCGTCCAGATCAAATATAAGAACCCGAAGCGCGACCACGAAGTCCTCGTTTCCTTCGAACAGTTCGATATGATTGGCATGTGATGATTCTTCGAATCATCCCATGCTGGAAGGGGAGCCTGTATTGTCCTACAAGAAATTTTCCTGCAGCATCCAACATGACGAAAAGACCATCCAGAAGATGTACACGACGCAGTACGACCAGTTCCACAAAAAGCAGGAGCTCATGATCCTCCTCACAGCGGTTCTGATCATCGCGCTCTCGATTCTTCTGCCTGTCCCTAAAACCCTTCGGATTGTTCTTCTGGCCCTGGGCGGCTGGTGCGCTGTGAGCAGGACCCTGCCGGCCATCATCCGTGCCTCAGATGTTGTGGAGAAGAGAGGCGGAAGACTCCCGGAGTATCGGTACGATTTCTATGATGATCACGTGCACCTGCGGGGTGAGGGCAGTATGAACATCAGCTACAACAAGCTGATCCGTCTGGTTGAGGACCGCACGTACTGCTATCTCTTTACGGGACACGAGACGGTCATGATGCTCGACAAAGAGAAGTTAAACCCTAAAGATATGGACAGCTTCCGGGAATTCCTGCAGAAGGCTACGGGAAAGGAATTCAAGAGGGCGCACAGCCTTCTTATGCTGACTATGCGGGATCTCATTCACCCTTAAAGTTATCGTAACTGTTTAGCACTTCCATCTCGAGAATCTTCGGTTCTCCTCGATGTGGGCGTCCAGAGGCGCTCAGCGCCTTGGCCGCCCCTCGAAAATCCCGGCATAGTTAAGGAATTCCGGATCTGGATGCTAATCAGGATCGTTTTTAACGTGCATCAACAGGCAACAGCAAGTGCCTGAGGATCAATATAAAACGCAGTGCGGGGGGATATTTTGAGAACAGCAGCACTGCGATACGACACCACATGTTTCATGCATAAAGGAGGTTCGAAACATGAAAAAGTTCAAGCTTGCGGCACTCGCCCTCGTGGGCGCCATGGTTCTCGGCGCCACGGGCTGCGCGAATTCCGCACCCAGCACCAATGCCAATGGAGAGGCCATCAAGAACATCAAGATCGGCCACAACATGGCAGAGGACCATGCGGTCAACATCGCCATTAAGGGTATGGCTGACGAGGTGAAGGAGAAGTCAGGCGATACGATGGAGATGTCCATCTATGCAAACGGTATCCTTGGCTCGGAGTCAGACATGATCCTGCAGATCCAGGCCGGCGCACTCGATATGGCCAAGGTCTCTGCGGCCACGCTCAGCAACTTCGACAGCAAGTGGAATGCCTTCTCTGTTCCCTATGTCTTCGACGACAGGGATCACTTCTACAAGTTCATGGACAGCGATGCGGCAAAGGAAGTTTTCAATTCAACCGAGGATCAGGGCTTCATCGCACTGACCTGGCTGGACTCCGGCGCGAGATCCTTCTATACGCATGACAAGGCGATCCGCGAGCCCTCCGATCTCAAGGGACTCAAGATCCGCACGATGGACTCCCAGATGGCCATTGAGATGATGAATGCACTGGGCGGCTCCTCCACTGTTATGAGCTACTCCGATATCTACACCGGCATGCAGCAGGGTGTCATCGACGGCGCGGAGAACAACATCACAGCCCTTCGCGACCACGGCGATGTGACGAAATACTACTGCTACGATGAGCACACAAGAATTCCCGATGTCATCCTGATCTCCACGAAGCTCTGGAACTCCCTGACCGATGAGCAGAAGAATATCCTGCAGACAGCAGCCGACAACATGACGGAGAAGTACAAGCAGTCCTGGGCCGACTTCGAGGAGCAGGTGAAGGAACAGGTTTCGGAGAAGGATCCAGATCTCCAGTTCGTGACCGACGTCGATAAGGAAGCATTCCAGAAGGCGTGCGAGCCGATCTATGACAAGCTCAGGACCACTGATCCCGACTGCTACAAGATTGTTGAACAGATCCGCGCAATGTCCGACAGCGCCAACTGACCGCGAAGGAGGAAAGAGCAGTGAAAAAGGTTAACAAAATTGTTGATGCCGTCATGCGTTTTCTGATGGCAGTGGCAATGTTCTTACTGGTGGTATTCGGATTCTGGCAGATTTTCAGCCGCTGGATCCTTAAAAACCCCTCAACATTCACAGATGAGGCCCTGCGCTACATCCTGATCTGGGCATCCATGATCGGCTCCGCATACTGCTTCTACACAAACCAGCATCTCTCCTTAGGCCTTGTAAAGGACCGCCTGAAGGGAGTTCCGAAGATCATCATCGATGTGTTCATCGAGGGCTGTGTTCTCTTCTTTGTCCTCTATGTGTTCGTAAAGGGCGGCTGGGCACTGTCTGTGTACAGCACGAATGCTTCCTCAGTTATGCACATCCCGTTTAAGGTTCTGTATGCGATCCTGCCGATCACCGGCATTATGATCGTCATAGCCCGTGTGCTCAAGTACATTGAGCTGCTCCAGGATTATCTGAAAGCAAGGAAGGAGGGCAACAACTGATGGTTGGCCAGTCTATTGCGATCCTTTTCGGATCCTTTTTCGTCCTGATGTTCGCCGGCGTCCCGATTTCGGTCGGCATCGGCATTGCATCCATTATCACAGGCTGTTTCTACATTCCGTTTGACATTTTCTCGATTATCGCGGCACAGAGATGCTTCTCCGGTATCGACTCGTTCTCTCTGCTGGCCCTTCCTTACTTCATGATGGGCGGCAATATCATGAACAAGGGCGGCATCGCGAAGAGACTCGTCCGTCTCGCAAGACTTGTTGTGGGCAGAGTTCCCGGCTATCTTGCAGCAACGAACGTTCTCGCCAACATGTTCTTCGGTGCGATCTCCGGCTCCTCCGTTGCAGCAACATCTGCCATGGGTTCCATCATGAGCCCGCTGGAAGCAGAAGAGGGGTATGACCCGAACTACTCCGCAGCAGTCAATATCTGCTCCGCACCTACCGGTATCCTCATTCCTCCGTCAGGACCGCTCATCCTGTACTCCATCACAGCCGGCGGCGTCTCCGTCGCGGCACTGTTCATGGGTGGTTATTTCACAGGCGCGCTTCTGGGCATTTCGGTGCTGGCTGTCTGCATCCTTCTGGCAAAGAAGAAGGGCTACACCGCTTCACAGGTGAAGGAGACTGAGTCTGCCGGCAAGGTTCTTATTGACTCCATTCCCTCGCTCCTTGCCGTCATCATCGTCATGGCCGGTATTCTTGCCGGATGGTTTACGGCAACGGAGGCAGGCGTTGTCTGCATCCTGTACTGCACGGTTCTCGCGATCTGCTACCGCGAGCTGACCTTTAAGGATTTTTACAACATTCTTGCGGACACGATGGTGAGCTCCTCAACGATCCTGTTCCTGATCTCGGCTTCGACGATCATGTCCTATGTCATGAGCTTCACGGGCATTCCCGCAGCGATCTCGAACGCGATCATGAGCGTTTCCGACAACCGCTATGTGATTCTCCTGATCATGAACGTGTTCCTTCTGGTTATGGGTATGTTCCTGGATCTGACACCGGCTGTGCTGATCTTCACACCTATTTTCCTTCCGATTGCAGAGAGCATCGGCATGGATCCTGTACACTTTGGCCTCATGCTCATCATGAACCTCGGCATCGGCTCCGTGACGCCGCCTGTAGGCTCCTGCCTCTTCGTCGGCTGCGGCATCGCAAAGGTGAAGATCGAGGGCGTTACACCGTATATCGTCAAAATGTTCCTCGCCATGGTGGTGGCCCTGTTTCTTGTCACATTTATCCCGGCGATCCCGATGATCATTCCTTATCTGTGCGGGCTCACCGAAACATTCTGGTGGGTGAAGTAATCCGGAAACCTGCGTTCCGGTCAGTACATCCTCCGGTATTGTCATTAAAGACCTCTTTCTGAAAATATCGGAGAACAGGAACAGAACATAATAACAGCTAATCCGAAAACCGGGCGCTGCATGGGCAGACAACTGTCCGGGCGCCCGGTTTTCTATTGAGAAGGAGATGAACATGCTGCTCAGGCAATTTGAATCTTACGAAAAGACAGAGAACGGATATCGGATCCACGGCGATGTTGCGGACATCATGCTTGTTTTCATGTCTGATGATGTGATTCGCATCCGTGTATCCTTTGACAGGAAATTCGAGGAGGCTTCGTATGCACTTGTGACAACCGCCTGGCCGGATCGGCTGGACGACCTCCTGAAATATGAGCGCCACAGAATCACAGCGCTCGATGTTCCGTGCGAGGAGAGTGAGAAGTTCCTCACATTCACCACGAAGACTATTAAGCTCCGGATGAGGAAAAATCCCCTGTCCTTCTCTCTGTACGATCTCGAGAGCGGAGAAGCTGTGTATCGAGATCTGAAGGAGAGGGCTTTCGAAGTGGATCAGCTGGGAAGACTCTCCCATTACTCTATGATGGACAGGGCGGCAGATCACTTTTACGGCTTCGGTGAGAAGACGGGATATCTGGACAAGAAGGGAAGACGCCTTCGCAACTCGCCGAAGGATGCGATTGGACACGATCCGGAGTTCGGCGATCCTATGTACAAGCATATTCCGTTCTACATCCGGATCAATGAAAATCAGCTGCACCCGGTGGGCCTGTTCTACAACAATTCCTATGACTGTGTCTTCGACATGGGGCAGGAGATTTCCGGATACTGGGACAGGTACTGCTACTACCAGACGGACGGCGGCGACATCGATCTGTTCCTCATCAACGGAAAGACCGTGAAGGACGTTGTGTCACGCTACACCTGGCTGACAGGGAGAACGGCGCTGCCGACGAAGCAGTCTCTTGGCTACTGCGCCTCCACCATGTACTATGCAGAGCTCGAGGAGAACTGCGACGAGGAGATCTACAAGGTCATCGACAAGCACGAGAAGGAGGACATCCCGATCGACAACTTCTGGCTGGCCTCCGGCTACTCCTCCGGCGAGAAGGACAACCTGCGCTATACGTTCAACTGGAACCACAGGAGATTTCCTGATCCGAAGGGGTTCTTTGACAAGATGAGCGCGAAGGGCATCAATGTCATCTGCAACCTGAAGCCCGGCGTTCTGAAGAACCACCCTTATGCGAAATTCTATGAGGATCACGATGCCTTCATCAAGAATCCTGATGGAAAAGGAGACTATTACGGCCGCTGGTGGGGCGGGGAAGGAAGATTTATTGACTTCACCGGTCCAAAGGGAAGGAATGCCTGGAAGGAGCTCCTGAAGAAGACCATCCTCGATATGGGTGAGAAGACCGTCTGGAACGACAACTGCGAGATGGACGGTGTAGAGGACCGCAGTGCAAGATGTGATTTCGAGGGAGCAGGCGGCACGATGGCGGAGCTCAAGATCATCCACTCCAACATGATGGCCTGGCTTGGCAGAAAGGCACTGGAAGAGAAGTGGCCGAATGAGCGGCCGTATGTCATCAACCGCGCGGGCTTTGCCGGCATTCAGAGGTATGCGCAGGTCTGGGGCGGCGACAACCTGACCGACTGGAGAACGGTGAAGTTCAACATCGCGACGATCCTCGGCATGGGGCTCTCCGGCTGCGCGAACATGGGGTGCGACATCGGCGGCTTCACAGGACCTGCCCCGACTGCAGAGATGCTGCTGCGCTGGATTCAGAACGCAATCTTCCAGCCCCGCTTTGTCATCAATTCCGCCAACACGGACAACACGGTGACACAGCCCTGGATGTATGAGGAAAATCTTCCCTATATCAGAAGAGCATACCATCTGCGCTACCAGATGCTGCCGTATCTGTACTCTCTCATGTATGAAGCCAGCGTGGACGGAGCGCCGGCGATGCGTCCGCTCTTCTATGAGTTCCCGGAGGATAAGGCATCCTACACGGACAGGAACATGGAGTTCATGTTCGGACCGTCGATCCTTGTCGCCAACGTCGTTGAGCAGGGCGCAGTGACCAGAACGGTCTATCTTCCGGAAGGTGCCGACTGGTACGATATGAGTGATGACCTGAAGTTCTACAAGGGCGGACAGACGATCGAGATCCCGGTTGGCCCGGACAGCATTCCAATGTTCCTGCGCGGCGATTCCATTTTCATGACGACGCCGGACATCCGCAAGATCACGAGAGATACCATGCGCCATCTGACGCTCCTTGTAGGTGCGGACAAAGATTCGTCGTTTGTTTTCTATGACGACGACGGACACACGATGGATTTCGAGAGGGGCGAGTACAGCAGAACGACGATCTCCGTAAAGAGCGGGGACAGGAAGGTCATTCATTTCCATAAAGAGGGCTCCTATCAGGATACTGTGCAGGAGCTGTTCCTGAAGGTCGTCAGCAAGGAAAAGGGCGCTTACTGGTGCAGCGTGGACGGCAGAAAGATCACACGCTATATTGTGCGGGATGCCTTTGACGCCGCAGAGGAGGGCTGGTACTACAACATGACCGACCGCACGATCTGGGTGAAGTGCCATAAACCCGCGAAGGACGACTTCGACATCGTCGTCTCCACGGAGAAATTCGATCTTGTCGGGATGGTGCTGGACGAGGACAAGTGATGAGGCAGCGTGCACTTCAGGTTCTGAAAGAAGGCAAACAGCATCTGAGGTAACGCAAACCATAGCAAAGTTGTCAGATTACTGAGATAAATTTATCTGACTGCAAAAGACTTATACTTTACATAGTGCACATTTATAATATTTTCTAAATTGCAAGGAAGCAGTTTTACTGCTTCCTTGTTTTTGTGCGCCCGCCGGGCGCACCAAGAACGCATTCCGCTTTATTTAAAGTTAAGCGGAATGCGTTTTGTTGAATCAGGCTGCTCCTTGGGATGCTATGTGCCTGCCATAGTTTTTACTTATGTTCAAACAAAAAAATTGAATATTGTACATAGCTGACAATTCCTACTATAGTACTGGATATCGACGAGATGACAACAGAGCAGCGGGATGCCGGTGCTGATATAACGGAGGAAAATGAAGATGGGAAAACTGACAACACCTTTTCGCTATGACTATGTGGGCAGCTTCTTAAGACCGGAAGCACTGAAGAAGGTAAGAGAGGCGCACGCTGAGGGCAAGGCCACTGATGAGGAGCTGAAGAACGCTGAGAACGCGGCCATCACAGATCTTGTGAAGAAGCAAAAGGCACTTGGCTACCACGTGATCACAGACGGCGAGTTCAGAAGAGAGTACTGGCACCTCGACTTTATGTGGGGATTTGAGGGCATCGCACACAAGGCAGGCGGCGGCATCCCCTTCAACGGAGAGATTGCAAAGCTCGATGACACATGGCTGGTCGGGAAGATCGCGGCAAAGCCTCATCCCTTCGTCGAGCACTTCAAGTTTGTAAAACAGTTCGAGGACGAGAACACTGTAGGCAAGCAGACCATTCCCGCACCGGCGCAGACATTCCTCCAGCTGACGGTTGCGCAGAATCTCGCCGCGACCAGAAAGGCCTATGCGACAAACGAGGCCCTCATCGAGGATCTCGGCAGGGCATATCAGGATGTCCTGCAGCAGCTCTACAAGGCAGGCTGCCGCAATGTCCAGTTCGATGACTGCACATGGGGAACACTGGTGAGCGACTTCGCCTCCAGCACCTATGATGCACTCGGCGTATCCCTGGATGAGTACCAGGAGCTCCTCCTTGCCGTGAACAACCTGGCCCTGGAGAATAAGCCTGCAGATCTCACAGTCAACACCCATATCTGCAGAGGCAATTACCACTCCACATACTTCTCTGCAGGCCCTTATGACAAGGTAGCGCCTTATGTCTTCGCAAGAGAGAACGTAAATGCCCTCTACCTCGAGTACGACGACGCGAGATCCGGCGGCTTCACACCGCTCAGCCACGTCTCGGACGACAAAAAGGTAGTCCTCGGACTCATCACAACCAAGAGCCCCGTCCTCGAGGACAAGGACAAGGTCATCGAGCGAATCCATGAGGCAGCTCGCTTCGTTCCGCTCGATCGCCTTTATCTCAGTCCCCAGTGCGGCTTCGCCTCCTGCGCAATCGGCAACAAACTCACCGAGGAGCAGCAGTGGGCCAAGCTCCGCCTTGTGAAGGAAATCGCGGAAGAGGTGTGGGGCTGAGGTCAGCCTGCATCATGGGCAGAAAATGAGATAGCTGTCCCCAATCCTTGCTACAACGTATAATCAGGCAAGGAGCCTTATCGGGCAGAGAAAATGTGAGCGAACTCAGGAGCAGGAATTCCCGAGCGCCTTTGCGAGCCGTCGCTGCTTAGCGAGGTCTTTCACGAGCTTAGCAGCGTGACGAGCGAGGAAGAGCGAGAGCGTGCCGAGGGAATCCTGCTCCTGAGTAAGCATATTATTGTATTTATGTATTTCTGTATACAAAAAGTGATTGACATCAGCTGCTCATAGTCCTAATATTTTCTTAAATATTTCAGACAGACATTTCTATTATCAGTCTGTTCTGAATACAGAGAATCTGACAAGGGCGTCATTTCATTTCTNNAACTGAAATGACGCCCTTTTCTGATTCAGAAAGGGTTCACCACAGTGAATGGGAGGGAGAAAATGAAAAAGAAACTGATGTCACTTCTTCTGGCCGGTGCTACAGTCATGAGCCTCGTCGGATGCGGCTCTTCATCTGGCGGTGCAGCATCATCCGACACATCTTCGGCGAGCGCATCCACGGAGGGCGCAGCGGCTTCTGCATCCGGCGATACGGTCAAGATCGGTATCTTTGAACCGAAGACCGGCGAGAACGGCGGCGGTGGCGCACAGGAGGAGCTGGGCATCGAGTATGCCAATTCTGTAAGACCTACAGTCAAGGTAGGCGGCAAGGAATATACTGTGCAGCTCGACTGGCAGGACAACCAGTCCGATAAGACCGTCGCGGCAACAGCAGCGCAGAAGCTCATCTCCGACGGCGTTGTGGGCGTTGTCGGCGGCTACGGCTCAGGTGTCTGCATTGCGGCCGGCTCTTATTTTTCCGACGCAAAGGTACCTGCCATCGGAACTTCCTGCACCAATGCAAACGTAACACTTGGAAACGACTATTACTTCCGTACCTGCTATCTGGATCCTTTCCAGGGCAAGGTCATGGCGAACTGGGCATATGACAACGGCTACAAGGAAGTTGCCACCATCGACAACATCGGCAATGAGTACACGAGCGGTCTTGTAAAGACCTTCACAGATGCATTCACTGCCCTCGGCGGCACGGTAAAGGATGCTGAGACCTTCCAGACCAATGAGTCCGATTTCAAGGCTATTCTGACCAACATCAAGAAGAGCGGCGTGAAGGCCGTCTTTGCACCTACAGATTATCTGTATGCACCTCTCCTTCTGAACCAGGCAGCTGATCTTGGCCTGTCCGTGCAGTGGATTGCAGGCGATACATGGTACAGCAACGTTCTGATCAAGGATGCCGGCGACAATGCAAACGGTGTCGTGGCCGATACCTTCTATTCAGAGGGCGGCAATGCTGACTTCGATAAGGGCTTCAAGGCATGGATCGATGCGGATTCCTCCAGAAAGGCCACAAACCTGGATTCGGATGCAATCGTCGGCAACCACGCTGTAGCTTATGATGCATACATGGTTATGCTCGACGCCATCGAGTCGGCAGATTCCTTCGACGGCACAAAGATCCGCGATGCCATTGCTTCCATGGATGCGAGCGACGGATTCGCCTGCGGCCCGTACAAGTTCGATGAGAACGGCGACGCCATCAAGAACACATCCTACATCTGCGTGATCAAGGACGGCGCATGGACCTTCCAGAGTGAGGAGAAAGTAGACAACTAAGGCTGAAAGAGGACTGCACGAACGATTTGTTTTCAGCAGTCACGGCACATATACTCCGGCCAGCATCTGACCGGGGTATATGTATTTTCACAGAGGCCCTTTTTGTGGAAAACAAGTGCTGCCTCCTCTGATCCGCATCCCTGTATTCTCTGATCGGGCTTTCTTTAAAGGAGCAAGAGAAATGTCGTTATCGTATTTTATCCAGCAGCTGCTCAACGGGCTCTCGCTGGGCGGCGCCTATGCACTGATTGCCATCGGCTACACAATGGTCTATGGCATACTGCGTATGATCAATTTTGCACACGGCGATGAGTTCATGATGGCTGGCTACTTCATGATCTATTCCATCGCCGTCTTTCCGTGGTTTATCTCTATTCCCATTGTCATTGCGGCGACAGTTGTTCTTGGCGTCCTCATCGAGAGGGTGGCCTACAGGCCACTCCGGAACGCGCCCCGCATGTCCGTGATGATCAGTGCCATCGGTGTCTCGTATCTGCTCGAGAACCTCGCAAATTACCTGTTCACTGCGATGCCCCAGAGCTATCCGCAGATCCCGATTCTCAAGTATGTCTACAATTTCGGCGACATCAGTGTCTCACGCGTGACCATCCTCGCGCCGGTTCTGACGATTGTCCTCACCGTCCTGCTCGTTATGCTCGTCAATAAAACAAAGCTCGGCATGGCGATGCGTGCCTGCTCGAAGGATCAGGAGACCGCGAAGATCATGGGCATCAGAGTCGACAATGTCATCACGATGACCTTTGTCATCGGGTGCGCGCTGGCCGCCGTGGGCTCTATCCTTTATTTCACTGACCGCAACACCGTGCAGCCGTATTCAGGATCTCTTCCCGGACTTAAATGCTTCGTCGCAGCCGTCATCGGCGGTATCGGCAATATTCCGGGAGCTGTCGTCGGCGGCTTCATCGTCGGCATCTGTCAGATCGCCATAACGGCCGCCGGTTACTCCGTCTTCAGTGATGCGTTCACGTTCGTGCTGCTGTTCATCATTCTTCTCGTAAGACCGTCGGGTCTCTTTGGCGAGAAGGCTGTCGATAAGGTATAAGGAGGCGGAGCGTGAAAACATCAAAGAAATCCATTCGCATCATCGCGGACGCCGTCCTTGTGGCACTGGTCATTGGGTATCTCGCCCTTCTGCAGTCCAACACGACGGCGCATTCCTATGCGATCACCATCATCGAGAGAAGCTGCATCTATGCTGTGGCTGCCGTATCCATGAATTTGATCATCGGCTTCACAGGGCAGTTTTCTCTGGGCACCGCCGGGTTTATGTGCATTGGGGCCTATGTCACGGGTATTTTCACAATTCCTGTGAAAATGCGCGACCAGATCTATTATCTCTATGGAATGGCGGACTGCATTCATGACATCAAACTGCCGCTGATCGCGGCACTTGCACTCTCCGCACTTCTGTGCGGGCTGATCGCAGCTGTGATCGGCTGGCCTGTCCTTCGTCTGAAGAGCGATTACCTCGCCATTGCAACGCTTGGCTTCTCCGAGATCGTCCGCGCCATCTTCGGCTGGGACGGCCTTGGAAAAATAACGAACGCCTCGTACGGTGTCTCCAACATTCCGCCCTTCGCCAACATTTTTGAGTGTGTTGCCATCTGCGGCGTGTGCATTCTCATCATGAGTCTTCTGATTCGCAGCAGCTACGGCCGCGCATTCAAGGCGGTGCGCGATGACGATGTGGCGGCAGAGGCCATGGGCATCAATCTCTTTCGCACCAAGCAGCTCTCCTTCGTTGTATCGAGCGCCTTTGCGGGCGTTGCGGGAGGACTCCTTGCCGTCTTCATGCGCTCGGCCGTCACCAGCACGTTTACGGTGGCACTGACCTACAACATTCTGCTTATGGTGGTCCTTGGCGGAATCGGTTCGGTATCCGGCTCCATCATCGGCGCCTTCCTTGTCACGGGCAGCCAGGAGTGGCTTCGGTTCCTTGACAAGGAATATGTATTTTCAGACCTTATTCCGGGCCTGTCCGGAACGGTGTTTGGCAGTGCACAGGTGCCGCTTCTGCGCAATGGTTTCCGAATGGTTATTTTCAGTATCCTGCTGATGGTGGTCGTCCTCTTCTGGAACCACGGCATCACCGGCAGCAAGGAGCTGAGCTGGGCCAGAATCATCTCGATCCCCTCTGTTCTTCGTGAGAGAAAGCTTAGGAAGGCTGAGGAGGCAAAGAGAAGAGAGCAGGAGGAGGCTGCAGCCAGGGCACTGGAGAAGGAGGTGCGCGGACAATGAGCGTACAGGAAATGGAGAAAAGAAAGGACAGTGCCGCGGCAGAGGGCGTGAAGGCGTCTGAGACAAAGTCGGAAACGGCTGCTGCGCAGAAGAAAGAGAATGTTCTGCGCCTCGAGGATCTGACCATGCAGTTCGGCGGCGTCGTGGCCGTCAACAACCTTTCCCTCGAAGTCAATAAAGGAGAGATTGTCGCGCTGATCGGCCCCAACGGCGCCGGCAAAACGACTGCATTCAACTGCATCACAGGTGTGTATCAGCCGACCAACGGCCGGATTACTTTTCTTGGGCAGACACTGATGGAGGGGTGCCCCACCGGGCGCGCCGCGAAGACTTATGCCGGAGAAAAAGCCGGCAAATACACGAAGAACATCCACCACTCCCCGGACGAGATCTGCCGTGCCGGCATCGCCCGCACATTCCAGAACATCAGGCTCTTCCCCAAACAGTCCGTCTTCGACAACGTGCTGGTGGCCAAGCACATGCGGGCGAAGCAGAATCCTTTTACAGCGACCTTCGGGTTGAACCACGCTGAAGAGAAGAGGATGCGCGAGGAGACCTGGGCACTTTTGAAGGAGCAGAACCTGGACAGCTATGCTTCTTACGAGGCGGGAAGCCTTCCCTACGGCATGCAGAGAAGGCTCGAGATCGCGAGAGCGCTGGCCACCGACCCGAAGCTCCTCTGTCTCGATGAGCCGGCAGCCGGCATGAACCCGCAGGAGACGCTGGACCTCTCGGACTTCATCAAGAAGATCAGGGACCAGTACCATCTGACGATCCTGCTCATCGAGCACCACATGAATCTCGTCATGGGCATTTCTGACCGCATTTACTGCATCGATTTTGGAAAGCTGATCGCCAAAGGAACGGCGGAAGAAGTGGCCAATGATCCGAAGGTGATCTCGGCATATCTTGGCATGCAGGAGGTGGTCTGAGATGCTGATCGTAAGGAACCTGAGCATCCGCTATGGCGGAATTGAGGCGGTGCGTGACATCAGCTTCGATGTGCCGGATAGCAAAATCGTAACCCTCGTCGGTGCCAACGGCGCCGGCAAATCGAGCACCCTGCGCGCCATCATTGGCCTGGTGAAGCCATCCGGCGGCAGCATTCTGCTGAGGGACAGCTACATCAGAGGCCGCAGAACTGATGAGATCGTCCGCCAGGGCATCACGTTGGTCCCGGAGGGACGCCACGTCTTCCCTGACCAGACTGTCCTCGAGAATCTGAAAATAGGTGCGTACCTGCGCAAAGACGACATCTCGGAGGATCTCGAGCGCGTCTATACACTCTTTCCAAGGCTTAAAGAGAGATCCTGGCAGCCCGCGGGGACACTCTCCGGCGGCGAGCAGCAGATGCTGGCTGTAGGACGCGCCCTTATGGCGAATCCCGCCCTCATCATGATGGATGAGCCGTCTCTGGGCCTTGCGCCCATCGTGGTGCAGGAGATCTTCAATATTATCCGACGCATCAATGAGCAGGGGACGACTGTCCTGCTCGTCGAGCAGAACGCCAACATGGCACTGCAGATCGCGGATTATGCCTACGTCATCGAGAACGGGACGATCACGATCAAGGGCACCGGCCAGGAGCTTCTGAAGAACGAGAAGGTGCGCGCGGCGTACCTGGGGACAGGGGCGAAGTAAGGCGGCAAAATTCTTTTGCAGACAGGGCGGCCGGGCAGAATGCTCTCCCGAGTGAGCTTCGTAAGAGCCGAGCGAGGGAGAGCGTTCTGCCCGGGCTGACTGTGTTCTCAAACTTTACGGCCGGCCGTCGGGACATTCTGCTTCGTTCGCACTTCATACAGGACATGAAAGCTCACTCAGCAGAACATCCCTCTGCCCGGCCTGACTGTGTTCTCAAACTTTACGGCCGGTCGTCGGGACATTCTGTGTCTGTACAGTTTTTCCGGACGAAAATGTCGCCTAATTGACCAGATTGGTCGGAGTGCCCGCCCAAAAGGCCTTGATGTTGCTGCAGACGTCGTCCACGCACCTCTGCCTTGCCTCCGTGCTGGCCCAGGCGATGTGGGGTGTAAGGAGCAGGCGGGATTTGTCTTTGACATCGAAGAGGCGGGAGTCCTTCCGCATGGGCTCATGTTCCATGACATCAAGACCAGCAGCGGCGATCTCGCCGTGATTCAGCGCATCCACGAGCGCGTTCTCATCGACAACGGGCCCACGGGCGACGTTGATGAGGATGGCGCTCTTTTTCATCTTATGCAGGGCATTGGCGTCAATGAGTCCCCTCGTGCGGTCGGTGAGGGGGCAGTGAAGACTGATGACATCGCTTCTTTGGAACAGTTCGTCCATGGAGACCTGCTCGAAATCCGTGCAGGTGCTGTGTCCGGAGGCGGAGGCGAAGATGACCTTCGCGCCAAAGGTCTGTGCGATCTCGCCGACCTTGTGTCCGATATTGCCCATGCCGATGATGCCGTAAGTCTGCGCGGCCAGCTCGTGGAACGGCTCGTCGATGCAGCAGAAGTTGTCCTGTGCCGCGTACGCGCCGCTCTTTACGTAGTCGTCGTAGTGGCGCAGGTGTTCGGAGAGGGCAAAGTACAGGGCAAAGGTGTGCTGGGCGACGGAATCCGTGGAGTAGCCGCGTATATTGGCGACCTTGATGCCGCGCGCCGTGCAGGCGTCGACGTCGATAATGTCGTAGCCGGTCGCAAAGGTGCAGACTAATTTCAGGTTCGGCGCTTTGGCCAGAACAGCCTTGGTGACCGGTGATTTGTTCACCGCGACGACGGCGGCATCCTTCAGGAGTTCACCGGCATTTTCCTCTGTGAGGGCGCCTGCCTGCACCGTCACATCCCCAAGTGCACAGAGCGGCGAGAGGTCAAGCCCTCCGCCGAGACTGTCTGTATCTGTGATCGTTATTTTCATCGTATTCTCCCTTTCTGTATCGCTGACCTTCACCCTGTCAATCTGTGTTTAAGCATTTATCGTTCGCTGACCAGTCAGGCTCAGATCTAACAAGATCTAACAAAACTATAAAGATCTAACAAGAACAAACAAAACAAACAAAACAAACAAAATCAGGCAACTGTTTTCTTAGCGGAAGGGTGATGCAAAATGAAGCCCGGGAGGTTCCTCTTCGCAGCAGGCATGTAATGGCTCATGCGGGCTTAACCGCTGAAAACTTTCTGAACACATAGATCCACAGCGGGATGAAGCAGGCCAGTGTGATCACCCACGAGATCGGGAAGCACAGATAGAGCGTCGTGAGCGTCGGATGCATGCGCCAGATGGTCGCGATGTAGAGAAGCCTGACGCCGACGATACCGAGCAGCATGGTGATGGTCGGGATATTGCCGTGTCCCATGCCGCGCATCGAGCCGCCCGGGATGTCCAGCACGGCGTTCAGCCACAGCCAGAAGACGACGATGTGAAGCCGGATCAGTCCGTCTTTGATGACATCATTGTCGGCAGTAAAGAGTCTTAGGAAAACAGGACCGAACCCGGAGACGAGTGCGCCCAGCGCAAAGGTAACGGTGAACTGCAGGGCCATGCTGCGCACGAGGATCTGCCGGATTCTCTTCACATTGCGCGCACCGGCACACTGCGAGGTAAAGGTGATGCAGGCTTGTGTAAACGCCTGCATGGCTGTGTAGAGAAAGGTTTCCAGTGTATAGGCGGCGCTGTTGCCGGCCACTGCTGTCGAGCCGAAGCTGTTGATGGAGGTCTGAACTGCCATGTTGGAGAGCGCCCACATCGTGCTCTGCAGGCCTGTCGGCACACCGATGAGGAGAATCTGTCCAAGAAGTGCACGATCTGCACGCAGCCTTGACCACATGAACTGTGAAGCATCTCTACGGCGCATCAGCTCCCGCATGATGAGAACGGCGGAGACGGACTCAGAGATGACCGTCGCAATCGCCACGCCCTCGACACCCATGTGCAGCTGCAGGACGAAGAAGAGATTCAGAGCGGCGTTCAGTGTGCCGGAAATCGTCATATATATAGTGGGACTGACTGTATCGCCGCCGGCGCGCAGGATCGCTGCACCGAAGTTGTAGACAAGGAGCGGAACGCTCCCTGCAAAATAGATGCGAAGGTACAGAATACTCTGCCCGATAATATTCTGCGGAGTCCCGCACAGATTCAGCAGAAGTGGAGAGGCCGCAAAGCCGAAAATTGTAAGGATGACTCCTCCGGTCAGTGCGGTGAAGACCGAAGTGTGCACGGAGAGGGAAATTCTTCCGGCTTCCTTCTTTCCGATCTGCATGGCGATGACAATATTGGCGCCCGTGGACAGCCCCAGAAAGAATCCCACAAGGAGGTTGACGATGGGCGTCGTTGCGCCGACGGCGGCCAGTGCGTCCTGTCCGACAAACTGTCCCACCACAACTGTGTCCGCCGCGTTGAAGGCGATCTGCAAAAGATTCGAGAGAATCATAGGGAGCGCGAATGCTGCCATCGCGGGCAGGAGCGGTCCCTTAGTCATATCTATTGTCTTGTCTGTCTTTATTTTCATCTGGAATGCCCGCCCTTGGGCTTTTTACTGAATATCTGTATCTGAACGCAATATGCAGATTATACCGCAAAACGGAACTGTGAGGTTAATGCAATTCTTACGGCCGGTTGAGATCTGCAGTCTTTGTCAGCGTTAAGGCCGCGCAGAAAGCTCTCCCGAGAGAGCTTTCGCCGGAGGCAGTGCGAACGAGGGAGAGCGTTCTGCGGGGGCCATTGCTCCATCCGGCTGGCCGTCGGGCCATTCTGCCTCGTTCGCACTTCATACAGGACATGAAAGCTCACTCGGCAGAACATTCCTCCGACCGGCCTGTTTTTTATTACATCAAGAATTATCGGTCGGTATTCTCAGTCTTATTCAATGTATGTAATCTCTACAAATTTGACGCACACCCATTCGCTGGGCTATCATGCGAAGTAGGAAGAAACCTGGGAAGACAGGCAGTTGAACACAGCCTGCAGAATGGAGCTGAAAATGACAAAGCACGTGATTTTATGGCAGCTGAAGGATGAACTCTCCGCACAGGAGAAGGAAGAGATCAGGAAAAAGATTAAGGAAGGCCTTGAGGGACTGAAGGGCAAGGTGCCTGGCCTCGTTGAGATTCATGTCAATATTGACGGACTGGCTTCCTCTAATGCGGACCTGATGCTCGATGCAACGCTTGAGAGTCCTGAGGCGCTCAAGGGATATGCGGTGCATCCGGCACATCTGGCTGTGGCCAATGGTGTTGTCCGCCCGAACACAAAGAACCGGGTGTGCTTTGATTACGAAGTAAAGTAAGTGCCGCTGGGCAAAGGAGGGAACTTCGTCATGGCTGACAGGAAGAGAAAAGAGCCGCAAGCCCTGTATGAGGAGTGGATGGAGAGGCTTCCTGAGGGTGATCCGATGCGGGAGGAGCTCGCCGGCATTCAGGGAAAGGATGCCGAGATCACGGACAGATTTTACCAGGATATTGTCTTTGGAACGGCCGGCCTTCGCGGGATCTGCGGCGCCGGCACGAACAGGATGAATCGTTTCACTGTGGGAAGGGCGACGCAGGGGCTTGCTGACTATATTCTCTCCTCCGGAGAAGATCCAAAGAGAGGCGTTGCGATCGCTTATGACTGCAGGTACCACTCGAAGGAATTTTCAGAGCTGGCAGCTTCGATTCTTGCCGGGAATGGAATTCGCGTGTACCTCTTCCCGTCGCTTCGCCCTACGCCTGAGCTCTCCTTCTCCATCAGACGCCTTGGTGCTGTCTCTGGCATCAACATGACGGCCAGCCACAATCCCAAGGAGTACAACGGATATAAGGTGTACTGGGAGGATGGCGCACAGATTTCCGGTACGATTTCAGCTGGAATACAGGAAAAAATCGACTCACTTGACTTATTCGATCAATTCAGATTCCAGCCTTTGCAGGATGCCGTAAATGAAGGACTTGCGGTCATGCTGGGCGGGGAGATGGACCGCGCTTATCTCGACTATGTGAAGTCGCAGAGTCTCCACAGTGCGAAAGATCTGGCCTTGGACGTTCCGGTGGTCTACACACCGCTCAACGGCGCCGGGAGTCTTCCGATGCAGCAGATCGCGAAGGAGAGGGAATTTTCCAACTGGCATATTGTAGAGCAGCAAAAGGATCCCGATCCGGAGTTCACGACGGTTGGCTATCCCAACCCGGAGGATCCGAAGGCCTTTCATCTGGCGGAGGAACTGGGAAAGAAGGTCGGCGCGGAACTCCTCATTGCGACAGATCCGGACAGCGACCGCATGGCCGTTGAGATTGCAGACGGCGAAGGGGGATTCCGCTTCCTCAACGGAAACCAGACGGGCGCCCTTCTGATCGCCTACAAGGCATCCTCGCTGAAGGAAGCGGGTAAGCTGCCGGATAATGCGGCGCTCATCAAGTCCATCGTGACGGGCGACTTCGGGCGCGCCATCGCGGAGCATTACGGCATCCATGTTTTCGAAGCCCTCACTGGATTCAAGAACATCTGCGGACGGATTCCGGAGCTGGAGGCGAAGGGATATTCTTACTTCTTTGGCTACGAGGAGAGCATCGGCTGCGCGCCGGGCGAAGAGGTGCGCGATAAGGACGGCATCACAGCGGGCATGCTCCTTATGGAGATGGCCGCGTATTTCAGAAAGAGGGGCATGCACGTCAGAGATGTGCTGGAAGCACTCTACCGTCAGTACGGCTATTATGCGGACCGGCAGATCTCCATTGTGCTCAAGGGCATGGAGGGGCAGAAAAAGATTGCCCGGATGATGGATCACTTCCGCAGTGAGAAGGAGAACGCTTTTCCGAAGCTTGGTAAGCTCGCAGTAACCGATTACCTGCATGGCTTCCAGGATATTCCGGCTTCGAATGTGCTGCGTTACAGACTCCAGGACGGCAGCTGGTTCGCTGTGCGCCCTTCGGGCACGGAGCCGAAGATCAAGTTCTATTACTATGCGGTGAAAAAATCGATGGCCGAAGCAGAGGCGGCAGTGCAGCGAATGATTTCTGCGGTCACGGAAGTGACGGAGAGCTTCTGACAGTTGGTGATGTTCATATATCGGATGCAGGGCGGCAGATCTCCTGGACGGTTTCAGAAAACGACGGGGACTGCCGCTCTGTCATTGCTTTCGCGGATGCCGCAATGAGCGCAGTAAAGAGTACAGGTTTGACGTCAATTCGGATTTCCTGGCTTTCCAAATGGCGCTTAACTTTTTTGATTTACTATAGGGAGTAACAGAGATGGAACGCAATTATTCACAGTACAGATCAGGCGGGGCAGAAGGCAGAGGCGGAGTGTATCCATCTTCAGGGCACGGCCCGCACTGCGCGGGAGGCGCCCGCCAGGGCGGCAGACCATACGGCGCAGGGCGGCCGGAACGAGGGGACAGAGAAGCAATACAGCGGACAGCACCTGCACACGGCACTGCCGAGGATCTGCGCGCACATCTGAGATCTATTGACCACCGCGGTTATCCAGCCTACAAGGATCTGACTGGCCAGTACCAGTTCGGCGGTTATGTCCTGTCGATCGACCATGTACAGGGAGATCCGTTTGCGGCACCATCCTCTCTCAGCATTCACATCAAGGGGGAGCAGGCAGGTTTTCCCGCCAGATGCCTTGCACCTTATGAAAACAGGCGCGCCCTGCAGGATGATCTGATCCGCCGGTTTCACAGGGCAGTTGATCAGTACACACATAAAGCAGGCGGTTCTGGTAAAAGCGGCCTGATTGCCTGCACGAATCCCGGACAGGAGATTCTGGACCGGAGTGCGTGCCAGATCGATCCGAAGGACGGAAGTCTTGTTTTCAGATTTTCGGTGGGATTTCCGGCAGCAGGGCGAACCATTCTCGCAGGCGAACTGGAGAAGATTCTGTTCGATTATGTGCCCGCCTGTGTCAGCAAAGCGCTTATGTATCACAACCTTCCGGCAAAAGAGATCGAAGATGTGATCGATCTGGCTGAGGACCAAAAGGCGCTTCGGCAGGAGATGGACAGGCGCGGACTGGTCGCGTTTATTGCGGACGGATCGATTCTTCCCAGGGAGAGCGGGATCTCGCAGCGGCCGATGCAGGGCGCGGTTTCCTTCAGGTCGTCGGAGGAGGACCGTATCGCCATTACGCTCCCTCACAAAGGGGAGATCAGCGGTATGGGGATTCGCCGGGGCGTTACGCTCATCATCGGCGGAGGGTACCACGGCAAATCGACACTTCTGCAGGCACTCGAGCGCTGCGTTTACGACCACATCCGCGGAGACGGTCGCGAGTATGTGATGACGGAGGCAAGCGCGGTGAAAATCCGCGCGGAGGACGGGAGAGTTGTCATGAAGGATGATATCTCGCCCTTCATCAGAGACCTTCCCAATGGAAAGGACACCTCCTCTTTTTCGACAGAGGATGCCAGCGGCAGTACTTCTCAGGCCGCCGCAGTGACCGAGGCGGTCGAGAGCGGTGCAAAGGTACTTCTTATGGATGAGGACACGTGCGCCACGAACTTCATGGTCCGCGATGCGCTGATGCAACGGATCGTCGCTAAGGATGCAGAGCCGATCATCCCCTTCAGCCAGTTGATGCAGCCGCTCTATAAAGAGAAGGGCATCTCGACGATTCTGGTGGCGGGCAGTTCAGGTGCTTTCTTTGGCGTCTCAGATACCATTATCCAGATGAACTGCTACGTGCCTTACGATGTCACAGAGAAGGTACGCGGCGTGCTGCGGTCCCTCCCGTCAGGTGCGGCACAAGCGAAAGAATCTTCTTTGGATGACCTTCATACAGAAGCTGCCTGCGCAGATCAGCGGAAAACGGATGCTTCCCGGTTTGGCAGTGACAATCGGAAGGTGTTCCCCGGACATTGGGATTTTTCTGCAAGGTGCCCACGCGCCGGCAGGGAATTCGATGGGAGAGACGGCCGCGTGAAAACAAAGAACCTCGGCCGAGACGGATTCATGATAGGCCATGGCACAGTGGACCTGCGCCTTGTGGAGCAGATCGTCGATCCGGAGCAGACGGAGATGCTTGCTCAATTGACGGTTCTGGCGGCAGGTGACATGGATGGAAAGACATCTGTGCAGCAGATCGTGAAGAGGCGCATGGCAGAGGTCAGATCAAAAGGGTTTGGCGGCGCAGTGAAGGGGAGAGTCCCCGGTAATCTTGCTATGGTGCGGCCGCAGGAGCTCTATGCCACGCTGAACCGCTGCAGGCTGATCCGGATGGTGTGAACTTGTACGGATTTATTCCGGCCTGAAGACAGCACAGCAATCATCTGGAGTGATTGATATTACCGGTTCGAAGCATTTCTTCGGTGAAACGAGGCCTGCAAAGAGTATTCTTCCTCGTTCGCATTTCATACAGAACAGGAAAGGCTCACTCGGAGAGCATTCTGCGCAGGTGCATATGATGTAATGGTTGAAGATACCGGCCGGCATGACCAGGACATCGCGATAATTGTGATTTTTAATCTTCTTAATCGATGAGAAGAGGAAAAGCATCAAAAATGTGAGAGATCAAAATTTCTGATGACATTTTTAGAGCAAAATTAATCAAAAGGCATCAGAAAATGACAATAGCGAGTTATTTGATGCCTTTTTTTGCAAAGAATGATAAAAATGTCATCAGAAATCGGCTTTAGGAGGATTTTTGATGAAATTTGCTCGCTGTGAAGACAAGTGATCGCAATAATTGTCATCAGAATTAGGCCTTGATGGGGATTTTGATGACTTTCAGAATGAGATCTTCCTGCAGACTGAAATAGACAGGCCAGCCGGCTGAACATTCTGCTGAGCGAGCTTTCATGTCCTGTATGAAGTGCGAACGAGGCAGAATGTCCCGACGGCCGGCTGTCAGAACACAAGATAAATCATAGTATATGGTCCGCGCAGAGTATTTTCCCTCGTTCGCTCTTGCGAAGCTCACTCGGGAGAACACTCTGCGCGGTCATTACATATTGCAGGATTGAGGATGCCAACCGCAGAATGTCTTGCCGGCCGTCAGGACGCGGAGTAAGTCATTTGACCATGATGGACTTTAGAAATCCTCATGTCTGTCAACCCCTGCACGGAGCTTCTTCCTGAACGGAATCAGGTACAGGAGATTCAGGATGCTGCCAAAGAGCGAAGCGAGGGGAGAGGCAAGGCCGATCATTGTAAGGCTTGCGTTGGGCTGAATACTCATCACATAGGCGAACGGAATCCTGACAAGGAAGGTCTGTGCCATGCCCTGGCACATCGTCCACAGCGTGCACTCGTGGCCGTTGTAATAACCGATCATACTGAACAAGACGGCGGTCACAATGCTCTCAAATGTGAAGCCGCGCAGGTACAGGAAGCTGTCCTGAATGACCGCCGCATCCGAGGTGAAGATGGAGGAGAGAATATCTCCGGCAAAATAAACCAGACAGAAGACACAGGTCCCGATTACAAGGCCGATGCCCATACCGATTCTTGTTCCCTTCGCTGCGCGGTCCTCTTTGCCGGCGCCCACATTCATCGAGACGAAAGCCGCCAGAGACTGCATCAGCGCACTGGGCACGAGCATCGCAAAGTTGATGATCTTGCAGGCGACGCCATATCCCGAGGAGGCATTCAGGCCAAGACGATTGACAAAGGCACAGATCACGACAAAGGAGATCTGTGTCAGCAGATCCTGCAGGGCGAGCGGGATGCCGATCTGCAGAATCGACGCGGAGTAGTGGTTGAAGCCAAAGGATTTCCGGCTCAGGTGCAGGCCGATATCCTTCTTGCGCAGCATCAGCAAAGCGAAGACGACACTGACAGCCTGCGCCATGACAGTAGCAAGCGCGGCACCCGCCACATTCATGTGCAGAACGGCAACAAAGAAGAGATCACCCACGACATTGACTGCACAGGCAATGCCGACAAAGATAAGGGGCGATCTGCTGTCCCCAAGCCCTCTGAAAATAGCGGACAGCACATTGTACGCAACGATGAAGAAAATGCCTGCGCCGCAGATGCGGATATATGTTGCCGTCAGATCAACTGCCTCTGCCGGCGCCTGCATGAGGATTGTGAGAGGTCCTGCAAAGAAGACCATGATGACGAACAGGATAGCGGCAACGACGGAATAGAGAGTAAATCCGGCACCGAGAAGCGGACTGATCTCCTGCGGCCTCTTCTGCCCCAGGTATCTGCTGATGAGCACGGTGATGGACATGGAGGAGCCCGTGATGACCAGCGTCACGAGATTCAGAACCTGTGAGCCCGTGGATACGCCGGAGAGACCTGCTGTTGTTCCGAATCTTCCAACGACGAGAAGATCGACGGCGCCGTAGGCTGCCTGCAGTACAAGCGCGCCGAGAACCGGAAGCATGAAACGAAGGATTTTTTTCGGGATGCTCCCTGCTGTGAAATTGCCCGGATCCTCTTCGGGCGTGAGTTTTGCTGCTGATGTGACATCTGCGTTATTACTGTTCATTTTTTGCTGATCTGACTCCTTTTCTGCTGCCTGCTGAGCCGTGTTCATCGGGCATTTCTGTTCATCATCTTAATGAGGAATCCAAAGCTGATGGCGGGCCTGCAGTTCAGTGACGATTTATTTTAGCTGCGGCTGCATCCTCGGGCTGTTTTGTTTCTGCATGCGGTCCAAGTAAAACGTTATAGACCTGCTGCAAGGTGCGGACCGTTGTCTGCGCATCTTCTTCCCGAACCTTCTCCAGAGCGGCACACATGCGCTCGAAGTGTTCTGCTACATACTGATGATGAATTTTTCTTCCCGCTGCTGTTGTGTGCACATAGATGACGCGCCGGTCGCTCGGGGATGCAGATTTCTCCGCATAGCCAAGTGCAGCCAGGTTCTTCACGGAATTTGTGATTCCGGGGCGCGGGAGGCCCAGCCGGTCACTGATATCGCTGACACAGACCATTGCGCCGTTCGACTCCAGCTGCACGAGCGCATCCAGCACATGAATCATGCCGGGGCTCATCCCCTGCGGAAGGCGCGGCTGCTGCTCCCAGATCCTCTTTGCGAGATACATCGAATCCATTAGGTTCTTTGCGGTCTGTACATCTAACACGGTTCGTCTCCCCTTGAAAGCGCTCTGCAGAATCGTTACGGCAGAATTGTATTCTATGCAGTCATAGAACTTTTCAGTATCGTGCAGCAGGCTGAAAATTATCTTTCCTGATAATTACTAAAAGTAATCATATTGATCAGCATATGAATATGCTATACTTATGTCAAGTGTACTGCTGAAAATAAACGACGGGCAGGATTGCAGTACAGCAAACAGCACCGGATATAAAGAGCAGATGCTATGAGAGAAAATGTTTCCGGAAAAGGATGTATTTTCAAAGGAGGGGATGTTCCGGAAAGGAGATATTGCACAGAAGGAGGGAGCGGATGGAATACAGAAGATTCGGCAGTAAGGTCGTTCTTCGGATTGACCGGGGCGAAGAGGTAGTGAGCACAATCCTGCAGGTCTGCGAAAAAGAGCAGATCCGCTGCGCGAGTGTCCTTGGCATCGGCGCGGCAGATCATGTCGAGTTCGGCCTGTACAATGTTGCACAGCAGCATTACAACAAGACGGAACTCAATGAGCCGCTCGAGATAACGTCTCTTGCGGGCAGCATCACGCAGATGGACGGAAAGGTTTACCAACACCTGCACATCAATGTGGCGGATGAGAATGGGGCCGTGCACGGAGGGCATCTCAACAGCGCCAGAATCAGCGGTACGTGTGAGATTGTGCTGGACCTGATTGACGGGGAAGTCGGCAGAAGGAAGGATTGGATCACCGGCACCGGGCTCAACCTTTTTGCTTTTGATTGATAATAAAAAGAATTGCCATTCGTGGATGCAGACATCAGACACAGACAATGGCTGCAAAGATCAGACACAGACGGTGGATGCAGACATTGGACACAGACAACGGCTGCAGACTGCTGACGGACAGAAATGGCGGCGGACACCNNCCCGCCGTTCTTTATGTCATTATACCAGGAGGATGTGGAGACTTCTGCACAGATGTTCCGCACAATGCGCGCAAGGCAGAGAGGAAGCTTCCCGATTGCTGCAGACAGATCGGAGGACAGATTTCTGCCCCGTGCACAGGGAACGGTTTCTGCGCCGAAGTTGTTAGAAGCGCTTGGTGAGCACTCTGTTATATATACAGAATGTGCGGTGAACCGGACAACGTGCCCGGAGAAGGTGGCATCAGTCTGCTGCCTGGTTCAGCGTCTCAGGGCATTCTCCGGCCTGCGAGTTCTCCCCTGATGAGGCGGAATCTTTTTAACAGACTGACCTCGTGACAAAAGTTTAACAGATATAAGTCTAAATTGTTGACGAAAATTAGAAAATGATAAAATTTGTGAATATTATACATGTATACCGAAGATCGATGATTAAATATTCAGTATAACCAAAGAGTATGAAAATAAAACACCAAAGTTATCAATGATGGCAGCGCCCAAGGATCGCTGAATAATTACATAGCATTGACAAATTAAATTGTACACAATACAATTAGTACAGATGAGAAAGTTATCGAGTGCATAACAGACTATTGGCTGCACAGTACCCGGTATATTGATCACGCAGAGTAAAGAGACATAAGATGCCGGAGGATACTCCGGGAGACAATATTCATGCCAGGCGGCAGAGAAAGGACGAATGATGGCAGGCTTTTATGATTATTCCGTAAAGAATCCGAAGGGCGAAGATGTGAAGATGAGCGATTTCAGGGGCAAGGTGGTTCTTGTCGTGAATACAGCGACAGGCTGCGGCTTCACACCGCATTATGAGCCCCTTGAGAAGATGTATGAGCAGTATCACGATCAGGGATTTGAGATCCTCGACATTCCCTGCAACCAGTTCGCAGGCCAGACACCGCAGGACGATGAGGGCATCCATAAGTTCTGCCAGCTGAAGTACCACACACAGTTCCCGCAGATGCACAAGACCTTTGTGAACAACAATCCTGAGAAGGGCGAGAAGGAGGAGCCTCTTTACACCTTCCTGAAGAGTCAGCAGGGCTTCGAAGGATTTGAGAAGGATGCAAAGGGCCTGAAGGCGAAGGCGACCTGCGCAATGATGAACAAAATGCTGAAGGGAATTGACCCCGATTATCAGAACAACGCGAACATCAAGTGGAACTTCACAAAGTTTGTTGTGGACAGGAACGGCAATGTCGTCCGCCGCTTCGAGCCCACTGCCGATATGGGTACGGTTGAGGAGTTCGTGAAGTCCCTTCTGTGAACCTTTATCGCAGGCTGAAGCCTGCAGGATATAACTGTGCTGGAAAAAGTGACCGGAAGTGAATGATCTTCAACTTCCCGTTTTGAGAGAAGAGAAGAACGCACTCTCTTATCGGCAGCATATCTCAGGAAGCGGCAAATCCCTACTGCAGGAGCAAAATATCGGGTTGCTGCAAGGCGGAGGAGAAATCCGTCAGGACAGCACATTTCGAGAGCGCATCGGCGTGGCCGCTGCGCTCTTTTTCTGTGATTTCTGCCGGATGGTACCACGCGGCATGCATGCCGGCAGCAAGTGCGCCCTCCACATCGAAGCGGATGTTGTCACCGATAAAGAGAATTTCTTCTGCAGAGAGCGCCGCAGCAGCCGGTTCAGTGCCTGATGCTGGATCCGGGACCTGATCAGGCCGCATTGTCCGCTCCTGAAAGCGGGCCTTTTGTCCCGCGGCCCCTCTGAGTTCAGTTCTTCCGGCATGAGGACGGCGCGCTTCGAATTCGTTCGCCTTCTGCAGACAGAAAGAGAAGAATCCCGGCTCCGGCTTCTCCACACAGGCATCCTCGCTTGTGACGACATAGTCGATCAAAGGTCCAAGGCCGATCTGCTCGATTTTCTTATACTGGATATAGGCGGTCATATTGCTGCCGATGCCGATCGTGCAGCCGCGCCTGCGAAGTGCCTGCATGAATTCTGTGATTCCTCTCTCCGGGACCGCCGCACCGACCATGGCTGACCAATACAGTTCGGTCATCTTTGCGGTGTGTGGAAAGAGAGGAAGATCATGGCGCTCGAGAAAGTTCTGAAAGCGGATCACGCGGCTGTGGCTGGCGGCGACAGGACCCATCCGGTCAAAATTTACATACATGATCGCATTGATCTCATCGAGGGCATCCTGCGTGGGAATACCGAACTGCCGCTCAATATAGCTGCCCAAAGCCTTAGCTGCTGCGCGGTCTGCATTTTTATAGCTGTATAATGTGTCGTCTATATCAAAAATAACCGATCTGATCATTTGATTCCTCAATTTCCGTTTCGGGCGCGCCTCTCATCCACATCCGCGATCTCGTCATCGAATCCGCGCAGGGCGGCGAACGGCGAGAACATAGAAGCACGGCTCACAAGAGACATCCTTGGGTGCGTAGGCGCAGGCCGCTTTTCCTGCAGGATATCCGCGTACTTCGCAGCGACTGCACTGTATGCGGCAGAATTCTGTCTTCTTTTATCTGCGGCTCTCGTCTCTGCGGTTTTATTGTCAACATTCATCGTTTCAATAACCTTCTGTCTTTTTTTTGTTTCATCTGTCATTGAGAAGAAAGTTCTGTTTTCTGTCTCTTCTGTGACACAAGTCCTGCCTCCCTCACGTTCATCAATCCGCCCTGTGACCTCCGATCTGTCCGTTCCGCTGCCGGAGCGTTGCGCCATCCATGAGACTTGTCGCCTTGAAAACAGCGTTGCTCCCGAACCGCTTCTTCACATCCAGCATTGCCTTCTGCAGGTTCTTCTCCTTCTCCTCCCGCTCCCCATTATGGAAGAGATCCATCTGGTAAAATCCGTCGTCCGGCACAATCCGGTTGGCGGTCAGATACATCCTCCGCACGGTGAGGCTCTTATGCACGATCCGGTCAAAGAGCTGTTCAAAGGCCGGAATCAGTTGACTGCTCAGGTTAGTGAGATGATCAAGATGTGCTGTTCCATGCGCAGGCTTTGGAACTAATCGACCGTAATGGTCAGCGTGTACTTCCCCCTTGTAAGTGCCCTTATCCACATTCTCACGGTCATATCCAACGTCGAGCGTGAGGCTGTCCGTTACCATTCCTTTGTCGGTCAGACGGTAGACGAGCGTATCGGCCATCTCGGCGACGATGATTTTTGCCTTGTCGAAGGAATACGGACAGGAGAGTACCTGACCCTCCGAGATGCTGTTCGCCACAGGCTTATAAGCCTTTATGTCCGCCATTGTGCATGGCTCCTGCCCGAAGGCGTGGTCGATCAGAATCTCAGCATTTACACCGAACTCGCGGTAGAGCGCCTCCTGATCCTGCAGGGAGAACCTGGCCAGCTCGCCCATCGTGTGGATGCCGAGCTGCGCCAGTCTCTTCTGTGTGCCGCGCCCCGTCATCCAGAAATCGGTCAGCGGACGATGATCCCATAAGAGATACCGGAAGGACTCCTCATCGAGCTCTGCTATACGAACGCCGTCTTTGTCCGCCGGCATATGTTTGGCCACGATGTCCATGGCGAGCTTTGCCAGATAAAGATTTGTCCCGATCCCGGCAGTAGCTGTGATCTGTGTCTCCTTTAAAACCTGCCGGATCATTTTCATTGCGAGCTCATGCGCCGTGGTGTGATAAAAAGGAAGGTAGGCAGTCGCATCCAGAAAGACCTCGTCGACACTGTAGACGAGCGTGTCCTCGGGGGCAATGTATTGCTGATAAATGTTGTAGATTTTGGCCGATGTCTTCATATAGTAGGACATGCGGGGCCTTGCGATGATAAAGGAGAGCTTCAGGGACGGATCTGCAGCCAATTCATTTGCATCATGCGACTCCCCGCTGAAAACAAACCCGCCCTCCTTCTCTGCAGCCCTGCCCAGACGGATGGCCTGCCGGAGCCTCTGTGCATTGATCTCTTTTACCTTTTGGACGACCTCGAAGAGCCTGGCTCTTCCCGGGATTCCCAATGCCTTCAGGGAAGGAGAGACGGCGAGGCAGATTGTCTTCTCCGTCCTCGACTCGTCAGCCACGACAAGATTCGTCGTGAGAGGGTCGAGTCCCCTCGCGGCGCACTCCGCGGAAGCGTAGTAGGACTTCAGGTCTATGGCGATATAGGTCTTTTTCCGGGATGAATCTGATCTCATGTCTTGATTGTATCATGGGAGCACAGATGTTCGCACATACTGGAGTTGAATTGCTGTATCAAGAGGCATTCTGCATCAGCGGATATCCGTCGCGGGCTGATGTGAATTTTACCTGCTCATCAGGATACAGCCATGAGATGAGTTTGAAAATTGTAACGCCTGTTACATATCGACGTATTAAAAAATGGTACGCTATTTTCAGAAAAGAAAAAGGAGGCGGGGATCATGATCAAAGAAAAGGCCGGAACTGTTTTCAGAGCGACGGAGCGGAACACAGTGGTGCCCGGATGCACCATTTCCCGCGATGTGTATCAGGGAGACGGGTATTTTATTTACGACTTTGCGCTTGCGGAAGGGACCTCGATCAGCGCCGAGAGCTACGCCTATCCGAAGCTCATTCTGGTGCACAGGGGCAGTGCGAAGATCCTGCTTCCGCATCTGCAGAAGGAGATCGAGGTCAGCGCAGGGCAGCAGATCATCACACCGACGGAAACGCCGGTTGGCATAGCAGCGCAGGAGGATCTGATCTACACAGAGATCAGTCTCAGAAAGGATACGAACATGAATAAGGTGATTGAGGCAGGCAGGGTTTTCACACTTGGCGATCTGGTTCCTTACCAGGACGGCAGAATCGTCAACATGGATGTAATCGATGACGAGCACATGAAGTTCGTGGTCATGAGCTTTGATGAAGGCACAGGCCTTCCTGAGCATGCAGCACCGGGCGAGGCACTCCTTACAGGTCTGGATGGCGAAGGAACCATCGTCTATGAAGGAAAGGAGCACGTGCTGCATAAGGGTGAGAACTTCAAGTTCGACAAGGGCGGCGCGCATGCCGTGCGCGCGGACCGCGGACGCTTCAAGATGGCACTGCTGCTGACGCTTGAGTGACCGTTCAGGTTAACGTATATCGGCTGACATATATTGTCAGATACCAGAGATAAAGTATATCTTGTGCATGCATCTGTGTGCAGGCAGGGAAACTTCGCCTCTGGTATTTTTCTGTTTGAGTTTCGAACAGCAAAGCAGCAGTGAAACAATTGGAAACAGTGAATCAGTATACGCTTTCGGAATCCTCGCGAATAGCCAGATACAGGACAACCCCCTGCGCAAAGATGCGGGGATCGAAGCCGGTGACAGACTTGATGCGGTCAAGGCGGTACTGCAGAGTATTTTTGTGGATATAGAGCTTCTGCGCAGTATCTTTCAAGTGACATCCGCTCTCAAAATATGCGCGCAGTGTCTGCCTGTCTTTAGCGTCCAGTCCGGCCAGCGTTTTCCGCGTGAACTGCTCTTTTGCACGCTCCGACACAGAGGCCAGCAAAATCTCCAGATGAAGAGCGCTGTAGTCGGCATAGCCCGAACCTTTCTCTGCCGCGCGGACGGCGGTTTCTGCCTCAGTATATGATCTGCTCTGGTGGATCAGATGGTGCGGTGCTCCGGCGCCGATCCTGAGCAGTCCTCCGTATTTTTCTGCAGTTTTTTTGAACAGGTTCTCCTGTGACCGAAATTGATCGCTCTGAACAATAAGAATGAATTCATTAGGATACTCAAAGGTATAGAGGGGACTTCCTGTCTTTTGGAACGTGGAGAGAATATCCTGCTCGACCATAGAAAGGTTTGCCGGATTGTAGTGCTGTGCGAGGCGGACAACGACTGTCAGATACAGCTGGGCTTCATCGCTGCTGCACTGTGGCGGTTTGTCAGAAGAGTTCTCTTCAGATGCAATTTTACCGCCACGAACGGCATGGGCTCTCTGCACCCCTTCTGGGGTAATGCCGTGATTTTCCAGAAAATCCAGATAAAAATCGTGACTGACCGCCTCTCCATGTACGAGCGAGCGCACAAAGTAGTGCATCTCGGCATCTGCATTTCTGCTGCGTGCATCATATTCCTGTGCCGTGATGAGAAGTCCTGTGATCCGCTGCGCCAGGTAGGCGTATTTTTTCACCTCATTGGGATGGCCTGAGATTCCGATGACGGCGGCCACTTCCCCGTGATAGAAAAAAGGCATGTTGACACCCGGCTGTGTCCCGCTGTAACTGCTGTCTGCCGTCACATCAATTGGTTTTCCTGTCTGTGCCACTTTTCTTCCGATTTCGTGGTAGGTGCCGATCCGGTCTGGGTCTGTGCTGGCCAGAATGATGCCGTCCGGTCTTATGAAATTGATATTGTGTCCGCACACATCCTTCACGGTGTCAACAATCTGACCTGCGATTTCTTTGCTGATCTGTGCCATGCTTCCCCTCTTCTGTTTTGGATGCAGGAAAGATCCTGCATTGGCATGATCTTCCTCATATTTGTCCTATATACTAAATTATATGCGTGTTTTATACACATAACTATTATGCATAACATATTTATTTGTTCCTGCTCCCGATATAATAAGAGCAGCAGTATGGATACCCAGTGCGGTACAGGCCATTTGGTGAGATAACTCTCCAATTGGACAATATTGACCTGACTGTGAACAAGAAAGTGGGGCAGCAAATGAAGTATGTGATCGCGATTGATTCATTAAAGGGATCTTTGAGCTCTCTGGAGGCGGGAGAAGCAATACGTGCCGGGATTCTCCGCGCGAATCGGGATGCACAGGTGCAGGTGCGTCCGCTTGCGGATGGAGGAGAGGGCACTGTGCAGGCGCTGACGCTCGGCATGGGCGGCACATTTACAAAGGTGCGTGTGACAGGGCCTTTGGGGGAACCTGTACAGGCGGAATACGGCATTCTGAAGGATGGTGAGACTGCCGTGATGGATATGTCGCAGGCGGCCGGCATCACATTGGTCCCCGAGGAGAAGCGGAATCCTCTGCATACAACTACGTTCGGCGTTGGGGAGATGATTCGCGATGCCATTGGCAGAGGATGCCGACGCTTCATTGTGGGAATCGGCGGATCGGCGACAAATGACGGCGGCATCGGCATGCTGCAGGCGCTCGGGTTTGCCATGAAGGATAAGGAGGGCAGAGACGTTCCTTTCGGTGCAGAAGGGCTTCGTGTGCTGTCTTCTATCGGGAATGAAGGAGTTGTTCCGGAGCTGTCCTCCTGCACGTTCCGCATCGCATGTGATGTCACGAACCCTCTGTGCGGGGAAAAGGGGAGCAGCGCCATTTTTGGACCGCAGAAGGGCGCTGATGCAGCCATGATCGCACAGATGGATAAGTGGCTCTCTTCCTATGCGATGCTCGCAAAGAAACTGTTTCCAGAGACAGATGCGCAAAGGGAAGGCACCGGTGCAGCGGGCGGACTTGGTTTTGCCTTCCTTACCTTTACAAATGCAGTATTGGAATCCGGCATCCGGATTGTCCTCGATGAGACGCACCTTGAGGATTACATCAAAGAGGCAGATCTTGTCATTACCGGAGAGGGAAGACTGGATGCGCAGACGGTCATGGGGAAGGGCCCATCCGGTGTAGCATCGCTTGCAAAGCGTTATGGCAAGCCTGTGATCGCATTCGCAGGTTCTGTGGCGGAGGATGCGGGCGTATGCAACGCCCATGGAATAGATGCTTATTTTCCGATCCTGAGAAGAATTGTGACCCTCGAAGAAGCGATGCAGCCGGACAACGCGCGCAGAAATCTTGCGGATACGGCGGAGCAGGCCATCAGGCTGTTTGAGCTGGGACGATAAAATGAATGCCGCAGATCTGTGTCTGCAGCATTCATTTGTTCCTGGTGAGCCCGGCGGCGCACGTTTTCTAACCGGTGCAAGTCCGGAGTCCGCCCGGTAGTGGGAAGGATCTTCCTTTTTAACTCATCTCTTCGACGAACAGAGGAGAATACTGCATCTCAAAGACAGGCTTTGATATAACTTGTGCACTGCCGCCTTGTGTAAAGTATTCCTTAAGGTTAAATCCGAAATCTTTATATATCGCCAAATGGAAGACGATGCTGTATACCACACTGCATCTCTGTCATGATAAAATATTCTATAAGAAGGCAGGGGTATCCGCGCACAGCCTGAATGTTGCATGAACACACTTTCCGGGGCGATGAAATCCAGGGCGTATATGTGTGTTCATGGAGCCGTGTGCGGAGCCGGAAAGGGGCAGAGCATGGGCAGCGGCGAGGAAAAGAACTTCAACGGTACATCTTCAGCAAACGGCAGCAGTTCTTCTGAAAATAACGGCGGCATGTCGGAAGAGATGCGGGAGGAAATTGCGCGGCTCATCCAGGAGGAGATCGCGAAGGCGTTTGCGCAGCAGCGGCAGAATGGAGAAAATGCACATGGAGGCTCGGATCACGGAGCGGCGCAGAGCATTCCTGATGCGCTGAGGCAGCAGAGGCAGCGCTCATATAACAGCAATAGTTCGGATGAGCTGCACAGCGAAGGAAGAACCAATAGCTCACAGTCACAGGCGTATGGCACACAGTTTACGGACAGCGCCCGGACGCCCGGACACAGCGAACAGGCAAGAAGGCCGTCTGACACACAGACGGGAGAACGCCAATATGCGGGGTATGACGCACCCGACTCTCCTGCCATGGACCACATCGCAAGGCAGATGACTGAGGTTGCCAAGTCCCTCGAGAACCTGGCCAGGACGCAGCGGCGGCATTCCAGAAGTTCCCGCATCTCGGCTGTTGTGAGCGTCATTTTGCTGATTCTCTTTCTGGGTGTTTTTGCTGTAGTGACGCCGGGCGTCCTGCGCCTTGTGACGCACCTCGACAGCACGCTGAACAGCCTCGATGATACGGTCGCCAATGCGAATATTCTGATCGATACAACAGATGATGCGGCAGATCAGCTCAGTGATGTGATCTCCAATACCGGAGATTCGCTGGACGATACATTCAGCCAGATCTCCGACGTCATGGACAGCACGGGCACTGCCCTCAAGGGGATCAATGAGGCAGTGGAAGGCCTGAATGATGTCGTGGACCAGATAGATTCTCTGGACTTTGATTCGGCCAACAGGTCCATCAAGAATGTCGAAAAGATCACGAAGGACACGAAGAAGCTGACCCAGCATGTGGGCGATACGCTTGACAACGCGGACAAGACCCTCGAGAAGACCAATGAGGCGATCGACAGCACAAACGATGCGATGCAGGCCATGGAGGATGCCTCCAATTCCATGAGCGATGCATTCTCAGTGTTCGGCGGTTCAAAGAATTCCGCAAAGGATGATGACAGTGGGAAGTCGGGAAAATCCCTGACGGATTCGATAGGCGGACTGTTCTTCGGTTCCGGGAGCGATTCTTCCGCAAAATCGGAGAAATCATCGTCGGCGAATACAGGGAAGAGCACGAAGAAGTCAGAAGAAAAGGACACGAAATCGTCCAAGAGCAGCGCGGCATCTTCGGAGAAGAAGAAAACTGAAAAATCCGGGAGTTCGTCCTCAGGCAGCAGTACAAAGAAGACGGAGAAAAAGAATACAAAATCAGAGAAGAGCAGTACGTCTTCTTCCGACAAGAACGCGAAGGCCTCTTCAAAATCCGACAAGGGAGGAAGCGCCTCGTCAAAAAAGAGCAAGTAGAAGCAATCGGAAAGACATCTTCAAAAAGAGCAAACAGGGGCAGTCGGAGGCACATTTTCCCAAAAGAGCAAAACAGGCGTAATGAAAAAGCATCCGATACAGTATAATAGCAGGAGCTGCGGCAGAGATGCCGCAGCTCCTTGCGTGTACTGCAAGTGGTGCGCTTTGCTATGATTTTTACGGAGACAAACATATGCACGAGCGGGAAGCTCTTTTACAGAGGATCATGGATATCGGCGAGCTGATGATGCGCTCCGGCGCGGAGATTAACCGCGTGGAGGATACGCTTCGGAGGATCGGAGAGGCATATGGCGCGCATATGGATGTGTACGCCATTATTTTCAGTATTGTGATCACGATGCGGTATCCGGACGGAGAAGTCATCACGCAGACGAGGAGAGTGGGGGATCGGGATGATATCGATTTCGTGCGCCTGGATCAGCTGAATGCACTCAGCAGAAGGTGCTGTGCGCATCCGATGAAACCGGATGAGCTGGAACAGGAGATTCGGAAGGCGGTGAACATCAGAGGAAGCCTGGCCGAAACAATCGCCGGCAACATGCTGGGCGCCGGGAGCTTTTCTGTCTTCTTCGGAGGAAGTCTTGCAGACGGCATCGCGGCGGCGCTGTTGTCATTGATCGTCGTGGCCGTGCAGCGAACGATGGGGCGCCTTAGCTCCAACAGGATTCTGTTCACTTTTGCCATTTCCGCTGTTGTGGGCATCGCCATCGGCGTGTGCTGCGGCCTTCTGAAAGACCTGAACCGCGCTATGGTCATGATCGGCGACATTATGCTGCTCAATCCCGGCGTTACGATGATCAACGCTGTGCGGGAGATGATGGTTGGCAATACGATCTCCGGCCAGCTCCGCCTCATTGAGAGCGTGAGCTGGGCGCTCGCCATGGCAGCCGGCTTCATGATCGCCATGCATCTGGTGTGACCGTGCGCAGTTATATGAAAATATACGTATCTGTTTATCTCCCATCTCGAATTGCTCCATAATACGTCGCAATTCATCGATGTGGTCGTCCAGAGGCGTTGACAAAGAAGACTTTCTGCGATTGTCTGAAGGTCCGCAGATGTCGGAAGAGGTATTGACGAAGAAGAGTCATACAGGGGATTTGTTATGCAGACAATTATTATTCAGCTGATCAGTGCCTTTGCAGGCTCGGCAGGCTTTGCACTTGTTTTTCATATCAACAGAAACTGTATTCTGCCGGCTGCGTTTGGAGGATTTCTCTCCTGGGCAGTCTATCTTCTGACGGAAGCGGTGACGGGCGGCTTCATGCTGCCTTGTTTTGTCGGCGCACTTGCCGCGGGTATCTGGTCGGAAGCGATGGCAAGGGCGTTCAAAAAGCCTGCCACAGTCTTTCTGATCTCAGGTATTATCCCTCTGATTCCAGGCAGTACCTGCTATGCGACGATGAACAGTCTTGTAAACGGCGACATTCTGGAAGGACTGCAGCACGGAAATGTACTGGTCCTCTCCATGGTTTTCATTGCTCTCGGAACCAGCGTGGTGAGTGCCTTTCTGTACACGGTGCAGTGCATCCGGAAGGATTCCGCGGCGCGGAAAGGGTGCTGAATTATTATCCGCAATCGTGTATGATATAAGATATGCTGTTTTAACAGCGGATGAAGGCTCTTCCTGTACGGGCATAAGCGCAGGGTGTTTCGGAGGCCGGATTGATCAGAGCGACCGAGAACCTTCGGCTCTCGGAATGTAGGCGTTCAGAGGTTGCACAAGGTCCTGTGGACCTTGGTTTTGCAACGACCGAAGCGGAGCGAAGACCTCCGCGCCTTGCCAGCCCCTCGAAAAGTCGAAAAATCCGTCTGGTGAGCAGGCTCCCCATTCGGATTTCCCGATTTTTCGAGGGGTGCTAAACAGTTACATTTTCAATAAGGATTCGCAACAGGTGGCAGCACGCCGCTTTCGTGAATCATGGAGGATCTATGAAGAAAAGAGTTATTGCAGTGATACTGGCGGCCATGATGGTGGGCGCCATGGCAGCAGGCTGCGGGGACAATGCAAAGCCTGTTGAGAACAATGGCGATGCATCGACGGAAGCTGTGACAGAGGGATCGACGGAGAGTGCGGCAGCCGGCGCAACAGAGGCTGAGACGGTGAAAAAGAAGACATATCCGGATGAAGCCTATCTGGACAGCATCAAGGCATCCGATTATGTGGAGCTGCCCGACTATTCCGCCATTACTGTTGAGGCATCCAAGGAAGAAGTGACCACATCCCAGGTGGAGTCTTACATTGACAGCGTCCTGCAGAACAGCAAGACAAAAGAAGAAGTCAAGGACCGCAAGACTGTCAAGGACGGCGATGTCGTCAACATCGATTATACAGGAAAGATCGACGGTAAGACGTTCGATGGCGGATCCGCCAAGGACCAGGATCTCACGATTGGCTCGAATACGTTTATCGATGGGTTTGAAGACGGCCTCATCGGCAAGAAGGTTGGCAGTAAGGTGACCCTGAACCTGACTTTCCCCAAGGATTACAGCAAGACAGATCTTGCCGGCAAGGCAGTGACGTTTGAGGTCACGATCAACAAAATTTATAAGGAAGTTACGCCCACGCTCAACGATGACTTTGTCAAGAAACAGGGCATCAGTGATGTGACGACAGTGGATCAGTACAAGGCGTACATCAAGAAGATGCTGCAGCAGCAGGCACAGCGGACCTATGATCAGGATGTTGACAGCCAGATTACAGACTATATCGAAAAGAATACGACGTTCAAGAAGGATCCGCCGGATGCGATGGTGAACCGCTTTGATGACGAGATCACCACGGCTTATACGCAGTATGCACAGCAGTACGGCGTCGACCTTCCTACGCTGATGTCGTTTGAGGGCTACACAAAGGACAACTACGAGGAAGGTATCCGCGAGATTGCTGAGAACAGCGCAAAGTCCTACATCGCCTTCCAGGCGATTGCGGATAAAGAGGGCTGGAACGTCACCGACGAGCAGTTCCAGAACGCCGAGCAACAGTATGCCTACAGTCAGGGATATACGAGCATTGAATCCTTTGAGAGCGCTGAGGATGCGAAGGAGTATAAAGAATATCTTATGACGGAGATGGTTCTGCAGCATCTCCGCCAGACGGTGAAGGTAACGGAGCCGAAGGCAGACTCTTCAACAGGTTCCACAGAGGCCTCTACTGAAGATGCAGCTGTCAATGAGGCATCGACAGAGGATGCTGCGACAGCGTCTGCTTCTGGCTCGGATGCAGCTGCATCCTCATCATCTTCGTCATCTGATGCGGCGTCATCTGCATCGTCGACTGCAGCATCCAGCAGTACATCCTCAGCTTCAACCGAGGCTGCCAAAAAAGAGGCTGAAGCGTTGCTGAACCAGAAGAACTGAGGAGCTTTGCCGGAACAGAAAATCCTCTGATATGATAATCGAGAGCGCCCGCATCTGTGTTGTTATTTGCACAGATGCAGGTGCTTTTTTATACCTTACGGCCGGACGTTGGGACATTCTGCTTCGTTCGCACTGCCTGCGGCGAAAGCTCACTCAGCAGAAGTCCCTTCGCCCGGCCTGCCTTTATCTTTTTAGAAAAAATTGCCCTCTGGGGTTACGAAGGTCTGCCATACGGTATTCCCGGCATCTCGTAACGTATGGCCTTCGCAGAGTGTTCTCCCGAGTGAGCTTTCATGTGAATGAAGTGCGAACGAGGGAGAATACTCTGCGAAGTCTACACTCATGGTGAACTGAGTCTGAAACACCACACAGTCAATTACTTTGAAAATATACTTCAAAATTTATTATACGTTAATGATATGATAAGCATCATAATAGTCGTATTTCACATTTGATAAGAGTTGATATAACATACAATTAGAACAAGGAAAGAAATAAAAAGTGATAATAGAGAAACAAAAGAAGAAAACGACAGACAATTAGCAATTAAGCATCTGATTGCTTATCCGGAAACCCCGAAAGGATGTCGGACGAGGGATCAGGAAGGAGGAACATATGAAGATTTTTGAAGAGATCAGAGATTTCTGCAGAGCTTATGGAAGACAGTTCCCGGACCACATGCACATTCATGTGGGCAAGTGAGAAAAGGCAACGGAGATTAAAATGAGCAGCAGCGTGAGAAAACTGAATAAGATAGGTCTCAAGTAAATGGCAGAAAACCGGTAAGCTGGTGCTGATTGAAGATCAGACAGCCAGAAAGGAAGGTTTGCAGTAAATGCATTATAAGAAGAGATACTGCGGTGACCGATCGATAAGGTCGGATCGAACGGACATCAATTAGACCCGGTCAGGAGAAGCAATTGTTCCTGGCCGGGTCTTCTTGCGTGTACTACGAGCGGACCGAAGCGGAGCGTAGACCAGCGCAACATGAGCGTAGACACATGAGTGCCGAAGCGAATGTGCACCGCTCCTTCGCGCATCGCGCTCAACTCCACACAAACCAGATAAAGAGATATCCGATTGTCACGGCTGTGAGTGTCATCGGCACACCGATCCTGAAGAACTCCTTCATGGAAACATCGTGTCCGTCTTTAAAGAGGATGCCCAGCGCCGCAATGTTGGCGGATGCACCGACAGGTGTCAGATTTCCGCCGAGCGTTGCGCCGGAGAGAAGTCCGAAGTAGAGAAGATACGGAGATATCCCCATCATTGAAGCGATGCCCTGAACAACGGGGAGCATCGTTGCCACATAAGGAATGTTGTCGATGAAGGCCGAGATCGCAACAGAGCCCCAGACAATGACCGTATAGAGAAGGAAAAGATTATTCCCGCCGATACCCGCGATCATGCCCGCCAGATCCTCAATGATGCCAGTGCTCTTCAGTCCTCCGATGACGACAAAGAGAGCGGCAAGGAGAATGACTGTCTGCAGATCAATCGACTTCAGTGCTCTTGAGGCGCCGCTCGGGCTCTGCGTGTGGAAGAAGTCATATATCATACAGAAAACAGCGTAAGCGCAGCAGATGAGTCCGTTGGTGACTTCAGGCTTATTCTTTACAAAAGAAGCCGCCATGAGGCTGACAACGAGGAGAATCAGAACAATACCCGGAACTCTCGTGGTGACTTCCGTCATCTCATCGGCCGAGACGGGCTGACGCATTTTTCTGAAGAGAAAATACATGACCACAACGGTTCCCAGGGCACCGAGTTCCACCGCGAAGAAGATACCGGGGCGGCCGTCCATCCAGAAAAAGTCCATAAAGTCCATGTGCGCATAGGCACCCAGCATGATTGAGGTCGTATCGCCGACAAGCGTCGCGGCACCCTGCAGATTTGAGGAGACGGCAATGGAAAGGACCATGGGGACCGGATTTATTTTCAATTTGCGGCAGACGGAGAGGGCAACAGGGGCGACCATGAGGACGGTAGCCACATTGTCAATGAAAGCAGAGATGACGCCCGCAAAGATGGACATCAGAATGGTCACCCACATGACATTCGGCGCCTTATCCAGAAGGATGTCGGCGAGACGGTTCGGCATTTTTGAGTCGATGAAGAAGTCGACGATGACCATTGTGCCAGTGATCATGAGGATGACGTTCCAGTCGATCTCGCCGAGTACATTCTGCAGAGGGAGTATTCCCGTGATCACAAAGAGCGCGGCCGTGATGCAGGCAGCGAAGTGNNCGCCACTTCGGGCGCACGATCATAACTGTGTACATGATGACAAACATAGCGATGGCAGCTGTTTTCATGGATTGTCCTCCTCTGATCAGCTTTCTTGTCTGTTCTGCCGTTTTCTAATAACAGCTCTTTCAATCCCGTCCACAGTGCCGCATTCTTAGCGGTGCCCGGGGAAAATGACTGAATTGGCTTCTCCCGGATCGGGATATAAATCTTTTCATCTATGCATTGCTGACGCACCCCGGATTGCGGGTACTGTATGTTCTTTCCCCTTTTCTATAAAATCCGGAGAGGGACGCATCCCGGTTCGCGGGTACTGTATCGAAATTATATCTTCTTCTTTTTTCTATCGATAGTATAATCGCATTATATGCGCATGTCAGATCAATGGGTTTTCCAGTCTGTTATTGACATTTTAAGGGTATTTCTGGAGGAAAAGAATACACAGAATCACACGAAAGTGTGGAAATCCGAGGGGCAGTTACACTCATAATTTAATGCAGGGGATGCTTTTAAAAGGAGAACCTCTGCGCGGAATAAAGGAAAGATAGAGCAGAATGAGCAGAGATGAAAGTGATACGGCAGCTGTAAAGCAGGGCGGCAGAGCGATGAAGGCGCTGCGCGCGTGCTTTGCATCGACGATTCCGGTGATGACGGGGTATATTTTCCTGGGCATTACTTATGGGATTCTTATGGTTACCAATGGATTTCCCTGGTGGCTGCCCGTCATGACAGCCCTCATTATCTATACAGGTTCCATGGAGTTCCTCACGGTCTCCATTCTCTTGTCATCCTTTAACCCGGCGTCGGCATTTGTGACTGCGGTGATGGTGGGCGCAAGGCATCTTTTTTATGGGCTGTCCATGTTGTCCAGGTACAAGGGGACGGGATGGAAGAAGTTCTATCTGATCTATACGACGAGCGATGAGACCTTTGCGCTCAACTACTCCGCGAAGGTGCCGGAGGATGTCGACAGGAGCTGGTATTATCTCTGGGTCTCCTTTCTCGACCAGATGTACTGGGTCCTCGGATCGCTTCTTGGTGCGGTGTTCGGGTCTTTTATCACGTTCAATACGAAAGGCCTGGATTTTGTCATGACGAGCATGTTCGCCGTTATTTTCATGAACCAGTGGGTGCAGGACGGTCTTACCCTGCGCACGTGTCTGAAGGACCATGCGAGTGAGCTCATCGGGATTTTCGGCTCCATTGCAGCGCTTGCCGTTTTCGGGCCGGATCACTTCATCATTCCGTCGATGCTCATCATTCTGGTGGTGCTGACGGTTGGCAGGAAGAAGTTCGAGAAGGACGCAGACGAGCGGGCGAAGGTGAAGAAGGCGGAGGAGTGAGGTAGGCACGGTGAAGCTGAATTCGCGGTATATTGAAATGAACATGAGGAGTATATCATGACACATACGCAGATGCTGATCACGCTGGCCGTGATCGTGGCCGGCACGGTGCTGACGCGCTTTCTGCCCTATATCGCTTTTCCGGAAGGCAGGAAGATTCCGGACTATGTTCTGTATCTCGGCAAGGTGCTGGCGCCGGCGGTCTTTGCTCTGCTCGTCGTCTACTGCCTGCGGAA
>DEKA01000038.1 GCA_002353635.1 Lachnospiraceae bacterium UBA2734
GACATCTCATACTCATCGGCCTTATTGCCATTGCGGTCCTTCAGAATTGTCTTGGGGATGGTGATCTCGACCGTCTTAGGCTCAAAATTCTTGTCGCTTCCGCTGTCCTCATTGCCCAGGCTGAAGCTCACGCGGTAATGGAAGCGGTGGCCCTTGGCGTGGTTCTGGGCGTTCCAGACGTATTTTCCATCGGAGGCCGTCGATCCGCCATAAAAGACTTCTGCCTTGAAGTCATGGACAACATTGGCAGACGAGGTCTTTGCTGCAGCGGCTTCAATCTTTTCGGTCTGTGCCGTCATGACTGCAAAAACGGAGAAGGAGTCAGTTGTGAAGGACACCTCCTTGGCAGTGCTGTCATTGTCGCCATCACTCTTTGTATCTGTATCGATGATTTCAGGTGTTGTTCCGTCAGGTCCCTTTTGGTCGCTGTCGGAATCTGTGTCCGCACTGTCCGTCTTTTCAGCGTCATCCGCATCTTCCTGGTCACTGTCATCCTTAAAATGGACGGTTTTCACCTCTGTGTCATCGGGAAGATCGACCGCGTCGTCGAAGGTGATTTTTACATCGACCTTGTCGTCGGGCTGGATCTCATCGCCGTCTTTATTCTCAATATGGATATCAAAAAGACGGAGAGGGCTGATCGCTACCTTCTCCTTAGATGTGCTGTCCGTATCATTCTTTGAAGCGCTGTCGGAACTCTCAGTGTTGCTGACTGAATCCTGGCTGTCGCTTTCGGAAGAAGATGCGCTCTCCTTGTCACCACTGTCGGAGGAAGCTTCGCCGTCTGTAAAGACTGCGGAGTCAGCCTGATCCGCGTGGCTGTCCTTCCAGTCCTTCTCCACTGCCTCTCTGGCATCGTCCACGTATGCATCGTAGTCGTCGTGGTCATCCGTGATCTCGTTGACGACAAGGGAAGCTCCCTTCTCGATATGAGCATCCTCATCGGGTGTCACTTCGACCTTGTAGTCTTTTTCTTCATAAGTCAGGGGCTCGTCCAGCCAGCCCTCTTCTTCCTCATCTTCGGTGAGTGCTTCTGTGGCAGCTTCTGTCACAGCCTCGGCAACGCCCTCTGTGGAAGCTTCTGTGACACCTTCCGTCACAGCTTCTGTGGCTGCCGTCGACGTACTGTCTGAAGAAGATGCATCTGAAGCGCCTTCTTTGGAAGCAGAATCTCCTGTCTTGGCAGAATCTGCTGTGCCGCTTTCATCGCTACCGGATGCAGAAGATGCTGCATCTGCGCCGTTGGAAGCGTCTGATGCAGTGCTGTCCTGGCCGTCCTTCTTCGTGCTCTCTGATGAAGGAGCAGTCTCAGAGCCGGACTTTCCGGCATCGGTTTTCTCTGATGAAGAAGAGCCGGAATGAGCCTCGTCAGCTTCCGCCGTTTTCTCCTTATCCGTGCCGTTTTCTTCTTTTTGCGCACCGGAGTTGTCCGTATTGCCGCCGGACTCCTGGCTGCCCTCACCGGAAGACTCGGATGTCTCTTCCTGCGCCGACTCACCCTGCTCATCTGCAGGTTCCGTCTTCGCCTCAGAAGATTCAGTGCTCTCTTGCGTGTCTGCACTCTGCTGCTCCACGGTTTCGTCCGCAGAGACTGTGATGTAGTCTGAGCCCACTGTTGTGGCAGCGAGAACGAACGCTCCCGCAAAAGCCAGCACGCGATTCCAGACGAATTTCTTCTTCATATCTATACTCTCCCCTTAACTGTACTGATCTTCTGACAGACAGGCGAACATACACGCAAAAAGGACCCCACTGCAGTTATAACTCTCTGCAATGATGTCCTTTTCCGATTAGCTATTGAAGTTATAGAGCTGTCCTGTATATGCGGAACAATTCGCAAATGAATTCGAAGAATTGCTCCTGTCCTGCCAAAAAATCCGACGCAGTAGATAATCTGTCTAAAATATGGTACCCCCCAACCACACATTTGACAAGTAGTCAAGGAGCATTTAAGTATTTTCGTAAATTTTATACATATAATGTGCAGGAAGGAACACATATCATCACGACTGGTTCAGGATACTGCAGCCTCTCATTACGTCACATCCATCTGTCAGTACACAGCTTCTATTGACAGCCATTCCACACGCGTTAAAATAGACCATTCAGTCTATTTTGTTGAATCAACCTTCAGACCGGCATGCATAGAAGAGCGAGGTGCGCATGAAGCGCGAAGAGAGAAATCAAAGAACAAGGGATCTGATCCTGAAAAGTGCCGTGCGCGAATTCGCAGCGCACGGGTATGAAGCGGCATCCATGAATGTCATCTGTGAGGAAAGTCATGTCTCCAAGGGCAATATGTACCACTACTTCACCTCAAAAGAAGACCTGTATCTGACCTGTCTGAAGACCTGTTTCACGGGCCTTACGGAAGAGATCAAGAGCACTGTCCGTTCTGAAAACAACGCCCCCGCCGCAGATCTCCTCCAACGTTACTTCGATGCAAGAATGCGCTTTTTCAAAGAGCACCCCGATCTCGCGCAGCTCTTCTGCCGCTGCACGGCAATGCCCGAGTCTTCCATGGAGGATCGGATCAGGGAAGTTCGAGCAGAGTTCGACCAGGTGAACCGTGAAGTCATTTCCGCAATTCTCCGGCAGAAGCCGATCAGAAAAGATCTCACTTTTGCGCAGGCCGCACAGCTGTTCACTACACTGCAGACCATGTGGAATGCCGCAGCACCCGCAGGCCTCCCTCCGGAGCAGATGGAGAAGAAGGAGGAGACCTGCCGGCTGCTGATCGATGTCTTCTTCTATGGAATCCTTGAAAGGAATGAGCCCCACTGATATCAGCATGTATTCGATTAGTCTTGAAAAGTCACCCTGCATGTGAGGTTCTTCTCAGAAAACTTATAACAGAAAGGAAATGTAAGAAATGATGCTGCTTCGCTGGATTCTTGTTCTGGTCATTGCCTTCTTTGCAGGCAAGCTCATCTCTAAACTGAAAATGCCTGCGATCCTCGGCTGGCTCATCGCCGGCATGCTCCTCGGACCGCATGCGGCGGGCCTCATGCCGCAGAGTCTCCTGGACGCCTCGTGGTATAAAATCTGCATCACCTGGATGCAGTGTGCCTTCGGCCTGATGCTCGGCACGGAACTGGTCTGGAGCAAAATCGGCTCCTACGGAAAAGCCCTGATCGTGACGACGCTCACGCAGTCTCTTGGCACCTTCCTTATTGTCTCCGCCGTCTTCGCTGCAGTCTTTACAGTACAGGGCGTTCCTCTCTTTCTCGCCCTAGCATTCGGCGGCATCGCCCTTGCGACCGCGCCGGCACCGGCGCTCTCCATCGTGCAGGAATTCCACACAAAAGGACCGGTGACGGATACACTCCTGCCCATGGCAGTTCTCGATGATATCGTAGGCATTGTCGTCTTCTTCAGCGTCAACTCCTATATCGCAAGCCGTGTCTCTGGTGGTGCCGTTCCGCTCTCCATGATCCCCGTAATGATTCTTCTGCCCATCGCCATCGGCGCCGTGCCCGGGATTGCTGCAGGCCTTCTTCTCAAAAAGCGGCCAGGGAAGGCCGGCACACTGGCCATCCTCATCGCCGGTATCACAGCCACGGCAGCGATCGGCCTGTATTTCAACACGAGGGTCTTTACGAATATCACGCTGAACTACATGCTGATGGGAGTCTCTTTCTCGGCTGTGTTCTCGAACATGATTCCGGAGGAAAAACTGAGTCAGCTTGTGACCTGGTTCAATCCGATTCTTACCGTCGCACTCGTCACGGCCATCGTTGATCTGGGTGCTCCGCTCAATTATCACCTGATCCTCGGCGCGGGCGCATACACCTTTATCTATATTGCGGCGCGTGCATTCGGCAAATACTCGGGAGCAAGATTCGGAGCGACCGTGACGAAGATGCCGCAGACCGTGCGGAAATATCTGGGCCTCACGCTTCTTCCTCACTCCGGGGTTTCCCTTGTTTTCACGGGCATTGCATGTCAGACGCTGAGCGCGAGACCGGAGCTTGCATCGATTGTCCAGGGGACGATTGCTGCAGCGGCGGTCATCAATGAGATCATCGCGGTGATTGTCGCAAAGAGGGGCTTTGCGCTGGCCGGCGAGATCACGGCGGGTACATCCGCGATGAGGCCTGAAAACCGGCCTGCGCAGATGGTCTGATACGGGAAGCAGAACTATTATCTGTGGTTTCCTTTTCTGATGGCATTTTTACTTAGTTTGGGGGGTGAAAAAGGCTTGTTCGCGG
>DEKA01000034.1:0-3303 GCA_002353635.1 Lachnospiraceae bacterium UBA2734
GACATCTACTCCATCGAGGATCTCGCACAGCTGATCTTCGATCTGAAGAACGCGAATCGCGACGCCAGAATTTCCGTGAAGCTCGTCTCTGAGGCGGGCGTAGGCACCATTGCATCCGGCGTTGCCAAGGCCGGCGCGCAGGTCATCCTGATTTCCGGCTACGACGGCGGCACGGGCGCCGCACCCGGGAGCTCCATCCACAACGCAGGACTTCCGTGGGAGCTGGGCGTCTCTGAGGCGCACCAGTGCCTGATCAGAAACGGCCTGCGCGACCGCGTGATCATTGAGACGGACGGCAAGCTCATGACAGGCCGCGATGTCGCCATCGCAGCGCTTCTCGGCGCCGAGGAATACGGCTTTGCNNATGGGCTGCATGATGATGCGCGTGTGCTCCAAGGATACATGTCCTGCAGGCATCGCCACACAGAACGAGAGACTCAGAAAGAGATTTGCCGGCAAGCCGGAGTATGTCGAGAACTTCATGCTCTTTATTGCGCAGCAGCTGCGTGAGATCATGGCTTCCCTCGGCTTCCGTTCTGTAGCAGAGATGGTGGGCCGCACGGACTGCCTGAAGAAGAGGGAACACGCAGTGACAAAGCGCGCCTCCGAGGTGGATCTGTCCTACATTCTGGATCCTGTATATGCACACGCACCGGCTTCGCACTTCAACCCCGAGCACGTGTACGACTTCCATCTGGAGAAGACACTGGATGAGTCCGTCCTTCTGCCGGCCTTTCATGACGTGCTGGCAGCAAAGGGCAGAAATGTAAAGCCCGCAAGCGTGCACATCAAGGTGTCGTCGACGGATCGGGCCTTCGGCACAATCCTTGGAAGTGAGATTACCAAGCAATGCGGCACTGATCTCCCTGATGACACGATCACTGTAACTGCAGAGGGCGGCGGCGGCCAGTCGTTTGGCGCATTCGCACCGAAGGGCCTCACGATCCGCCTCTCCGGCGATGCGAACGACGGCTTTGGCAAGGGCCTCTCCGGCGGCAAGCTCGTCGTTGTGCCTCCGAAGGGTTCTGTTTTCAAGGCTAATGAAAATATCATCATCGGCAACGTCGCTCTTTACGGCGCAACGAGCGGCAAGGCTTATGTCTGCGGTGTCGCAGGTGAGAGATTCTGCGTGCGCAATTCCGGTGCGGTTGCTGTTGCTGAAGGCTGCGGTGACCACGGCCTCGAGTATATGACAGGCGGCAGGGCCGTGATCCTTGGACCTACAGGCAAGAACTTTGCAGCCGGCATGTCCGGCGGCTTTGCCTATGTGCTCGATACCGCCCACACGCTGTATCTGCGCATGAATAAGGATATGGCTTCGCTCCAGGAACTGACGGACAAGTACGATATTCAGGAGCTGAAGGATATTCTGCAGGATTACGAGAAGGAGACGGGATCTGCGCTCGCAGCCAGGATCCTTGCCGACTTCGCCCATTACATTCCTGACTTCAAGAAGATTGTTCCGAACGATTACCAGCGCATGCTGACGGCGATCAGCCGCTATGAGGAACAGGGCATCACGCACGATAATGCGGTGCTCGAAGCTTTTGAGGAGGTGACGGCATAATGGGCAAGCCTACAGGATTTCTGGATTACCAGAGAAAGAACAATATTGATGTGCCGGCACGGGAGAGAATCAGGAATTTCTCCGAGTTCCATCTGCCTTTGAACGAAAAGGAGCGGATGGAGCAGGGCGCGCGCTGCATGAACTGCGGCGTGCCGTTCTGCCAGTCGGCGATGAAACTGAAGGGAATGGTCACAGGGTGCCCCCTGCACAATCTGATTCCTGAGTGGAACGATCAGATCTGGCTGGGACATCACCAGCATGCATATGCGAGACTGGCCAAGACCAGCAATTTTCCCGAGTTTACGGGAAGAGTGTGCCCGGCCCTGTGCGAGAAGGCCTGCATCAATGGCGAGTACGGCGATCCCGTGACGATTCATGACAATGAGCTGTACACGATTGAGACAGCCTTCGCCAACGGCTATGTTGTGCCGAGAATTCCCGCGGTCAGAAGCGGCAAGAAGGTCGCTGTCATCGGAAGCGGTCCGTCCGGCCTTGCAGCAGCGGATGAGCTCAACCACCGCGGTCACAGCGTCACAGTCTTCGAGAGAGAGGACCGCGTGGGCGGACTTCTCATGTACGGCATCCCCAACATGAAGCTGGACAAGCACGTCGTGGAGAGGCGCCGCGCACTCATGGAGAAGGAGGGCGTAGTCTTCAGAACCGGCGTCAACGTCGGCACGGACATCTCCGCAGATGATCTCCTGAAGGAGTTCGATGCTGTGATCCTCTGCTGCGGCGCGAAGAAGGCGAGGTCCCTGGCCGGCGCAGATCCCGCGGCGATCAAGGGCATCTATTATGCGGTGGATTTCCTGACCTCTACGACAAAGAGCCTTCTGGAGTGCCCGGATACGCTTGCCACATCTCTGGAGAAGCACGGCGGCTTCATCAGCGCCAAGGGCAAAAACGTGGTGGTTGTTGGCGGCGGCGACACCGGCAATGACTGCATCGGAACTGTGATCCGCCACGGCTGCAAGTCAGTTACGGCACTTGAGATGATGCCAAAGCCCCCTGTGGAGAGAAGGGCAGACAACCCGTGGCCGGAGTGGCCGAAGGTCTTAAAGACCGATTACGGTCATGAGGAGGCCATCGAGGTGTTCGGGCATGACCCCAGAGTCTTCGAGACGACAGTGAAGGAGTATCACACTGACAAGAAGGGAAATCTGAAGGAGATCGTCACCGCAAAAGTGACGTTCGACAAGGATCGGAAGATGCATCTTGTGGAGGGCTCCGAAAAGAAGCTTCCCTGTGATCTGCTGCTCATTGCAGCCGGGTTCACAGGCTGTGAGCCGTATGTACCTGAGGCCTTTCATGTGGCACTGACGCCCCGCGGCGTCGTGCAGACGAAAGAGGGCTCCTACCGCGCAGGCACCGGCAAGATTTTCACTGCCGGTGATATGCACCGCGGGCAGTCGCTCGTCGTCTGGGCGATCTCGGAGGGCCGCCACTGCGCGAAGGAGGTCGATGAGTTCCTGATGGGCTACACGGGTCTTCGCGAGGCATGAGGCCCAGCCTCTGATATAAACAATATGTGATACAGAAGCCCCGCGCGGAGTCATTCTCCTTCGTTCGCACTTCATGCACAGCATGAAAGCTCACTCAGGAGAACGCTCCTTGCGGGGCTTCTTCATGCCTCTCGGCCGGTATCCTCAGTCATATACAGTGTATTGGCCGCGCAGAATGCTCTCCCGAGTGAGCTTCGTAAGAGCCGAACGAGGGAGAGCGTTCTGTGCGGGCCA
>DEKA01000034.1:3335-3515 GCA_002353635.1 Lachnospiraceae bacterium UBA2734
CAGAACATTCCTCCGCCCGGCCTGTCTGATTCAGCCTGCCTGCCGGTATCCTCAGCCATATACAGTGTATTGGCCGCGCAGAATGCTCTCCCGAGTGAGCTTCGTAAGAGCCGAACGAGGGAGAGCGTTCTGTGCGGGCCAATTTAGTCCGGCCGGTCGTCGGAACATTCTGCTTCGTTC